>JBFWOB010000015.1:0-112916 GCA_050250755.1 Hyphomicrobiaceae bacterium
CAGCGTATTCTGGTGGCGCATGGCGCTGCTCTCTTCCGTGTTCGACGAAGCCGGCAAGCTCGCGAATCACAGAAGAATCAGCGCCATGCGCCCTGTCCATCAAAACTCAACCGGACAGCATTGCGCTCGTCGCGAGGACCTATTCTTCGATTGGATGGCCTGATCGAGGCACGATCAGCTCCGGAAGCAATGCCATGTGCGCTGCTGCATTCCGTTAGCCCAAGTACACACTACGCTTGCCACATCCCTCCCCCGGGTCTATCGAGCGCGCCGGCACAATTGACGCTCAAGCTTCGAGGGAACCCTATGGAAACGCCTGATTTCGAGGTCCTGCACGAACTGGTTGCGCCCGCCAAGGCGGCGCTGACCAAGGAGACATGGGACTACCTGATGGGGGCCGGCGAGACCGAGACCACCTTCGACCGCAATCGCCTGGGCCTCGACAGCCTCGCGTTCCGGCCGCGCGTCCTGCGTAACGTTTCCAACGTGTCGACCCGCACCAATTTCCTCGGCCACGATCTTCGCCTGCCGGTGATCCTGGCACCGATCGGGTCGCTTCAGGACTTGCACAAGGATGGCGTCCTGGGGCCGAGCCGCGCGGCCGAGAAGTTCGGCGTAATGCACATGCTGAGCTCGGTCGCGAAGCCGGGGCTCGAGGACGTGGCCAAGGCTGTTCCCAACTATCCAAAACTGTTTCAGCTCTACGTGCGCGGCGATCAGGACTGGGTCGACTCTCGCATCGCTACGGCCGTCGAGTGCGGATACGCCGGCGTGGCGCTGACCGTCGATCTCGATTACTACGGCCGCCGCGAGCGCGATCTTGCCAAGCGCTACAAGCCGACAGCGCGCCGCGCGTCAGGCGGGCAGGGCCATAGTGATCCCTTCCAGGCCGCCTTCTCGTGGGATGATATCAAGCGCATCCGCAAGAACTGCAAGCTGCCGCTTATCCTTAAGGGCATCGCCACCGCCGAGGACGTACGGATTGCCGTCGATCATGGCATCGAGGTTGTCTACGTCTCCAACCATGGCGGCCGGCAGCTCGACCATGGTCTCGGCGGCATCGAGGTGCTGCCTGAGGTGGTCGACGCATTGAAGGGAAGCGCAAAGGTGGTCGTAGACGGCGCCTTCATGCGCGGCACCGATATCGTCAAGGCGATGATCCTGGGTGCGGACGCTGTGGGTCTCGGGCGTCTGCAGGGCCTTGCTCTGGCGGCGGGCGGCGAGGCGGGCGTCGTGCGTATGCTCGAAATTCTGGAGACCGAGATCATCTCCGTGCTTGGCCTGCTCGGTGTCACGTCGTTTGCTGAGCTCGATCGTAGCTACATCACTAAGGCTACGCCGATCGTGCGCTCCGGCCCATTCCCGGCCTTCCCGCTGCTGAAGGAAGGCTATTAAACCTTCAAACGCGAATGAAGCGCGAAGCGCCGCTACTCCATTGGAGTAGCGGCGCTTTTCGTTTCGTCGGAGACGCGCGCAAACACGTCAGCCGCGCCCGTATCGGTTTGGTCCGTGGCTCCCTTGGCCGCGAACGATCTTGGACAGGATCTGGTCAGCGGTCCATGTCGTGAAGACCGTCGCGCGCTCCGGAGCAGGTCCTGGCCCGGTGTCGAGGTTTCCGTGCGTTATGACGAACTCGTGTCCCGAGGTGCCGACCAACTCGAGTCGATAGCAGCGCGAACGGTTGCCGATGTCCTGTGGTCGCCAGATCAGCCAACTGAGATCATTGGGCGTGATCTCGTGATCCGGCAGATGCTCTGCGCGCTGGCTCAGCACCGGGCGAAATCCCCAACCGGCCGGCAGGTGCGTCCGTAACAGGTCACCGACGTTCTGTCTCGTCTCGTCGAGAGCGGTGGGCCGCATGGGAGCCTCGATGGAGCAGCGTCTGATATCATCGGCGCGGAAGCTTGCGCATCCCGCGCGGAAGACAATGAACTAGCGCACGCGCTCGAGTTTTTGGAGAGAGCGTAGCGGTCGCGGCATGGTCTTGCCGGGGAAGCTGGTTGGCCAGTTCGTATAGGCGACCTCGCCGACGTAGATGTCACCATGCGAGTCAATCGCGAGCCCATGAGGCGACATGAAGCGGCCGACCTCCGTTCCGGGCCCCTCGGTGCCTCCCAGGCGCGAAATCAGCTTGCCCTCATGGTCGACGACGGACAGACGGGGGCCGAGATTACGGTAGGCGAGATTGACCGGCATGCCGGGGCCCAGCTCGCCGACGAAAAACGTCGGTTTTGTCGTGCCTTTCCCACACGAGCAGTAAAGCGCGCATGGCCGATGCAGGTTGCGCCACTCCGTTTCGTAGCGACCATTGCCGTCGAACACCTGCACGCGGTGGTTCTCGCGATCGGCAACGTAGACCCAGCCGTCATCGTCGGTGACAATGTTGTGCACGAGGTTGAACTCGCCAGGGCCGGTGCCGGTGTGACCCCAGGTCTGCAGCAATTTCCCGTCCGGCGAGAATTTGTGAACACACGAGTTTCCGTAGCCATCGGACACGTAGATCTCGCCCTTGGGTGACAATGCCGTGTGCGTGCACCGATGGAACGGCTCGTTCGACATGAACGGTGCCGGGCGGCCCGGTACACCCATCGTCATCAGCACTTTGCCGTCCGCCGTGCATTTTCTGACCGAGTGATCGCCGTCATCGGTGCAGTAGAGAATGTCGTCTTTGTCGATGTGCAAGCCGTGCGGGCGCTTGAATATGCCTTCGCCCCAGCTTCTCAGGAAATTGCCGTCCCGGTCGAACACGATCATCGGGTGCTCGCCGCGGTTGAACACGTAGACCTGATCCTTGGAATCCACGCCAACCGCCGCGCAGTCCATGAATTCCCAGCCGTCGGGCAGCTTCGCCCAGCTCTCGACGACGCGGTAGCGGTGCTCGCCCGTGCCCAGGATGACCGACATAGCGCTTTCCTCCGATGGCTCTCGTTTTGAATGACCGGCTCTCACTGCCGGATCGTGCGCTTTGATGATGCGCTTTTCGGGCCGGGGCGCCAAGGGAGGCAGATCGATAGGCACGAATGCTGAATCGCTAGGCAACGGCCGTCTTGCAATGCAAGCATACCGGTTCACTGCCCGTGGACCCCAGACGCCCGCATGACGAGCCCTGTCGACAATCCCGAGCTGACCCCCTTTCGACGGGGGGCGATTCTGGTGTCGAATATGTTCACGGTGACCCTTTATTTCACCACGATCCTCGTCGTCTCGACCGTACTGCCGCAGATCCAGGGCGCCATGTCGGCAACGCCTGACGAGGTATCCTGGATCGTTACCTTCAACATCCTCGCGATCGCCATCGCGACCCCGATGACGGGCTGGCTCGTGGCCCGTTTCGGCCGCCGTAACACCATGTGCACGTGCGTGGCTGGCTTCATCTTTGCGACCTTGATGTGCGGCCTCTCCCCATCGCTCGAAGGCCTGATCTTCTGGCGCATCGTACAAGGCGCGATCGGTGCGCCGACGGTGCCGCTCGCCCAATCGATCCTGCTCGACATCTTCCCCAAGGAGCGGCACCGCTTCGTGATGGGCATCAACGGTATGGGCACCATCCTCGGGCCCATCATCGGCCCCGCGCTCGCGGGGCAGATCGCCGAGGACCTGGGGTGGCGCTGGGCGTTCTTCATGCTGGTTCCGGTCAGCCTGATTTCGTTTATGGGCCTTTTCCTGCTGCTGCCGAAGGACCAGAAGACGGGCAACGTCCGCCTCGACTGGACGGGGTTCCTTTCGCTCTCGATCGCGATCGGCTGCCTTCAATACGTACTGGCGCGTGGTCCGCGCCTCGATTGGATGGAATCGCAAGAGCTTGTCATTGCCTCGTGCGTCGGCGTGCTCGCCTTCTGGGTATTTTTGATGCACAGCCTGACGGCACACGAGAAACCTTTTCTCGACTTGCGCTTGCTCACCAACCGCAACCTGGTGCTTGGCTTCATCGTCGTGTCGGCATTCGGCATGCTGTCGTTCACGCCGATGGTTATTCTGCCCACCTTGATGCGTCAGCACATGGGCTATCCGGACGCGCTCGTCGGTTGGGTGATCGGCAGTCGCGGTGTCGGCGGGCTGATTGGCTTTTTCGCGGCGATGTGGATCGATCGGCTGGACCCGCGCCTGTCGATGGCGACGGGCTTCCTTCTATTGGCTCTGTGTGGCTACTGGCTCATGTACATCAATCTCGACGTGACGCCCTGGGAACTGGCCCTGAACGGCATCGTTCAGGGCCTGTGCATCGGAATCGTTTTCGTGCCGCTTTCGATCATCGCGTTCTCGGACCTCGATCCGCGCGTACGGCCGGAGGCGCTCGGCATTTTCCACCTCTTGCGCAATATCTCCTCCAGCCTCTTCATCTCGATCACATTCGCCGAGATCGTGGCCTCGACGGGCGGCAACTATTCGCGCCTTGTCGAGGCGATAAACCCCTTCAATCCGGTACTGGGATTACCCTGGGTGATGGGCGCCTGGGATGCGGAAACAATGCCCGGCCTTGTGCGCATCGAGCGCGAGATCAACCGCCAGGCATCGCTCATCGCCTATATCAATGCCTTCGGGCTCTTTACGATCGTTGCAGCGTGCGCAATTCCGTTCGCTCTTCTATTCAAGCGCGACGTGACGCAACGGGTCGTCTCCGCCAAACCTCAGCCGGGCGTCGAGGCTAAAGCTCCTCAGTCACCGCCAGCAACACAATCCCGCCCACAATTAGAGCACACCCGCAAAGCTGCAGCAGAGTGAAGCGTTCTCCGAACGCAAACATCGAGATGAGAAAAGTGGTCACGACGTAGCCGTGGAGCGCCAGATAGGACGGACCAACCGGCGCGTGCCGCAGAAGCCAAGAATAGATCACGAACGCCAGCAGATAGAGGCCGAGCACGACCAGGAGCAGCGGCTCGCTGAACAAGCGCAGCAGCCAATCCGGATCGAATGTGAACTCTCCAATTCGGCCGCCCGTGACCTTGGCGAGAATTTGTTGCGCGGTATCGACCACGAGCAACGCCAGGAAGCCGAGGATGACAAATCGCTTCATCCGCGATCCCAGCCGATAAGAATGACACCCGTACCGATCAGCACGGCGGCGAGCGCGCGCATCGGCGTGATCCGCTCACCGAAAAAGATGCGCCCGCCGATCATCACGCCCGCGATGGTGATGCAGCCCATCATCACCCCTTCGCCCAGACCGACGACCGAATAGAAGCCGATCCAGACCACCATCATTCCGAGAAAACACGCAATAGCGACCCAGAAGATCGGTATGCGAAACATGCGCCGGATGAAGTGCATATCGCGCGTGTCCGCATTCGCGCGGGCCGCCGAGGCCTTGAGCAGCAAGTGCGATGCCGTGTCGAACACCAGCATGGCAGCAAGCAGCAGCCAGGCGATGGATGTCATGGTGAGAGCAATCCTCTTCAGGTGAGTCTGCGGCCGCCGCGCTTCTTTGGATCTGGAAATTATCACCAGCGGCAAATCGCGAGAGAGCATTCGTTGTCACTGGTTTCCGGACGAAATGCTCCATATGCAACTCGTGCCGCGAGGCGGGTGTTGGCGATGGCAAACCGGCGGGTTCGCGCCGGGCGATGCCCCATGCTAGGATCATGTCCCATTCGTCAGTATCGGTCGGCTATCAGTGGCAAACCCCAAGAAACGCATCCTGCTGATCATCGGCGGCGGCATCGCGGCCTACAAGTGTCTGGAGCTGATCCGGCGCGCTCGAGAGCGTGGGTACGCCGTGCGCGCGGTGATGACGGCGGCGGCCGCCGAGTTCGTTACTCCGCTTTCGGTCGGGGCGCTCACGGGCGACCGCGTTTTCCTGGACTTGTTCTCCCTGGATGACGAACGGGAAATCGGCCACATCCGCCTATCGCGCGAGGCGGACCTGATCATCATCGCGCCGGCCACCGCCGATCTGATGGCGAAAATGGCGGGTGGGCATGCCGATGATCTCGCGACCGCCGTCTTGATGGCCACCGACAAGCCGGTACTAATCGCGCCCGCGATGAACCCGTTCATGTGGCGCCACCCGGCAACCCAGCGGAATGCGGAGATGCTGCGAGCTGACGGCATCAGATTTATCGGTCCCAACGCTGGCGAGATGGCCGAGCGCAACGAGGCTGGCCCCGGTCGCATGGCCGAGCCACATGAGATCCTGGCCGTCATCGAAGCGCAGCTTGGAGGCGTCAGGCAAGGCGCCGCTGGGCCTCTGTCGGGGCGACACGTCCTCATCACGTCGGGCCCGACCCACGAGCCGATCGACCCCGTCCGCTACATCGCCAATCGGTCCTCGGGCAAGCAGGGGCATGCCATTGCCGCGGCTGCGGCTGCACTCGGCGCCCGCGTAACCTTGGTATCCGGCCCGACGATAATGCCCGATCCGGCAGGCGTGGACGTGATTCACATCGAATCTGCCCGTGATATGCTCGCAGCGGTTGAATCCGCTCTGCCGGCCGACTGCGCGATCTTCGCCGCCGCCGTCGCCGACTGGCGTGTCGCCGGGCCGTCGAACGAGAAGATCAAGAAGGGCGCCAGTGGAACGCCGCACTTCGAGCTGGTCGAGAATCCCGACATCCTCAGCACCATCGCGCACGAGCCCGTTGGGCGTCGCCCCGCGCTTGTCGTGGGCTTCGCCGCGGAAACCGAGAACGTGATCGTTCACGCACGAAAGAAGCTGAAATCCAAGGGTTGCGACTGGATCGTTGCGAACGATGTGAGCCCGGAAACAGGCATCATGGGCGGCGACCGCAACGCCGTGCATCTCGTCACGGCCGGTGGTGTCGAAGACTGGCCGGAGATGGACAAGGCGGCCGTTGCGCGAGAGTTGATGAACCGTGCGGCTCAGTTTCTCCAAGCGACGACGGCGAGCACGTGATGGCACTGGTGACCCAACAGCGTCCGAACGTGAACGTCGTGCGATTGCCGCACGCCGAAGGCCTCGCGTTGCCGGCCTATCAATCGGGGGGTGCCGCGGGTCTCGATCTGGCTGCAGCGGTGCCGGCGGATGCGCCGGTAACATTGGCGCCGGGCGCGCGCGCGCTCGTGCCGACAGGTCTGGTTCTGGAGTTGCCGGCCGGGTTCGAGGGGCAGGTCCGTCCCCGCTCGGGTCTCGCAGTTCGCCACGGTATCACGGTGTTGAACAGCCCCGGAACGATCGATGCCGACTACCGCGGCGAGGTGCAGGTGATCCTCGTGAACCTGGGTGATGCTCCATTCACGATCACGCGCGGAGAGCGCATCGCACAGCTTGTCGTGGCTCCCGTTGTCCAGGTTGCCCTCATCGAAGCAACGTCGGTTCGCACGACCGCGCGAGGGGCCGGTGGATTTGGTTCTACCGGCATCGGTGCAGTTTCCGATGAGGCGCTCAAAGAAAGCAAAGCCGAACCCCAAAAGGGGACTGCCACAAGAAAATCGTCCGACTGACGACGCTGACTGGGAACGCGTATTCGTTTAGCAATGGAAACGCCGCCAAGCGCCGCTCTTCGGGCCTGCTTGCCGTCGGCGGGTGATACGACGATATCGGATCCAGAACGTCTTGGGCGTCAAGCCTCATCGCGGAAAGGCAGCACTCATGTCCAACTCTTCTGAAATCAAGACTCTGGCAGCGATCGGCAAGATTGGCCGCGGCAAAGTTTACGACAGCATCGTCGAGACGATCGCAAATACGCCGCTGGTGCGCCTCTCGCGCCTCCAGAAGCAAGCCGGCGCCAAGGCTGACGTTCTCCTGAAACTCGAATTTTTCAACCCGCTGCACTCCGTCAAGGATCGTATCGGCGTGGCGATGATCGATACCCTGGAAGCGTCCGGAAAGTTGCAGCCGGGTGGCACGCTGGTCGAGCCGACCTCGGGCAATACGGGTATCGCCCTTGCTTTCGTGGCGGCAGCGCGCGGTTACAAGCTGGTTCTCACGATGCCGGATTCGATGTCGATCGAGCGGCGCAAAATTCTGGCGCACCTCGGCGCGAAGATCGTGCTCACTCCGCGCGAAAAGGGCATGAAAGGTGCGATCGCAAAGGCCGAGGAGATCGCCGCAGAGACGCCGGGCGCGATCATTCCAGCGCAGTTCGACAACCCGGCCAATCCGCTCGTTCATGAGAAGACGACCGCCGAGGAAATCTGGGCCGATACGGGTGGCAACGTCGACGCCATCGTCGCGGGTGTCGGAACCGGCGGCACGCTTACCGGTTGCGCCCGGGTTCTGAAGCCGCGTCGTCCGGGCCTCAAGATCATTGCCGTCGAGCCAACAGCCAGTGCCATTCTCTCAGGTGGGCAGCCGGGTCCTCACAAGATTCAGGGCATCGGCGCGGGGTTCGTGCCGTCAGTACTCGATACGAAGCTCATCGACGAGACGATTGCCGTTACCAATGACGAGGCCTTCGAGGTTTCGCGGACGCTCGCGCGGGTCGAAGGAATCCCCGGTGGGATTTCGACAGGTGCCAATGTCGCCGCCGCGCTTGCCGTTGCCAAGCGAGACGACATGGCGGGTAAGACCATCGTCACGTTCGCTCCGTCGTTTGCTGAGCGTTACCTGTCGACCGAGCTGTTCCCGCAAGAGTAGCGGTCGTATTCGCTGGACGCCGCTGTCCTTGCGCCAGCGGCCGTTCCCGTCCGCTGGACCTTGCGCGCACCTCGGTTAGACTGCCCTGCAACGAGTTCTCCTACGAGGAAAGGACGTCCCATGATCACCGCGATCGTCCGTTTCAAGTTGCCTGACACGGTCAAGCTCGCCGACGCCGAGAAGCTGTTTCGTGGGTCTGCGCCGAAGTACGAGGGATTGTCGGGGCTTGTACGCAAGTACTACCTCTTCGATGAAGCTAGCCACACCGGCGGCGGCGTTTACCTATGGGAAAGCCGCGAGGCGGCCGACAAGGTCTACAATGCCGACTGGAAGAAGTTGATTGCCGAGCGTTACGGTGCAGCGCCCGAGATCAACTACTTCGAGAGTCCGGTGATCGTCGACAACGCCACCTCCTCGAAAGTGCAAGCGGCCGAATAGCTCTCTTGCATCATCGCGAGCGAGGTCGGGACAAATGCGCTATCAGCACCAGTGCTTCGCGTTTGTACGTCCGCCTGAGCTCGACGGTGGACAGACGCGTGTCCCAGTTCTGATCGTCGGTGCGGGGCCGGTGGGTCTCGCCCTGGCGATTGATCTCGCCCTTCACGGGGTGCGATCGGTACTCGTCGACGATGGCGATAGCGTCTCTGTTGGCTCGCGTGCGATTTGCTGGTCGAAGCGGACGCTCGAGATTTTCGATCGTCTTGGCGTTGCGGACCGCATGATCGCCAAGGGCGTCACTTGGAAGGTGGGGCGCCTCTTTCATCGTCAGCATGAGGTCTACAACTTCGATCTCTTGCCCGAGCCCGGCCATAAGCATCCGGCCTTCATCAATCTTCAGCAGTACTACGTCGAAGAGTATCTGATTGATCGGGCGCGCACGTTTCCGGGCTTGATTGAACTGCGCTTCAAATCACGCCTCGTCTCGCTTCAAAGCGGCGTCAACGGCGTAGTGGCCGTGATCCAGACCCCCGAAGGCCAGTACGCGGTCGACGCGGACTGGCTGGTCGCGTGCGATGGCGTCCGCAGCACCGTGCGAGATTTGCTCGGCCTCGCGTGTGTCGGGCAGACGTTCGAGGAACGCTTCCTCATCACCGACATCGAAATGAAAGCGGAGTTCCCGTCCGAACGCTGGTTCTGGTTCGAGCCCCCGTTTCATGACGGCCAATCGGCGCTGCTCCACAAGCAACCGGACAACATCTACCGTATCGACCTGCAACTTGGCGTCGATGCCGATCCGGAAATCGAGCGACGCCTCGATAATGTGAGGCCCCGGATCGAGGCGATTGTTGGGGACCGTCCGTTTGAAATCGATTGGATCTCTGTCTACACGTTCCAGTGTCGCCGCCTTGAGCGCTTCGTACACGGCCGCGTTGTCTTCGCTGGAGATAGTGCACACATTGTTTCACCGTTTGGGGCGCGCGGCGGCAACGGCGGTATCCAGGATGTCGACAACCTAGCGTGGAAGCTGGCGGCCATCATCAACGGTGAGTCGCCCGACGATCTGCTTGCCTCATACGATGAGGAACGTATCCGCGGCGCCGACGAGAACATTCTGAACTCGGCGCGTTCGACAAGCTTCATGACGCCGAAGTCTGAAGCAGAACGCCTCTTTCGCGAGGAAGTTCTGGCAATGGCAGCCACCGAGCCGTTTGCGCGCCGTCTCGTCAACTCCGGCCGTCTGTCCGAGCCCTGCCGACTCGATGGATTGTCGCTGCAGTCCGGGGACGATCCGGGTTTCGCCGGAGGCTTGCCGCCAGGCAGTCCTTGTCTGGACGCACCGGTTCGCGATCGTCGAGGTGACGAGGGATGGCTGCTCGATCAGCTTCGAGGCAGCTTTGTTCTGCTGAGTTTCGGCGAAAAGCAGATGATACCTGCCGGCGTGCGTCATCTGATGGTTTTGCCGCCGGGCGAGATGCCCAGAAACATCGATGAAATCGAGGATTGCGATGGCTTCGTCGCCAGTCGCTATAGTGCGGAGTCGGGCACCGCCTATCTTATCCGGCCAGATCAACACATTGCCGCTCGGTTTCGCAAGCCGACATCAGAGCTCATCGCAGCGGCTTTTGCTCGTGCACGCGGAAGGGTGGCGTCATGATGGGCGACGGGAAGCCGACAGGTCTCGACACCAGTTTTCGTCTCGGCAAGCACGGCGACGATGTTTACGCCGCGCTGATCGAGGCGCATCGCGGACTGACGCCTGACGAAAGCAACCGTCTCAATGCCCGCCTCGTGCTGCTGCTCGCCAATCACATCGGTGATGCGTCTGTCGTGCTCGATGCCATCCTTCGCGCCCGCACCGGCATCATCAGTACGCGCGAACGCTAAACCCAAAAGTAAACGTCATCCCGGCACTCGTTGCACGCCTGTCCGGTTCAGCATGGAAGGAACTCCATCTGCGCTAATCTGCCAGTTCAACTTTGCGCGACAAAGCCTTGTTTTGCGTCATGCCCGCCTGCGCAGGCATGACGTTGTGTGGGTGATGCTCGGTGGTGACCAATGAAATAGGCGAGTTCTCGAAACGCAGTCGAAACTGCGCTCTATCTCCTAGACGTGAGAATTCAACCGGACAGGTGTGCACCTATTGCTGGGACCATATCTCATTATGTTTGGGCAGCCCGAGCGTGTCCGGCGGCGAGGCCGAGCAACATCGTCGGCCGATGCGCCTGTCTCTCGATGGATCGCGGGAACAAGTCCCGCGATGACATTTGTGGGTGCGCTCCCGGAAAAGTACCGCATCGTCCGTCCGGGAACGCAACTGATGCGCTGCGGGAACTACACACCCGCAGGGGTATAACCGCGCGCGCCGTCGCCGACAGCTTCGTAGCTATCCGTGGTGACGATGATCGTGTCTTCGAGCTTCACGAACCCGCGTTTGGGGTGCGCCATTGTCGTTTCGATGGAGATCACATGCCCGGGTTCCAATGGCCGTTCCTTGTCGTAGCCATCGTAAGAAAATCGCGGTGAGTCCATGAGGCGCGGCGCCTCGTGGCTGACGAGCCCCATGCCGTGCGCCATGAAATGTGTGTACTTTCGATGCGGCGAAGCATCGAGGAGCCGCTCGGCAACGTCGCAGATGTCGCCGCCGCGCCCGCCCGGTCTGATTGGTTTGCGGACCGCCTGCTGCACCTCTTCGACAAAGCCGAGCAGGTCTTGCAACTCGGCGTCGGGCGTTGCCTGCACAATGCCCATGCGGCAGAGATCGCCGATGTAGCCTTTCCAGTTGCCGCCGGAGTCCAGGGTCATGATGTCCCCCTTCTCGATGCGTTGCTCGGAGGGCGAACGGTTCAAGCTCGTGCCGGCCGTGATGAGGCAGTAGTCGAACACCAGTCCGCGGCTGACTTCCTCACGCCGCAGCGCCTCGACTACCTCGTTCTTCGTTGCACCGGGTACGCAATGCTTCTGGAATGTCACCTGCATTGCGTCGACCACGCGCTCGGAGGCCTCGCGCAGATAGGTTACCTCCTGCAGCGTCTTGCGCGCGCGCAGGCGTTCAAGCGGGAAGTTGGCGTCGGCGACCTCGGCATTTGCAAGGCCGTGCCGAAGCCTCTCGTTTGCATCGGTTGGAAGAAATGCGGTCTCGACGCCCACTCGGCGGATGCCGCCGAGCTTCGCGATGTGCGCGGCGACATTGTCCATGGTCGCCTTGCTGCCGACCGATCCGAGCTCGACTTTCGGCGTCCAGAACTTACCGAGCTCCTTCTCGCCGCCTTCCATGACGCAGCCGATGTAGGCCGTATCGTCCGGCTTGCCCTTCCGGTAGACGACCGCGGAGAGGTAGCGCGAGACGCCCATCGCATCCATGGAGTCGAAAAAGAAGAAGCGATAACCGCCAAGAAGATACTGCACGTTGTGTTTCGACGTCGCGACGATGACGTCGAGGCCGGCATCCTCCATTAGCTTGTCGAGGATTTTGGTGTCGAATGGGATGGGTTTGGTGGTGGCGTCGGTGCGGGACATCGGATTGCGTCCTCCCTGTGCCTCTATGGAGCAATGGGGAATTATACGCCGGCAATTCCAGTCGAGGCCAGCCTCCCTCGTTAGTGGCTGATCGAGTGCACAAACGCAGCTCCAGCGTACATTCCATATGAAATGTCCTTTGACGCGCTAGCGTAACTTGCGCGAGCATTGTGCAGTTGCATCCTCGCGTCATGGAGACCGGCGCCATGCAGACCCAGGTGAGACGCTACCCACCCCCGAACCCGCGTGGCTCGAAAGAGCGCAAATGGGACCGGACCGTCGAAGACCTCGGCAACATCGTGTTGCTCGAGCACGTCAACGTGACGACGCCCGAGCAAGGTCCGGCGACGTCGTTCTACGTCAGCGGTCTGGGCCTGACGCGCGACCCGTATCTGATGACGGGTGTGACGAACATGTGGGTCAACGTCGGTCGGAGCCAGTTCCACTTGCCCAAGGGCAAGCCTCAGGTGCTGCGCGGCATCACCGGCATTGTCATCCCTGGCAGAGCCGCGTTGCTCGAACGTCTCGAGAGCGTCCGTCAGCAGCTTGAGGGAACGAAGTTTTCCTTCCAGGAGACGCCTGATTATGTGGAGGCAGTCTGCCCGTGGGGGAACCGTGTTCGCATCCATGAGCCATCGGCAGACTTCGGCGCGATGCGGCTCGGTATGCCGTATGTGCAGCTCGATGTGCCGCTCGACACCGCGGATGCCATTGCGCGCTTCTATCGCGAGATCATGGCTTGCCCCGCGAGTGTCACGGGCGTGGATGGAGAAAAGGCCGCTCGTGTCTCGGTCGGGCCCGATCAGTCCCTGATCTTTCGCGAGACGGCTGCAGCAGCCGACGCGCCGGCTTTCGACGGCCATCACGTCGCTGTTTACCTTGCCGATTTCTCAGGCCCCTACAATCGGCTCTTGGAGCGCGGCATCGTCTCCGAGGAGAGCGACCAGCATCAGTACCGTTTCGAGGACATCACCGATCTCGCGACGGGCAAGGTGCTCTTCAAGCTGGAACATGAGGTGCGCTCGATGCGTCATCCGATGTATGCGCGCGCGCACATCAATCGTAACCCGGCCCAGACCAACCGCCTCTATGCGTCGGGTCACGAAGCGATGTCGTGGGATCTGCCTGTGGTGGGCTGACGGAGGTTGGAGGTTCGGGCCGTGCCAACCGCGCCGAAAAGCAATGATGAGGTCGCGGCGCGATCCTGGCGCTCTGCGGCGGATCCGGTGGCTCGGGCGGTAGCACTTGGGCCTTCTATCCGTGCCGCCGCTGACGAGATCGAGCGGACGCGGCGCATCCCCAAACCTTTGCTCACCGAGTTGCACGAGGCGGGACTACTGCGGCTCTTTCTGCCAAAGGTTTATGGCGGCGGCGAGGTCCATCCTGGTGTCTACCTGGGCGCGGTGCTCGAAGTGGCGCGCCATGACGCGTCCGTTGGCTGGAACATGTTCGTCGCCAACAGCTCCGTCTTGATCGCACCGCACATCCCGCCCGAAGCCGCGGCCGAAATCTTCTCCGATCCGCGCGCTCTGATTGCCTGGGGGCCGCCGAACGGCTGCCATGCGCGTCCGGTGCCAGGTGGATATCGCGTCAGCGGGCGTTGGGACTTTGCATCGGGATGCCGGCAGGCGACGTGGATGGGCGTTCACGCGCACGTCGAAGAACCCGATGGGTCGCTGCGGCTCAACGCGGCGGGCCGGCCGACAGTGCGTACGCTGCTCTTTCCGGCAGGCGGTGCAACGCTTCTCGATACGTGGAACCCGATCGGACTGCGCGGCACCGCATCGGACAGCTACACCGTCGACGATCTGTTCGTGCCGGACATCTACTCGGGTACGCGCGAGGATCCTGCCGGCCGTAATGTTCCCGGCCCACTTTATGCCTTCACCATGCAGGGTCTCTATGCTGTGGGTGTGTCCGGTGTTGGGCTCGGCGTTGCCCGTGAGATGTTGGCCGAGCTTGTCAAGCTGGCTGCCCGCAAGGCCCCGCGGGGACAAAGCCGTCTTGCAGATCAAGCGTTGGTCCAGGCGCAGATCGCGCATGCCGAAGCACGACTTGCCTCCGCCGAAGCGTACCTGCAGGCGATTCTCGCCGACATATATGCCAATGCCGACGAGTGGGGCGTGATCGGCACGGAAGACCGGGCCCGGGTCAGGCTCGGTTGCGCGAACGCCATTCACGGCGCGATCGAGGTGGCCGACACCGTCCACAAACTGGCCGGCGTCGATGCGATTTTTCCTGGAAGCCCGTTTGAGCGCCGCTTTCGCGATATTCATACGCTCTCGCAGCAGATTCAGTCGCGGACATCGCATTTCGAGGCCGTCGGCCGCATCCTTCTCGGCGCCGACGACGCGACATTCCTCTGATGACAAGCCGTTACCGCGTCAGAAAGATACGCAATCACGGCTGTCCGCGCGCAGCACGCTTTCCTGGTTATGCTCCCGTTTCCATGCGGATCTGATTTCCTCGATCCTCTGATCGAGATCCGGCGCAGCGTGAGCCCAGATCAGCATGAGGCGGGCCGGTTCTTTCACAATGACGCCCGATGCGCTGCGCCACTGCCCGTTTGCCGGCATCACCGTCAATCCATCCGGGAATCGTGGTGTCACCTCGCGTTCGAGAAACGCCGCCCAATCCGTGTCGCCGACGTCGGTGCGATCCTTCCGCGACAGACCGAAGACCAACTCCACGCGGCGCATGGCGGTGCTGCCGCTCGCGCACGCCGCGCGATCGCCATCTGCGAACCGCATGGCCGAAAACCAGCTTCCGCTTGCGGCTCCGATCGCAACCGCCAAAGCGAGCAAAACGGACTGCCACTTCCAGGTCGCCATCGCCGCTAGGCCGAGCCGTGCAGCGGTTTCAGATCTGGCCGGTGATGCCGGATACGGGCCACCAATCGAGCCGGGTCCACGGCGAGCCGATTGAAATGAAGCCGCAACGTCCGTGGCGCGCCCTTGCCGCGCGCTCGAATTGAGAGATGGCGGCCGTCGATGCGGGTTTCCACGATGTCGTTCCAGGCGATTCGCCGCGCTCCGAGCATGCCGTAGGTCGTGATGCCGTCGTCATCGACAACCGCCTCGACGGAGGGCTTCAGGTAACGCGCCAATTCGCCGACACCGATCAGGAAGAGGAACAGCGCAAATCCCAGCAGCATCGCGCTGAACAGCCACCATTGAGTTTCGACGCCGTTCGCTTCGATGGTGAGGCCCGTGTCGAGGGCCCATGCGCCGAGACAGGCAAGTGCCGTCGCCAGCGGCAGCGCGACAAGAAAGCCCCAGGGCATCACGTGCGTCCGCACCACGAGCGGCCCGCTCCGAATCTCCGTCTTTGGCGGCACCTCCGCCATTGGCACTTCCTCCTTGTGCAATCTGGGTTTAATTGAGCAGCAGGCTGGAGCATGTCGCGCCCGCGGCACGGAAAGCGTTAACACGTTCGGAGGTGTCATGCATTTCGCCCTCACCGAGGAGCAGGCTGCGATTCAGGAGACGGCACTGGCCTTCGCCCGCGAACGGATTGCACCGGGTGCGTCCGAATGGGACGAAAAGGGCATCTTCCCGATCGACGTCATTCGCGAGACGGCCGCGCTCGGTATGGCGGCGATCTACGTCGATGCCGAAAAAGGCGGGTCGGGGCTGTCGCGTCTCGATGGCGCGCTCATCTTCGAGGCGCTCGCGTACGGCTGCCCTGCAGTGTCCTCGTACATTTCGATCCACAACATGGTCGCCTGGATGCTGGGCAAATACGGCACAGCCGAGCAGACCGCGGCGTGGCTGCCGAAGCTCGCATCGATGGACTGGCTCGCCTCCTATTGCCTGACGGAGCCGGGTGCCGGCTCGGATGCCGCGGCACTTCGCACCACCGCGCGTCGCGATGGCGACAGCTACGTCCTCGATGGCACGAAGCAGTTCATCTCCGGCGCGGGCGCAACGGACTTTTATTTTCTCTTCGCGCGCACAGGCGGTGACGGGGCCAGCGGAATCTCGGCCTTCGTCATTTTGAAGGACACGCCCGGACTGTCATTCGGCGCAAACGAACGTAAGATGGGCTGGAATGCGCAGCCGACGCGTCAGGTGATCCTCGATGATTGCCGCATTCCGGCCAGCCACTTGATCGGCGGCGTCGAGGGCCAGGGTTTCAAGTTTGCGATGGCTGGCCTCGACGGCGGTCGCGTCAATATCGGCGCCTGTTCTCTTGGCGCGGCATGGGCAGCCCTCGACAAGGCGCGCGCTTACGTTCACGAGCGACAGGCGTTCGGCTCGGAGCTGGCAGCCTTTCAGTCGGTCCAGTTCAAAGTGGCCGATATGGCAACCGATCTTGAGGCCTCGCGCCTGATGATCTATCGCGCCGCGGATGCGCTCGACCGGGCCGATCCCCAAGCCTCCATGTACTCGGCCATGGCCAAGCGCTATGCGACAGACCTAGGCTTCAGCGTATGCAATGACGCGCTGCAGTTGCACGGGGGGTACGGGTACCTGAAAGATTACGGGCTCGAGAAGCTGGTCCGCGATCTGCGGGTGCACCAGATCCTCGAAGGGACCAACGAGATCATGCGCGTTGTTGTGTCGCGAAAGCTGCTGTCCGGAAATCGTCCCTGAACGGGAGAACTCTCGGTTTCGCAGGCTTTGCAAGTGCTTCCGGCATACTGTCGGATTGCACCTCGATGCGCGCATATAGCTGTGCGGGCAGGGGGGCGCGAATGTTTGAAGCACTGATGCCAATTTGCAGAAAGGACTATGTCTGCTGCTGCTATTGGAGCGATCGTGCGGATTGACTATACTGCTGGCCTCGGGTGGGGACACGTAGGGCTGGCGGTGCGACCGACGACGCAACTGGGGATCGCGGGGCGCTGAGCGCAACAAACATCAGCCTCGTCACCGTGCCGAAGCTGTCGGTGCAGGGCGATCCGGCGTGTGTGTTGTTGGCGCTAGGGGAGTGGGGTAGTCGCGAGCGGCCGAGCTGGGACTGCGCGCGGTGGGTGGGATGGAGAGCGTAATGAAGTGCAATCCGTGGCGTTGGCTATGGGGACTTATTCCCATCCTCATGCTCGGTTGGATCGCCATCCTCGGCGAGCGCGAGCATATTGAGGCCGACCTGACGTCGCGCACGGCCACCGTTCTCGAACGCGACGGCCATAGCTGGGCGAGTGTGCATTTCGAGGGACGCGATGCCGTGCTCTCCGGGCGTGCGGTGGATGAGAGCGAACCGGCGAAGGCCGTTGCTGTCGCGCTGGATACCATGGGCGTCCGCCTCGTCGATAATCGCGTTACTCTCGCCGATAAGGCGGCAAGCTACGAATGGGGCGCAACACGGCGGGACGACCGCATCCGCGTCAATGGGTTCGTGCCGAGCGATAAATCGCGGCGGGAGGTGATCGGCATCGTCAAGGCCAACTTCCCAAGCCTCGAAGTTGACGACCGCATGAAGCTCGCGCGCGGCTCCCCGCCGATCGATGTGTGGTTGGGTGGCGTCGGCTTCGGCTTGAAGCAACTCGCCCTTTTGCGCGAAGGCCGCATCGAGCTGGAGAACACCAGTATTGCGGTCAGTGGCACGGCGCGCGATGCACCCAGCTATCGTGCGGTGAAGACGGCGCTGTCTGGCCAGATGCCGCAAGGTATTCGCTTGAAGAGCGATACGGTTCGTCCACCGCCCGCATCGCCCTACACGTGGTCGGCTCGACGCCACGGCGATGAGTTGCTGCTGGCTGGTCACGTCCCGAGCGAAGCCGTGCACGATGATCTGCTGCGGTCAGCCCGACGTGTTGCACCGAAGGCGAAGATTGTCGATCGGATGGAGCCGGCATCAGGCGCTCCGGGTCAATTTGTCGAGGCCGCCAACGCGGTTCTGGTTCAGCTTGGCCGCCTGGAAGAAGGTGACGGTCGGCTTCGCGACAAGAGCGTGACCTTGAACGGTATCGCAGAGACGTCCGAGCGCGCCGACCAAGTGAAAGGCGCGCTGAAGCAGGGTATTCTTGCTGCCTTTCAGACCAATGGTGCGATCCGAAGCCGTGAACCGGCCATCAAGACGATCACGCCGTATCGAACCTCGGCAGCGATCGGCAACGGCAAGGTTGTCTTGAGCGGCTATGTGCCCGACGATGGCTTACGCGCCGCCCTGGTTGCGATGGCCCGCCAGCGATTTGGCGATATGAGCGTGAATGACCAGCTCGAGCTTGGCATTGGCCAGCCTGCTGGTTGGCAACGGTGTCTCGAGGTTGGCTTCGATGCGCTGCAGAAGCTGGGTAATGGCGCCGCTGTGCTGACGGACCGGAATCTCGCAGTGACGGGAACGACAGAGACAGAAATCCTCGCGCAATCGCTGCCGGCATCGATACGGGCGGAAGCCGGGCCTGCCTGCGATACGAGCGTCCGTGTCACCCTGGATCTCGCCGCAATTCAGGCGAACGAGGCGGCGCGTCGCCAGTCCGAGGAAGCGGCGCGACAGAAAGACGAAGAGCGCCGCCGCAACGACGAGATTGCACGGCTGGATCGCGAGCGGCAGAGCGCTGTCGAAGTGCAGAAGCTTCAGGCGCAACAGGCTGAGGAGGAGCGTCGTCGCGCCGAGGCCGCTGCACGCCAACAGGCTGTAGAGGAGCGTCGTCGTGCCGATGCTGCTGCACGCCAACAGGCTGAGGAAGACCGCCGTCGTGCCGATGCCGCTGCGCGTCAGCAGGCTGAGGAAGACCGCCGTCGTGCCGATGCCGCCGCACGTCAGCAGGCTGAGGAAGACCGCCATCGTGCCGATGCTGCTGCACGCCAACAGGCTGAGGATGACCGCCGTCGTGCCGAGGCCGCCGCACGTCAGCAGGCTGAGGAAGACCGCCGTCGTGCAGATGCTGCTGCGCGCCAGCAGGCCGAGGAAGAGCGCCGTCGTGCCGACGCCGCGGCACGGCGTAAGGCTGAGGCTGAACGCATCGCAAGGCTTCCCGCCAACGAGAAAAAGGCTGTTGTCGATGTCTGTCAGGAAGCCCTGTCGCGCGTCGTGCGTGAGGGCATCATAAACTTCAACCGCGCGAGTTACGATCTCGACCCCGCGAGCTATCCCACACTCAACAAGGTGGCTGATGCGGCGAACCGGTGTCCGGCGCTGACCGTGGAAATCGAAGGGCACACGGACTCTGAGGGCACGCCCGCGCGCAATAAGCGTCTGGCCGATCGGCGCGCCAACACCGTTCGGGAGTATTTGTCACGCGCCGGCGTTGAGCCAAGCCGGCTCGAGGCGATCGGCTTCGGTGAGACGCGTCCCATCGCTGCGAACGATACGCCGGAAGGGCGCGCCAAGAACCGCCGCATCGAGTTCATCGTCAAATTGAAGGAGTGACGTCCGCGTCGCGCGGCAAAACCTCCAGCGGGAAAAGGTAACGTCACATGGGCTATCTGTTCATTCAGCTCTTCTGGTACGTCGCAGTCGCGTTTGCGGTTGGTCTGGTGGTGGGTTGGACGACGTGCAGCCGCGTCGAACGAGATGAGGGCTGATCCGTTGGCGTCTGTTGCGTTCGGGGGAGATCAAACCGGATGACCGCTTTCATATGGCAATCGCTGCTGCTTCTCGGGCTTGCCTATGCGCTCGGGTGCTGGATCGCCTGTCTCACCCGCCGCCTGGTCAGTGCGTCTACCGGGGCTGCCTCTGTCAATCCAATGCACGCGGGCGCGATTGCCGGCGCGGCGGCAGCGGGATCAGCGTTGCGGCAGGCGCCCATTCCACCGCCGCAGGTCGTGCGGCAACCGGTCCCCGTTCCCGCAGCCGTCCGAGATGCGTTCCGGCGGGCCGATACGCTTGAGCCCACACCGGAGACTGCACGGCCTCCGAGTGCGACGCCGCCGCCCCAACCGCCAGTGCGCCCACATCAGTCGTCAGGTTCTGTCGATCGTTTCGAGCGCGCTTTGAGCGGTCCTCCGGGCGCCGTTGCGGCAGCCGCTGTCCGCGCGGGCAAGACTGGCGGGGGCGTCGATGATCTGAAGCGCATCCGCATGATCAATGCCGACCTCGAGGCAACCCTGCACAAGCTCGGAATCCGCACTTTCGCCGAGATTGGTGCTTGGAAACCCGCAGACGTGACCCGCATCAGTCAGGCCTTGGGTTACAAGGGGCGCGTCGAGCAGGAGAACTGGATCGAGCAGGCGCAGATCCTCGCCAGTGGCAAGGACACCTATTACTCGAGCCGTCTCGGCCTCGCCGATGCTACCGAGCGGGCCGTCGCTGACGACCGCAAGGCGGAGACGGCTCTCAAGGCTCCAGTCGCTCCCCCGCCGATGCGGCCCGCACCGCCGCCAACACCGACGAATGGGCCGCGCGCCGGCCTCGAAGGGGCAACGGCGACCGCAGCGGCCATGGCGGCTGCTGCCGCTGCGGCAAGGGTTGCACCAGGAGCTGCCTCCTCGACAGCAACGATACCGACCCCGCCTGCAAAACCGGCGTCGGCGTCGGGTAGCGTCCCCGCCACGCATCAGTCGCCCGATCCAAAGCCCGCGACACCATCTCGCGAACACGTTCAGGCTACCGAAACGGCGAGACCACCCCAATCTGTAACGCGTGTTCAGGCGTCATCGCAGCCTGTGCCGAACGTGCCGCAGACGACATCGTCAACGCCCGCGCAGCCGGTCACGCCCGCGGCAGCTTCCACGAAACCAGCAACATCAGCTCAGGCGCCGTCGCAACCGGCTGCAAGCACGCCTCAGACATCACCGTCCACACCTCTGCAAGCAGTCGCTTCTGCGGCGGCCTCTGCGAAGCCCGCGGCGCCGACCCAGGCGCCTTCTCAGGCTGTTCCGAGCGTGCCTCAGACGCCACCATCGACGCCTCTGCAAGCGGCCACGCCTGCGACAGCCTCTGCGAAGCCTGCGACGCCGCCAACCCAGGCGCCGTCGCAGCCTGCTGCAAGCGGGCCCCAGACGCCACCGCCGACACCTCTGCAACCGGTCGCCCCTGCGGTGGCCTCTGCAAAGCCCGCCACAACGCCGACGCCTGTCGCCCCGAGCTCATCGGATCCCGCCAAGCCGAGTGCGGCGAAGCCCGCTGATCCCGCATCAGCTCCAGCCGAAGGCTCCGCGAATCGGCCTTCGCCCGTCCAAACGGCTTCGTCCAGCGTTCCGGTGACCAAGCCTGCCCCCTCTCCATCCTCCACCACTGCCGGGGCGGCAGTCGTTGCCTCCGCATCGGTCGCCGGGGCGGCCGTTGCCTCACTGGCAGCCGGCGGAAAGGAGGCCGTACCGACACGCCCCTCCGTTCCCGTCTTGCCCACCGACAGTGAGCCCAAGACCCCACCCACCGACTCGTCAGCTTCGGCCCCGCCGCCAAGTGCTGACCGCCCCGCCGTCGCGGTTGCTGCTGGCGCTACCGGATCGTCCGATCAGGAACCTCCACGCGGCGATGTGGCTTATCTGCGTTCTGTCCGCTCGGATGGCATGCGTGGCAGCCAAAGCGCGTTCGACACTCGTCCCGGCGAGTTGGATGACTTGAAGCGCATCCGTGGCATCGGCGTGCTCATCGAGAAGAAGCTCAATTCGATGGGGGTGACGCGATACGAGCAGATCGCCAAGTGGACATCGACCGACATCGATCGCGTCAGCCACGTTCTTGACTTCAGGGGACGCATCGAGCGCGAAAACTGGGTCGAGCAGGCCCGCATCCTAGCGTCGGGTGGTCAAACGGAATTCTCGCGTCGGGCGGATCGCGGCGAATTCGGTGGCGTGTAGCCCAGCGTTGCTCCGGTAGCATCCCAGGATCAGCGGTCCTATGATCTGATCGAGCTTGCGCCGCGCGCGCTACACTGTGCTCGTGTCATGGGCCGGCCTGTCCGATCGCGTGCTCGCGAGACGCACCATTACTGGAACGATATAATGCCACCGCCCGCAACGCACGAGGTGACGAATCAGAGCCCGCCGTTTGCGGACGTCGATCTGCTTGCGACGGATGCGGCTCTCTCGGAAGCCGTGCGGCGTGAGGCTGCCGATGCGAGTGACTGGTCATCGCTGGCTGCGTTTGCGCGCGATTGTGGTTCGGCCGAGTCCCTGGACCTCGGGCGCCAAGCCAATGTGCATACGCCGACCCTTCATTTGTTTGACCAGAAGGGTAACCGCCGCGATTTCGTCGAATATCACCCGGCCTACCACGCGCTCATGCAAAAGAGCGTCGCCGCGGGGCTTACGCGGGAAGCATGGTCCCATCTCGCCGCCGAGGAGGATGTCGCGCCGCGTCCCGGTCGCAACGTCACGAGGGCGGCACGGCTTTATCTGGCCGCGCAAATGGAGGCTGGCCACATTTGCCCGCTTACCATGACGAATGCGGCTGTACCGGCCCTGCTCGCGGCGCCTGAACTGGCAGAAGCGTGGCTCCCGCGTATTCTGAGCCCGACCTACGATCGCCGTTTCCTTCCCGCGCGTGCCAAGTCCGGCGCGACCATCGGTATGGGAATGACTGAGAAGCAGGGCGGCACTGACATTCGCGCCAATACGACCCGCGCCGAGCCGGCGGGTCATCCTGCCACCGGCGAGCACATTCTGACGGGCCACAAGTGGTTCCTGTCGGCCCCGATGAGCGACGCATTTCTCGTGCTCGCCCAGGCACCGGCGGGTCTGTCGTGCTTCCTCGCCCCGCGCTTCCTCCCGAATGGATCGCTCAACGGTCTCCGTCTCCAGCGCCTCAAGGACAAGCTCGGCAATCGCTCGAATGCTTCCGCCGAAGTCGAGTTCGATCAGGCGCACGCATGGCTGGTTGGCGAAGAGGGGCGCGGCGTCGCAACCATCATCCCCATGGTCACGGCCACGCGGCTCGATTGTGCTGTGTCCTCAGCCGGTCTCATGCGGCTCGCGCTGGCCAACGCGATCAATCATGCGCGGCATCGCAAGGTGTTCGACCGTTTCCTGGTCGACTCGCCGGTGATGACGGAGGTTCTGGCGGACATGGCGCTCGACGTAGAAGCCGCCACCGCCTTGGCCTTCAGGTTGGCTCGCGCTTTCGATCTCGTTGATGATCCGCACGCGCGGGCATTCGCGCGGCTCATGACGCCGATCGTGAAATACTGGGTCTGCAAGCTTGCTCCACCGTTGGTCACGGAGGCCATGGAGTGCTTGGGCGGTAACGGGTACGTCGAGGAAGGGCTCGCTGCACGCCTCTACCGTGAGGTGCCGGTCAATGCGATCTGGGAAGGGTCCGGCAACGTCATGACGCTCGATGTGCTGCGCGTGCTACAGCGCGAGCCGGACGTCGCCCGATTGGTGATCGAGGACCTTGCTGAGGTGGCAAACGCCGATCCGCATCTGAAGGCCGCGCTCGCTCGCGTGGAGGCGATCCTGCACGATCCCCGCGTGCTCGATCGGCGCGCCCGCCAGCTTGTCGAGACACTGGCGCTGGTTGCCGCCGGCGTCGTGCTGCGCGCGCATGGACCGACGCTGATCGCCGATGCCTTCATCGCCAGCCGCCTGTCCGGACTGCCGCGCGCGACATACGGCCAGGGCATCGACTGGACCGATGCCCGCGCCATCGTCGATCGCGCCTTGCCCGGTGCCTGATCTGCTTGCCCTCGCGGCGGGCGGGCCGCAAGATTGCTCTCTATGATAAATCCTAGGAAGGGAGCACGCTCATGCCCGAGATGGGTCTCAAAGGCAAAGTCGCGATCGTGACGGGCGCGGGCTCTCGGGGCGACGGGATCGGTAATGGCCGCGCCGCTGCGATTCTACTGGCGCGCGAAGGCGCCAAGGTCGCGCTCATCGACGAGACGGTCGCTTGGGCCGACGCCACCAGGGCCATGATCGAGAAAGAAGGCGGCACTTCCATGGTCGTCTCGGCCAATGTCGCGGATCAAGCATCCTGCGCCGCCGCTGTGAAGGCCGTCGTCGACGCGTGGGGTCGCGTTGATGCCCTGGTCAACAACGTCGGAATCGGCGGCCCGATCGGCAATGCTGTCGAAGTCGATCCGGCCGCATGGGACAATGCCATGCGCATCAACGTCAGCTCGATGATGTTGATGGCGAAATATGCAATTCCGGAAATGCGCAAGCAGGGCGGCGGCTCCATCGTGAACATTTCGTCCATCGATGGCCTTCGCGGCGGCAACCCGAGCCTGTTCTACTCCGCATCGAAGGGTGCCGTCGTCAACATGACGCGCTCGATGGCGTCTCATCATGGTGCCGAGGGCATTCGTGTGAACTGCATCGCTCCCGGTTACGTCTACACGCCCATGGTGGCCGTTGGCGGCATGCCGGACGATTTGCGCGAGGCGCGGCGCAATAACACGCTTCTGCGTATCGAAGGGACGGGCTGGGACATCGGCAACGGCGTTGTTTACCTAGCATCCGATCAATCGCGCTGGGTGACCGGTATCGTTCTGTCGATCGATGCGGGCTCGATGGCTGGTACATCCGGCAACGTCTCGCCGCGCAAGGCCTTCGATGGTTGAGGCCAGCATCGGTCCGGCGCGCGAAATCTCAAGGAGTGCAGACATGCGAAGAGCGTTGATCGTCGGCGCCTCCCGCGGCATCGGGCTCGGCCTGACCCGTGAGCATCTGGAGCGCGGCTGGCACGTGACGGCCACCCTGCGCTCTCCGTCGTCGGATCTTGAGGCACTCGCTGACAAGATGGGAGCCAAGCTCGCGATCGAACGGGTCGACATCACGAAGCCGAACGACGTGGTGGGTCTCGCGGCACGCCTCGAGGGGCAAGTCTTCGATCTCATTTTCCTCAACGCCGGCATCATGGTTGGCCGCGGCATGCCTTTGGTCGATGTCCCGGACGATGACATCGTCAGCCTCGTCATCACCAATGCGTTCAGTCCCGTGCGCGCGGCGGATCGGCTGATCGGCCGCGCGGCCAAGGGCGCGACGATCGCCTTCATGTCGTCGGTGCTGGGTAGCGTCTCGACCAACGACGATGGCCGGGCGGAACTCTATCGCGCCAGCAAGGCAGCGCTCAATTCGCTGATCCTGAGCTTCCGCGCCCGCTACAGGGACCGCGGCGACTTCACCATTCTTGCGGTTCATCCCGGCGTCGTCCGCACGTCCATGGGAGGGCCCGATGCACCGCTCGAGATATCCGAGAGCGTCAAAGGCGTCACCGATATGCTCGAGAAGCGATTTGGTACCGGCGGTGCGGCGTTCGTCAATTACCGTAATGAGATCATTCCTTGGTGATATGGCGCCGACGTTCTGCAGGTGCGATTCGCCAATCTCTCTGTTACTGCCGAGCGATGCGCGGCGTTTGCGATCGTTGCTGACGCATACGGCATAGGTGCATCCCCCATTGCCATCCCTGGCAGATCCATCGAGACGGAATTCATGGCCTTCCCCAGTTCACCGCGGCCGACGCTGGGATTCCTGCAACGCTTTCTTGGTATCCGCCGGCGCCTGAGTGACTGGCGTGCGCGTCGGCCTGTCTCGCCCGGATGGACGGCCGCGGTCGCCCTGGTCGTGGCGGTGATGGTTCTGCCGGTCGCGATGACGATCGTGCTTGCCCTACAGTCGCTCGACAATACGTGGTGGCATCTGGCGACGACGGTGTTGCCGCGTGTGCTGCGTGAGACGGTAACACTGATGGTGGGCGTCAGCGTCCTGACGATCGCAACTGGGACGCTTTCGGCGTGGATTGTCACCATGTACCGGTTCCCGGGTCACGCGATCGTTGACCGGCTGCTGGTGCTGCCGCTGGCTATGCCGACCTATATCATTGCCTACGCCTACGTCGATTTCCTCGATGCCACCGGCCCTCTGCAATCGGGTTTGCGTGCGTTGACGGGCTGGCAATCGGCCGCCGACTACTGGTTCCCATCCGTGCGCTCGACGGGCGGCGCTATCTTCCTGATGTCGGCCGCGCTCTATCCATATGTGTACCTCACAGCGCGCGCGAGCTTTGTCCAGCAATCCGTTCGTGTCCTCGAAGTCGCGCGCACGCTGGGCCAGCCGCCATGGGGTACGTTCCGTTTCGTCGCCCTGCCGCTCGCCAAGCCGGCGATCGCCGCCGGCGTGATGCTAGCCTTGATGGAAACACTGAACGACCTCGGCGCCGTGCAGCATCTGGGTGTTGAGACATTGTCGGCTGCGATCTATGCAACTTGGCTGCAGCGATCGAGTCTGGCGGGTGCCGCGCAAATCGCGACGGTGGCCCTGCTGGTTGTGGCGGCGCTGATCTGGGCTGAACGGGCGATGCGAGGCGGCGGGCGTGTCCACGGGGCGAGCGGGCGACTACGTGCTGTGCCTTTCGGCGACCTGCGAGGCTGGAAAGCGTTCGCGGCCCTTGTCGCGTGTCTTTTGCCAGCGCTGGTGGGTTTTGCAATTCCGTTTGCGGTCCTCGCGTCGAATGCCGTAACTCACTACGCAGATGCGATGGAGCAGGGCTTCTGGCGTGCCGCCGTCCACAGTGTCGTTCTGGCGGCATTGGCTGCCGCGGCTGCTGTCGTGCTGGGCGTGCTCATCATCTATGCGCGCCGTGTTGCGTCGAATGCCTTCACGCGGCCTGCCGTGCGCGTGGCCGGTCTCGGTTACGCCCTTCCTGGAACGGTGCTGGCGCTCGGGTTGCTCATTCCGTTGGCCGCTGTCGACAATCGAGTCGATGCGCTATCTCGGAGCTGGTTCGGGGTTTCGACCGGCCTGATCCTGTCGGGTACGGTCGCGACCCTTGTGCTGGCCTATACCGTACGTTTTCTCGCGGTCGCTCTCGGCACGATCGAGGCGAGTCTCGATCGCATCTCCCCAAATCTCGATGCCGCGGCTCGTACGCTCGGCGAGACAGCATTGTCGACGCTGAAGCGTGTGCATCTGCCCTTGCTCCTGCCGGCGCTGGCGACGGCCGCCCTGCTCGTATTCGTCGATGCCATGAAGGAGTTGCCGGCGACCCTGCTCTTGCGTCCGTTCAACTTCGAGACGCTTTCGACGCACGTCTATGCGCTCATCGCCCTCGAGCAGGTCGAGGCCGCGAGCGTCGGCGCCGTGGCGATCGTCTTGGTCGGTCTCGTGCCGGTACTGCTGCTGCACAAGGCCATCGCCAGCGGCGGCATCGATCGCTGAGGCGGTGGCGGGGCGTCTTTCTAGGCGCGGGAGAATCAAACCGCGAGATGACGCGTGACCAACTCCGGGTTGGCATCCAGATCCGCTATCGCGCCTGAGAAGCGCACGACGCCCGTCTCGAGAATGAGTACACGGTCCGCGAATCCGCGTGCAAAGCTGAGATTCTGCTCCGAGACCAGCAACCCAAGCCCGCGCGTCTTGAGCGCGATGATCGCCGTCGCAATGCGATCGAGAATGACGGGCGCTAAGCCTTCCGACGGCTCATCGAGAAGCAGCAGCCGCGGGTTGCCCATCAGAGTGCGTGCGATAGCCAGCATCTGCTGCTCGCCCCCCGAAAGGTGGCCAGCGCGGCGGTCGGCGATCGTTTGGAGCGGTGGGAACAGCGACCAGATCTCCGCTTCGGTCCACGCGTTCCCGTTCCGCGCCGGCTGGCGACCGACTGCCAGATTCTCTGCGACCGTGAGGCCAGCGAAGATGCGTCGATCTTCCGGCACATAGCCGATACCGGCTTGAGCAATTCGATGGGTCGGTAGCGTGTCGATCCGCTGGTGGTCAAACATGATGCGTCCGCGCCGATCGACCTCCAGCCCCATGATGGCCTTCAGCGTCGTCGACTTGCCGGCACCGTTCCGGCCGAGTAGGACGACGGCCTCACCCGCATCGGCGGTGAGTGTGAGGTTCGAGAGAACCTGCGCGCGGCCATAGCTAGCCTCCAGTCCCGATACCTCGAGCAGGGGCGTTGTTCGCGTGCCATCGATCGCGGCGCCGATCGTCATGGGCGTGCCTTGATCACGGCTTGACCGAGATAGACCTCGCGCACGAGCGGATTGTCATGAATCTCATCAGGCGAGCCGATAGCGACCAACTCGCCTCGGCTCATCACCAGAACGCGCTCGGCGTATCGAAAGACCACGCCCATATCGTGCTCCGTGAAGAGGATCGATGCACCGCGCGATCTTGCCACCCTGACGGCGAGGCTCATGAGCGCCTCGCGCTCAGCCGCAGCCATGCCGGCCGTCGGCTCATCCATGAGCAGCAGTCGAGGCGCATTCGCGAGCGCGACGGCGAGTTCCACACGCTTGAGATCGCCGTAGGCGAGCGTTCCACAAACGCGCTCGGACAAAGCTTCGAGGCCGACATCGGCAACGAGACGGTGCGTGTCGTCTGCGTCGAGTGTCGGCATGCGGCGCAAGAGATCCGGCCACTGCCATGGTCCGCCGCGCGCCGCCATCACACCAATCGCCACGTTCTCCCGCACCGTCATGGACGAGAACGTGGCCGTGATTTGAAAGGTGCGCGCCATTCCGAGCCGCCACAAAGCGCGCGGTGAGAGCCCGGTCACTTCGGCGCCATCGAGCTTGACGCGGCCGTGGTCAGCTTTGAGTTGTCCATTGATGAGGTTGAATGTGGTCGTCTTGCCGGCGCCGTTCGGTCCGATCAGTGCCACCACCTCCGCACGAGCCACCGAGAACGAAACACCGCCCACGGCCCGAAATCCCCCGAAGGATTTGGTGAGGCCGTCAACCTCGAGTGCGTGCGCGATGCTCATGACGCGCGCCGTGACGCCAGCCATCCCCCGAGCGTTCCGGTGATGCCGCGCGGAAAGACGATGGTCAGCAGCACGATGCATACGCCGAGCACGGCCTGCCAGTAATTCGTTGCACGGGCGAGCCAATCGGAGAGGAGCGTGAATACGAATGCGCCGACCGCCGGTCCAGTCAATGTCTCGAGGCCTCCGAGAAGCACCATGACGAGTGCGTCGACCGAGCGTGGGATGGCCAGCACGTCCGGCGAGAGCGAGCCTTTCGAGAAGACGAGAAGGGCACCGGCAAGCCCGGCGACTGCGCCCGAGATGACGAACGCCGCCAGTCGAAGTCCGCTGGTCGCGAGGCCCGATGCCTCTGCGCGCCGTGCATGATCGCGTGTGGCTCTGAGCGCGTATCCGAAGGGCGTGTGCGCGAGGTGCCAGATGCCCGCCATAACTGTGCCAGCAACGAGCACCGTCAGTAGAAAATAGGTCGACTTATCGGACAGTATCGCTGGCGGCCAGATGCCGATGAGGCCGTTTGAGCCGCCCGTCACTTCATCCCATTGAAACGCGATCGCCCACAAAATCTGAGCGAAAGCCAACGTCAGCATTGCGAGCGAAATCCCCGACGTCTGAAGCGCAAGCCGCCCGATCAGTGCCGCCAATAACGTGGCGACGAGCATTCCAATGATCAGCGCGATCGCAAACGGTAGCCCAGCCAAGGACGCGAGTGCGGCACCGTAGGCTCCGGCTCCGAAATATGCCGCGTGCCCGAACGAAGCCATGCCGCCCCAGCCCATCAGGATCGCCAAGCTGGCGGCAAGCAGCGAGAACGTCGCGACGTCCGTGAGCAGTACCAGCGAGTAACGATCGACGCTGATCGGAAGCATGAGCAACCCGACGAATACGAGGGCAGCCCATCCCCATTGTGCGAAGCCCGGAGGTCTCAGCGGCGCGAACTGTGTAGCTGCACCGCGCTGCTCGGCAGGTTCGCTACCGAGCAATCCGTGCGGGCGTGCGAGCAGCACGGCAGCCATGACGACGAACTCGGCAACGAGGGTGAGCTTTGTAAACGAGACGGTAAACCCCGCGATCGTCAGTGTTCCAAGGCCGATGCACCAGGCTTTCACGACGCAGATGAGTACAGCCGCGAGATATGCCCCCGGAATGCTGCCCAGACCGCCGACCACGGTCACCACGAAGACATCGGCAATGATCGAAAGGTCCATGCCGAGACTGGCAGGCTCGCGCGGCAGCGCCAGTGCTCCGCCAAGTCCCGCAAGAAACGCACCGAGAGCCAGCACACTCGAGAAGAGGACCGCCTGATCGATGCCGAGTGCCGCCGTCATTTCGCGGTCCTCGGTCGCGGCCCGAACTTTGAGGCCCCAATGCGTCCGGTTGAGCAGCCGCCACGTTGCAGCGAGAAGAGCTGGACCCAGCACGAGCAGGAATACGTCGTAGGAGGGGATCCGCTTGCCGAGGATGGAGAAGCTTCCGGTCAACCCCGGCGCTCTGGGGCCAAGTATGTCCTCCGGGCCCCAGACGGCGAGCGCGACGTCCTTAATGATGAGCACGATCCCGAACGTCGCAACGAGCTGCAGAAGCTCCGGCGCCCGGTAGAGGCGGCGCAAGACCGTTACCTCCATGACGATACCGACGATTGCGACGGTTATCGCCGCTCCGAGCGCGCCTCCCCAGAATCCCAGTCCGCCGCCGCCGAGCCATTCGTAGAATGATACGCCGATGTAGGCGCCGAGCATGTAAAGCGAGCCATGCGCGAAATTGACGATCCGCGTGACCCCAAAAATCAGCGTCAATCCGAGTGCCACCAGAAAGAGCAGTGATGCGCTCGCTAGGCCGTTCAAGGTCTGAATAACGAGCGAGGCGAACATGGGTGACGTCACGGTCCCGAGGGCGGCAGGCCGCACGCTGCGATCGATATACGAAGGCAGGCCGTGGGCCTGCCTTCGAGTTTTCGAGTGCGTGATATACGATAATTAAGGCGTTGGACGCAGAGCCTTTACCGCGTCATCCGTCGGCAGGTGCTTGTCGCCCGGCTCATACCGCCAGTCGATCATCGTTCCTTTGCCTTCCTTGACGGCCGTCCGTCCGACGTAGGCGCCCATGGTCGATTGATGGTCGACATCGCGATAGATCACTTTGCCGAACGGTGTCTCGACCTCCAGCCCGGCCATGGCCTTGACCATTTTCTCCGTGTCCGTTCCGCCGGCCTTCGCGAGAACGGCGGCAACGGACTTCAGCGCCGAGTAGCCAACGACGGAGCCGAGCCGCGGGTAGTCGTTCCATTTCGCCCGATAGGCTTCCAGGAATTTCGTGTGCTCGGGCGTCTTGATCTGATCCCATGGATAGCCCGTGACGTACCAGCCGACTGGCGCCTCTCCTTTGAGCGGATCGAGATATTCAGGCTCGCCGCCGAGTACAGAGAGGACGGCGACGTCGGTGAAGAGGCCCCGCGTCGTGCCTTCGCGCACGAATTTCTGGAGGTCGGGGCCGAATGTCACGTTGAAGATCGCGTCGGGCTTGGCGTCCGCGATAGCTTGCGCCACTGCGCCTGCTTCGATCTTGCCGAGCGGCGGCGCCTGCTCCGCAACGAATTCGACGCCCGGTTGCCGCTCCTTCATGAGCTGCTTGAACGAAGCAACCGCCGACTGCCCGTATTCATAATTCGGGTAGACCAGCGCCCAGCGCTTCTTGCCGAGCTTGGCGGCTTCCTCGACCAACATATGCACCTGCATGTATGTCGAAGCGCGCAGGCGGAACGTATAGGCGTTGCCGTTCTCCCAGACGATCTTGTCCGTGAGCGGCTCGGCCGCAATGAACAGCACCTTCTGCTGCTTCGCGAAGCTCGCGATGGCAAGCCCCACGTGGCTCAGGAAGCCACCCGTCAGCAGCGAAACTTTTTCGCGGCTGACAAGCTCTTCCGCAACGCGAACCGCGTCGCCGGGCGAGGCATTGTCGTCACGGCTGACGACCTCGATCTTGCGGCCATTGATACCGCCTGCCGCATTGATTTCATCGACGGCAAGTTCCCAGCCCTTTTTGTAGGGCTCGAGAAATGCGGGAATCGCCTTGTAACTGTTCAGCTCTCCGATGCGGATCGGTTCCTCGGCCATAGCCCGATCCGGCAGGACGGTCGCGGCGACCGCAGCCGACATCAAAGCGAGCCCGAGAAAGGCTGAAAAAGCACGTTTCATGTGGTCAGGTTCCTCGATGGGATCTCTGGGCCGGGCGCTCGGCCGTGGCCGGCGAGTCTTTACCCCCTTCGGTGGGGCATGCAGAGGGGCCCGAAGGCTTTCAAGCATAAAGAGCGCGGAGATACATGCAAGGGCGACGGCACCAAGAACGAAGATCAGAGAGACGCGCTGGCATTCTGCTGACGCGGGCGACACGTCGCGTGAACCAAGTGGGTCAATGCAGCGTCCTCGTCGGAGGCATCCAAGTCGCTGCGGTTTCGAAATCGTCCTTGATGGGAAGCGCCGGTTTATAGCCTTCCACCGTACGCGCTAGAACGTCCTGGATCGCTTCCCGGGCGCCTTCCTCGAGCTGCATCGCCGCTTCGAGCTTCGCCAGCTCGCGCTCGAGCACCGGCGTCGGAAGGAACGGCTCCTGGTTCTGGTGGATGCGTGGATGCTCCGTCTTCGTCATGCGCTCTTCATCGAGCAGAAGCTCTTCGAACAGCTTCTCGCCTGGCCTGAGCCCGATATAGCGAATAGCGATGTCGCCAAGCGGGTGCTCCGTGTCTCGCACCTCGAGGCCCGCCATGCGGATCATTGTGCGTGCCAGATCATCGATCCGCACAGGCTCGCCCATGTCGAGAACGAACACCTCGCCGCCTTGCGCCATCGCTCCGGCCTGGATGACGAGCCCTGCGGCTTCCGGAATGGACATGAAGTAACGGATGACATCACGATGCGTGACGGTGACGGGGCCACCGTCGTGGATCTGGCGTCGGAAGCGTTGCACTACTGAACCTGAGCTATCGAGCACATTGCCGAAGCGAACCATCGTGAACACTGTCTTCGGCGCGCTTGCGGCTGCCGCCTGAAAAATCAGCTCGGCAAGCCGCTTGCTCGCTCCCATGATATTGGTGGGCCGGACCGCCTTGTCGGTCGATACGAGCACGACCCGCTGCACCCCGGCCTGGACGGCCATCCGCGATAGCACGAGAGTGCCGAACGTATTGTTCATCAGGCCGGAAATCGGGTTGGCCTCGACGATTGGCACGTGCTTGTAGGCGGCAGCGTGATAGATCGTCTCGACATCGTTCAATCGCATGGTTTTGTCGAGCAGGCGCGCGTCACCAACGGAGCCGAGGACAGTCACGATTTCTGGCCGCATTGTTCGCTCCGTTAATGTATCTCCGTTAGAACCCTCGCGCTGCGCCAGCGTGTCACGCACCTCCGTATCGATCTCGTAGAGAGCGGCTTCACATGATTCCAGCAGTACGAGCCGGCTCGGTGCCTGCCGCAGGATCTGCCGAACAAGCTCGCTGCCGATCGTGCCGCCGGCGCCCGTAACCATCACCGATTTCCCGCGGAGGGTTCTTGCCAGCAATTCCGTGTCGGGAGGCACGGGATCACGGGCCAGAAGATCATCCACATCGATCGGCCGAAGATCGGAGACCGAGACCCGGCCGGTCGCAATATCCTCCATCGCGGGCATCGTCTTGACGCGGACCGGATGTTGCGCGAGGCGGCGGATGATCTCTTGACGCTCGCTGCGGTGCCGCCGCGGCAAAGCGAGCAGGACCTCCTTCACGCCATCACGCGCCACGAAGCGCTCGAGTTTGCTCACGCGGTAGACCTTGAGACCGCCTACGTGCTGGCCGATCAAATTTGGCACGTCATCGAGAAAGCCGATGGCTTCGAGATCGGCGTTGTTGCGAAGCGCCTGCAGCAATTTCAGGCCTTCGCTGCCGGCACCGTAGATGAGCACTCGCGTGCGATCGACCTGCGCCGCTTTGCCGGGAAGTCCGGATACGAGGAGGTGCGCGGCGATCTGCCTGCTGGCCCACACCAGGAAGCCGCCAATGACCGGGAACAGGAACACCACCGAGCGCGGGACCCAGATGTTGGGGTCGCGGGCGCCGACCGCCATCAGCAGCAGTACGGCCCAGATGAGCGTCGCGAGTCCGATGCCGCCGAAGATTCGGACGGCTCCCTGATACCCGAGGAAGCGTGTGACGAGCCGATAGAGGCCGAGGAAATAAAAGACGATCACCCCGATAACGGGGGCACTCGCGAGCACAAGCGCAAGGGTGCGATTTGGCGGGACGTACGGCCCGGCCATTCTGAGAGAGAAAGCTAGCCAGACAGCGAAAGCCAAAAGAATGAGGTCGTTCGTCGTCAGGATGACGCGCTTCAAGGCTCGAGACCGGCCAACCAGCCAGCTTCTTGCCTTGAGAATGCCTGAAGCAACCCCACTCTGGTCCAAAACGACGCTCCCCCGCCGCCGATCAGATCCGCTCGGTAAGTCGTCAATGTCCCGAGTCAACCGGCTATACGCACCATATACTCGAAGAACGACAACTGTGGCGATATTGCCGGGGAAATCCCCTGATGACTTCATCAACCAATAGGAGGCGGACATTTGTCCGCCTCGCGCCAATGAAGATCCGGGATCGGATCAGACGATATGCGGGCCTCGCTCCAGCAGTTCGACCGATACGCCCTCCGGTCCCTCGATGAAAGCGATCCGCGTGCCGGGGCGGATTGTTTCAGGCCCTCGCGTGAACTTGGCGCCCTTTGCCTTCAGCTCGGCACAGACCTTGTCGATGTCCTTGCATTCCAACCCGAAGTGATCGAGCCCGCGATAGGGGTGGGCTGCGCCTTCGGCGGCTTTCGCATTTCCCGACACGTCAAGGATGAAGATGTTGGCGCCGCCGAGCTTGAGATCGATGCGTGGCTGGCCGCCCGCCGTTGACCGGATGACTTCCGCGCCCAGCATGTCTGCGAAGTATTTTGCCATGCCTTCAGGGTCGCGCGTGAAAAGGTGGATGTGGTCGAACGTGTTTTGGGCCATTGGCGTGCCTCCTGACTTGGGTCGGTTTGCTCCGGCCCTGTGAATGGATGAAGATCGTGCTCGATGGTCGGATAAGGATGGCGCAGCGCCGGCTGCCGGCGCAAGGGCAGACGCTAAATCGCTCCGTCTGTCTTTAGGTCCGCGATCTCGCCTTCAGTGAGGCCCAGCCATCCACCGTAGACCTCCACGTTGTGCTGGCCAACGGTCGGACTTGGCGTCGTCGCGACTTTATCGGCGCCATGAAAGCGGAGCGGGCTCGTCGGCACAGTGATGCGGCCGAGCTCAGGATGATCGATCTCCTCCAGCATCCCGCGCTCGTGCATGTGCTTATCGTTGATTACCTCGCGCAAGTTGCGCACCGGCGCGGAGGGGACCCGGAACTGGCGCAAGATGGCGATCGCCTCATCCCGCTTCTTCGTCTTGGTCCAGCTCTCGACGAGGTCGTCCACCTCCGGCATGCGCTTTACCCGTTCGTGGTTCGGCGTATAGCGCGGGTCGTGCTTCAGATCCGGCCGCCCGACGGCATCGAGGATACCCAGCCAATGATCTTCGGTGACCGTGATGATCGCGATGTGCCCGTCTGCCGTAGCGTAGACGTTGTAAGGCGCGATGCTCAGGCCGCCGTGCCGATTTCCCGTCCGTGGTGGTAGTTCACCTTTGCGATTGTAGAGAAACGATAAATTGGACGCCAAGGTCGGGTAAACCGATTCCTGCATGGCGACTTCCACCAACCGCCCTTCTCCAGTGATTTCGCGTTCGTAAAGCGCGGTCACAATGGCCCCGTAGAGATGCACGCCGCTCATGAAGTCGACAATCGCCGGGCCGGCTTTCACAGGCGGTCCGTCCGGAAATCCGGTGATGCTCATGATGCCGGATGCAGCCTGAACCGTGAGATCCATCGCCAGATTGTCCCGATCGGGCCCATCGAGGCCGTATCCTGTACCGGATGCGTAGACGAGACGCGGATTGATTTCGCGCATGATCGGCCAGCCGAGCTCCAATCGATCCATGGCCCCCGGTGCGAAGTTCTCAATCAGCACGTCGGCTTGGGAGACCATCTGCTTGAGCAGAGCCTTGCCCTTGGGATGCTTGAGATTGAGCGAGATGCCTTGCTTGTTCGAGTTGAGCATGGCGAAGGGAAATGTGGCGCTCATCCCCACCATCGCGCGCAGTCGCGCAGGCTCACCTTTCGGTGGTTCAACCTTGATGATGCGTGCGCCAGCCTTTGCCATCAGCAGCGTGGCGTAGGGCCCCTGATAAATCTGCCCAAGATCGATCACGGTAATCCCGGCCAGCGGCATGTTGGCCCGGCCTTTCGACGTGGTCATGAATGTGCCTTTGCTGCGCGTGGTTTGAGATCGGCTAGCGGCTCGTCCGCAGTCAACGGCAGCCGCACGCGCCTGTAAAGTGGATCGCAGCCCCGGTCTTCGTCGAACATCAGAAAAAAGCGGTTGGCAAACAAGGGCTGGTGGGCTTCACACGACGCTCACATATGTCTAGTATGCATTACGGAGCCAAGGCGATCCGAGTGCGATTCGGACAGGCAACTGTCAGGACTGCTACCTCGTGAGCATGCATACCGCATCCGCGAAAAACTTCCCGGCCCTCGTGCTGAACGCCGACTTCAGGCCACTCAGCTATTATCCGCTTTCGCTGTGGAGTTGGCAGGATACGGTGAAAGCCGTGTTCCTGGATCGCGTGAACATCGTTTCGGAGTACGATCGCCGGGTGCACAGCCCGACATTCGAGATGCGTCTGCCGAGCGTGGTCGCGCTCAAGACCTACGTCAAACCGGCACTCTATCCAGCGTTCACCCGCTTCAATGTGTTCTTACGCGACAAGTTCTCTTGCCAGTACTGCGGATGCAAGAGCGAGTTGACGTTCGATCATCTCATCCCTCGGTCGCGCGGCGGCCAGACGCGTTGGGATAACGTCGTGACGGCGTGCGCCCCCTGCAATCTGGCCAAGGGCGGGTTGATGCCCGAGCACGCAGGGATGAAGCCGATGCAGTGGCCTTACCGGCCGACCGTGTTCGAGCTTCATCGAAACGGACGCCTGTTCCCGCCAAATTACCTGCACGAGAGCTGGCTCGACTATCTGTACTGGGATACCGAGTTGGAGCCCTAGTGTGGCGATACAATTGATTGCCAACCCTGGCTGGGCCTCGGCGTCGTTGACCGGCGGTCGGCACGCCGCTATAGACCATCCGCAAGAGATGCCGCCCTGGGTTCGACCCACGGGCGGATTGTGCGTTTGCGCGATCGTTGCCAAATGGATGCCTTTTCCGGCACGGCCCGCCATCGCGCCAGACACATCGCAAGGTCACATCTCGCAAGGTCAAATCGCAAAGTTCGTACCAGCAACGGAGCCAGGAATGCCCAACACGAAATCGGGGAAGCGCGCTGAGCGTGTGACGCTTCGCCGGACCGAGGTGAATAAAGCGCGTCGGTCGCGGATGCGGACGATGGTGCGCAGCGTCGAGACGGCGCTCGCCGAGGGCAATGCAGAGGCTGCTGCTGCCGCGATCAAGGCTGCTGAGCCGATTCTCATGCGCACGGCACAGAAGGGCATCCTCCACAAGCGGACGGCTGCCAGGAAGGTGTCGCGATTGAACAAGCGTCTGAAGGCGCTCTCGTCGTCGGGCCAGCCATCAGCCTAGCACTCGGCATCCTGCGAGATGTTCGTGATCTGGACTCAACTACTCGCCTTGACCCCGAGACCAGCGATACGGCTGCAAACACCTTGAGTTGAAATAATAATATCAAGACTCGAGGGTATTCACAGGCGACAGCCAGACACCTGCATTTCAACTCGGCAAGCCAAAACACGATTCAAGGGCGCCCTTTTCCGGCGCCCTTTTTACGTTCCGTCAGGTGCACGATAAACTTATATCTCTCAAGCGGTTCTCCACAGTCGCACAACGGACGACGGAGGTTATTCGAGGAGCGACGTCCCGTCGCATGGCCTGAGCGGCAAAGACCTCAACTGATTTGCGCAAGCTTGCATCTCGTTAAGTTTTGGTTAAAGTTCTCCCCAGGTCGACGGTGCGTGCGGCGCCGATGGAGTTGTGTTCGACCGGGGCGTTTCGAGTGCCAGTATCGGGCGCATTTTGCCCACGTGTATCCCGCGTAGATTTGTAGGCCGCGTTATCTCGATCGGTGTGTGGTCGGGGAGCCGGATTGATTTGTGGCTGTCACGCGGTATTCGCGCTGTCTAGCTGCAAAAGGTACCGTGAGGAGGGAGTGCGAGTGGTTGCGGGGTCGTCACCAGTTGCTGAGAATGTACCTGTCGAGGCTGCTTGGCGGCGGCTGTCCGAGGGGAACGATGCTGTTCTGATCGACGTGCGGACTCGAGCAGAATGGGCGTTTGTCGGTCTCCCGGATCTCACCTCGCTCAACAAGGAAACTGTTCTCGTCGAATGGCAAAGCTTTCCGGACAACCGCCCGAACCAGGCCTTTGTCACGGAGCTGTCTGAGCGTCTCGCAACGCTCGGAGCATCGCGGGATACGGAGCTGTACTTTATTTGCCGTTCGGGGGCACGCAGTCAGTCTGCCGCGCAGGCTATGCTGAAGGCGGGGTTCGCGCGTTGCTTCAACGTCGCCGAGGGATTTGAGGGACCTCTCGACGATGCCAGGCATCGCGGTGCTCGTGGCGGCTGGAAGTCCAAGGGATTGCCGTGGGTGCAGTCCTGAGCGTCGGCTGGAAGGAGGGTTTTGCGTAGGCCGACAAAGGAATACAGGCCGGCATGGAGGCCGGTGCGGTGCGGCACATCCCGAGGGCTAAGGGCAGGGGATCTGCTTCACGAGTAGTGCGGGGAATTGATCGATGATGCAGGATAAGGACTTCGCATCGCGCTCCGACGAGCGTGGCGCGGAAGAGGGATGCTTTTACCCTGTTGGCTCTATGGAGCGGGGCAGAGCGCGGTTTCAAGACGGTGCGTTCGACGAGGCTGGATCAGGGGCACAAGCCAGCCGTCCATCACACCAGGAAGCCGTCAGGACGGCTGCTCCCAATGCCGGAGAGGCTCCGGCGGACGAGGCCGCGGATCTTTCGCGGCGTGGCGCCAAGGTCAAGGCAGCGTTGCGCGCACGCCTCGGCGAAGAGGTGTTCACGAGCTGGTTCACGACGGTCGAATTTCAGAGCTTCGACGGCCGTCTGTTGAAGGTGACAGTGCCGGTCAAGTTTCTGCGCACGTGGATCCAATCGCATTATGCTGATGTCCTCGTGAGTTGCTCGGTGTCAGAGTTTCCGGGCGTCGAGCAGGTCGAGGTGCTGCTGCGTCAGCCGAGCGCGTTGGCGAGCAAAGGTGCAGTTGCGCAGCGCCAGTCTGCTAACGAGGGCACGCGCTTGCCGGCTGAGATCGGTGGCACCGATCGCACGCCTGCCGGCCCGGCCACCTCGGCCGCTCCGCGCGTTCTTGTAAACGGGCTCGAAGGGTCGCCGCTCGATCCCCGCTACACGTTCGACAGTTTCGTTGTCGGTCCTGCCAATCGGATGGCGCACGCCGGCGCGGTGCAGGTGGCGGAGACGGTGTTTGCCGAGAGCCGGGGCTTCAACCCCCTGTTCCTGCATTCGAGCGTAGGCCATGGGAAGTCGCACCTGTTGCATGCGATCGCCTGGGAGGTTCGCCGCCGCACGCCGCACGCCAAGGTGCTCTATCTCACCGCCGAGCGTTTCCGCTTCACGTTCGTCGAGGCGATTCGCGCGCAAGATGCGATGGCTTTCAAGGACCGATTTCGCTCGATCGACATGCTCTTGATCGACGATCTCGAGTTCATGACCGGCGAGAAGACCGAGCTCGAGTTCGATCACATCATCAACATGCTGCTCGATAGCGGTCGCCAGCTCGTTGTCGCTTCGGCTCGTCCACCGGCTCAGCTCTCGCGCCTCAATGACCGCATGCGGTCACGGCTCCAGCGCGGACTGGTGACTGAGATTGGCAACATGGACCGCGAGCTTCGCGTTCGTATCCTTGAGCGCCGCATCCAGGAGAAGCGTGCCGGCGATCCGTCGTTCGAGATCCCGCACGAGGTGGTCGAGATGGTGGCCGACAAGCTTACTGAGAGCGGCCGCGAGCTGGAGGGTGCGGTCACACGCCTCTATGCGCAGTGGCAACTCATGCGTACCCCGGTCACGATCGATGCTGCCGAGGGACTTCTGCGCGATCTTGTCGCCAGTGGCGAGCCGCGTCGCATTCGGATCGAGGACATCCTCAAGATCGTCTCACGTCACTACGGTGTCTCGCGCAACGACATTCTCTCCGAGCGTCGACATCGGTCGGTCGTGTGGCCACGTCAGATCGGTATGTATCTCGCGAAGCAGATGACGGCGAGATCGCTACCTGAGATCGGGCGCCGGTTCGGCAATCGCGACCACACGACGGTTTTGCATGCAATCCGGAAGATCGAAGGGCAGATCACAAACAATTCACAGCTCAAGGACGAGATCGAGGACCTGAAGAAGCAGCTCGGGCCCGAGGCGTCCGGTTTGATGCGCTGAGCGCACGCGACTGGGCTTGGAACGGAGAACGGGCGGATCGCGCAAGCGGTCCGCCCGCTGTCGTTTGCGCAGGCGTAATCGACGCGTAGCCATTGAAAGGGCCGCCTCTGCGCCCATGTTGGCATTATCTCGATTGTTCGCACACAAGACCAAAGCGTTTCGCTCAAGGGAGAGCGCCATGCCCAAGGTTTCCGAGCCGGGCTCCCATCCCGACCCTTCCTATATGGAGTCGTTGGTGGAGAATGGCCCGCCGAACGCGACTGGGCGTGATGTGTTTCTCCGGGCGCTCATTGCATCGACCGATTCATCCAGCTTGACGGGCATCGCATCGGAGGCTTTAGCCAAGGAGGCGCTACTCGGATTCTCCGCCATAGCGGTTCGCAAACGCGGCGAGCACCGTGTCACCACGCGGCCATCGGAGGTCGTGGCGGGCGGCGTTGCCGTTGAAATCGTCAACGATGATATGCCGTTCCTGATCGACAGCGTGCTTGCCGAGTTGCAGGCGCGTAGCCTCGAGGTGGCTCTCGTTCTGCATCCCATTTTCAAGACCGAGCGCGCTGACGACGGGCGGCTGATCGAGGTCACATCGCTTGGTGATGCCAACTGGGGCGACGGCCGCCAGGAAAGCTACATCGCAATCCACGTTGGGCCATTGACGCATGCAAGTCAGCAAGAGCTGCGTGCCGCCCTTTCCAATATCCTCGCTCAGGTCCGCCATGCCGTTGTTGACTGGCAACCGATGCTCGCGCGTGTCCATCGTGCCGCCCGCGAGTTGGCTGAGGCGACGGTTGCCGTCGACAAGGGCATGCTCGATGAGCAGGTGGCCTTCCTGGAATGGCTCACGGACAGCAATTTCACGTTCCTCGGGACGCGAGACTATCGCCTCGGCGGCGATCCCGAGAACGGTGATCTGACGACGGACGACGATGCCGGGCTAGGGCTCCTCGCTGACCCAGGCGTTAGCGTTCTTCGTCGTGACCGCGAATTGGTCGTTATGACACCGGAGCTGCGCCAGTTTCTCGTTGCCCGCGATCCTCTGATCATCACCAAAGCCAATGTGATCAGCCGCGTACATCGTCGCGTCCACATGGATTACATCGGGGTGAAACAATATGGTGCGGACGGTGCGGTGATTGGCGAGCTGCGTATCGTGGGGCTGTTCACCGCGTCTGCCTACATTCAGTCGCCAACGCGCATTCCACTGCTGCGCCGCAAAGTGCGGGAGGTCTCGGAAGCTCTCGCCCTGCCTTCGGGCAGTCATGCCGGCAAAACGCTCTTCAACGCGCTCGAGACATTTCCTCGAGATGAACTGTTCCAGATCGGCAGCGATGATCTGGAGCGTTGGATGGCCGGCATTCTCGATCTCGAGCTGCGCCCACGCGTGCGCGTGTTCCTGCGCTACGATCGCTTCGATCGGTTCGTCTCGGCCTTGGTCTACGTGCCTCGAGATCGTTATTCGAGCAGTGTTCGCGAGCGGATCGGCGCCTACATCTCGGAATACTTCCAAGGCTACGTCGCCGCCTTCTATCCACATTTTCGCGATGCGCCATTGGCGCGCGTGCATTTCATCGTCGCTCGCAGGAGTGGTCGCATCACCCCGGTGGCGGTCGAGCAGCTCGAGGCCGGCATTGCCCGGATCGTGCGCACGTGGGACGACGAGTTGAAGGCCGCCATTGATGCAATGGGGATCGGTGCTTCCACTTTGCTGGAACGCTATCAGAACGCCTTTCCAGCCGGCTACGCTGAGGTCTTCAGGCCGGAGCGGGCGCTCGAGGACATCGCGCGGATCGAACGTCTGCAACAAGGGCGCGCGACCGCGATCGACATCCATCGTGAGCCGGGCATGCCGGCGAATCGCATTCGGGCAGCCATCTACTGCCTCGATGAGCCGATCCGGCTATCCGTGCGTGTCCCATTGCTCGAAAACTTAGGGTTTTCCGTCATTGACGAGCGAACCTGGAGGTTAATGCCGCACGTAGAAGGCAGACCGCGGACAGTTGTTCTGCATGACATGGTGCTCGAGACATTCGATGGTCGGGCCCTTGAGCTTGGTACCTCCCTCGACATGCGTCTCGAGGATACTTTTCTGGCCATCCTGGGCGGCAGGGCCGACAGCGACGTATTCGACCGCCTCGTTCTAGCGGCTGGCCTCGAATGGCGTGAAGCTGCTGTGCTCCGAGCTTACGCCTCATATCTGCGCCAACTCGGCTCAGCCTTCGGGCCGCGCTACATCGCCGAGACGCTAGTTGCTCATGAGGGTTTGGTCCGGGACCTGATCGACTTCTTTCACACGCGCTTCGACCCTGATTTGCCGCTCGACATCGCGGCTCGGGAGACTCGTTCTACAGATATTGTCGGGCGTATTGAGGCGGCCCTCGCCGAGGTCGAGAGCCTCGATCACGATCGCATTGTGCGTGCGCTCCTGGCCGTCCTTCAGGCAACCGTCCGGACGTCCTTCTACCGGCTTGCCGACGACAGTGCCGCGCCCTCGGTCATAGCTTTCAAGTTCGACGGCAAGCGGCTGACCATGGCACCCGCGCCGCGTCCCTTCCGCGAGATTTTCGTCGCGGGGCCCAGGGTAGAGGGTGTGCATATGCGCTTCGCCCCGATCGCCCGCGGTGGCATTCGCTGGTCCGACCGTGCCCTGGACTATCGCACCGAAGTGCTCGGACTCGCCAAGGCCCAACAGGTGAAGAACGCCGTCATCGTTCCTGCGGGTGCCAAAGGCGGCTTCTTGCCCAAGTGCCTTCCGCGCGCTGGCACTCGCGAGGACATTCAGGCTGAAGGGATCGCGGCCTACCGCACGTTCATGGGTGCCTTGCTGGATCTCACAGACAATATTGTCGACGGCAAGATCGTCCCGCCGGACCGCGTGCTGAGGCACGATGCCGACGACCCTTACCTCGTCGTCGCGGCCGATAAGGGCACGGCAACGTTCTCGGACATCGCGAACGATGTCGCCGAAGCACGAGGGTTCTGGCTCGGTGATGCCTTCGCCTCCGGCGGCTCGACTGGCTATGACCACAAGGGTATGGGCATCACGGCCCGCGGCGCGTGGGAATGCGTCAAACGCCATTTCCGCGAGATGAATTGGGACATCCAAACCAAGTCTTTCCGAGTCATCGGCGTTGGTGACATGTCGGGCGATGTATTCGGCAACGGCATGCTGCTCTCGCCGTGCACCCGTCTCGTCGCTGCGTTCGATCATCGCGACATCTTTCTCGACCCCGACCCGGACCCCGCGGTCTCTCTGGCCGAGCGGCGCCGGCTTTTCGAGCTGCCTCGGTCGAGCTGGGCGGACTATGATCGGGCCAAGTTTTCGCGCGGTGGCGGCGTGTTCTCGCGCCAGCTCAAATCGGTGCCGCTTTCGCCCGAAGTCAAGGTGATGCTGGGCGTTACGCTCGACGCCATGACGCCTCACGAATTGATGCACGCAATCTTGTCGGCGGAGACGGATCTCTTGTGGTTCGGCGGCATCGGCACTTACGTGCGGGCCTCCAATGAAGCGGACGCTGATGCCGGCGACCGTGCCAACGATCCGATCCGCGTCGCAGCAACCGAGCTGCGCACCAAGGTGATTGGCGAGGGCGCCAATCTCGGCATGACGCAACGGGGCCGCATCGAGGCGGCGACGCGTGGCGTTCGTCTCAATACCGATTTCATCGACAACTCGGCGGGTGTGAACACGTCGGACCAGGAGGTGAATATCAAGATTGCGCTCGCGCCTGTGGTTCGTTCCGGTCGCCTCCCGCTTGAGCAGCGCAATCATTTGCTTGCGGCCACCAGCGCCGATGTCGCCGCTACGGTTCTGCGCAACAACTATCAGCAGTCACTCGCATTGAGCCTGGCTGAGCGGCGTGAGGCCCGCGACCTTGGCCGCATCGCGCGTCTCATTCGCGACCTCGACGCACGCGATTTGATCAATCGTCGCCTTGAAGCCCTGCCAGGTGACCATGAGTTGGCCGAGCGGATACGCCAGGGTCGTGGATTGACCCGTCCCGAGCTGGCCATCGTGCTGAGCTACGCCAAGATAGCTCTCCTGCACGACCTTCTGGCGAGCGGCGTGCCTGATGATCCCTATTTGTCGGACCTCTTGCTCGACTACTTCCCGCCCGCTCTTCGCGAGCGATTTTCCGAGGACATTTCCAATCATCGCCTGCGCCGCGAGATCGTCGCTACCACGTTGACGAACGGTCTCGTCAATCGCCTTGGCCCGGCTGGGCCGCTTATTCTTGCTGATGTTGCCGGTCGTCCCGTTACAGAGGTCGCCTTCGCTTTCATGGCCGCTCGTGGGACGCTCGGCCTCGCATCGCTGTGGGCGCGTATCGACGCTCTCGATGGCCGCGTCGCGGGTGATGTTCAGCTCGGCCTTTACGAGACGGTTGGCCATGGTCTCATCGCGGCAGCCACCGATTTCCTGCGCGAGGGCGTGGCGGCAAGCCCCTTGGGCGAGACCATCAGGCGCTGTGAAGCAGGCTGTGCGACGATCGCCGGGGCTTTGGATCGGATTGCTCCAGCGGCCTTGCGCGATCGCCTCGCGCGCGATGTCAGCGATCTCAAAGCTCATGGCGTACCCGAGGATGTGGCGCGGGATGTGGTTCGTCTCTCCGTGCTTGTCGAGACGCCGGCCGTGGTCGCGACAGCAGCGCGCAGCGGCGCCTCGCTCGAGGACACAGCGCGGGCTTATCTGGAGATCGCCAGCTATCTGAGGATCGACGTGATCGCCGCCCGTGCCCAGGAACTGGCGCCGGCCGACGACTACGAACGCCTTGCCATCGGTGGCGGCATTGCAAGTCTGGGAGACGCCCACCGTCGTCTGACGGCCTCGTTTCTACGTGTTTCACGAACCGATATGGTCGATCTGGCTGCATGGTTGGAAAGCTGTGGCTCGCTCGCCGACCGGGCGCATCGCGATCTGGAGGCGATCGCTGCGACCCGCGAAATGAGCGTGGCGCGCCTCGCGGTGGCGTCCGCGCGGCTCGCCGGGCTGGCTCAGGCGGTTGAGCTGAGCGCCGTACGGTGAAGCACAGTTCGTCGTGCGCTACGCGACGGTTTCCGCGCCAGGTATTCTCAGTCGTCCTCGGCAGTTGCATTTTGCGCCTTGATAGAAAGGCGAAAGGGCCCTATCCCAGCCGCTCGAAAGGCTCTTGACACGTCCCAAGACAGAGAAAGGCGTCCCCATGGCCAAGGAGAAATTCGATCGTAACAAGCCGCATTGCAATGTAGGCACGATCGGTCACGTTGACCACGGCAAGACGACGCTGACGGCTGCGCTGACGAAGGTGTCAGCGGATCGTGGGTGGACGAAGACGGCGATCGCGTATGACGAGGTGGCGAAGGCGTCTGAGAGCCAGGGGCGCCGGGATCCGACGAAGATCCTGACGATCGCGACGAGCCACGTCGAGTACGCGACGCCGAACCGTCACTATGCGCACGTGGACTGCCCGGGCCACGCCGACTACGTGAAGAACATGATCACGGGCGCGGCGCAGATGGACGGCGCGATCCTTGTGGTGTCGGCGGTCGACGGCCCGATGCCGCAGACGCGCGAGCACATCCTGCTGGCCCGCCAGGTCGGCGTTCCGTACATCGTGGTGTTCCTGAACAAGTGTGACATCGTCGATGACGAGGAGCTGTTGGACCTTGTGGAGCTGGAGGTTCGCGAGCTCCTGAAGCAGTACCAGTTCCCGGGCGACGACGTTCCGGTGATCCGCGGGGCTGCGATCAAGGCGCTGAACGGGGAGAAGGGTCCGCTGGCGGACGAGGCGATCATCCAGCTCTACGAGGCTCTGGATACCTACATTCCTCTGCCTGAGCGGGCGATCGATCAGCCGTTCCTGATGCCGATCGAGGACGTGTTCTCGATCTCGGGCCGCGGCACGGTTGTGACGGGCCGCATCGAGCGCGGCCGGATCAAGGTGGGCGAGGAAGCCGAGATCGTGGGTCTTCGCGACACGCAGAAGACGACGGTGACGGGCGTCGAGATGTTCCGCAAGCTCCTGGACGAGGGCGTTGCGGGCGACAACGTCGGCTGCCTGCTGCGTGGCGTGGACAAGGAGGCGGTGGAGCGGGGTCAGGTTCTGTGCAAGCCGGGGTCTGTGAAGCCGCACCGGAAGTTCATGGCGGAGGCCTACATCCTGACGAAGGACGAGGGTGGCCGGCATACGCCTTTCTTCAACAACTACCGGCCTCAGTTTTACTTCCGGACGACGGATGTGACGGGCGTGGTGACGCTGAAGGAAGGCACGGAGATGGTGATGCCGGGCGACAACGCGGAGTTTGCGGTTGAGCTGATCCAGCCGATCGCGATGGAGGAGAAGGTCCGCTTCGCCATCCGCGAGGGCGGCCGTACCGTCGGCGCAGGCGTCGTTACTAAAATCGTCGAGTGACGAGGCCGGTATCGGCTGGAGAGATCAAGTCATCGAGGCGCACTTATGCTGCGCCTCCATGACGTTCCGATGGGCGGGGAATGGCCGAAATTCTGGTTGCTACAACCAACGAGATCGCAGGCTATCGAGTTGTGCGCCATGTCGGCGTTGCGCGCGGTGTGGTGGTGCGCTCCCGGAACATCATCGCTGGCGTCGGCGCCTTTCTCCAAACTGTCCGTGGCGGCAACATCACGATTTATACCAAGCTTGCCGAGGATGCGCGCCAAGACGCACACGACGCATTGCTCGCGCATGCCCGCCAATTGGGCGCTAACGCAATCCTCGCTTTGCGCTACGATGCGAACGAGATTAACGCTGGCGTGACCGAAGTGCTCGCTTACGGCACTGCAGTCGTGGTAGAACCTCTGCAACCCTGAAGCGTCGCGTTTGCCTAATGATGTGGCTTCGGGCGCCGGGTGGTCGTCGCTGCTGCGAGTCGCGGCGGGCCTGAGTCTGTCAAGATTTAATTGTTGATTTGCGCTTGTGCAGCAACGCTCGGGCCTCTATAAGAACGGCTCGAATACCAACAGCAATGAGGACGGGTGGCGAGGCCTTGAGCTTAAACCGAGGCATCGCAACGCTGTCCGCATCGACTGTTGATGAACGCGCGCGCAAAATATCCGTTCTCTTTCAATATGATGGAGTTCGGCAATAGGTGGATGCCAGGAGTGTCCGGCATCTCGAGGGGTGTAGCTCAATTGGTAGAGCGTCGGTCTCCAAAACCGAAGGTTGGGGGTTCGAGACCCTCCGCCCCTGCCATTCCCGTCCAGGGGGCGAGCCATTTTGCGGTGTTTGCGCGTTACTTTGGATTTCAGGGCGGCTCCCGAAAAGGTGACCGCCGGCAGGCCGTGAAGGTGGAATGAGATGGCAGTGAATCCGTTCCAGTTCGTGCAGGAGGTTCGGCAAGAGGTCTCCAAGGTGACCTGGCCGACCTGGAAGGAGGTCTGGGTCACGACCGCCATGGTGTTGGTCATGGTGGCAATTGCGGCCGCATTTTTCACGGTATCCGATTTGCTCATCGGCAACGCCGTAAAGTGGGTTTTGGGTATTGGTGGTTGAACTAGGGCTCTGCCGTTCGGTAGCGGAAGGCCGCTTCGTACGGATTTGCTCGTGAAGTCGAGTGATAGCCCGGTCGGCACCCACTTAGCGCTTCTTGGAAAGGCGAGAGAAGAGAACAACATGGCGAAGCGCTGGTACATTGTGCACGCCTACTCGAATTTCGAGAAGAAGGTGGCGGAATCGATCAAGGAGCGGGCCAAGGCCGCAGGATTGGAGCACCTGTTCGAGGAGGTTCTGGTTCCCTCAGAGGATGTGATCGAGGTGCGGCGCGGGCGGAAAGTCCATTCCGAACGCAAGCTTTTCCCGAGCTATGTTCTCGTCAAGATGGAAATGACCGATCAGGGCTTCGTGCTCATCAAGAACACTCCGAAGGTCACGGGCTTCCTCGGCTCGGACAACAGGGCGACGCCGATCTCCGAAGACGAGGCAATGCGCATCCTCAATCAAGTCAAGGAGGGTGTCGAGCGGCCGAAGCCGTCGGTATCGTACGAGGTCGGCGAACAGATCAAGGTTTCCGATGGGCCGTTTGCATCGTTCAGCGGTCAGGTCGAGGAGGTGGACGAGGAGCGCTCGCGCTTGAAAGTCGCCGTCATGATCTTCGGGCGTGCGACGCGCGTCGATCTTGAGTTCAGCCAAGTGGAGAAAGTCTCCGGCTGACAAAAATGACTAACGGCATGCGGGTGCTGGCGAGCGTCGTCGGGCACCCATCGAGTTCGATACCCGCTTTCGAGCGTTTCGCCACGAGAAGCGGGGTCGAGTGCGGGAGGGCCAGCCAGCCCGTTGACCGCTAACCCGGGGGAGGGTTCCTCCCCGCCAACCGAGCCACAGGAACCGTGGCCAGGGGAATGAGATGGCAAAGAAGATCGACGGTTACATCAGTTTGCAGGTGCCTGCCGGCGCCGCCAATCCGGCGCCGCCTATTGGCCCCGCGTTGGGTCAGCGCGGCGTTAACATCATGGAGTTCTGCAAAGCCTTCAACGCCAAGACGAAGGACATGGAGCAGGGTACGCCCATTCCGGTGAAGATCACGGTCTTTTCCGACCGTTCGTTCACTTTCGAGATGCGCATGCCGCCCGTCACGTTCCTGATCAAAAAGGCGGCGGGGATGAAGCCGACCGGCAAGCCGGGTTCGGGCTCGAAGGAGCCGGGACGTGCGGTGGCCGGCGAGATTTCGATGGCGCAGCTCCGCGAGATCGCGACCCAGAAGATGAAGGACATGAATACGAGCGACGTCGAGGCCGCGGCCCGGACGCTGGCAGGCTCGGCCCGCTCGATGGGCCTCAGGGTGGTGGAGTAAGGCGCAATGGCAATCGCACCCGAGAAACTCAAAGCGACCCGCGCCGCCGGTGGCAAGCGCCTCTTCGCACTCGCGGACGGCATCGACCGTTCGAAGGCCTACTCCATCGAAGATGCCGTGAAGATGGTGAAGGAGCGCGCCAAGGCCAAATTCGACGAGACGATCGAGATTTCGATGAATCTCGGCGTCGATCCGAAGCACGCCGATCAGGTCGTGCGCGGCGTCTGTTTGCTGCCGAACGGTTCTGGCCGGACGCTTCGTGTCGCCGTTTTTGCGCGCGGGCCGAAGGCCGATGAAGCGCGCGCCGCTGGTGCCGACGTGGTGGGCGCCGAGGATCTGGTCGAGCAGGTCCAAAAGGGCGTGTTGAACTTCGACCGCTGCATCGCGACGCCCGACATGATGGGCCTCGTCGGTCGCCTCGGCAAGATTCTGGGTCCCCGTGGCCTGATGCCGAACCCGCGCGTCGGAACGGTGACCATGGATGTCGCGAACGCGGTGGCCGGCGCCAAGGGCGGCGCGGTCGAATTCCGTGTCGAGAAAGCCGGCGTCATTCATGCCGGTGTCGGCAAGGCGAGCTTTGCCGATAACGCGCTTGTCGAGAACATCCGTGCATTCGTCGATGCGGTCGTTCGTGCGAAGCCGACAGGATCGAAAGGAACGTACGTCAAGAAGATCTCGCTCACGTCTACCCAGGGACCCGGCCTCAAGGTCGATCACACCAGCATTGGTGGTCAGGCGGCGATGATCTGAGTGGGAGCGCTGTCGCACCGGTCCAATGGCCGATTCGAGAGTGCGCCGAAGTTGCTTTTGAGATCCGGGCGTTATGTCCGGGAGGGGAGCTGGTTTTGCCGGTTCCCCGAAGACCTGTCCGAGACTGCAGGTGCCGCCCTTGAGGCGGCTTGAACCGAATGGGCCTGCAAGAGATGGGAGACGGATCGAGCCCAGATGCGGCATTTGCCGTGTCGAGGGAGCGGTTTCAGCCTCTACGGGTCGCACCGTGCGCCAGTCCCTACGGGGATGCTGGTCACGGGCGGACAGGAACCTAGCCGCCGCGCGGCAGCCGGACAGTGGTCCAGGCTTCGAGCGGCATGGTGCAACCGAGAGGCGGCCTTTCCAAGGCAGCCGCGACTGAAGGAGTGGAAACGAGTGGACAGAGCCGCGAAACGTGAGCTCGTCGCAACGCTCCACGACATGCTCAAGGATACGGGCGTGATTGTGGTGGCGCGCAACAATGGCCTAGTGGCGGCCCAATCGGCCGAGTTCCGGAACCGCGTCAAGGCGGCTGGCGGCACGGTCAAGGTGGCCAAGAACAGGCTGGCGGCACTGGCGCTGGACGGCACCGACGCCGAGGGCATCAAGGGACTTTTGAAAGGGCCGATCATTCTGGCCTATTCGAAAGACCCGATTGCGGCGGCGAAGACAGCGATCGCTTATGCCAAGGAGACCGACAAGCTCGAGATCGTTGGCGGCGCGATGGGCAAGACCATCCTCGACGCCAGTGGTGTCAAGGCTCTTGCCGATCTGCCTTCGCTGGACGAGCTGAGAAGCCAGCTCATGGGCCTCATCCAAGCTCCGGCTTCCAAGCTGGTGCGTACGCTCAACGAGCCTGGGTCGGCGCTGGCGCGCTTGCTCAAGGCCCGCATGGACAAGGAAGGTGGTGGGCAAGAGGCCGCCTGATAGCGGCACGCCCACAACCATCATCGCAACATGAGCGCACCGCGCTCGACAAGACAGGAAGAAGAAAATGGCTGATCTGACCAAGATTGCGGACGACCTCTCCCAGCTCACGATCATCGAGGCCGCCGAGCTCATCAAGGTGCTTGAGGAGAAGTGGGGCGTGTCCGCTGCCGCCGCGGCTGTCGCCGTTGCGGCCCCGGCCGCTGGTGCTGCTGCTGCCCCGGCTGAGGAGCAGACCGAGTTTACGGTTGTTCTCGTCGCCGCCGGCGACAAGAAGATCAACGTCATCAAAGAGGTCCGCACCATCACTGGTCTCGGCCTCAAGGAGGCGAAGGATCTCGTCGAGGCTGGCAACAAGGCCGTGAAAGAGGGCGTCTCCAAGGACGATGCTGCGAAGCTGAAGAAGCAGCTCGAGGACGCCGGCGCCAAGGTCGAAGTGAAGTAATGCGCCAGGGCGGGAGATGGCACCAGCCATCGCCCGCCCAGGTTCCTGATGCGGACGGTTTCCCGAAATCCCTGTTGGGCTTTCGGCAAGCCGTTCGGGCGACACAGACAGAAGCGAGGAGCTAGGGACGGAGCTATCCGTTTCGATCCCTACTCCCTCCCCAGAAGGAGTGGACATGGCTCACACGTTCACCGGCAGAACGCGTATCCGCAGGAAGTTCGGCTCACTCGGCGAGGTGGCAGAGATGCCGAACCTCATTGAGGTGCAGAAGAGCTCTTATGACGATTTTCTGATGGTGCGGGAGCCGGCCGGCGGCCGTCCTGACCAAGGTCTTCAGGCTGTGTTCAAGTCGGTGTTTCCGATCTCGGATTTCTCGGGCAAGTCGACGCTCGAGTTCGTCCGTTATGAGTTCGAGCCGCCGAAATTCGACGTCGATGAGTGCCAGCAGCGCGACATGACCTATGCTGCGCCGCTGAAGGTGAAGCTGCGCCTGATCGTGTTCGATGTGAACGAGGAGACGGGCTCCAAGTCCATCAAGGACGTCAAGGAGCAGGACGTCTACATGGGCGACATGCCGTTCATGACGTCGAACGGCACGTTCGTCATCAACGGTACCGAGCGCGTCATCGTTTCACAGATGCACCGTTCGCCCGGCGTGTTCTTCGATCACGATCGTGGGCGGACGCATGCGTCAGGGAAGCTTCTGTTCGCGGCCCGCATCATCCCGTATCGCGGCTCCTGGCTCGATTTCGAGTTCGACGCCAAGGACAACGTCTACGTTCGCATCGACCGCAAGCGCAAGCTGCCGGTCACGACGCTGCTTTACGCGCTCGGCCTCAATGACGAGGAGATCCTGTCGACGTTCTATGCGTCGATCGCGGTCGCACGCGTGAAGAACGGCTGGACCATGCCGTTCCGCGCGGAAAAGATGCGTGGCGCAACTCCGGCGACCGACATTGTCGACGCCCGGTCGGGCGAGGTCGTAGCCAAGGCTGGCGAGAAGATCTCCGCGCGCAGGGCTCGTGAACTCGCTGAATCCGGCCTCGATCAGGTGCTGGTCGGCACCGAGGAGCTCACCGGCAGATACCTCGCCGAGGATATTGTCAATCTCGATGGCGGCCGCATTTATGGCGAAGCGGGCGATGAGCTCGATGCCAAGCTGATCGCGGTGCTCGAGGAAGCGGGCGTCGAATCGTTCCCCATCCTCGACATCGATCACGTCACGATCGGCGGCTACATCCGCAACACCCTGGCGATCGACAAGAACTCGAACCGCGAGGAGGCTCTGCTCGACATCTACCGCGTTATGCGTCCCGGCGAGCCGCCGACGCTCGACGCCGGCGAGGCGCTCTTCCACGGCCTGTTGTTCGATCCGGAGCGGTATGACCTCTCGGCGGTCGGGCGCGTGAAGATGAACATGCGTCTCGACCTCAAGTGCGACGATACGGTCCGCGTTCTGCGCCGGGAGGACATCCTCGCGGTCGTCAAGACGCTGGTCGACCTGCGTGACGGCAAGGGTGAGATCGACGACATCGACCATCTGGGCAATCGGCGCGTGCGGTCGGTCGGCGAGTTGATGGAGAATCAGTACCGCATCGGCCTGCTCCGCATGGAGCGCGCCATCAAGGAGCGTATGTCGTCCGTCGACATCGACACCGTGATGCCGCAGGACCTGATCAACGCCAAGCCGGCCGCGGCAGCGGTGCGCGAGTTCTTCGGCTCGTCGCAGCTCTCGCAGTTCATGGACCAGACCAACCCGCTCTCCGAGATCACGCACAAGCGTCGCCTCTCGGCACTTGGCCCAGGTGGTCTGACGCGTGAGCGTGCGGGCTTCGAGGTTCGTGACGTCCATCCGACGCACTACGGCCGCATCTGTCCGATCGAAACGCCGGAAGGCCCGAACATCGGTCTGATCAACTCGCTGGCGACCTTTGCGCGCGTCAACAAGTACGGCTTCATCGAGAGCCCGTATCGTCGTGTGCGCGATGGCAAGGTGACCGACGAGGTGAACTATCTCTCCGCCATGGAAGAGATGCGCCACCACGTCGCCCAGGCCAACGCCGAGATCGATGACGAGGGCCGCTTGACCGAGGATCTGGTCACGGTTCGGTACCAGGGCGATGTGATGCTCGTTCCGGTCGACCGGGTCGACTACATCGATGTCTCGCCGAAGCAGCTCGTTTCGGTGGCGGCAGCGCTCATTCCGTTCCTCGAGAACGATGACGCCAACCGCGCCCTGATGGGCTCCAATATGCAGCGCCAAGCGGTTCCGCTGATCAAGGCGGAGGCTCCGTTCGTCGGCACGGGCATGGAGGAGGTCGTCGCGCGCGATTCGGGTGCTGCCATCGCGGCGCGCCGCACGGGTATCGTCGATCAGGTTGACGCGACGCGTATCGTCGTGCGCGCCACCGAGGAGACCGATCCGTCGAAGCCCGGCGTCGACATCTACCGGCTGCGCAAGTTCCAGCGCTCGAACCAGAACACCTGCATCAACCAGCGACCGCTGGTGAATGTGGGAGACCGGGTCCGTGCTGGCGAAATCGTGGCCGATGGCCCGTCGACGGATCTCGGCGATCTGGCCCTTGGCAAGAACGTGCTCGTCGCGTTCATGCCGTGGATGGGCTACAACTTCGAGGACTCGATCCTGCTCTCCGAGCGGGTGGTTTCCGAGGACATCTTCACCTCGATCCACATCGAGGAATTCGAGGTGATGGCCCGCGATACGAAGCTTGGGCCCGAGGAAATCACGCGCGACATTCCGAACGTGTCGGAAGAAGCGCTGAAGAACCTCGACGAGGCCGGCATCGTCTACATCGGCGCTGAAGTTCAACCCGGTGACATTCTCGTCGGCAAGATCACGCCGAAGGGTGAAAGCCCGATGACACCGGAGGAAAAGCTTCTCCGCGCCATCTTCGGCGAGAAGGCCTCGGATGTGCGTGACACCTCGCTGCGCCTGCCGCCAGGTGTTGCGGGTACGATCGTCGAAGTCCGCGTGTTCAACCGCCACGGCGTCGAGAAAGACGAGCGCGCGATGGCGATCGAGCGCGAGGAGATCGAACGTCTCGCCAAGGATCGCGACGACGAGCTGCAGATCCTCGACCGCAACGTCTATGGCCGCCTCAAGGATTCCTTGATGGGCCAGGAGGTCGCCAAGGGTCCGAAGGGTGCTCGCAAGGGCACCCAGATCGACGAAGCAATTCTGGGCGAGATTCCGCGTAGTCAGTGGTGGGAGATCGGCCTCAAGGACGAGAGGGCGATGGCGGCTGTCGAGGCCATCCAGAAGCAATACGAGGAGGCCAAGAAGGGCCTCACGCAACGCTTCGCGGACAAGGTCGACAAGCTGCAGCGCGGTGACGAGTTGCCTCCCGGCGTCATGAAGATGGTCAAGGTCTTCGTGGCCGTGAAGCGCAAGATCCAGCCCGGCGACAAGATGGCGGGCCGGCACGGCAACAAAGGCGTCGTGTCGATGATCGTGCCGTGCGAGGACATGCCGTTCCTCGAGGACGGCACGCACGTCGATGTCGTGCTGAATCCGCTCGGCGTGCCGAGCCGCATGAACGTCGGGCAGATCCTCGAGACGCACCTTGGCTGGGCCTGTCGTGGTCTTGGTCGTGTCATCGACCAAGCGCTGGAGCAGTACCACGCCTCGGGCGATGCCAAGCCCGTAAGCGATGCACTGAGCCGTATCTACGGCCAGCGCGAGGAGGTCGAGCAGCTTTCCGAGGACGAGAAGCTTGCCCTTTCGCGTCAGATGCGTGGCGGTGTGCCGATTGCGACGCCCGTGTTCGATGGAGCCCGTGAGGGCGACATCGTGCAGATGCTGAAGCTTGCCGGTTTTGATTCCTCCGGTCAGGTAACGCTTCACGACGGACGCACGGGTGAGCAGTTCGATCGAAAGGTGACTGTCGGCTACAAGTACGTGCTGAAGCTGCACCATCTTGTCGACGACAAGATCCACGCACGCTCGATCGGCCCCTACTCGTTGGTCACGCAGCAGCCGCTCGGTGGCAAGGCCCAGTTCGGCGGACAGCGTTTCGGCGAGATGGAGGTGTGGGCGCTCGAGGCTTATGGCGCAGCGTACACGTTGCAGGAAATGCTGACGGTGAAGTCGGACGACGTGGCCGGCCGCACCAAGGTCTACGAAGCAATCGTCCGCGGCGACGACAGCTTCGAGGCGGGCATTCCCGAAAGCTTCAACGTGCTCGTCAAGGAGATGCGCGCCCTAGGCCTCAATGTCGAGCTTGTCGACAGCGGGGCACCGACTGCGATCGATGTCGACGAAGACGATCCGTTGGGCGTGGCGCGCCCGCAATTGCCGCCTCGCGCAGCAGAGTAAGCGTGGCTACACGAAACGAGGCTGGCCGGCGCTCTCGCCTGAGCGCCGGTCGCTGCGAAACGATTTCGCTGGAAGCCGAGGCGACCTTTGGGAGATAGCTGATGAACGAGATCACCAACGCCTTCAAGCCCCAGGTCCAGATTCCGACCTTCGACCAGATTCGTATCTCGATCGCGAGCCCGGACGACATCAAGTCCTGGTCGTTTGGCGAGATCAAGAAGCCCGAAACCATCAACTACCGCACGTTCAAGCCGGAACGTGACGGGCTGTTCTGCGCGCGCATCTTCGGACCGATCAAGGACTATGAGTGCTTGTGCGGCAAGTACAAGCGCATGAAGTACAAGGGCCTCATTTGCGAGAAGTGCGGCGTCGAGGTCACGCTTGCCAAGGTGCGTCGCGAACGTATGGGGCATATCGAGCTTGCCGCCCCGGTCGCGCACATCTGGTTCCTGAAGTCCCTGCCGAGCCGCATCGGCTTGTTGCTCGACATGACGCTCAAGGACCTCGAGCGCGTTCTCTACTTCGAGAACTACATCGTCATTGAACCGGGCGTCTCTCCGTTCAAGGAGAAGCAGCTCCTCAGCGAGGATCAGTACCTCCAGGCGATCGAGGAGTACGGCCAGGACAGCTTCACGGCCGGCATCGGTGCCGAAGCGATCCGCGAGTTCTTGACGAACATGGATCTCGACAAGATCAAGGACGACATCCGTCGCGAGATCGCCGAGGCAACCACCGAGCTGAAGCCGAAGAAGTTGGCCAAGCGCTTGAAGATCATCGAGGCATTTCTGGAGTCGGGGAACCGGCCGGAGTGGATGATCCTGACGCATGTGCCGGTCATCCCGCCCGAGCTGCGCCCCCTGGTGCCGCTCGACGGCGGCCGCTTTGCCACGTCCGATCTCAACGATCTCTATCGTCGCGTGATCAACCGCAACAATCGCTTGAAGCGGCTGATCGATCTTCGCGCGCCTGACATCATCATCCGCAACGAGAAGCGGATGCTGCAGGAGGCTGTCGACGCGCTGTTCGATAACGGCCGTCGGGGTCGTGTCATCACGGGCGCCAACAAGCGCCCGCTGAAGTCGCTTGCGGACATGCTGAAGGGCAAGCAGGGCCGCTTCCGGCAAAACCTGCTCGGCAAGCGAGTCGACTACTCCGGTCGCTCCGTGATCGTGGTGGGTCCAGAACTCAAGCTGCATCAGTGTGGCTTGCCGAAGAAGATGGCGCTCGAGTTGTTCAAGCCATTCATCTACGCGCGTCTGCAGGCACTCGGTCAGGCAGCGACGGTGAAGCAGGCGAAGAAGCTCGTCGAGAAGGAGAAGGGCGAGGTCTGGGACGTGCTCGACGAGGTCATCCGCGAGCATCCGGTGCTGTTGAACCGCGCCCCGACGCTGCACCGTCTCGGCATCCAGGCCTTCGAGCCGATGCTCATCGAGGGCAAGGCGATCCAGCTGCATCCGCTGGTCTGCGCGGCTTTCAACGCCGACTTCGACGGCGATCAGATGGCCGTTCACGTGCCGTTGTCGCTCGAGGCGCAGCTCGAGGCACGCGTGCTGATGATGTCGACGAACAACATCCTGCACCCTGCCAACGGCGCGCCGATCATCGTGCCGTCGCAGGATATCGTTCTCGGCCTCTACTACGTGTCACTGCAGCGTGAGAACGAGCAAGGCCAGGGTATGCTGCTGGGCTCGGTCGCCGAGGTGCACCAAGCGTTGTCGGCTGGTGCCGTGACACTGCACGCCAAGGTGAAGGGTCGCGTCAGCTACGTCGATTCCGATGGCAAGATGCAGACCGAGGTCGCCGAGACGACGCCGGGCCGTATGCTGTTGGGCGAATTGCTGCCGAGAGTGCCGGGTGTACGCTTCTCGCTGGTCAACACGCTGCTGACCAAGAAGGCGATCTCCGGCCTGATCGATGCCGTCTACCGGAGCTGCGGCCAGAAGGAGACGGTCATCTTCTGTGACCGCATCATGGGTCTTGGTTTCCATCACGCGTTCAAGGCCGGCATCTCGTTCGGCAAGGACGACATGCTGATTCCGGACACCAAGGATAAGATCGTCGCCGAGACGACCGAGCTCGTCCGTGAGTTCGAGCAGCAGTACAATGACGGCCTCATCACGCAGCTCGAGAAGTACAACAAGGTCGTTGACGCCTGGTCGAAGTGCACCGACCAGATCGCCAAGGAGATGATGGATCGCATCTCGACCTCGCAGGTAGATTCTGTCACCGGCCGCGAGCGGCCGATCAACTCGATCTACATGATGAGCCATTCGGGTGCGCGCGGCTCACCCACCCAGATGAAGCAGCTCGCGGGCATGCGCGGTCTGATGACCAAGCCGTCGGGCGAGATCATCGAGACGCCGATCATCTCCAACTTCAAGGAGGGGTTGTCGGTTCTCGAGTACTTCAACTCGACTCACGGTGCGCGCAAAGGCCTCGCCGACACGGCGCTCAAGACGGCGAACTCGGGCTACTTGACGCGTCGCCTCGTGGACGTGGCCCAGGACTGCATCATCACGGAAGTCGATTGCGGCACGGATCGTGGTCTCAACGTCCAGGCCGTGGTTGATGCCGGTACGGTCATCGTGCCGCTGTCTGCCCGGGTGCTCGGACGTACCGCGGCTGAGGATGTGATCGATCCTGTCTCCAAGGAAGTGATCGTCGCCACTGGCGATCTCATCGAGGAGAGTCACGTCGATCGAATCGAGAAGGCGCAGATTCAGGAGGTCCGCATCCGCTCTGTGCTGACCTGCGATACCGAGACCAGCGTCTGCGCCAAGTGCTATGGCCGCGATCTCGCGCGGGGAACACTCGTCAACATCGGCGAGGCGGTTGGCGTCATTGCCGCCCAGTCGATCGGCGAGCCAGGTACGCAGCTCACTATGCGTACTTTCCACATTGGTGGTGTGGCGCAGACGGTTGACCAGTCCTTCATCGAGTCGAACTTCAACGGCACGGTGCGGATCAAGAACCGCAGCATGGTGCGCGACGGCCAAGGCCGCCTCGTCGCCATGGGGCGTACGATGGCCGTCGTGATCGTCGACCAGTCGGCGAAAGAGCTTGCCACGCACAAGATCCCGTATGGTGCCCGCGTCCATGTCGACGAGGGCGACGAGGTCAAGCGCGGCACGCGCATCGCCCAATGGGACCCTTACACCCGTCCGATTCTCTCCGAGGTCGATGGTGTCGTCGATTTCGAAGATATGATCGACGGCCTCTCGGTCAAGGAGCAGACCGACGACGTCAAGGGCACCACCAACCGTGTCGTCATGGACTGGCGTGCGAGCGCCCGTACCAGCGATCTGAAGCCTGCGGTTGTGGTGAAGGATGGCAAGGGCGGCAAGCCGATCAAGCTGCAACGCGGCGGCGATGCGCGTTATCTGCTGCCGGTCGAGGCGGTTCTCTCGGTCGACACAGGGGCGCAGGTCAAGGCCGGCGACGTGCTGGCTCGTGTTCCGACGGCGTCCGCCAAAACGGGTGACATCACGGGCGGTCTGCCGCGCGTGGCCGAGCTCTTCGAGGCGCGTCGTCCGAAGGACCATGCCATCATCGCCGAGATATCCGGCACGGTGGAATTCGGCAAGGACTACAAGAACAAGCAGCGCATTACGATCAAGCCCGACGACGAGTCACTTTCGCCCGTCGAGTATCTGATTCCGCGCGGCAAGAGCTTGGCGGTCCAGCATGGCGATCGTGTCGAGAAGGGCGACTTTGTCTATGACGGTCACCCGGCTCCGCACGACATTCTTGCGATCAAGGGCGTGGAGGAACTCGCCAAGTACCTGATCAAGGAGATCCAGGACGTCTACCGCCTGCAGGGCGTGACCATCAATGACAAGCACATCGAGGTCATCGTCCGGCAGATGCTGCAGAAGGTCGAGATCGAAGATGCAGGCGAAAGCGATTTCCTGAAGGGCGAGCAAGTCGATAAAATCGAGATGGATCGCCGGAACCTTCTGCTCGACAAGGCTGGCAAGCGTATTGCCTCCGGCAAGCCGGTCCTGCTCGGCATCACGAAGGCGTCGCTGCAGACCGACTCGTTCATCTCCGCAGCGTCCTTCCAGGAGACGACGCGCGTCCTCACCGAAGCCTCGGTCAATGGCAAGGTGGATACGCTTGACGGACTCAAGGAGAACGTCATTGTCGGCCGCCTCATCCCGGCCGGCACGGGCGGCATGCTGCGCGAACTTCGCAAGATCGCGACGAAGCGCGACGACCTCATCTCGAAAGAGAGGGCTCGCGCCGAGGCCGAACGTGCGATTGGCGGACCCGATGGCGAGGAGCCGCCGGTTCGCCGCCGCCGCCGCACCGAGGAGGCCGCCGAATAGGCGTCGAAGCCTCGTCTGAGATCGAAACGGCCGCCCTTGGGTGGCCGTTTTGCTACGCATATAGCGGGGTGCAAATTTAGTCACGGGCAGAGGCAACATTTTTTGGGCTGGGGCGGCGTCTCGCTGTTGACCTTTACATTGGAAGTCGTTAGGTTCCGCGCACTCTCACGATAGGTCGTAGGCCTCGCGCGGCGTTTCGCCGGACCGAGAACCCGCCTAAACACTGTCGTTTCCAAGCAGGGTAAATTTCGAAGCCATGATCGCGGAGCCGCGCAAGGGCCTGCGATCCTCTGGTGCATGGAGCTGGGCATCCCGATTAAATGGGGCGCTTGGCTCCCGTAAGTTTGGCACAAGCCATCCATTAGCGGATGGCGCACCGATCGGACTGGGCGCATGCCGACCATACAGCAGTTGATCCGCAAGCCGCGCGTTCGGCCTGCCGAGCGCAACAAGGTGCCGGCCATGGAGGCGTGCCCGCAAAAACGGGGCGTCTGCACGCGTGTCTATACGACGACTCCAAAGAAGCCGAACTCCGCGCTCCGCAAAGTCGCGAAAGTGCGTCTGACGAACGGTTTCGAGGTGATCGGCTACATTCCGGGTGAAGGTCACAACCTTCAGGAGCATTCCGTGGTCATGATCCGCGGCGGCCGCGTCAAGGATCTTCCTGGCGTTCGCTACCATATCATCCGCGGCGTTCTCGACACGCAAGGCGTGGCCAACCGTCGCCAGCGTCGTTCGAAGTACGGCGCCAAGCGGCCGAAGTGAGGTAGCGCTGGGTCGGCGATCGCGTCGGCTCCAGCAATGAGAATGATCGCGGGCTGCAAAGAACGCCTAAGAGAGCTTGAAGGACTGAAGCCATGTCTCGTCGGCACAGGGCGCAGAAGCGGGTTATCAACCCGGATCCGAAGTTCAACGACCTCGTCGTGTCCAAGTTCATGAACTCGATCATGTACGAGGGGAAGAAATCGGTCGCCGAAAACATTTTCTACGGCGCATTGGATCGGATTCAGGGTCGCGCCAAGTCCGACCCGCTGCCGCTCTTCCATCAGGCGCTCGAGAATGTGATGCCGGCCGTCGAGGTTCGCTCGCGCCGCGTCGGTGGTGCCACCTACCAGGTGCCGGTCGAGGTGCGCACCGAGCGTCGGCAGGCGCTGGCGATTCGCTGGCTGATCGCAGCGGCGCGGTCCCGCAACGAAAATACGATGGAAGAGCGTCTTTCGGGCGAGCTTCTCGATGCTGCAAACAATCGCGGTACGGCCGTGAAGAAGCGCGAAGACACGCACAAGATGGCCGAGGCCAACCGCGCTTTCTCGCATTACCGCTGGTAACGGATTCGACCCGAGGCAAATCCCATGGCCCGTGAATATAAAATCGAGGACTATCGTAACTTCGGCATCATGGCCCACATTGATGCTGGCAAGACGACGACGACTGAGCGAATCCTCTACTACACGGGCAAGAATCACAAGATCGGCGAGACGCACGATGGCGCCTCGACGATGGATTTCATGGATCAGGAGGCCGAGCGCGGCATCACGATTACGTCCGCCGCGACGACCTGTTTCTGGACCAATCGCGACGGCAAAAAGCATCGTTTGAACATCATCGACACGCCAGGCCACGTCGATTTCACGATCGAGGTCGAGCGTTCGCTGCGCGTCTTGGACGGTGCCGTGTGTGTGCTGGACTCGAATCAGGGCGTCGAGCCGCAGACCGAGACGGTCTGGCGCCAGGGCGACAAATACGCGGTGCCGCGCATCATCTTTTCCAACAAGATGGATAAGATCGGCGCTGACTTCTACATGTGCGTCAGCGACATCAAAGAGAAGCTCGGCGCCAAGGCTGTGCCGCTCCAGCTCCCGATCGGCGCAGAAAGCGATTTCCGCGGCGTCGTCGACCTTATCGCCATGAAGGCCTACGTGTGGGATGGCGACGGAAAGGACGCGGCGTTCAGCGAACAGGACATCCCGGCGGATCTCGCTGATAGGGCGAAGGAATTCCGTGAAGCCATGATCGAAGCCGCCGTCGAGATGGACGACGACGTCATGGCGGCCTATCTCGATGGTCAGGAGCCGGATGCGGCCACGTTACGGCGCCTTATTCGCAAGGCGACGATCACGGGCGCGTTCTACCCGATGCTTTGCGGTTCTGCTTTCAAGCATAAGGGTGTTCAGCAGCTCCTCGACGCCGTTGTCGACTTCTTGCCGGCCCCGTCCGATCGCGAAGCCTATAAGTGCATCGACGTCAAGACCGGCGACGAGACCGAGCGTCACCCGACGGATGCTGATCCGCTCGCCATGATCGCGTTCAAGATCATGTCGTTTCCGCACGTCGGCTCGATCACTTTCTGCCGGATCTATTCGGGCAAGCTCGAGAAGGGCATGGCGCTCGCGCAAACCAGCCGCGACAAGAAAGAGCGGGTGGGCATGATCTACGAGATGCACGCCGACGATCGTCGGGCCATCGATACGGCCTATGCCGGCGACATCATTGCCCTGGCGGGTCTCAAAGACACCCGCACTGGCGAGACGCTCAGCGATCCGTTGAAGCCCGTCATCTTGGAAAAGATGGAGTTCCCGAATCCTGTCATCGAGATGAAGATCGAGCCAAAGTCCAAGGGCGATCAGGAGAAGATGGCGTCGATTCTCCACACGATGTCAGTTGAGGATCCTTCGTTCCGCGTGTCGGTCGATCCGGAGTCCGGAGAAACCATCCTGAAGGGGATGGGCGAACTGCATCTCGACATCAAAGTCGACATTATGCGTCGCGAGCCTCACAACATCGAGGTCAACGTCGGAGCACCGCAGGTCGCCTATCGCGAGACGATCATCCGCTCGTCGGAGATCGACTACACCCACAAGAAGCAAACCGGCGGCACGGGCCAGTTCGCACGTGTGAAGCTTCGTATCGAGCCGAACGAGACTGGCAAGGGCAATGTATTTGCCAGTGAGATCGTTGGTGGCGTCGTTCCGAAGGAATTCATTCCGGGTGTCGAGAAGGGCGTCAACGCGATCTGGGATCAGGGCGTGCTGATCGGCTTCCCGATGGTCGACATCAAGGTGACGCTAGTCGACGGTGCATTCCACGAAGTGGACAGCTCCGCCATCGCCTTCGAGATCGCCGCACGTCAAGCGATGAAGGACGGCGCAGCGAAGTCCGGGCTCAAGCTGCTCGAGCCGATCATGGACGTCGAGGTGGTGACTCCCGGTGACTACGTTGGCGGTGTCATCGGCGACATCAACAGCCGCCGTGGCCAGATCCGTAACCAGGAGATGCGTGGCAACGCCACGGTAATCCGGGCCTTTGTTCCGCTGGCGAACATGTTCGGCTACGTCAGCCAACTGCGTTCAATGAGCCAGGGTCGCGCATCCTATACGATGCAGTTTGCTCACTACGCGGAGGTTCCGCGGAATGTGGCCGAGGAGGTCAAGGCGAAGTTCGTCTAATTCGACGCGTCTCCGTCTGTGGCCGAGAAGGCGGCAGGAACGAGGCAGTCGGATTTGGAATGAAGAATGGTCGCAGTCGGGCAGGGGCTTGGCTGCATTTCGAACAAGATCTCGAGATTGAGGAGTGCCTGTCATGGCCAAGGAGAAATTCGATCGTAACAAGCCGCATTGCAATGTAGGCACGATCGGTCACGTTGACCACGGCAAGACGACGCTGACGGCTGCGCTGACGAAGGTGTCAGCGGATCGTGGGTGGACGAAGACGGCGATCGCGTATGACGAGGTGGCGAAGGCGTCTGAGAGCCAGGGGCGCCGGGATCCGACGAAGATCCTGACGATCGCGACGAGCCACGTCGAGTACGCGACGCCGAACCGTCACTATGCGCACGTGGACTGCCCGGGCCACGCCGACTACGTGAAGAACATGATCACGGGCGCGGCGCAGATGGACGGCGCGATCCTTGTGGTGTCGGCGGTCGACGGCCCGATGCCGCAGACGCGCGAGCACATCCTGCTGGCCCGCCAGGTCGGCGTTCCGTACATCGTGGTGTTCCTGAACAAGTGTGACATCGTCGATGACGAGGAGCTGTTGGACCTTGTGGAGCTGGAGGTTCGCGAGCTCCTGAAGCAGTACCAGTTCCCGGGCGACGACGTTCCGGTGATCCGCGGGGCTGCGATCAAGGCGCTGAACGGGGAGAAGGGTCCGCTGGCGGACGAGGCGATCATCCAGCTCTACGAGGCTCTGGATACCTACATTCCTCTGCCTGAGCGGGCGATCGATCAGCCGTTCCTGATGCCGATCGAGGACGTGTTCTCGATCTCGGGCCGCGGCACGGTTGTGACGGGCCGCATCGAGCGCGGCCGGATCAAGGTGGGCGAGGAAGCCGAGATCGTGGGTCTTCGCGACACGCAGAAGACGACGGTGACGGGCGTCGAGATGTTCCGCAAGCTCCTGGACGAGGGCGTTGCGGGCGACAACGTCGGCTGCCTGCTGCGTGGCGTGGACAAGGAGGCGGTGGAGCGGGGTCAGGTTCTGTGCAAGCCGGGGTCTGTGAAGCCGCACCGGAAGTTCATGGCGGAGGCCTACATCCTGACGAAGGACGAGGGTGGCCGGCATACGCCTTTCTTCAACAACTACCGGCCTCAGTTTTACTTCCGGACGACGGACGTGACGGGTGTGGTGACGCTGAAGGAAGGCACCGAAATGGTGATGCCGGGCGACAACGCGGAGTTTGCGGTTGAGCTGATCCAGCCGATCGCGATGGAGGAGAAGGTCCGCTTCGCCATCCGCGAAGGCGGCCGTACCGTCGGCGCAGGCGTCGTTACAAAAATCGTCGAGTGACGGGCACTAGGGAACAGGGAGCAGGGGCGATCGACATCGCGCTTTTGCTCCTTCTCCCGATCACCTGCTCCCTGCCTCTTATTCACTAGGTAACGTCATGAACGGCCAGAACATTCGAATCCGCCTCAAGGCCTTCGATCACCGCGTGCTCGATGCCTCGACGCGTGAGATCGTCAACACCGCCAAGAGGACCGGCGCCGAGGTTCGCGGCCCGATCCCGTTGCCGACCCGCATCGAGCGCTTCACCGTCAACCGTTCGCCGCACGTCGATAAGAAGAGCCGCGAGCAGTTCGAGATGCGCACGCACAAGCGGATGCTCGATATCGTCGATCCCACCCCGCAAACGGTGGACGCGCTCATGAAGCTCGATCTTGCCGCCGGCGTCGACGTCGAGATCAAGCTCTAAGGGAATCCGTGGCGCCGTCGTGAGCCTGGTCACCAGGACTGCGACGGGGCGTCAGCCAGCGAAAGGGAATGCACTCCATGCGTTCCGGTGTGATTGCTCAGAAGGTCGGCATGACCCGCATCTTCACGGATCAGGGGGAACATATCCCCGTGACTGTGCTGAAGCTCGATAACGTTCAGGTCATCGCTCACCGCACCGACGAAAAAAACGGCTACACCGCGCTGCAGCTCGGCGCTGGCAAGCGTAAGCCGTCGCGGGTCGTCAAGGCCGAACGCGAGCGCTTTGCTCGTGCCGAGGTCGAGCCGAAGCGTCGTCTCGCCGAGTTTCGGGTGACCCCCGATAACTTGATCGAAGTGGGGGCCACCATCACGGCCGATCACTTCCTCATCGGTCAGTTGGTTGACGTGACTGGCACCAACCAGGGCAAGGGGTTTCAGGGCGCGATGAAGCGCTGGAACTTCGGTGGTCTGCGCGCGACTCACGGTGTGTCGGTGACCCACCGTTCGCATGGCTCGACCGGTCAGCGTCAGGATCCCGGCAAGGTCTTCAAAGGTAAGAAGATGGCCGGCCAGATGGGGTCCGAACGCGTGACCACGCAGAATCTCGAGGTCGTTGCAACCGACGTCGAGCGCGGTCTCGTTCTGGTGCGCGGTTCAGTTCCCGGAACCAAGGGGGGCTGGGTGCTTGTACGGGATGCCGTGAAGCGGGCGGCACCGGCTGATGCCCCGCGTCCCGGAGCATTCCGTAAATCCAACGGTGCATCCGGCGCCGAGACTGCCAAGGAGCAAGCCTGATGCGAGCGGATGTAACCTCGCTCGACGCGGCCAACGCCGGCTCGCTCGAGCTCGACGACCAGATTTTCAATCTCGACCCGCGGCCGGATATCCTGCAGCGTATGGTGCGCTGGCAGCTTGCGAAGCGGCGGGCCGGCACACACCACGTGCAGGACCGGTCGGAAGTGTCGGTGACCGGCAAGAAGATGGTCAAGCAGAAGGGCAGCGGCGGGGCACGGCACGGCAACAAGGCCGCACCGCAATTCCGCGGCGGTGGCAAGGCGTTCGGCCCCAAGCCTCGCGATCACGCGTTTGACCTGCCGAAGAAGGTGCGTGCGCTAGCACTACGCCATGCCCTCTCGGTGAAGGCAAAGGCGGGCGAGCTCATCGTGCTTGACAAGGCGACGTCGGCGGATGGCAAGACGAAGGCTCTGCGCGGGCAATTCCAGCAGCTCGGCCTCGACAATGCGTTGTTCGTCGATGGTAGCGAGCTTGAGGCGTCCTTCGTGCGCGCGGCTCGCAACATTCCAAACATCGACGTGCTGCCCATTCAGGGGATCAACGTCTACGACATCCTGCGCCGCAGGAAGCTGGTGCTGACGCGGGCTGCGATCGAGGCTCTTGAGGCGCGTTTCAAGGCCAAGGCTGAGGAGGCTCGCCCGTCATGACCAAGTCGATCAAGGCTTACGACGTGATCCGCTCGCCGGTGATCACCGAGAAGGCGACGCTCGCCTCCGAGGCGAGTCAGGTGATCTTCAACGTGGCTTCCGGCGCGACCAAGCCTGAGATCAAAGCCGCGGTCGAGCAGCTTTTTGGTGTCAAGGTGAAAGCGGTTAACACGCTGGTTCGCAAGGGCAAGCAGAAGACGTTTCGCGGCATCACCGCAAAACAGAAGAATATCAAGAAGGCCATCGTGACGCTCGAGGACGGCCAGTCCATCGACGTGACGACGGGCCTCTGAGGAGAGAACGGCGATGGCGCTCAAGACTTTCAGGCCGACTTCGCCCGGGCTCCGGCAGCTCGTGCTCGTCGACCGCTCGCACCTCTGGAAGGGCGACCCCGTCAAGGTGCTTGTCGAAGGCAAGCACAAGACGGGTGGCCGCAATCACCATGGGCGCATCACGTCGCGTCACATCGGTGGTGGCCACAAGAAGGCTTACCGGACGGTTGACTTTCGCCGTCGCAAGCATGACGTGGCGGCCGAGGTCCAGCGCCTCGAGTACGACCCGAACCGTACGGCATTCATTGCCCTCATCAAGTACGAGGACGGTGAGCTTGCCTACATCCTTGCGCCGCAGCGTCTTGCCGTCGGTGACACGGTCGTTGCGGGTGAAAAGGTTGACGTGAAGCCCGGCAACGCGATGCCGCTTGCCTCGATGCCCATCGGTTCGATCGTGCATAACGTCGAGCTGAAGCAAGGGCGAGGCGGCCAGCTCGCACGGTCGGCGGGATCTTACGTGCAACTCGTCGGACGCGATGCGGGATGGGCAATCCTGAAGCTGTCGTCCGGTGAGACGCGGCGGGTGCGCCAGGAGTGCATGGCAACAGTCGGCGCCGTATCCAATCCGGACCACGGCAACATTTCGGTCGGCAAGGCCGGTCGGACCCGCTGGTTGGGCCGTCGTCCCACCGTTCGCTCAATTGCCATGAACCCGGTCGATCACCCGAACGGTGGCCGCACGAAAGGTGGCAAGCACTGGGCGACGCCCTGGGGCAAGCCGACCAAGGGTTTCAAGACGCGCAAGAACAAGACGACGGACAAGTACATCGTCCGCGGCCGTACGAAGTAGGTCGGGACGAGGAAGGAGAACGACAGTGGCACGCTCGGTCTGGAAGGGTCCGTTCTTGGACGCGCATCTCCTCAAGAAGGCGGAGAAAGTGCGCGCCTCGGGCCGCAACGAGGTGATCAAGATCTGGTCGCGACGCTCGACGATCCTGCCGCAGTTCGTCGGGCTCACCTTCGGCGTCTACAACGGCCAGAAGCATATTCCGGTGGCGGTCAGCGAGGACATGGTGGGGCACAAATTCGGCGAGTTTTCGCCGACCCGCAGCTTCCCCGGTCATGGCGGCGACAAGAAAGCGAAGAGATAACATGGGCAAGCCGAAACAGCAGCGTAGACTGCCGGAGACCGCGGCTCAGGCCATTGCGCGAAACCTTCGCGTCTCGCCGCAAAAGCTTAATCTCGTTGCTGCGTCGATCCGCGGCAAGAAGGTCGAGCAGGCGCTGGCCGAGCTGGAGTTTTCTCGTAAGCGCATCGCGGTCGATGTCAGGAAGTGCCTGATGAGCGCCGTTGCGAACGCAGAGAACAACCATCAGCTCGATCCTAACGATCTCGTCGTAAGCGAGGCTTGGGTTGGCAAGAACATGGTCTTGAAGCGTTTCCATGCACGGGGCCGTGGTCGCGGCGCGCGCATTTTCAAGCCCTTCGCCGAGATTACCGTGGTCGTGCGCGAGCAGCCGGCCGCCGCAGAGGAGCGTGAGTGATGGGTCACAAAGTCAATCCCGTCGGCCTCCGCGTCGGCATCAATCGTACGTGGGATAGCCGCTGGTTTGCCGGTCGCGACGAGTATGGCCGCCTCCTGCACGAGGACATGGCCATCCGGCGCCATATCTTGGCGCAACAGCGGCAGGCTGGCATTGCGCGCGTTGTGATCGAGCGTCCGCACCGCAAGTGCCGCGTCACCGTGCATTCCGCGCGTCCGGGCATTCTGATCGGCAAGAAGGGCGCCGACATCGAGAAGCTGCGCGGTGAGCTTGCGCGGCTCACCTCGTCCGAAGTTCATCTGAACATCGTCGAGGTCAGGAAGCCCGAGATCGACGCGACGCTGGTCGCCGAGACGATCGCGCAGCAGCTCGAGCGCCGTGTAGCGTTCCGCCGTGCGATGAAGCGCGCGATGCAGTCGGCCATTCGCCTTGGCGCGCATGGTATCAAGATCATCGTGTCCGGCCGCCTCGGTGGTGCGGAAATCGCGCGTGTCGAGAAGTACCACGAGGGGCGAGTCCCGTTGCACACGCTCCGCGCAGACATCGATTTCGGCTACGGCCTGGCCAAGACCGCCTACGGCGTCATCGGCGTCAAGGTATGGATCTTCAAGGGCGAGATCATGGATCACGATCCGATGGCTTCAGAGCGTCGGTCAACTGAGGCGCAGGAGAGTGGTGGCGGTGGTCGGCCCCCGCGTCGTGATGGCGATCGCGGTGACCGCGGCGGACGTCGTGACCGAGGCGACCGAGGTGATCGCGGCGGCGATCAGGCCTGAGCCCGGCTCCGAGAGATTTGAGGACACGTTCCCATGTTGCAACCGAAAAGAACGAAGTTTCGCAAGGCGTTCAAGGGCCGTATTCATGGCGCGGCCAAGGGCGGGACGGACCTCAATCTCGGCTCCTATGGTCTGAAGGCCATGGAGCCGGAGCGCCTTACCGCGCGCCAGATTGAGGCCGCACGACGCGCTATAACGCGACACATGAAGCGCGCAGGCCGCGTTTGGATCCGCATCTTCCCGGATGTTCCGGTCAGTAAGAAGCCGGCCGAGGTACGGATGGGTTCTGGCAAGGGTTCGCCTGAGCTCTGGGTGGCACGGGTCAAGCCGGGTCGCATCATTTTTGAGCTCGATGGCGTCGCCGACAAAGTAGCTCGTGAGGCGCTGCAACTCGGCGCCGAAAAGCTGCCTATCAAGACGCGGATCGTGACACGGGTGCTCTGAGGCGAACCGATACGCCCGAGCCCCCAACGAGGAGACGAGAAGACAATGTCGCGCGCAGCGAAGTTCAACGACCTGACGGTCGACCAGCTCGACGACGAGCTTACGAAGCTGAAGAAGGAGCAGTTCAATCTGCGCTTTCAGAGGGCTTCGGGTCAGCTCGAGAACACCGCGCGCGTTCGCGTCGTACGCCGCGATATCGCCCGCATCATGACCCTGGCGCGCCAGAAGCGCGTCGCGGGGCAGACGGCCTGACGCCGGAACGAGGAATATAAGCCCATGCCAAAGCGCATCCTGCAAGGCGTCGTCGTTTCCGACAAGAACGACAAGACCGTCGTTGTCGAGGTCGAACGCCGCTTCACGCACCCGCTCTTCAAGAAGACGGTGCGTCGCACAAAGAAGTATCACGCTCACGACGAGAAGAACGAGGCCAAGGTCGGTGATCGGGTTTGGATCGAGGAATGCCCTCCGATCTCGCGCCAGAAGCGCTGGATGGTCACTCGCCCGACCGCCTGACAAAGTCGGTAACTGGGCGCTGAAGGAATTGGTGCGGGCTGAGGCGCGGTGCGCGATGTCCGATTGAAGGATAAGGGGATCGGTCGATGATCCAGATGGAAACAAACCTCGACGTCGCCGACAACTCCGGCGCTCGTCGCGTTCAGTGCATCAAGGTGCTGGGCGGCTCCAAGAGGCGGTACGCGACGATCGGGGACACCATCGTCGTCACCGTGAAGGAGGCGATCCCGCGTGGTCGCGTCAAGAAGGGCCAGGTCATGAAGGCCGTGATCGTGCGCACCGCGAAGGGCGTTCGGCGCCCCGACGGCTCGCTGATCCGCTTCGACCGCAATGCTGCCGTGCTGGTCAATGCAACGGGCGAGCCGATCGGCACGCGCATCTTCGGACCAGTTACCCGCGAGCTCCGCGCCAGAAAGCACGTCAAGATCATGTCGCTTGCGCCGGAGGTGTTGTGATGGCCGCGAAGATTAAAAAAGGCGATCACGTCATCGTCCTTGCGGGCCGCGATAAGGGCAAGCACGGCGAGGTGATCGAAGTGCGCCCCAAGGAAGGCCGGGCTCTGGTCCGTGGCGTCAACATCGTACGCCGCCATCAGCGCCAGACCGGGACAACCGAGGGCGGTATCATCTCCAAGGAAGGCCCGATTCAACTGTCCAACCTCGCGCTCGAGGATCCGAAGGACGGCAAGCCGACCCGTGTCGGCTTCCGCACTCTCGAGGACGGCAAAAAGGTGCGCTTTGCCAAGCGCTCGGGCGAGATCATTTCGGATAAGGCGAGCTGACCATGGCCGAGAAAGGTAACAAGGGCGCTCCCAAGGGCGGCGACAAGCAGGGCCAGAAGGGTAAGCCGGCAAAGCCTGCTGCTGGAGCTAAGGGCGCGAAAGCTGCGCCGAAGCCGCGTCCGGCCGACTATCGTCCGCGCATGAAGGAGCACTACGAGAAAGTGGTGCGCGATGCGCTGCGCGAGAAGTTCGGCTATGGCAACCCGATGCAGATCCCGCGGCTCGAGAAGATCGTGCTCAACATGGGCATCGGCGAGGCCGTCGCGGATCGCAAGAAGGTCGACAATGCTGCGGGTGACCTCGCGTTGATTGCGGGCCAGCGCCCGGTCATTACGCGCGCGCGCCAATCGATCGCGACCTACAAGCTTCGCGAGAATATGCCGATCGGTGCCAAGGTGACGCTGCGCGGCGATCGCATGTACGAGTTTCTGGATCGCCTCGTGACGCTGGCATTGCCGCGGGTCAAGGATTTCCGTGGACTGAACCCAAAGAGCTTCGATACGCGCGGCAACTTCGCGTTCGGTCTTCGCGAGCACACTGTGTTCTACGAGATCGACTACGACAAGATCGACGAGACCTGGGGTATGGACGTGATCGTGTGCACCACGGCCAGCTCCGACGACGAAGCGCGCGAGTTACTCCGTGCCTTCAATTTTCCTTTCCGCAGCTAGGGCTTAACCTTGCACGGCGTGGATGCCCACCGGGCATCGAAAGCGCCAACCAATAAGTGGGCCTTGGAGGACCTGATGGCCAAGAAGAGTTCAGTCGAGAAGAACCAGCATCGACGCAAGCTCGTTGCGCACTTCGCTGAAAAGCGTGCGGCGCTGAAGGAGATTGCCAACGACAGCAAGCAGCCGCCCGAAATTCGTTTTCAGGCGCGCATGAAGCTGGCGCAACTTCCGCGTAATTCGTCGAAGACGCGCATCCGCAATCGTTGTGAGCTTACTGGGCGTTCGCGCGGCTATTACCGCAAGCTTCGTGTCTGCCGTAACCAGCTTCGTGAGCTGGCGAGCCAGGGATTGATCCCCGGCATGGTCAAGTCGAGCTGGTAAGGAGCACGTCAGGATGTCCATGAATGATCCTCTCGGCGATATGCTGACTCGCATCCGCAATGCTTTGGAGCGCCGCCGGCCGAAGGTCTCGACGCCTGCCTCCAATTTGCGTGGACGGGTGCTCGACGTGCTGCAAGAGGAAGGTTATATCCGGGGGTACAGCCGGGTCGACCACCGCAGCGGTGTGAGCGAGTTCGACATCGAGCTCAAGTACAACAACGGCCAGCCGGCTATCCGCGAGATCAAGCGCATCTCGAAGCCGGGCCGCCGCGTGTATTCGCTGGTGAAAGGCCTGATGCCTGTCGCCAACGGTCTTGGTGTCGCAATTTTATCGACCCCGAAGGGCGTCATGACCGACACCCGGGCCAGAGACGAAAAGGTGGGTGGTGAGGTGCTCTGCAGCATCTTCTGATCTGGCGCCGTTGCCCGGATCACGGCTCAGATCAGCGCTGAGCGCCAGCTTCGGGAATTACGGCAGCCGGTGAGAGCGGGCTGAGAGACCGGAACGAGATTTGGAAGGTAACGCGATGTCGCGCATTGGCAAAAAACCGGTCCCCGTGCCCGCGAACGTGCAGGCCACGGTCAACGGTCAGGAAGTAAAGGTCAAGGGTCCGAAGGGCGAGTTGAAGTTCGTCGTTCCAGAGGTCCTCAAGGTCGAGAACGGCGAAGGTAGCATCTCGGTGTCGCCGCGCGAGAATACGCAGGTGGCCCGCTCGATGTGGGGCACCTCGCGAACCCAGATCGATAACCTCGTGAAGGGCGTCGTGACAGGGTACAATCAGGCGCTCGAAATTCACGGGGTTGGCTTCCGTGCTGGTATGAAGGGCAAGGACCTTCAGATGCAGCTCGGTTTCAGCCACGATATCGTCTACTCGATCCCCGAGGGCATCACGATTCAGCTCGATGGTCCAAAGAAGGACACCATCATTCGGGTTTCGGGCATCGATAAGCAGAAGGTCGGCCAAGTTGCGGCGGAGTTGCGCGCTTTCCGCAAGCCCGAGCCCTATCAGGGTAAGGGCGTGCGCTACGAGGGCGAATACATCCTCCGCAAGGAAGGCAAGAAGAAGTGATCGAGGAGCGGCTATGAGCGCCCACAGCATTCAATTCCAGAAGCGCCGTGCTCGCGTGCGGCGCGCCCTTCGCGAGGTGGCGGCAGGACGTCCGCGCCTCTCGGTGTTCCGGTCGTCGAAGCATATCTACGCCCAGCTGATCGACGATGCCCAGGGCAAGACGGTAGCTGCTGCGTCGAGCCTCGACCGCGAGCTGAAGGGCTCGTTGGCCAAGGGGGCCGACAAGGCCGCTGCCGCTGTCGTTGGCAAGTTGCTCGGCGAGCGCGCAGCGAAGGCTGGCATTCACGAGGTCGTTTTCGATCGCGGTGCCTACAAGTATCATGGGCGCGTCAAGGCGCTGGCGGATGCTGCCCGCGAGGCTGGCCTGAGCTTCTAGCGCGATTGGAAACTGCATTGCGGCCCGCGTCGGGCACGCCACGGCGATGCCGAGGGCGGTTGACGAGGCGGAAGCCAGAAGAGAGTTGAAAGGAGCCCGGAGTGGCACGCAATCCTTCGAGAGACCGCGACCGCGACGACGATCGCAAGGGTGAGTTCGCGGACAAGTTGGTCGCGCTCAACCGCGTCGCAAAGGTCGTCAAGGGCGGCAAGCGCTTCGGCTTTGCAGCGCTTGTCGTTGTGGGCGATCAGTCGGGCCAGGTTGGTTTCGGCCACGGCAAGGCGCGCGAGGTGCCCGAGGCAATCCGCAAGGCAACCGAAGCGGCACGACGGGCGCTATTACGCGTGCCGATGCGCGACAAGCGCACGCTGCATCACGACAGCGTCGGTCATCATGGCGCCGGTAAGGTTCTGCTGCGGGCAGCACCTCCAGGCACCGGGATCATCGCCGGCGGCCCGATGCGCGCCGTCTTCGAAATGCTCGGCGTGCGCGACGTCGTTGCGAAGTCTATGGGCACCTCCAATCCTTACAACATGGTGCGTGCCACATTCGACGCCTTGAAGGCTCAGGAGAATCCGCGGGCCGTTGCCGCACGTCGCGGTAAGAAGGTTTCTGAGATCGTGTCCCGCCGTCGAGACGGCGCGGGCGAGGCCACTGAGGGCGCTCCCGAGGCCGCGTGACCGCACGGAAGGCAACAGCTTTCCCGGCACGATAGACATCGCACGAAGGTGACGTGATATGGCAGACGAAAAGGCACCGGCGGGCAAGACGCTGACGGTCGAGCAGATCCGCAGCGCCATACGCCGGCCGGAGATTCAGACTCAGACCTTGAAGGGGTTGGGGCTGAATAAGATACGCCGCCGTCGTACGCTCGAGGACACCCCCGAGGTTCGCGGCATGATTCACAGCGTGCGCCATCTGGTACGCGTGGTCGAGAGCAAAGGCTGATCCGGCAGCTCGCGGACGCCACTGGCAGCGACCGGCCCGGAGAGCGGGATTGTCGGGCAAGCGTCCAGCAGTCGCTGGCAACGAGACGAAGGACGAGGAGTGGCGAGCATGCGGCTCAACGAAATCAAGGACAGGGACGGCGCACGCAAGGCGCGCCTCCGGATTGGCCGCGGCATCGGCTCCGGTATCGGCAAGACAGGTGGTCGCGGCGGTAAGGGCCAGACAGCTCGCTCGGGCGTTGCTATTGGCGGCTTCGAGGGCGGCCAGATGCCGCTCTACCGCCGCCTCCCGAAGCGCGGCTTCACGCCGATCAATCGCCTCAAATTCAACGAGGTGACTTTGGCGCGCATCCAGGATGCGGTTGATCGCGGCCGCCTCGATACGAGCCGCACAGTGGACATTGCAGCACTCGTTGCTGCTGGCTTGGTTCGCCGCGCGCTTGACGGTGTCCGCGTGATTGGCACGGGTGAGCTCAAGGCAAAGGTCGACGTGAAGGTCAATCATGCCACGGCTTCGGCCAAGGCGGCCATCGAGCAGGCTGGCGGCTCCGTCGAGCTCATCGTGAAGAAGGTGCTCGAGGCGGACGAGAAGAAGCGCGCCAAATCGGCAGCCAAGAAGACCAAGACGTCGAAGCCGAAGGGCGGTACGGCCGACTAAGCACGTCCCCCACGGGCGTGCTGCGCTGCTCGCACCCTCTCCGGCCGCAATGGTAGCGGGCGGCGATTGCATCGTGGCGTGTCGATTGCCATTTTGTTGAGAGACGACAGGATCACGCGTCGCAGCAAGGAGTCAGACTCCTCGCGACGGGCGTCACGAGGAGCCAGATCCGGACATGGTATCCGCCGCCGAACAACTCGCGTCCAATCTCAACTTCGGAGCCTTTGCCAAGGCGGAGGAGCTCAAAAAGCGTATTTGGTTCACGCTTGGTGCGCTTCTGGTTTACCGGTTGGGCACGTTTATCCCGTTGCCTGGTATCGATCCGCAGAAGTTCGCAGAAATCTTCGAGCGCACGTCAAGCGGCATTCTAGGGCTCGTCAATCTGTTCTCGGGCGGTGCCATCGAACGTATGGCCATTTTCGCCTTGAACATCATGCCGTACATCTCGGCATCGATCATCATGCAGTTGATGTCGTCGATCATGCCTTCGCTGGAGGCATTGAAGAAGGAAGGCGAGCAAGGTCGCAAGCAAATCAACCAGTACACGCGGTACTTTACCGTCGCGTTGGCGACCTTCCAGGCCTACGGCATCGCGCTTGGGCTTGAGGGGCAGGGCGTCGTCTATGATCCTGGCTGGTTCTTCCGTCTTTCAACGGTGATCACCCTCGTGGGTGGCACCATGTTCCTGATGTGGGTCGGCGAGCAGATCACGCAGCGCGGCGTCGGCAATGGCACGTCTCTGATTATCTTCGTCGGCATCATCGTGGGGCTGCCGAGCGCCATGGCCGGGCTCTTCGAGCTGTCCCGCACTGGAGCCCTGCGACCGGAAATTCTCATTCTCTTGCTCGTCGTGATGCTCGCGACCGTGGCCGCCATCGTCTACATGGAACGCGCGCAGCGCCGATTGTTGATCCAGTACCCGAAGCGCCAGGTCGGTAATCGCATGTTCCAAGGCGAGGCGTCGCATCTGCCGCTCAAACTGAATTCGTCGGGCGTTATTCCGCCGATCTTCGCCTCCTCGCTTCTGCTGCTACCGATTACCGCGGCGCAGTTCCTGAGTTCAGGCCAAAGCGGGCCAGAATGGCTGACGAATGCTGTCGCCCTGCTCGGGCACGGTCAGCCTGCTTATCTTGTGACGTATGTCGCGCTCGTTATCTTCTTTGCGTTTTTCTACACGGGCGTTGTCGTCAACGCGAATGACACGGCCGACAATCTGCGGAAGTACGGTGGCTTCATCCCCGGCATTCGTCCCGGCGCCAAAACGGCCGACTACATCAATTACGTTCTCACGCGCATCACGGTTCTCGGCGCAATCTACCTTGCCCTCGTCTGCGTGCTGCCAGAGATCATGATTTCCTATTGGGCGGTTCCCTTCTATTTCGGCGGTACGTCTCTGCTGATCGCGGTCAGCGTGACGATGGATACGGTGGCACAGATCCAAAGCCACTTGATCGCGCAACAGTACGAAGGACTTATCAAGAAAGCGAAGCTCCGGGGCGCCACCACGCGCGGCGGCCGACGTTGAGGCACGGGAAGCGTAGCCATGAATCTGATTTTGCTGGGACCGCCGGGCGCCGGTAAGGGAACGCAAGCCAAAGAAATAGAGAACCGCCACGGCCTGATTCAGCTTTCGACGGGAGACATGCTGCGCGCGGCGGTCAAGGCGGGAACCGAGGTCGGTCGCAAAGCCAAATCGATCATGGAGAGGGGCGAGCTCGTTTCCGACGAGGTCGTGATCGGTATCATCTCCGATCGGATCGATCAGCCGGATTGCCAGAAGGGGTTCATTCTGGACGGCTTTCCGCGGACGTTGGCCCAGGCGTCGGCGTTGGACGACTTGCTTGCCCGCAAGAACCGGAAACTCCACGCGGTGATTGATCTCAAGGTCGATCCTAATCGCCTAGTCGATCGGATTGTTGGCCGCTATACCTGCGCGAAGTGCGGCGCCGGCTATCACGATACCTTCAAGAAGCCGAAGGTGGAAGGTGTTTGCGACGTGTGTGGCAGTACCGAGTTCACGCGGCGCGCCGATGATAATGCGGAGACGGTGACGACGCGCTTGATGGCCTTCTACCGCGATACGTCGCCCCTGATTGGCTACTATTATTGCAAAGGCAACTTGCGAACCGTCGATGGGATGGCTCCGATTGATCAAGTCGCTGCTGCTATAGAGAAGATCGTCGTGGAGGCGCGAGGCTGACGTCGCCGCAGAGCTGGTTTTCTGCTCCGAAAGCTTGACGGCGGAGACGATGCTTTTCTATAGGTTCCATAATGGTTTCGCCGGGAAAATTAAGGTGGGACCAACGATCTGGCAAATACCGGCCGTCCGAGAGTCTTCACGTCAGGTGAAGCCGTGCGGCGGCCCAGTGAATGACGAGGAGAGGACGATGACGAGACGTTGCGAATTGACAGGGAAGCTGCCCATGTCGGGTCAGCTTCGGAGCCACGCCGAGAACAAGAGCAAGCGGACCTTCAGGCCGAATCTTGTCAACGTGACGCTGATCAGCGACACGCTGAAGCGTCGCGTTCGACTGAAGATCAGCGCCCACGCGCTCCGTTCGGTCGAGCATCGCGGCGGCCTCGATGCGTTCCTTGCCAAGGCGAAGAGCGACGAGCTGTCTGATCGCTGCCGCAACCTGAAGCGCGAGATCGAGAAGCAGCGCGCCGCCACCACGGCAGAAGCCGCAGCCTGACCGTCTGCGACCTCGCTACGGTTGAGGTTTCGGAATGAACAACAACATCCGTCGGCTCCTCTCGCCGGCGGGTGTTGTTGCGTGTTTTGCCATTCTCTCAGTACGTGGCGATCATGCGGCTGATCTCGCCCTTGTCGGTCGTCCGTGACAACGCTAACGTCAACAAGATCCGCGCCTTCTGAGGCGTCAGATTGTCGGCGCTCAGCAGACCCGCTTCACGACTTTTCTGCGGGTGAAAGACCCGGCCCGATCCGGCGCGGGACGACGTAACGACGATAATCCCCGCCGCAACGGCTTCCTTGGCCGCTTCCGTCTCTGGCGGTGAAAGCAATCCCGGCGCAAATGCGGCCAGTACGATCCCCTTCGCGCCCGCTTTGACGAATGCGCGTGTGGCGGTGCCATCGTCGCCCGCGTAGCTATAGGCAATATCGACCCTAGGGACTGACTCGAGCTCTCGGATGTCGAATTCCGTATCCGGTGCTCGTTGCCGCAGCGGCTGCCGATAGTACGTGACGGCATCTCCGTCGGCGTGCCCGAGCACACCAAAGTCGGGGGTCCGGAATGTTTGCAACCGGGCAGTGGAAGTCTTTGTCACCTCGCGTGCAGCCTGGATCTCGTCATTGAGGCAGACCAGGACGCCGAGCCCACGTGAGGCTGGGTGTGCCGCGACACGCACGGCGTTGACCAGATTGAGACCCGCGTCCCCCGAGAGAGCGCTCGCCGGACGCTGTGCGCCGACCAGAACGATTGGAACGTTCACTTTTGCTGTCAGATTCAGCGCGTAGGCTGTCTCTTCGAGTGTGGCCGTTCCGTGCAGGATTACAATGCCAGCGAGATCTGGGTGATCTGTCACCGCCTTGTCAGCGGCAAGGACCAGCGATTTCCATTCTGGAAATGCGATGGCGGTCGATGGAATGGCTTTGAAGCGGATCGGGATGATATCGGCGACTTGCCGGACATCGCTAAAGCGTTCGACCATCTCGTCGGCTTCCAGCATCCGACCGGACGATGTGTATTCGAACAGATCGAGCGGCCCGATACCCGACAGAGACGTAATCGTGCCGCCGGTCCCAATAACGGCGACTTTCGGTTTGGTCGTCACGGAAATTTCCCTCGCGATTGATGCCGATCGTTACCGTGGCATCAACGCGAACGCCCGTCGAGCAAACGCTTCCGGCACATCTGCCGGTCGATCGGGCGCCGCCGACAATTTGTCGGCGGAGCTGAGGTGAACCGTTCGCTTGCCGCGATCAGTCCTTGCCCTCACTCTTATTAGCGGCAGCAGCCTGAAGCTGTCCGTAGTTCTGAATGCCGATTTTATCGAGCAGATCGAGCTGGGTCTCGAGGAAGTCGATGTGCCCTTCCTCGTCCTCCAGAAGGTCCTCGAACAATTCCATCGAAACATAGTCCTTGTGCCCATGGCAGATGTCGCGCGCGCGGGTATAAAGCGCCTGCGCGTCATACTCGGCCGCTAGATCGCACTCGAGCACCTCTTTCAGGTTCTGCCCGATGCGCAACGGGGCGAGCGTCTGCATGTTGGGAAACCCTTCGAGGAAAATGATGCGCGACACCAGCTTGTCGGCGTGCTCCATTTCCTCGATCGATTCGGCGCGCTCCTTCTTGGCAAGCAAGGTGAAGCCCCAGTCGTCGAGCAGTCGATAATGCAACCAATACTGATTGATGGCCGCAAGCTCGTGCTTGAGCGCCTCATTCAGAATGTCGACAACGTCTTGCTTGCCTTTCATGCGCCTTCTCCTGGGAAACGAGCGGTGGCGAGAGCCAGTCCCGCACGGTCATCCCAGAGAAGGGCGCCGGCTTCAGGCGGACCGTACGTCGAGATGAGCGCCGAGAGCCACCGCGTCATCTGACAATACAGCTTGTTTAGAACTATTCTTATTTACAATCAAGCGTAGCCTGTCCCGGATATGGGCGCATCGATAGCGGCAAATTTGTCCTCTCTTTTCAAGAGCTTCCAAGCGCTCATAAATAACCGTCACAGCGACGGGGGCGCATGTGCAACAATTCATCCGTTTCGAAAGCTCGCGGTAAACGAGCCCCGGCGTCGGAATCGGCGCATCCGGCTTGCTGAAGATTTCGACCAGAACGCGCTCGATGTCGCCGTCTGAGATCACATTGCACGAACAGATGATCATGCGCCGTACTTCCAATTCAAAGCCCGTGATAGGCGGGCGTTAGGCAATTCTTTCAACCGTAGCCATTGACGTCAACGTCAGTCTTTGGCGGCAGCTATTGCAGGGTCTTCGTGGCAGGAGCGATCGTGGCGATGGCCGGGACGATCGATCCAGCCGACAGGACTTGATCCAATCCGAGCATGGAGTCGGCGAAGTTCTGTGCCGTTTCCACGACTTCCTCGAGCCGTGCGCTCTCCGCCAGGGCGAATGCACACGCCCGCATCGCGGGACAGGTTTGGTGCTGGCATGCTGCGATCATCGAGACGGCAAGGCACTCGTCGCGGCAGAAGCTGCGGCACGCCGCTGGAAACACTTCGATGTCACGTCGTGCTGCGTTATCGACGGCGGCTACCCAGAGTGAAAGCTGCGTCAGCGCCACCCGCGCACCGGCGACCCCAAAGTGACCTTGATAGAGGTTGAACGCTCGTTCCCAGCAGCCGATCTCACCAGTATCTCGACCAAGGATCCAATAGCGAAAGCCGAGTGCGACCAGTCGCTCCGGTCCTGGAAGGCACGGCGCGAATGAAATCTCGCAGGACTGCTCCTCATCGTAGCTGGGTGCTCTCGAGGCAAGGGCTTTGCTGCGCATGACTGGCTCCGTCGAGCTTCTCTGGCGTTTCGCAACGTCCGGCGCGAGCGTCAGACGAGCGGCCAATTATCGACCTCGAGTGACGCCGGCAGTAGGGTGGCAGCAGACCATGCTGGATGCAGGGAGATCGGTGTGGTCCGGATCCCTCGATACCCGTCGCAAAGTTTGGCAGTCCCTGTGCCGTCGGACGACGCGGAGCTTCGATATATTGACTCTGCATCGCCACATTTGCTGCGGGTCGCGCGCGTGTCAAGGTATTGTCGAAAGCAATCAACGTATTGGAATTACTCTAATTTCAATGTTCAAGAAGATTGAGGCGAAGGCGTCTCTTTGATACGTCAGTTTTCGTTCGATCGCGCCGCCAGCCGGCTGATGGGCAGCACTCGCGCGGCGCGCGATTGAGACGATTTGCGTGGGCGAGTCGAACCACCTCGGCCTGGCGTTCCGCCCTCTGATTGCCCGGCCATGTCCGCCAGCGTATGCTGATCCAGAACGGCGACGAATGCCTCGAGTGCGTCATCCAGCACGCGATTGACGCCGCTCACGTCAGAGCGACCGGCCGGCTTACGAGGCTTATCGATATCAAGCTCGATATCGGTCGTTTCCATTGCCCGCACGATGTCGCCCATGCGGATTTGATCGGCGGGCCGCGCCAGAGTCACGCCGCCGTTGCGGCCGCGCGCTCCTAAAATGAGTTGGTGTCGCGACAGGATGTGAACGATCTTGAACACATTCTGCATGGTGAGATCGAGCGACGCGGCAAGCTCGACGACCTTGACGCGCTCGCCCTGCGCGCGTGCGCATTCGATCAGAATTCGGATGGCGTGGCCGGTCGATTTGTTCAGTCTCATTGCACGTTGCCTGGCGGTTGCTGGGTGGCGAGCAGATGGTCCGCGATCCTATCGCAGGTCCGACACAAAAAGGACAGTGCTGATCACTCGTGGAGCACTTTCTTGGAGCATTTCGATTTGAGTGGGCTATCGGTCAGCGCCGGTGACGTTGGCTACTTGGTCAAGATCAGCTTGCCGCGGGCCGTGACCCGCAAGCGATAGTCCTCTCCATTGTGAACGATGATGATCTCCTTGCTCCCCTTCAGGATGGAGTCGATTGGAACGCGGGCCGGCGCCCGCCGCTCGTGCGGAGCCTTCTCCCTCGGCCCTATGTCCTTCTCGTCTTCAGCCATTGCCCGCCCCGTGATCTCCGGGCGGCAAGCTGTTAAAGTAGACGAAAAATGTCAAGAAAATAGCGAGAGTGCCGACGGTATTCGTCTGCCGCCACCGGATCGTGCGGTGTTAGCCAAGAAATCGCTCAGGGCGCGAGGAGTGTCGTCGCCATCGCGTTAAGTGGTTTTCTCGACGGTGCGGCGTTCGACGGCGAGCATGGTTTCCAGCCCGATTGTCTTGTGAACCAGCTCCTGCTCCGCCTTGGCGCCGCTCTCTCCGAGGGTTGGATCCATTTCATCGCGCGCCATGGCGGCATAGCAGTCGCGCAGCGCCTTATGGATGACCATCAAGGGGGTCGACGCATCGCAGATCAGCCGATAACCGAGGCTGCCGAGTTCGTCGAGCGAGAGGCCGAGCGCGCGGCGGCGATCATCCGACGTCAGTAGCATCATCGGTCCGCCGAGCTTCTCTGCTATGGTCACGACCTGGTCGGGCGTCTTGGCCAGCACATACAGCATGTCGGCACCGGCTTTGCGGTAGGCGTCCGCACGCCGGAACGCTTCGTCGAGGCCGTGCATGCGCGCTGCATTCGTCCGGCCGATGATAACTGTCTCCGGATTGCGGCGGGCCGCAACGCATTCCTTGATCTTCGCGACCATCAGCTCGGTCGGAATGACGTGTTCGATACCGATGTGATGATGCGCGCGCTTGGGAAGAATCTGGTCCTCAATCTCGATCGCGGCGAATCCGGCCGCCTCGGTCATGCCCATGGTTCGGTGCATGTGCATGGGGTCGCCGAATCCGCATGCGCCGTCGAGCACGAGAGGAAGCGAGGATACCGCGCGAATGTCGAGTGCGGCCTGGCACATCTCCGAGATGTTGAGGTTCGCCTCAGTGACGCACTTCATGTAGCCGGTCGAGCCACCGCCGAGATAGGCAGCCTTGAAGCCGGCCTGCTCGGCAAGCTTCGCCATGATGGGATTCAGGACGAGCGGGGCGACCAAAGGTCTGGGGCCGGCGATCATCTCGCGGAACGTGGGCATGGGCGTTTCTCCGGTGAGCTATGGCCACAGCCTGCCACTGGAGATGGCCACGTCAATGGGAACGCGGTTCGATCACGGGGAACATCAGCCGGAATTCGTCCATCAACGACAGGAGCTCGACAAGTTTGTCGGCGTCACCAGCGATATGCACGAGGCCCTTGGCCTTGGCATCGTCAAGCGAGATCTGACCCATGAGGATTTGCCCCACAACGGCACGCTCGAGTGCGACGGTGGCGTCCGCGGCGGCGTCCTGCTTGTCCGCCAGATACGTTAGCGCCGCGTTCTCGAGGTTCAAGACATAGCGCTCGCCGATATCGGTGAAGGTCCAGTTGATGACGATGCGTTTGCCCTCGGCTTTGGGACCATTGAGGCGTACGCCAAGATAATCGAAGAACAGCGGAATGGTCAGCGCTTTGACGACATCAGGGCTCACCGGCGCGCGCGCGTTGATCGGCGGTGTGCCGTGACGAAGCTCATAGGCGCCGAGCAGGTAGGCGTTGCGCCACGTTGCCGATTCTGCCTGATAGCCAAGCTGCTCGTAAGCGTCTGCAGCCAGCGTGCGAGCCTCAATATTCTGAGGTTCCGCGAACACAACCTGGCTCATCACATCGGCCACCCAGCGATAATCGCCGGTCTCAAAATCCTCGCGCGCTTTGGTGATGGCGGCTGCGGCACCGCCCATGTACGCAACTGCACGTTTCGCGCGTTCGGCGGGCGGGTGCGGGTTGAGGTTGGCTGGATTGGCGTCGTACCAGCCGATATAGCGTTGATAGATGGACTTCGAGTTATGGCTGAGGGTGCCGTAGAAGCCACGCACGCTCCACTCCTGCTCAAGGCTGGGCGGGAAGCGCAACTCTTCGGCGATCTCGGCGGACCTCAGACCGTGGCTCATCAGGCGTACGGTCTGGTCGTGCATGAATTTGTAGGCGTCGCGTTGCTTGGCGAGGAAATCGAGCACGCGGCCGTTACCCCAAACGGGCCAATGATGCTGGGCAAATACGACGTCTGCCTTGGGTGCGTAGGCCTCACGCGCTTCGTTCAGATATTTCGCCCAGGCGAGCGCATCGCGGACCTGCGCTCCGCGGATCGGGTAGACGTTGTGCAGATTGTGCGTGGCGTTCTCGGCGAGATTGAGTGCCTTCAGGCCGGGATAGAACATATGCATTTCAGCCTTCGCCTCGGTGTCGGGCGTGAGCTGGAAGATGATCTCGACGCCGTCGATGGTGTGAATCTCGATCGGCTGCTTGATGATCTGCGTCGGTGGGATCAGCGTGACAGTGCCGCGCGACGTGACTTTGCCAAGGCCCGCATCGACCTGACCGCGCGGTCCCCGAAATAGCGTTGCGCCGAACTGAAACTGCGCACGGCGACTCATGGGCAGGCCGGCGATGACATTCTCGGCCGTCACTTCCTCGAGGAAGCGATCGGGTGCGATGATCGTGACGTTGCCGGCGAGAACGTCTTTCTCGTCCACGACGCCCCGCACGCCGCCATAGTGATCCACATGGCTATGTGAATAGATGACGGCGGTGACGGGTTTTCGGTCGCGATGCGCATAGTAGAGCTCGAGGCCGGCGCGGGCAGTCTCGGTCGAGACCAACGGGTCGATGATGATGACGCCGCGCATGCCCTCGATGATAGTCATGTTCGAGATGTCGAAGCCGCGCACCTGGTAGATGCGATCCGTGACTTCGAACAGGCCGTTGTGCATGTTGAGGCGCGCCTGGCGCCACAGACTGGGATTTACCGTATCGGGCGCGTCGGTATGCGCGAGAAATGCGTACTCTCGCAGGTTCCAGACGACGCGGCCGCGATCGTTCCGAATCTCGACCTCCGGCAGCGTCGCGATGTGGCCGCGGGCAGCGTCCGTGAAGTCCTGGGTGTCGCCGAACGGCAGCGCATCACGCAGCGAAGCGTTGTGATGGCATGTCGCGGGGGTAGCGTCCTTCGGTGCGTTTGCTGCGTCGTCGGACATGCTCGCTCCATTGATTGTTGTCGGTCGCCCGTGTGGAGAGGTGGCGCTACACGAGCCCTTGCACATCGCTGTCGATCGAGATGGCCTGGCCGGACAACGTGCTGGCACGTGGACTCGCGAGATAGACCATCATGCTCGCGAGCTGATCGGGCGGCACGAGAGCCTTGATCGAGGCATTGCCGAGTGTCGCGTCCTGAATGGCCTGCATGGACGTTCCCGCGACCTGGGCTTTCGCGGCAAACACGCGGCGGATGCGATCGCCGTCGACGGGGCCGGGCAGGATGGCGTTGACACGGATGCCGAACTGCCCGAGTTCCATGGCGAGCGTCTTCGTGAAGCCAATCACGCCCCATTTCGCCGCCGCATATGGCGACCGGTTTGGAAACCCGAATTTTCCAGCAGCCGACGAGAGATTGATGATCGACGCGTTCTGCGATTGCTTCAAGTGCTCGACGGCGAGGCGCGTGCAGTTGAATTGGCTCGTCAACGTCACGTCGATACAGCGGTCCCAGTCCTCGGGATTGATCTCGTAGACCGGACCGGTCGGTCCCGCGATGCCGGCGTTATTGACGAGGCAGTCGAGCCCGCCGAGCGCGGCCAGCGCGTCCTTGAAAAGCGCCGCCACCTGGGTTCGATCGGCAACGTCGCAGACACTCTGCGACACAGAGGGATGCGCCTTTTTCAGCGCCGCCAACGCCTCCTTGTCGACGTCGCAGGTGTGGACCTTGGCGCCTTCACGCAAGAATGCCTCGACTGCCTTCAGGCCGATCCCGCCCGCACCTGCCGTGATGAGGACGCGTAAGCCCTTGATGCCTAGATCCATTGGTCGATCTCCGGGACGCTTCTTGATGACAGGCCAGCCTAGCATCTTGCCGGCCGCGTGCTAGTCTCGGCGTCCGCATCGCTGAAACGTCATCACGACCTCAACCGGGAGAGAAAGAATGCCGACTGTCGGCCTCGTCGGAGTTGGCCTGATTGGCCGCGCGTGGGCAAATGTCTTCAGCCGTGCGGGCTGGGACGTCAAATGCTGGGATGCAAGCGCGGAGGCCACCGCGAATGCGCCGAAGCTCGTCGCGCAGAGCCTTGACGACTTGGCGCGTCATGGCCTCGTTGATGATCCCTCGGGAGCGGCGAAGCGCGTCAGATCCGTGGCAACACTTGCCGAGGCGGTAACGGGCGTCGATCTCGTGCAGGAATCTGGGCCCGAGACGATCGACGCGAAGATCGCGATCTGGAAAGAGCTCGATGTCGCTGCAGCGCCAGAGACGATCCTCGCCTCGTCTTCGTCGGCCATCGTGGCCTCGCGCTTTACCGAAGAGCTAAAGGGCCGTAATCGCTGCCTAATTGCGCATCCCGTGAACCCGCCGCACGTCGTGCCAGTGGTCGAGCTTTGCCCGGCGCCATGGACCGATCCCGACGTCGTCAAGCGGGCGCGCGCGATGTATGAGAGCATCGGACAGGTGCCGATGGAGCTGAAAAAGGAGATCGACGGCTTCATCCTCAATCGCATGCAGGCGGTGCTGCTGGCCGAAGCCTTCCGTCTTGTCGCCGAGGGTTATTGCTCGGCCGATGACCTCGACAAGACAATCGCGCACGGGCTTGGCCTGAGATGGAGCTTCATGGGCCCGTTCGAGACGATCGAGATGAACGCGCCCGGCGGCATCCCAGATTACTGTGCGCGTTTCGGCAGCGCGTGGGCGCAGCTAGCCGGCCGGCCCTACGAGCCCGATGTGCTCGGCCCCGAGAACGTTAGCCGTGTGATGGAAAGTTGGGGTGGAACGGCTTCCGCCCAGGAGATCGCCCGTAAGAGCCGCTGGCGCGACGATCGTCTCGCCGCGCTGGCAGCCCACAAGAAGTTGCAGAAATCGTATCAAAGCTGAAGGAGCCAACAATGGCCAAGTCGTCGAAGAAGCGCAAAGTCATGATCACCTGCGCGGTGACGGGCTCGATCCACACGCCCTCCATGTCTCCGCATCTGCCGATCACGCCTGAACAGATTGCCGACGCGGCCGTCGGCGCGGCCGAAGCCGGTGCTGCGCTCGTGCACGTCCACGCGCGCAATCCGGAGAACGGCCTTCCGGATCAATCACCGGAAGCGTTCGGTAAGTTCCTGAAGGTGATCAAGCAACGGTCGAGCTGCGTCATCAACATCACGACGGGTGGCGCACCCACTATGTCGATCGAGGAGCGCCTGAAGCCCTGCGCGGTATTCAAGCCCGAGGTTGCATCGCTTAACATGGGCTCGATGAACTTCGGCCTTTACCCGATGCTCGAGCGCCAGAAGGAGTTCAAGTACGATTGGGAAAAGCCCTATCTTGAAGGCTCGCGCGATCGCATCTTCAAGAATACGTTCACCGACATCGAGCATATCCTCACCACGTGCGCCGAGAACGGCACGCGCTTCGAGATCGAGTGCTACGACATCGGGCACCTCTATACGCTGCGCCACTTCGCGGATCGCGGCATCGTCAAACCGCCATTCTTTATTCAGTCGGTGTTCGGTATCCTCGGCGGTATCGGCCCGCATCCCGAAGACGTGCAGCACATGAAGCGCACGGCCGACCGCTTGTTCGGCGATCAGTATCAATGGAGTGTGCTCGGTGCGGGGCGCAACCAGCTTCCGATTGCTGCGCAGGCCATCGCGCTCGGCGGCAACGTACGCGTCGGCATGGAGGATAGTCTCTGGTCGGGGCCGGGCAAGCTGGCCACCTCGAATGCGGAGCAAGTGAAGCTCGCCCGTCAGATGATCGAAGCGCTCGGCCTCGAGATTGCCACGCCGGACGACGCGCGCGAATTGCTGGAGTTGAAGGGCGCGGATCGCGTGGAGTTCTGAGGCACGTCGAGAGGTATCGGCGCTGCTCAATGCACCGATACCCTCGGCGATCTCGCTTCGCTTTTCTACCCGATCTTCAGCAACAATCCGCCGTCCACCGGCAGCAGAACACCGGTGACGTAGCGCGCCTCGTCGGAGGCGAGAAACACCGCGGCATTCGCGACATCGAACGCGTTGCCAGCTTCGCGGACGGCCAGCGGGACGAGCGCCGCACGTTCAGATCTGACTTGGTCGCGCGAGACGTTGCGCTCACGGGACCGGCGCTCGATCGCCATCGGTGTGTTCATCAGTCCCGGCAGAACCGCGTTGCAGCGAATGCCATAGGGGGCGTTTTCGATGGCGACGTGCTGCGTCAGTGAATTCACGCTCGTCTTCGACACGCGATAAGTGAGGGCCGGTCCGGCCGCGATCGATGATGTCGAGGAAATGTTGACGATCGCGCCCGACTTCTGCTGCCGCATCACGGGCAGCACATGCTTGATGGTCAGGAACATGCCGCGGATGTTCATTGCCATCAGCTCGTCCCACATCTCCGCTTCGAGAGCGATGGTGCCATTGTCGCCACGAGAGCGCCCGACGTTGTTGTGCAAGATGTCGATGCGTCCGTGGCGCGCAACGCACGTCTCGGCAATCGCCTTGCATGCGTCTTCGCGCGTGATGTCTGCCTTGAATGACGAGGCTTTCCCGCCCTTCTCCTCGATCATGCGGACGGTGTCGTCGGCCCATTCCTGATTGTTATCGACGACAAGCACGGTTGCTCCTTCCTCGGCAAATCTGAGGCAGGTTGCGCGGCCGTTGCCGATTGTCTCGCCCGGCTGCTGACCTCCGCCGACGACGATCGCTATTCTGTCCTTCAATCGCATGACGCTTGCCCTTTTCGATCTCGGTTGAAATGCTGGTCTCTCTCGTGTGCCGCATCGTGGTGCGGCATTGGTCACGTTGTCCAATGGAAGGGCGCCTATGACCGACCTCTTTCCGAACGGCTGGCGTGCGGTTGCGCCGCGCTATCCCGATCCTGCCATTCAGTCCTTCGATCCGCGTTTCGAGAAATACTGGATCAAGCTGTCCGCTGTGGAGCGCATCGCCACGGGCTGCCGCTGGGCGGAAGGCCCAGTGTGGTTTGGCGATGGCCGCTTTCTGTTGTGGTCCGATATTCCCAACAACCGCATCCTGAAATGGGAGGAAGAAACGGGCGCGGTATCGGTGTTTCGCAAACCGTCGAATTGGGCGAACGGCAACACGCGGGATCGTCAAGGACGGCTGGTCACATGCGAGCACGGACGCCGCGTCACGCGCACCGAGTATGACGGAGCTATAACCGTTCTAATCGACAGACACGAGGGCAAGCCGCTCAATTCGCCGAACGATGTCGTCGTGAAGTCGGATGGTTCGGTCTGGTTTACGGACCCCCCGTTCGGGCTGCTCGGCAACTACGAAGGCGAGAAGGCGGAGCCGGAACTGCCGATGGGTGTTTATCGCCTCGATCCTGAAAGCGGCAAGGCCGTTATGCTTGTCGACACGGTACCGGGACCGAACGGCCTTTGCTTCTCGCCTGACGAAAAGACGCTCTACATCGTGGAGTCGCGCGCAACACCGAACCGGCTCATCTCCGCATGGGACGTGGTCGATAGTGGTACGCGCATTGCTAATCGCCGGGTGCACATCGACTCCGGACCGGGCACTCCAGACGGTATGCGCTGCGATGTGGACGGGAATTTGTGGTGCGGTTGGGGCATGGGCGATCCGGAGCTAGACGGTGTGCGTATTTTCGCGCCGGACGGAAAAGCGATCGGACACATCCTGCTGCCCGAGCGCTGTGCAAATCTTTGCTTCGGCGGATTGAAGCGCAACCGCTTGTTTATGGCGGCTTCGACGTCCGTCTACGCGCTCTATGTCCAAACTCAGGGTGCGGCAGGTGGTTAGATCTCGTAACGAAGAGTGACCGTCTGCGACGTGTTCAAGTCTGGACATCATGTTGTCGTCGGCGCGTCGCTGGGTCTACAGTCTGCCCGTTCTTCTTGACCCCTCGCGCACGACACTCGATGACAGTCCGGCGCCAGATCTGAAGAAAGGGCTACATTTCAAAGGTTTTATAAAAACGACAAAGAGGAAGCGCGTGTCCAACATTCCCCAATTTCTGGTGCACAGCCCCAAGGACAACGTCGGAGTTGTCGTCGTTGAGAACCTGAAAGCCGGCACCGACATGCTGGGTGTCGTCACCGAGAACGACACGACCATTCGCGTCACCGCGAAGCAGGATATTCCTATTGGTCACAAGGTTGCTCTCACTGATCTGAAAGAGGGCGATACTGTCGTCAAATACGGTCAGGACGTGGGTCGAATGGTCGGCAGCGCCACGAAGGGCGACCACGTGCACGTTCACAATCACAAGACCAAGCGCTGGTGAGGCGGAGCGAGACAATGGCAAAGCCAGCAGCAAAGAAAGCCGCAAAATCAGCATCTCCCGACAAGGGCAATCTGAATTTCTGGGGATGGAGGCGTGAGAACGGCCGCGTCGGTGTGCGCAATCATGTCGTGATCTTGCCGCTCGACGATCTTTCCAATGCGGCTTGCGAGGCGGTGGCGAACAACATCAAGGGTACGCTCGCTATTCCGCACGCCTACGGGCGGCTGCAATTCGGCGCCGATCTCGATCTCCACTTCCGAACACTCATCGGCACCGGCTCCAATCCGAATGTCGCCGCTGTCGTTGTGATCGGTATCGAGGACGGCTGGACCGACCGTGTGGTGCAAGGTATCGCCAAGACGGGCAAACCGGTCGTCGGTTTCGGCATCGAAGGTCACGGCGACATCGCGACCGTCGCGAAGGCGTCCCACAAGGCCAAGGAATTCCTGCAGTGGGCTTCCGAGTTGCCGCGCGAGGCGTGTGATATCTCCGAGCTCTGGGTCTCCACCAAGTGCGGCGAGTCCGATACGACCACCGGTCTCGGCTCTTGTCCCACAGTCGGCAATATGTACGACAAGCTCATTCCGAAGGGCGTCACGGGCGTCTTCGGCGAGACGAGCGAAATCACAGGCGGCGAACACATCGCCCGCGAGCGCGCGATCTCCAAGGAAATTGGCGAAAAATGGTACAAGGTCTGGCAGGCGTATCAGGACGAGGTGATCGAGGCCAATAAGGTCGACGACCTGTCTGAAAGCCAGCCGACCAAGGGCAATATCGCCGGCGGCCTTTCATCGATCGAGGAGAAAGCGCTCGGCAACCTCGAGAAGATCGGGCGCACCTGCCGTTATATCGACGTGCTCGGCCCCGCGGAGGAACCGCAGCAAGGCCCCGGTCTTTACTACATGGATACGTCGTCGGCGGCCGCCGAGTGCGTGACACTGATGGCTGCGGGTGGTTGGGTGGTGCATACTTTCCCCACCGGCCAGGGCAACATCATTGGCAACCCGATCGTGCCTGTCATCAAGATTTCAGCGAACCCGAAGACGGTGCGCACCATGCCGGAGCACATTGATCTCGATGTGACCGGCATCCTGCGCCGTGAGATGACCCTGGACACCGCAGGCGATGCGTTGATCGACATGATTATCCGCACCGCTAACGGAAGACTGACAGCCGCGGAGGCGCTGGGCCACCGCGAGTTCGTGCTGACGAAGCTCTATCGCAGCGCGTGAGGCGTGCCTCGTTGCGCGCGAAGAATCGGAGCCAGCCGACCTAACTTCGGGGGACGAGGGAGTGGGTGGCTGGCTCCGGTTCTCAACCGGGTGTCGGAGCTTTCCGAGCGATCATTCCGATGCGGGTTCGAGCTGGGCTTCCAGTCTGCCGTTTGCACGAAAACCCGTTACAGCATGTGGCTCTTGCGTTGTTGCGCGGACACCGCGACATTGCCCGCAACCAAGTCACTCGCCCCGCGCCGGATGGCGAGCGGATATAAGCAATCCCAATAAACGCGACGGGTGCGGTGTCGGTACCCGAAGGAGCATGCAAAGTGAAAATCACCCGTATTCGCGACGCGGTAGCGCCGATCCCGAGCGCGATGCGCAATGCGGCGATCTCGTTCGACAAGATGTCGATCTCGGTCGTCGCGGTGGAGACTGACATCGTTCGCGAGGGCAAGCCTGTCGTCGGTTACGGCTTCTGCTCAAACGGCCGCTACGCGCAGTCCGGCATCATCCGCGAACGTCTCGCGCCTCGCATTCTGGAGGCGGATCCGAAATCGCTTGTCAATGCTTCGGCCGATAATCTCGATCCATTTTCTGTCTCCAAGGCGATGCTTTCCAACGAAAAACCGGGCGGACACGGGGACCGCGCGGTAGCGGCAGGGGCAATCGACATGGCCGTCTGGGATGCGGTTGCGAAAATCGCGGAGCAGCCGCTCTGGCGCCTGCTGGCGGATCGCTTCAATGGCGGCAAGGCCGACGAGAAGGTCCTCGTTTATTCCGGCGGGGGTTATTATTACCCTGGCAAGGAGAAGCAGGGCCTTCAGGATGAGATGAAGGCTTGCCGCGCGGCGGGCTACAAGCTTCTGAAAATGAAGATCGGCGGCGCACCATTGGCCGAGGATTTGAAGCGCATCGAATGGGCGCTGGAGATTGCGGGCTCGGGCGATAACCTTGCCGTCGATGCCAATGGCCGTCTTTCGCTCGCGGATGCTCTGGCTTACGCGAAGGCGATGGAGCCCTATAAGCTGTGCTGGTTCGAGGAGCCGGTCGACCCGCTCGATTATCTCGCGCATCGGGTCATCGCAGAGGAAAGCGCCATTCCCCTCGCGACGGGCGAGAATCTTTTCTCGCTCCAAGATTTTCGCAATCTCCTTCGCCATGGTGGTCTGCGGCCACACAAGGATTGGCTGCAGCCTGATCCGTCCCTCGACTACGGGCTGACGGAAACTTTGCGCATCCTGGATCTAAGCGAAGATATGGGATGGGCGCGGCGGCGAACGGTACCGCACGGCGGCCATCAACTGGGGCTCAACATGGCGGCTGGTCTGCAGCTAGGTGGTACGGAGAGCTATCCGGGGGTGTTCCAGCCCTACGGCGGCTTTGCTGATGACATCCCGATCGTCGATGGCTTCACGCGTCCGCACGACACTCCCGGCATCGGCATGGAACGGCGTGCGAAGATGTTCGCGGCCATCCGAGAGCGCTTGGAAGGCTGACGGAAGGCGGTCGCCGCACCATGCTTACGCTGTTCGGCAACCTCGATTCCGGGAACGTCCACAAGGTGCAAATGATCTTGCACCGGCGGGCGATCCCTTTCCGTCGTGTCGACGTGCGCCAAGACCTCGGCCAGCCGCGAGATCAGCGGTTTCTCGCGGTCAATCCGATGGGCAAGGTGCCGGCCGTGCTGTTCGATAACGGCGACGCGCTGAGCGATTCAGGTGCTCTGCTGTTTCATTTCGCCGAAGGAACGGCGCTATGGTCAGAGGATCGGCGCGTACAGGCCGAAGTGCTGCGCTGGATGTTCTTCGAGCAATACAATCATGAGCCGGCACTGGCCGTGTTGCGCTATTTGAAGCGCTTTGCGGCGCCTGAGGATGTGGATGCCAGCCGCATGGCCGATCTCGAGGATCGATCTCGCTTTGCGCTGGGCGTTATGGAGCAGCGATTGCGCACGTCGGATTGGATAACTGGATCGGCCGCCACGATCGCCGATCTTGCGCTGTATCCTCACACGTTCCTCGCACCCGAGACGGGCCTCGACCTCGCTGAGTGGCCGAGCGTTGCTCGCTGGCTGCAACGTGTCGAGGCAAGCCCGGACCATCTCCCCGTCTACGCTGACGCGGCGTGTGAGGTCATCGCCTTCGAGGCGTATTTCGGAGCAGGAACGGAGCCTCGTTAGCCCGGCTCGAGCGTCAGGGCGGCAACGCCGACCGCAAGGTTGAGTCCCTCCTGCGCGCCGACGGATAACGGTTGCAGCGCGATGGTTCGGCGGGAACCGCCAACCAGCGCTTTGGCGGAGAGCCCGACGCCAACGCTCGCTTCGCCGGACACACCCGCATAATTGCCCGCGAGTGCTCCGGGGCCGACGTCGTTGCGCGTGGGAGCGAGGACCGCCCACGCCATCACGCCTTGCGTCGTAGCGCCGAGATCGAGCCCGATCTTGTTGACGCGCCCATAGTACGGTTCTTTCCGCCCGGGGCCCTTGAACGTGCATTCGAGCCGCTTCGATGAGCCGATCACGAACCCGGCGCCGCCCGATACGGCGCAGTTAAGAACGCCGACCTCGACGCGCGTCTGTGCTGACGCTGCGCCTGAGCACAGACTTGTGGCGATGGCGGTGAGCAGTCCGAGTGCAACGTTCGCCTGAACGAGTTTCGACATGGTTTCGAGGTCCCCCCGGAAATGGTCGCGGACTTTACCATGCCGAAACCCGGTCGTGATGTTTCGCCGTCAAATGGCTGTGCAGGACCTATTCCATCCGGATAAGGTATTGAAGATAAGATGCTTCTCTATGGTTGGAAACAACCTGTGCGGGCCTGCAATGGGGAGTGGCGCATTATGATCTCTGTTGCGATTGATGCTCGGAAGATGGCAGTTGCGGTGCTCCTGAGTGCGCTGTGGATCATCTCGGCCTTGCCCGCGCTCGCTCAGCCGTGCACATCAGATAGTCAGTGCTACGACTACGGCCAGACGCGGACGTATTGCTCCGGCAACACGCTCGTCATGAAGCAGAGTCGCTGCATCGGCCGATGTCAGTCCGTTGAGGTCTCCCGTATGGCGTGCCCAGGGCCGTGCGTTGCGGACCGCTGCGTTGGCGGAGCACTGGGCTCCTCCCCGCCGGGCGCTCCGGGCGGCGGCGGCATGGTGGCAGGCGTCTGCGGCAAGATCTGCACGTGCAAAGGCAAAAAGCTTACCTATGGGGTGGGATTCGCGCGAACCGCATCGCAGTGCCGCCGGCGTACTGTCGACTGCGTCTATGGGTGCACGTGTGATCCCGAGCCACGCTGCCTGAAACGTGGCGAGAGCTGACGATGCTGGTAATCTGCAGGTTGTGTGGACTGCAGCCCGAGCGGCAGGCGACAGCGGAGACGGCAAACGCGTGCGATTTTTCTTTCCCGATGTCGAAGAGCTACCGATCCCGCCCGGCCATCGCTTTCCCGCGATCAAGTACCGCTTGCTGCGCGAAGCGATCGAGCGGGAGGCGATCCTGCCGCTCGAATGTTTGACGCCATCACCGCCCGCTGAGATTGCTGATCTGGAGAGGGCTCACGCATCTGCGTACATTGAGGCGGTCCTCGATGGAACGCTCGCGGCGGACACCATTCGACGCATTGGCCTTCCTTGGAGCCCTGCGCTGGCACGCCGGTCACGGGCGACGGTGGGCGGATCGCTCGCCGCGGCCCGCGAGGCTTTGCGTCATGGCCTGTCGGGTCAACTCGCAGGAGGCACCCATCACGCCCATCGCGATTTCGGCTCTGGATTCTGCGTCTTCAATGATCTGGCGGTTGCCGCCCTGACGTTGCTCGAAGAGGGCGTGGCGCGCCGCATCGCTATCCTCGACGTGGACGTGCACCAGGGCGACGGCAACGCCGCGATCCTCGTCGGACAGCCGGGCATGATGGTCGTGAGCATCCAGGGCGAACGGAATTTCCCGTTTCGGCGCGTACCGTCCGACGTGGATGTCGAGCTTCCGGACGGTACCGAGGATCGCGCTTATCTGCACGCGCTGGCTGATATTCTGCCAGCAATCGAAGCACATCGGCCCGACCTTGTGCTCTATCTGTCAGGCGTCGATCCGCTGAAAGAGGATCGCCTGGGCCGACTGTCGCTGACGCACGACGGCCTGGCGGAGCGGGACCGCATGGTCTTCGAGATGTGCCGCCGACGCGGCTTTCCCGTTTCGATCGCGATCGGTGGCGGCTATGCCGTGCCCATTGAGGCGAGCGTTGCCGCTTACGCCAATACGTTCCGTGTTGCCCGCGATGTTTTCGGCGCTTGATGGCTTTGCGACACGAACCTGAGCTGTGGTTGCCGCATTAAATCAAACACAGATCTACCGATTGACGTTTGGCGCCTGTGGCGCTGCCCGTGCGCCTTGCGGTCCGGCCCCTGCTGGTAGTTGCCACAGCATGTTCACACCTTGCTCCCCACCCATGAACGTCGTGGGGAATGTTCCACCCCATTTCTCGATCTTCCTGTACTCGACGACGAGCGGATTGGCAGCGAGCGCCTGGCCGAGAATGCGAACCGCGTCGGCCTGGGCCTCACCCTGGACCTTGATCTCGTAGGCGCGTCCATCAGCACGCGCCTTGTCGGCGTCACGCTGCGCCATGGCGGTTTGCGTGACTTGCGTCGTCGTCAGCTTCTGGCGCTCGAGGACGAATTTTTCCGTCTCGGCCTGCTCGCGAGCCACCTGCTTGTCGCGAATGGCCTTTGTGTACTCGGGCGGGAAGCCGATGTTGACGATGTAGAAGCCGGTGATCTGGATGTCGTCCGGCATGCGCGCTGCGAATGCCTGCTGCGAGCGATCCCGGTACTCCGTACGCTTGCGAAGCAGATCGTTGACTGTGTAGCCGCTGGCAACGCCTTTCACCGCATCGTTGAGGCGCGGCAGGATGATCCGATCCTCGAACTGGGAGAGTGAGCCGAACTGGATATAGAGGTCCTTCACGTTGTTCCGCTTGACCAGCCAGTTGACCGTCACTTCGATCGGCAACTCGAGCGGATCCTGCGAGGCAGCCGAGAGGACTTTGGAGTAGGCGCGCTCGCGGACTTCCATCTCTTCGACCGTATCGGCGTAGGGAATTTTCACATGCAACCCAGGATCGACCACATCGACCACGTTGCCGAAGCGCTTCACGATGCCGACGTGACCTGCGTCGATGCGATAAACACCCATCCAGATGATCGAAAGAACGACGAGCGCAATGAACCCGAGTGCTCCGGCGCCGATGCCGAGCACAGGCAAGCGGGGCGCGGGCGTCGGCGGCGTGCCTTGCGTCTTCATTTGTCTGTCTCCGCGTTGTCAAACGACCTGGGGCAGGTCGAGGCGTTTGCGTGCCCGCCGGTTATAGTTAACCAGGATGCTATCAATCGAAAGTGACGATTTGATTTATTCTGATCGATCAGACGGTTGTGTTTGCTATTCTTGCCGCCCGTTGGGTCTCGATCTCGATCCATTGACCGGCCGTTCGTCGAGCCGCTCGAACTCGCCCTCGATGACCGGTCCATCGCTGCCGGCGCCCGGTGGCCGGTCCGGGCTATGCGGGTGCGGACGCTCATCTTCGTCGAATCGCCCGCGTTGTGTCTTGACGGTGCCAACGACGATCGCGTTGCGCAGGGCGATGTGGGCGAGCACCTGCCGAACAGGCGGGATCAGCAACATGAGGCCTATGGCGTCCGCGATGAGCCCCGGAGTTATCAACAGGATTGCCGCGACCACGACCATGGCACTGTCGAGCATGGCGCCGACCGGCGGTTCGCCACGTGCCAGTGCCTCGCGAACCTTCATTGCCGAAGACAGCCCGCTGCGCCCCAGAATGGCGCTACCCAGGACGAAAGTTGCGATCACTACCCCTAGCACCGGCCAGAATCCCACCCACTGACCGGCCTTGATCAGAACAGCAATCTCGATAAGAGGGAGTGCAATGAGAATGATGAGGCCGATCATCGTGTTGCTTTCAGTGTGTGGTTACCGGTCCTCGCCTGCTCGGTACCGCGCAGTTCGCTTGCCGCGCTTGGCTTCATCGCTCCGATCGCCTAGATTTGGGTGCGCTGGCCGGGTCGTCGAAGGGTAGGTAGCGAACGCGCGGGCGCTCTAGAGGTGGGTGCGGCGTCTACGAGCGTCGCATACATCTGGAGCTTCCCTACTGCGCCCAATATATCTGGGATGGCGATCATGGGTTGCCTCGCGACCCTTTGCTTGGAAAGCACCATAGAGCATGGACGGCCAAATCGACATCTTCACGCTGCTTTTCCTCGTCCTGGCGGTGATCATTGTGTTGCGCTTGCGCAGCGTCCTCGGCCGTAAGAGCAGTGAGGATGATGCGCGAGTCGAGCGCTATAAGGCCGAGCAGCGCGCGCGTGCCGCCTCCGCTCAGGGGCAGGACAAAGTGGTGACATTGCCGCGGCGTGACCGCCCTGAAACACCTGCCGAGACGCAGGCGGGAGCCACGGCAGCGGCTGACATCGAGGAGAAGGTGCGTACCATCGCCTCGGGCAACGAGCCGTTGGCCGATGGGCTGATCGCGGTTGCGCGCTCCGACAATAGTTTCGACCCCGAGCATTTCCTGGTCGGCGCGCGGCAAGCGTACGAAATGATCGTTACGGCCTTTGCCGAGGGCAATCGAAAAACACTTCGGAATTTGCTCAGCAAGGAAGTTTTCGAAGGTTTTTCTGCTGCGCTGACGGAGCGAGAGGCGCGTGGCGAGCAGATCGATCAGAGCTTCGTCGGTATCAATAAAGCCGAAATCGTCGAAGCGGAACTCAAGGGCAACACGGCGCACGTCACGGTTCGGTTCGCGAGCGAGCTGATCTCTGCGACGCGTGATAAGGGCGGCACCGTTATCACCGGCGATCCGAAGCGCATAAAGGAGGTCATCGATATTTGGACCTTCGCGCGGGAGGTCAATTCGCGAGATCCGAACTGGAGGCTCGTCGCGACTCAGGCGCCGAATTAAGCGCAGCCAGCGCGTGAGCGGTGGAGCGGAATGGGAGCTGTCGCAGGGAGCGTTCGGAGACTTAATCGCTGGTTGGCGCGACGTGTGGGACGGCGTGTCCAATCGTAGGGCTATCAACGATCGTTGGAGTTCGTATTGGGGGAAATCGGAGCGGTCCGCCTTGATGGACAGCGCATTGCGTGTGCGGCGCTTTGCGTCTGTGTTTCCATGTACCTCGCTCCGGCAGCGAATGCCGAGGCGCGCCGCCCCGCGACGATCGGAGGCTGGACGGTGCAAACGATCCCGTCCGCCACGGGGTCTGTTGAAGTGCCGAAGCGCCCCTCGGCACCGGTACCACCGCCAAAGGCGGTATCCCATGACTTGGAGAAATCAGGCGTGCGCTCGAAACGCGGGAATGAAGCCAAGCGGGCTCCCGGCGCTGGGGTTTCGCGCACGAAGGCCGCCGGGGTGACGTTCGAGCCGATATCATTCCACGACTTGCCGGGATGGGCGGAGGACGATCACTTGGCAGCGCTCAAGGCCTTTCAGGCCTCCTGTCCACAGGTCATCGCCGGCAAGGCCGGGAGATCGACGGGCAAGGGGGCGGCCGAACTCGTCGCGGCCTGTACCACCGCGATGGCTCTACCTTCGAAAATGACCCGTGCAGCGGCCCGGACATTCTTCGAGTCGCAGTTTCAGCCGAATCGGGTCGTGCATGCCGGCGCGGATGGGCTCATGACCGGGTATTATGAGCCCGTTCTCGACGGCTCGCGCACTCGTCGGGCCCAGTTCCAGACGCCTCTATTCAAGCGGCCCGCTGATCTGGTCACCATCGTCCCCGAGACGCGGAGCGCAGCACACGGCAAGTTGACACATGGCAGGCGCACGTCTGCCGGTCTCGTACCGTTTGCGACCCGCGGCGAGATCGAGGCAGGTGCCCTCTCGGGGCAGAACCTCGAGTTGCTTTACCTCGCCAGTCCTGTTGATGTTTATTTTCTGCAGATTCAGGGCTCTGCACGCATTCGGTTGAGCGACGGCACTTTCGTCCGTGTTCAGTATGACGGTAAGAATGGCCATCCCTATACGTCGATTGGGCGCTATCTCATCGACAAAGGCCTGTTGGCGGCCGACAAGATGTCGATGGGTGCGCTTGGGCAGTGGCTCAAGGCAGATGTTGCCCGCGCCAGAGAAGTGATGAACCAGAACGCCTCCTATGTTTTCTTTCGCGAGATGCCGGCGGACGCGGTTGGACCTCATGGCGCGTTTGATGTCGCGCTGATTGCCGGGCGTTCCCTGGCGATTGATCCGGGCTTTCATCGCCTTGGCAGCCTAATCTACGTGAGCGCGCCATCGCTGACGCCGAAGGGGCATTCCCGTGCTTTCAATCATCTGATGGTCGCGCACGATGTCGGTGGGGCGATCAAGGGGCCGGAAAGGGCGGACATCTACTTCGGTACGGGTGAGAAAGCCGAAAGCCAGGCTAGCGGAATCCGCCACCGCGGCCATCTCATCGCCCTCGTCCCGCATGTCGCGCGCTTCGAGCCAGTCGCCGAGCAGCAGGCACCCGCAAAGCGATGAGCACCGCGGGAGGGAGCAAGCCGCCGAAGCGAACGGCGCGATCGCCCCTCAGCACCGAAGATCATTCGTTATGGAAACATGTCGCAGCGTCCATCGACAAGCGCCGCCAAGGTAAGCCGAGGGTGCCGGACGTCGAGTTGCCTCCCGAGCCGTCGATGGCGCCGCTGCATGAGAGTCGGCCATCAAAGCCTGCACGCACCGCGAAGGCCGCCTCGCCCTCTGCGGTGTCTGCTCGTCGCAATGCGCCGCCGGCACCAAAGTCACCACCGCCTGCGGCCGCTCCGAAGACATCCGTCATTCCCGGTGTGGAGCGGCGTAAGGTCCGGCGCATCGCGGCGGGCACGATCGAGATCGAGGATCGACTCGACCTGCATGGAATGACGCAATCTGCAGCGCATCGGCGCCTGATCGGCTTTCTTCAGAACTCTGCGGCTCATGGCCTGCGAACCGTGTTGGTCATCACCGGCAAGGGGGTGAGCCGGCACGCGTCCCCTCGCGATGCCTATTGGGACACCGATGAGGTTGGCGTCCTGCGCCGCGTCGTCCCGCGCTGGTTGGCTGAGCCGCCATTGCGCGCGCTGGTCATTGCGTCTCAGCCCGCCGCGCCGCGCCACGGCGGAGATGGCGCTATTTACGTGCTTTTACGACGCCAGCGACGATGAGACGACCTTGCCGTGAACCCTGGTGTCTCTGCCTCATGGACAGCGATCAACGCATACCCTAATGAGCCGCCTATGATACGAAAAGCCTATGATTGGATGCTGTCGATGGCGGCGCACCGGCGCGCTCCAGAGGCGCTTGCGGCTGTCTCCTTCGCAGAGAGCTCGTTCTTCCCGATCCCGCCCGATGTGATGCTGATACCCATGATCTTGGCGAACCGCGCCAAGGCTTGGTTTTATGCGGGCCTTTGCACCGTGTCTTCGGTCATTGGTGGGATGGCAGGGTACGCGATCGGCTACCTCCTGCTCGAATACATCGGTCAGCCAATCCTGGCCTTCTATGGCCAGGCAGGGCGGTTCGACGAGGTCGCGCGCTGGTTCAACGAGTGGGGCGCGTGGATTCTGATCGCCAAAGGCTGGACACCCTTCCCCTACAAGGTCCTGACGATTTTGGCCGGCGCGGCACATATGAACTTTCTCTCGTTCATCGCGGCGAGCATCGTCGCCCGTGCCATGCGTTTCTACCTTGTAGCCGGCCTGCTCTACTGGTTCGGTGACCCGATCCGTCAATTCATCGAAGAGCGGCTGACGATGGTCACGACGGCGTTCGTGATCGTTCTGGTGGGTGGGTTCGTGGCACTCCGGTATGTTTTCTGAAGCCAGTGGAGGGTCGATGTCTCGCGTTTCGCCTTCTGAGAGAGACCCGGCCTATCGCGCCGGCGGGTTCGCATTGTCCCTAGCGGTTGCGGCCATTCTTGCGGCCTTGGCGGCGCAGCACATCTGGGGGCTGGAGCCGTGTCCTCTGTGCCTGCAGCAGCGCTATGCCTACTACGCTGGCATTCCCATACTGTTTATCGCTCTGGTGCTGGTCGCGGCAGAGTACCCGCGCTTGGCATCGTTGTTGTTCGCTGTCGTAGCCCTGGCGTTTTTAGCGAACGCCGCTCTTGCGGGCTATCACGCGGGGGTCGAGTGGAAATTCTGGCCCGGCCCGGATACCTGCTCGCAAACTCCGGGTGCTCTGCAACCGCTCGGCGGCGGCTCACTCTTGAACGACTTGAGCAAAACTCGCGTCATTCGCTGTGACGAGGCGTCATGGCGCCTCTTCGGACTTTCCTTTGCCGGTTGGAATGTGATCAATTCGCTCATTATTTGCGTCGCTACATTGCAGGCGGCGCTCGCGGCGGCTCCCAGAATCCGCTGAACCAAACTTATCCACAGCTATCGCCAAGCCCCTGAGATTGCCCCTGCAGGCGCTGAAATGCCCTGAATCAGGCGCGGTTTCTGTGTTCATATGAACGAACGTCAAGCGAAATACCGGATTCAAATCCTGAATTCGTCATGGTGTCGCCATGAGGCAACGATTTATTAACCTTCGTTCGCAGGCGACGCAGCGAAGCGCCGAATGCGAGGTCAAGGGGAGGCACCGGATCATGGTTGTAGTCAGTCACACCCGGCTGCCCCGCAGTGTGCGTAACGGATACCCGGGACCTGCAGAAGTCCTGTTCACGCGTCGTGCAGGAACGGCCGGTGCGGCGGCCCAGGGTGGTGATGCGTCAACCAGCTTCTTGGCCACACGGTGTGGCGAAGTGGTGAGTGGGGACCAGCGTACTCCGGTCCAGCGTGTGTTGGTTGCGTTGCGTTGCGTAAGTGAGCGTTCGGGTAGCGTCGAGTCCCAGTCAGTAGCGTCGGCGTTTGTATCGGTTGCGTCCCAGTCTGTTGAGTATCGGTATCGCGTAGCGTCAGCGTCCCAGTCGACAGCGTACGGGTCGGCCCGCGCCGGGTTTTCTTCGAGCACGATCCCTCGTCTGCTCAAGTCGCTCGCACGGCGAGCCGCCGCCGCAAAAGTTTCGCGTAGGTGGCGACGGCTCGAGGATGCCTCGTCCCGCGTTTCGTTCAGTGGCGTTCCGAGTTCAGTCGGCCTGCATTCGAGTCGTCATGCGTCGAAGGCCAGTGAGTTCTTGCCGCGTTCTGCGTGTGTTATGTCGGTTGCGTCATGTCGCGTCTCAGTTGGTGACCTGCGTATCGGTGTGTCCAGTCCAGCGTTCCAAGCGTGCCCTGCTTCAGAGCCGGAACAATCCCAATCACTATCCCCCACGCGTGAGAGTATGCGTCGTGCCCTTCTCGCTCACTGATGGATCCGCAGCGGTGATCAGCAACGTCGTCTCGTTCCCCCGAGAGTTGGCGGCGCGATCATCGCCCCAAGGCTGGCGATCCGTCGGTGATGCGGCGGGCCGTGTGTTGAGTGGCGTCGCGTATCGTTGTGCCGTTGCGTCAAGTGCGTATTCGCCCCTCCACAAGGAGGGCCTCGAGTGGGCTGAAATCGTCCCGTTCGTTGTGCCAGCAGAATAGCAGAGTGGCATGCCCGCCATTCTCAGGAACCGACAAGCGCTGAGAGCTGGAGCACCGAAAGGTAGCCCATAGCAGCTCATAGCAAGGTCCCGCGTAGAGCTGTCAGTTGCTCGAAGCGCTTGTCGGCAAATCCACTGCGGCGGCGTCCTGTAGTGATCAGATCAGAGAGGCAAGTCCCATGGTCATCCAATTCGATCCCGCCTCCACTCGGCCCACCGACGATGAGGCTCCCGCTCACGTCAATCCGATCCTTTGGCAGCAGTCGCTCGGACTGGCACGCCAGATATCTGCCCGCGTATTCCGCGACGGCGGCAATCCCGGCGATGCTGTTACGGCCGTTGGCCTCAAGACCGCCACCGATCTGACCTGGGACAAAGCGGTTGAGATCATCGCAGCAGAGCTGTCGCGCAATCGCTCCGCGGCACATCGCAACGCCGCCTGATGGACGGACGACGAGGCTCTGTCTTCGTGGGTTGTCGCCAGGAGCTAGATGCCGTCATCGGCGATCGCATTTCGCTGAGCTACATATCGACCGGTTTGTGGTATCGCGGGCCGGTCGTTTTGTTTGTGTACGGGGACAAGGACGCATCAGCGAGGCGCTATGCTCGGCGAGCCCTCATTCGTGTGAGCGAAACCGTTCGGTAAACTGTTCTCACATACCGCGTCGGCCAACGCCGCCCCCGGTTCGCGAGTCGCATCTTGCGCCAGAGCGAACCGGGGCGCGGGGCCCCCTTATCTTTTCGCGATCCGATCAGGTAACTCGCAGAGCCTGATCGATCGAAGGCAAGCCTGAGATCGGCTTACCGACGTCACCGATCTTAGCCTCGTCCCTGAGGAAGCGCTGTCTCTCCGGCGGGGCAGCGGAAGAATGCACTCGCCAGAGCCGCGTCACGGTCTGCGAATTCGCCGATCGAGACGCCACCCTGGGCATGCGCGCGAATGAAAGCCTCGGTCAGGCCCGCCTCGCGGCCGTCGAGAACCTGCAGTGCCGTAAAATGGATCTCATCGCCTACTTGGCGGCGGATCAGTACGTTCTTCGTCCCGCCATAGCTCGCGGTGAATACCTTGCACGGCAGCGCGGGGTGGGCGGCTCTCGTCGGTGGCGCCACCAGACGAGATACATGCGCGTCCAGCGCATTTCGATTGTCTTCCGCCACACCTGTGGGCACCGGCGGGCGCGACGGCATCGGTGCTCTGGCCATGACTTCGCGTGGTGCCGGCGCGACCTCATCACGCTCGGGCGGTGCCGGGCGGCCGCGGCAGAAGCGCTCCCGATAGAGATCGGCGATGGAGGCGATCGAGCGCCCATACTGGCGATCCACGGCCCACCGGCCGGCAAGATCGCGGAACGTGACGGGCCGACGCAAGTGTCGCGAAGCGGCGATGATGTCGGCCTGCTTCTCCCGTGTGCGTCGCGCGACCGGCCGGTCTACCCACTCGCCTGAGTACGCGATCAGATGCTGCATTTGACCGAGCACACCGGTCGAAACGTCGGGAAAGCTATCTCCAGGCACGCCGCCACCCGTGGTGCCGATGCCGGCGAAATTATTCTGTGATGGGCTGACGTCGCCCTTCCGCTTTTCCGTGCGGAACAGGAGATAGTTTGTCTCGATGATCATTTGGTAGAATGCGTAGTCCCACCTCACCCGCAACCGTTCGCCGTGTGCTTTGTAATAAGCAGCGATGTCCCGGAACTTCGGCAGCATTCGCGGATTACGGTCGGCTAGAAACCGCATCAGGTTCGACGGCGTCACGCAAGCGGGCACGCGGTTGCGCTCATTCATGCGAATTTCGGGAAGCGATTGCGCAGCCGCGGGAATGACCACTCCAGGAGTGGTCATCAGTACGGCCGTCACGACGATCCCAATCGCGGCGGGCGTTTTCGCGAGCCGTCGACTCAGCGCCATCGGTCGTCAACTCCAACTGGCGGCCGGTGGTAAGCTCCGACCGTGATACCTGATCTCGGCCTCCGTTGAGGCCGCTGCTCGTGCCGCGCTTGCGGCTCCGGGCTTCTTAGCCCTCGGGACAGAGTTCGAAAGCTTTGTCGAGGGCCTGTGCCTGGCTCCCGAACTCGGCTTCGATTGCGCCGCCCTTTGCGTAAGCCGCGATGTAGGCCTCGGCTTCGCGCTTCTCTGCGCCTTCGTTCACATCGAGCACGGTGAAGTCCGTGCCTTTGTCCGAGTTGACGCGAATGATCAACGCTTTCTGTCCGCCATAACTCGCGGTCCAGACGCGGCAACTGGCGGCCGGCTTAGCGCCTTGCTGAGGCTTGCTCGGAGACGATGCGCGCGGCGAAGTGGTCCCGATGCTCGCGGCCGCCGATGCCATCGTCACGGGAGGCGCTTTATCGGGTGCTGCGGGTGGGGCTGCTGCCTCTGTCTCAGGCGCATTCAGGATGCTGTATGTCGGAGGGGGGGTGGCGGCCGGGCGCCCGGTCTCTGGCGCACCGACACCGAGGCCGCTTCGCTGATCGTCCTCTGCGGCCTTTCCGTCAGTAATGGCACGCCGCGCAAGCTCGGCGCCTGAGACGCGATCTGGCTCTTCGGGCACGGCGTCTGCCATGGCCGTCTTCGGTGTTGTCCCGCGGGCCTCGGCAATCCATTCGGGATGTGGATCGGGGATATCGCAGAAGCCGTTGCGAAACCGATCTGCGATCGACTCGAGACCAGACACATAATCCGAGCCCGGCGCCCATTTCTGCGCGAGATGGCGGAACGTCACCGAACCGCGCGCACGGCGCTGCATGGATTTCAGGATACCCCACTCCTGCACCTTCCGTGTCCGATCGGCGACGGGGTTTTCGACCGTCTCGCCGGCATAGATCAAGACGTGCTGCAGATGGGCAAGCACGCCCGTAGAGACATCGGGGAAGCTTTCGCCTGGAGCGCCTTTGCCGGTGGCACCCATTCCTGCGAAGTTGTTCTGCCGGGGGCTGACGTCGCCGCGTCGGCCATGATCGCCGCGGAAGCTCAGATAGCCCGTCTCGAGCAGCATCTGGTAAAAGGCGTAATCCCAGCGGAGGCCCAGGCGTTCGCCGTGGCGCATGTACTCGACTGCGATCTTTTCGAAGCGCGGATCCAGCCGTTCATTTCGCGATTTGAGGAACGCTGTCAGCCGACCCGGCGTTACACAGGCCTCGACGTGGTTGCGAGCTGATGTCTTGATGGCCGGCACGTCGGCAAGGGCCTGCGCTGCAGGCACTAGAAACAGAGCGGCGGCGAGGCCGGAAGCCACGATACGCATCATGAACGAACCCCCGGATGGCAGCGCGTGCGTGTGTTCGAAATGGCTGCTGAGCAACTCATTTTTAATTATGCGCCTATCGTTAATGGGCCGTTAACGTCCCCCGACCCCAATATTTACGATGGCGTGGATTTTGGGCGCGAGTAGGAGTCCTTTGGGGCGTCAATGAGAATATTCAGTGGTCGAATTGCGGCACCGTTCCGACATTCGACACCGAGGCCCTCACGGCTCTTTTGCACACGTTACGGCGCAGGGCGTCCGCGTTCGATGGCAATGCCAACTTCTGCGCATCCCGCAACAATATCCGGTTTGGCGACCGAAATGCGTGTGCGCTGTACGCGCGGATCGGAAAAGCATGCTTCCGCGATTCGCTCGGCCAGCGTCTCGATGAGATTAAAATGCTTTTGGGCCACGATCTCGCGCACGGCGTCGATCACGGAGCCGTAGTCGAGGACATCCTCGAGCCGATCTGAGACGCCATCATAATTGTCGATCACGTCGAGATCGACGGAGACGTGGATGCGCTGCTCATAGCGCCGCTCGACCTCGAATATGCCGACGCTGGCCATGAGTTCGAGACGGCTTACGAACACACGACGGCAAGAACTGCGTCTGGTCACTGTGGCTCGCCCTTCAGGCTTGGTGGCATTACGTCAGGGTCGCAGCAGAGGCTCACCGCGCATTTGACCGAGCGAGGTGCTGCCCCGCATCAAGTGCGATCATCTGGCCGGTGAGCGAAGGGGCGTCAAGAATGAAGCGAACGGCTGCGGCAATCTCGGACGGTGCGGTCGCGCGTCCAAGGAGTGTCGTGCCGACCTCTTCTGCGAATGCGGTGTCGTCCTGATATACGCTCCGCAGCACTGGGCCAGGGCCGATCCCGTTGACGCGGATGCGCGGAGCGAGGGCCTGCGCCAGCATGCGCGTCGCAGCCAGAAGTCCGGTCTTTGCGAGGCCGTAAGACAGGAAATCCGGCGTCGGTGCGAGGACCCTCTGGTCGATGATGTTCACGACATTTCCCTCGAGATGCGACGGCAGCCGATCGGCGAAAGCCTTGGTCAAGAGGACCGGCGCTCGAAGGTTGACAGCGAACTGACGGTCCCAGACGGCAGGGTCGAGATCGGTGATGGAGTCCTCAATGAACAGGGATGCGTTATTCACGAGGCATGTGATTGGTCCAAGCGTGCGCGTGCATGCGTCGAGGATGTTATCTGACGCGCCGGGGTCCGTCAGATCCGCTCCGATCGTGATGGCACGACCACCGGCTGCCTCGATCTCGGCACGCACATTCTCGGCCTCCGAGGCTTGTGAGCCGTAGTGCACCGCGATTTGCCAACCGTGTCGGGCAAGGTCAACCGCAATACATCTGCCGATACGTCGGCTGGCGCCCGTGATGAGAGCCGCGCGAGGGATTTCGTGCTTGTCGCTCACGTCGTCTCCTTTGGGCGCTGGCGACTGTCCTGCGATCCTTGCCATAACAACGTATCTCGGTCCCCGGAACAAGTTGCCGCCAAACTAGGCATCAGCCTGAAACGGCTCTGTCCGGAGGGCTTGGGCGTGCCTGGTTCTCATGCGGCCTCGGATCAAAAAACAGGCAATTATTTCCGTACGTTACCAACCAGACACAGTGCGATTTCAAACCCGGTCCTGCCCAATTCTCAGACTTGAAGATGGGCCTTGTCACTCGTGATTGTGATGTGGATGACAGGTCGATTCGAGCCTGGGACCTGGGGCGAGATTTTGGAGACGTATGATGGGGATCGGATCGGTTGGGGGTATCAAGGGCGGACTGGCGGTACTGGCCCTGTGTGGATTGGTCATGCCGGCTCTGGCCGGTGGCAGTTTGAAAGATGGCGCGGCTGTCGAGGAGCCAAAGCGCGATTTGCAGTTTAGTGGCACGTTCCTGGTCACGAGCGATTACGTTTTCCGCGGCTACTCGCAGTCCAAGGAGCGTCCAGCGGTGCAGGCCGGCGTAGAAGGCACCTACAAGTGGTTGTACTTCGGCGTCTATGGCTCAACGATCGACTTTGGCGATATCGGCACCAAGGACGTAGCACATGCCGAGGTCGACTATTACGCCGGGATCAAGCCGGTTGTCGGTCCAGTCACCTTTGACATCGGCGTTATCTACTACACCTATCCTAATGCGTTTGACCCAGGCGCCGAGCTTGACATGATCGAGGTCAAGGTGGGCGGCAGCGGGGAAATCTGGAAGGATGGCACGCTCGGTGTCACCGCCTTCTACTCGCCTGAGTATACGGGCAAGACGGGCGAGGTTCTCACGATCGAAGGCAACTTCTCGCAAGGCTTTGCAGCGGTTCGCGGCGTGACGCCGACTTGGAGCTCGACCCTCGGCTATTCGACGGGCGATGACTTGGCCTTTAAGGCAGTCTTCGGCAACGGAGACGACAACTACTTTTATTGGAATTCGGGCCTGACGCTCGGCTTCGGCGATCACTTCTCGCTCGACTTCCGTTACTGGGACACCAACGTCAGCAATAGTGGTGGTTTTTGCTCGAGCCGGCTCTTCGGCTGCGACGAGCGGTTCGTTGCAACGGCTAAGGTCACCTACTGACCAGCCATTGCCAGGCGATACCCCGTCCATCAATGTGCGGGCCGGCGATTCCATCGCCGGCCTTTCTCTTTGGGCGCGAGGCGATGAACGCTTTTCTATTCGCGACAACATGCCATGCCGGCTGCGCTCGGAGTCCCCTAGTAAATGCAAGATGAAAGCGCGTCGTGCGTTGGCGACTGTTCCGAACCAACGTGGAGAGATATTCCCCATGCAGGTCCAGTCGCTCGAAATCAGCGATATCAAGCTGATCACGCCGCGTAAGCACGCCGACGATCGTGGTTTTTTCTCCGAAACTTATAACGTGAAGGCGTTCGAAGCTGCGGGCGTCGATGCGATCTTCGTGCAGGACAATCATTCGCTGTCGCGTGAGAAGGGCGTCGTACGCGGTTTGCATTATCAGATCGCGCCGAAAGCGCAGGGCAAGCTGGTTCGCGTAACGCGCGGCTCAATCTTCGACGTGGCTTTGGATATTCGGGTCGGGTCGCCGACGTTCGGGCAGCACGTTTCGGCGGTTCTTTCGGCGGCAAACTGGTCGCAACTCTGGATACCCGTCGGGTTTGCTCACGGATTTTGTACGCTTGAGGACAATACTGAGGTTCAGTACAAAGTGACTGACGACTACGCGCCGGATTGCGATCGGGGCATACTATGGAACGATCCGGTGCTTGGTATCGCCTGGCCAGTTCGCGCCGCGGATGTGATCATATCCGACAAGGATCGCAATCAGCCGAGTCTCCGCGATGCGCCGGTGGCGTTCGAGATCAGCCGCTGAGTACGGATTGGCGTGGGTAGCAATTGAAGTGACGGCTGGAAGCGTCGCGGGGGATTATGCGTATTATCGTAACCGGCGGCGCGGGCTTCATCGGCTCTGCGGTGTGCAGGCATCTCGTCGGAGATCTCGGCTTGCCGGTGCTCAACATCGACAAACTGACCTATGCCGCCAACCTCATTTCGCTCGAGCCCATAGCATCCTATAGCAATTATCGCTTCGCGAAGATCGACATCTGCGACCGCGAAGCGGTGTCGGCGATCTTCGATGATTTTCGACCCGATGCTATTATCCATCTCGCTGCCGAAAGCCATGTCGATCGGTCGATTACGGATTCGGGCGCTTTCATCCGCACCAACATCCTCGGTACACATAATTTGCTCGAGGCGACGCGCGCCTATCTGCAAACGGTCGGCAATGCCGTTGCGGATCGCTTTCGATTTCTTCACGTCTCGACGGACGAGGTGTACGGATCGCTCGGCGGCGAAGGGTTCTTTACCGAAGGCACGCCATACGATCCAAGCTCGCCCTATTCGGCCAGCAAGGCAGCATCCGATCACTTGGCCATGGCGTGGCATCGCACCTATGGTCTCCCCGTGGTGGTCTCGAACTGCTCGAATAATTACGGGCCCTACCAGTTTCCCGAGAAGCTCATTCCCTTAATGATCCTCAGCGCACGCGAGGGGCGGCTCTTGCCTGTGTATGGAGATGGCCGGAACATCCGCGATTGGCTCTACGTCGACGATCATGCCGGCGCTCTCTGGCTCATCCTGACGCGGGGCTTGCCGGGCGAGAAATACAACGTCGGTGGACGCAACGAGCAGACAAATCTGGCCGTTGTCGAACGCATCTGTGACCTGATGGATGAGCAATTGCCATCGGGTTCTCCCCATCGCCGGCTGATCAGGTTTGTCACCGATCGTCCGGGCCACGACCATCGCTATGCCATCGATGCGACGCGCCTCGAGCGCGAGCTTGGTTGGAAGGCGCAGGAAGATTTCTCCAGCGGTATAGAGAAAACGGTGCACTGGTATTTGGAGAACATGGCGTGGTGGGCTCCGCTGCGGCAGACGGTTTACGCGGGTGAACGTCTTGGGCTTGTTGGCGCTGCAGCCCATGTGGTCGAGGCAGCGCCGTGAAGGTGCTTGTGATCGGAACGCAAGGCCAACTTGCGAGATCACTGATAACAGCCAAGCCGACCGTAGGCATGTCCATCGCGTGCATTGGTCGCCCCGCACTCGACCTCGCGGACACGGAAGGCACAAAGTCTGTTGTCGCGGAGGCAAAACCCGATCTGGTGATCAATGCGGCTGCCTACACCGCAGTCGACCGCGCGGAGACCGAAGTGGAGGCTGCGTTTGCCGTAAACGCCGCCGGGCCCGAGGCTCTGGCGCAGGTGTGTCAGAGGCTGTCCATTCCGATCATCCACCTCTCGACAGACTACGTGTTCGATGGGACGAAAAAATCCCCTTATGTCGAGGAGGATCCCGTCGCGCCGCTGGGCGTTTACGGTCGTTCGAAGCTCGAAGGCGAACGACGTGTTGCGACCGCATGTCCTCGGCACATAATCCTGCGGACGGCATGGGTGCACAGTCCATTCGGCGATAACTTCGTCAAGACGATGCTTCGCCTCGCGGGAACTCGAGACGAGATTTCGGTTGTCGACGACCAGATCGGAAGTCCGACGTTTGCGCCACATCTTGCAGCCGTCATTCTCGAACTGGCGCGGCGCATCGCAAACGAGCGTGAACTGCTTTGGGGCATCTATCACGCGGCGGGCGATGGCAATGCAACGTGGTGTGGTCTTGCGCGCGAAGTATTCGAAGTCTCGTCCCGTCTCGGGGGGCCGGTTGCCTCGATCCGCCCAATTTCAACGGCCGAATATCCGACGCTCGCTCAGCGGCCAGCCAATTCGCGACTGGACTGCGGTCGGCTGCGGTGCAGTCTAGGGGCCGGTTTGCCGCCTTGGCAGCAGGGCGTGGCCGAATGCGTGGCTTGGCTGTTGGCGTCGTAGCGCGGCGGGCGATGGGTGGGGGCAAATGAAGGGCATTATTCTCGCGGGCGGCAAGGGATCGCGCCTCTATCCAATCACACTCGTCGCCTCGAAGCAGTTGCTTCCGGTCTACGACAAGCCGATGATCTACTATCCCCTGACCACGCTGATGCTTGCTGGCATTCGCGAGATGCTGATCATCTCGACACCGGTCGACCTGCCGAGCTTCCAGAGGCTTCTTAGTGACGGTGCACAGTGGGGGTTGAAGCTCTCTTATGCTGAGCAACCCAATCCTGGCGGTCTCGCGCAGGCCTATCTGATCGGGGCGCGTTTCGTGGCTGAAGAGAATTCAGCGCTTATCCTCGGCGACAATATTTTCTACGGCCATGGATTGCCTGAGTTGTTACGCCGCGCCGTCGCGCGCAAGGTAGGGGCGACGGTCTTCGCCTACCATGTGACAGACCCCGAGCGGTACGGCGTTGTAGAACTCGACAGAGAAGGTCGCGCGTTATCGTTGGTGGAGAAACCCAAGCAGCCCAAGTCCAATTGGGCAGTGACCGGTCTTTATTTCTATGACAAGCGCGTGGTCGATGTCGCGGCGTCGCTGAAGCCGTCGTCACGCGGTGAGCTGGAAATCACAGACGTAAATGCAACCTACCTGAAACAAGGCCGGTTGCACGTCGAGAAGATGGGGCGGGGCTACGCCTGGTTGGATACAGGAACGCCCGATAGTCTGAACGAGGCAACCGACTTCGTCCGCGCCCTCGAAAAGCGTCAGGGCTTTCGCATCGCTTGTCCGGAGGAGGTGGCCTATCACATGGGTTTCATCACCCGCGCGGACCTGCTTCGCTTAGGTGCGAGCCTTGAGGCTTCTGACTATGGCCAGTACCTGCTCAACATTGCCGAAGATCGCCAATAGAGACTCCCCGGAGGCGATGACTGTTCAAAAATAAACCAACTGTTTCACTATGGACGCATGGCGGACATGAGCGGATGGCGGCAATGCACGATGTTGAGCGCCCGTCATCAGGCCCATACAGTGATCCTTGGTAGCTGGTGGAAAAAGGAAGCGCCAAATGAGCCGGTCGATGTGCTCTTTGGTGATTAACTCGTCTGTATCATAATGTAACGGTAGCCACGCACGGTATGCGTAAAAGCGGCGCCTGCAATGTCACCCGTCTGTAGCCGTTTGTCGTGGACAAGGGACATCTGTTCCGTTAGCCAAGTTCGTACTGCTGGCTCAAACGGGTCGGTAGCTTGTGGTACTCATTGTCTTGCCTGATTGCGGCGCTCTTTAGAGTCAGGCCGAGTCGTCATCCCTTGCTGGTTGAGACAACGGCTAATTCAGCTGCAACCAAAGGCGTGAATGAGGGCGGTATACAAGATGCAGTTTACGAACGAGGTGGGGGGTCCCGGTTTGGCTGGGGGCTCGCGGGCCGCGCATGATGTTGCCGAGCTTCCGCTCTTGAAGAATGTTCGTATTGCGGTGATCGGCCTGGGCTACGTTGG
>JBFWOB010000016.1:0-111851 GCA_050250755.1 Hyphomicrobiaceae bacterium
TCGAGCACCTCGGCCTGCCAGCCCTCGGTGCCGCCGTCGCCGATGTCGAAGACCACGGCCTCCTCGCCCTCCCGTTCGTAAAGCGCCTGTACCCGCCGCTCGGCTTCCTCCTCGCTGCGAGCCTTCACATCGGCCCAGTAGCAGTCGCGCACCGAGAAGCGCACCCGGTAGGTTTTCCATGCGTTCATGCCATCCCCCTCAGCAGATCTCAAAGCCGCCGCAGGTCTTCAGGAACGCCACGAACCCGCGCACGTTGTCCTCGTCCTGCGGATAGCGCGTTTCCCATGGCCGCACCGCGCCCTTGCCGTTGCAGGCGTTGCACGGGCCCTTGTGCCAACCATTCTCGATGGCGAGCCTGTCGCTGCGCACACCCGCACCGACACAGAGGTCGCATGTCTCGTCCGGCATCTCCGCGATGCGCTTGTCCCGTTCCGCGAGGAGCCGCGCCACCGTGCCGTCTGCCAACCGCGTCTCCAGCACGAACGCCAAGGCACGGGCCCCGCTCTCGTCGAGCCCATCACCGTCGTTCGAATGCCAATGCGTACAACCGCTGCAGATCTCCGGCGCAAGCGCCTGGCAGAGGTCGGCAAGCGGCCGCCACCACCACACGTTGTTGCGGAAATAACGGCCCATTTCCGTGGTCGGGGCCTTTCCGTAAACGTCCATTCCCATGACATGCGCGCCTCCCCTAATACTCTGAGGGCAGCAGCTTGCGGAGGTGCCGCTTCCGCTTTCGGTCACTCCCGCAGGTGTTGATGGGAAGGTCCTGATCGATCGTCGTCTGCAGCATGACAGATCGCTTTCGTTGTGATGTGCGCCACGACAGGCGCCGAGTTCGCCACTGTTCCAGAGTGGAGACGAAAGCATCCTTGCACGTTCTTTTCTTGAGACCGGCTGTGCCGGCGCAGCAAAAAAGGCGCCGGTCTGGAACCCCGCGCCTTCCGACCGGCGCGTTCGATGTGCCGGTTCAACCCCGCCAGCGCTTATGAACTGCTTCGCGCCGACGCCATTCAATTTACTACATGGTTTATTGATGAGCAACCTGAAGAATGCCGACGGCGACCGCCCGCCAGCCAGATCACCACGCCCATCGCCATGAAAAACGGAAAGCGCCCCTGCCGAAGCGCAGTGGGGCGCCCTCAACTTGACGGCGATCGCTCTCCAGCTCCACCGCACGGTCACTGTCTGCCACTGCAAGACCGCCGGCAACCGGATTGCACACGGGGCCGTCACATCGCTGAAGCCGCTCGACCCTCACCAGCAATCAGGCCGCACAAGGCGGATCGGGTCGCACGGGCGCTGCTGGCTTGGGCCCCGCTGACGCGGCCCATTGGGAAGGGCCCAAGCCAGCGACTCCCGGCTCCGGCAATCATGCCGCCAAAGGCACGGCCTTTCGAACACACCCCCGTCCGGCAATCGGCACCCGCCGCCGACCATCTGCCCGCACCGGCAGCAGGCGCCCTTGCCAACACCGCCGCCCACTTCCCAGCATGGCCGCATGATCGTTACGCACGCCATCAATCCCGAGGGCCAAGCCCGCATCTATCTCGGCGGCAAGGGCAGCGTGGAGGCCTATCTCGAGCCCGCAGCCGACGGGCGAACCTGGTCATTTCACATCATGCCGGCCGCCACCGGCCTCGAGCTGCCGCCTGACACCATGCGGCAGTGGGCCGTCTACACCCTTTTCGAGTTGGCCACGGCCCTCGACGTAGACCCGCGGCATCTCAAGGACGTGCCGTTCGACTGCATCGCAGCTCTGCACGCTCCCGACCCGTTCGAGTCCCGCCGCATCGCCTCACCGCGCCGACCGGCCGAGCACAGCTACATGGCCGCCCGTCCCGGCACCACGCGCCCCGCCACCGACTTCCGGTCCGGCGATTTCGCCCGGCACTCCGCGCGACGCCGTTAGCACGACCCGATATGACAAAGTATGATTTTATGCTACCATGCGACACCCTACGAAAGGTCCCGACATGGAACGGCTCACCATCACGCTCACGCCCGATCTCGTCGCACGCGTGAAATCAGCTGTGGACGGCGGCAACTATGGGTCCGTCAGCGAGGTCATGCGCCAGGCGCTGCGCGATTGGGAGCTCGCCGAGACCCGCCGCAATGCCGAGCTGCAAGCGCTTCGCGCCGACGTGGAAGCCGGCATCGAGCAGGTGCGCACTGGCAAGGCAAGGCCGTTCAATGCCGCCCGCATCGTCAAGGCGGGCCAAAGGCTGGCGTCGAAGAAGCGCTGATTGATGGCAACCCCTCACGCCCGGCGATTATTGACTACGCCCTTCGCCGAAGCCGACCTCGCGGAAATCTGGGCCTACATCGCCGAAGATTCGCCCAAGGCGGCGACGGCATTCGTTGAGCAGATCGAAGCGAAGTTCGAACCCTTGCTGGCGTTCCCCGGCATCGGCTCGACCCGGGACAAGCTTGCCCCGGGCCTTCGGGCATTCCCCTACAGGAACTACGTCATCTACTACACCTTCACTGACGACGAGGTGACGATTGTTCGGGTTGTGCACGGTGCCAGGGATGTCCGGGCGTTGTTCTAGGACACGCGCAACGTCAGGCACTTGGTCGGCTGTCGTCAGCAGAAATCACGAATCTTTGCCGATGCTCAATGCAATGCGGTTTGGCGAAGCCAAAATCGCCTCTCGGGAATGGCTGAACAAGGTCGCGGCCCTGTATACAATTTGCGCCCTCAACTTGCCCGTACTCCGGGGGTTGGGGGGCAGAGCCCCCACCAAATCGAGACCGCCGCAGGCACGATCGTGCACACGATGCGCCTTCGCAAGGCAGCTCCCTGCGCAACAGGTGCAAAGAGCCGTGATTAAACGCGAGGCAACCTGCCTGTTCCAAAAGTGAATCGAAGGAGAAAGTAGGAAGGCGGTGGCGAGGTGTGTGATAGCCGACAAAATGGTCGGCCATCACGCTTCGCGAGCAGCGTTGCGCCGCTGCACCGCACGAGTTCAACGAAAGCAGCCACCATGCCCGCGCACGGCTACCGGAAAGGTCTCTCCGACAGCAAAACACCGGCACCGCGCCGCATCCACACGCGTCTCGCAAACGAGATCTACGCGCGGCTGATGGCCGACGCAGCCGGCCGGTCCCTTCCCGCCTCGCACATCATCCGCGCCATCGTCACCGCCTTCTACACCGGCCGGCGTCCTGAGCTTCCGCAGGACAAGGGGGGAAGCCATGCTGTCATCCGCGAGCTCGCGCGCATCGGCAACAACCTCAACCAGATCGCCAGGGAGGCCCACCTCATGCGCCTCCACCTGCTCGAGGCCAGGGCCACCGCGACCATCGAGCGGATCAACGCCACCATCGCGCGCCTCTGACGCCATGCTGGCGCAGCTCGAGAAGCCCACCGACGACTTCTTTGCCCTCGCCCGCTACCTGGTCCACGGCGACACCCGTCCGACCCCGCCCGAGCGCGTGGCATGGATCATCACGCAGAACCTTGCCACCCAGGACCCCGAGCTTGCCGCCAAGATCATGAGCGCCACCGCCGCGCTGTCGCAGCGCTGCGCCAAAGCCTGCCTGCACACCATCATTGCCTGGCATCCCGATGAGCAGCCCTCGCCCGAGATCATGCAGGAGATCGCGCTCAGGACCTTGAGCCTGGCAGGCCTCGCTGAGCACCAGGCCTTCGTCATGGGCCATGGCGACAAGGTCCATCCCCACCTGCACATGATGATCAACCGCGTCCACCCGGAAACCGGCCGCGCCTGGTCGGATGCGCACAGCCACCGCCGGTTCGATGCGATCATGCGGGAGCTGTCCGAGGCCTACGGCTTCCGCACCGTGCCGGCCCACAGCTTCAATCCCGAACTCACCGAGAATCTTCCGAAGCGACCCAATTCACCGGCCACCTACGCGGCCAAGCGTGGCGCCGGCACGACGCGTCCGCAATGGAGCCGGCGCCAGGCCGATGTGTTCTCTGGCCGCATCTCCGAGCGCCTCGATGCCGCGTCCACCTGGGAGGACCTCATGCAGCTGTTCGCCGACGAAGGCCTCGCCCTCGAGGCTAAAGGCAAAGGGCATGTGGTCGGCAACGCCGCCAGCTACGCCAAGCTCTCCGCACTCGGGCTGCAACGGACAGCCAAGGGCTTCCAGCGACGTCGGCAGCCCGCTCGCCGCGCTTTGCCAACGCGGCCGGTCATCGATGAAGTGGATATCGCTCGGGCGCTTGCAAAGTTCGGTCTGGCCGACAGCGTGACCATCCGCCAGGCCCTCGAACAAGCCCAGGTCCGGCGTCTCGCCTGGCTCGCCCAAAAGCCGCTGATCGAGCAGCTACTTGCCGACCTCAGGAAATCCCTTGCCGCCTGGACCGCGCACACGCCGCCGAAGGAGGCTTATCGAAAGGTGCGCACTGCGCGTCGAAGCTCCGAGCGCGGCCGAAAAGGCAGGACGTCTGGACGGTAGACCTGCGTTCCCAGTCGGACATTTCTGCCGTCGTGGATCAAAAGGGGTGACGCCTATAATGGCAACGGGATTGCGGCATGCGAAGGGAAAAGCCATCGTGGGGCGTGGAACCGTCGACGCCATTGCCCTTTCATTATTCAGCTTCGGACATGCAGTTTCTCCGTCGGTGGGGCGAGCTTCAACATCTCTTTGGCGTTCTGGACGAGATCCTTCTGCAGTCACCGGAGACAGCCGGCACGTCATTCACGAAAATCTATCGACGATGGATTCTGACTGCTGCGCTGCGCGCCGTGGTGATGGAGCTCTCGGCTTGTAAGGCCAGGGACCGATGCAATGCCACAGCGATGCATCCGCGTGTTCCCTGGCAGGACATCGAGGCCATGGCTAAACGGCTGCGGCTCGCACCGAGATCTTATCCCATGATGAAGTCTTGGCATCGGAACATAGCATCGCTAGGCCGCCGGATTGCGAGGGCGCGCTGACATCGCAAGTATTCGGGGCTGCGCCGAGATTGCGATTTCCCGATTTCGACAAGTGGATCGAAAGCGACGAAAAATCCCAAAAGCTAGCTATCGGACGGCGCGCTAAGGGCAATGGCTTTTGCACCACTGACGACGTCCGGAATCGGAGGTAGAGGTCACACTACCCAGGTGGCCAATCTTCTCGACGGTCTCGATCGCGTCATTGGCCTTGACGCTGAGATACCGAACAGCGCTGTTAATTTTCGCATGTCCGAATAATACTTGCATTGCTCGGCCCGCCGGAATGCCGCTCTGCTGGCTGCATCCGCTCAACCGGGCCAACGATAGGCCTTGACCGCCCGAATGAAAGCCGTAACCCCAGGCGGAAACGGACGTCCGCGCGGCGTGGCCAGACAAACCGAGCGCGCCACAGTGGGGTCGACGAGAGGCCGTTGCAGCAGGCCGGGTAGTGTCACCGAATATTCGGGCGCGAAGGCAAACCCGATGCCCGCCAGAACCATCGCCTGCACCCAGTCTTCTCGGTCGGAGCGGAACCGCGCATAGAGCTCGATGCTGTGCTCCGCACAGACATTCATGACAAGCTCCCGCATTTCGCAGGCAAGGCGGTCGACGTAGGGCTCCCTGGCCAGATCCTTCAACGCGATGGTATCGAAGCCGGCGAGACGATGGTCGGTGGGAAACACCACCACGTAGCGCTCGGAATATAGGTCGTGGAGGTCGAAGCGATCGGGGCCTACGTCCCGTGGGTTCAGGATGACGGCGTCGTAAGCCCCTTCGTCGAGCCGGCTCACCAGATCGGCGACATTTGCCTCGGTCACCGCAAGCTCAACCATCTGATGGCTTCGCTCGAACTCGGCAAAGAAGCGCGACAGGCGGAGATGGCCCACGGTGGACATCACCCCCAGCCGCACCGGAGCTTTCTTCAACAGCCGGAAATCCTCGGCGACGGTGCGCGTCATATCGGCTTCGTCGAGGATCCTCTGGAGACGCGGCAGGATGGACTTGCCGAATTCGGTGACCAGCACACGCCGCCCCTCGCGATGGAATAGCGTCGCCCCAAACTCCTCCTCGAGGACCTTCACTGCCTTGCTCAGCGCCGGCTGCGACACATGACAGTCGGCGGCGGCCTTCGTGAAGCTCAGGGATTGCGCTACTGCAAGCGCATATCGGATCTGAAAGAACTCCATCAGCAGACCCTTCGCAATTATCGTGATGGCCAACCTACAGCACTCATCCATAACTGTTGGCTATCAATCCATTCCCATACGGTCTTGGTTTGGCCGCGTTGCTGGCTGTAGAGCTTCCGTGTTCCCATTAATGTCCGATGGAGGATCAAGTGACTGTCGAGCGTCTGGTTCTTCTAATTGTCGGCGTTGTCGTTCTCGGTTCGACGTTGCTCGCAGTTTATCAAAGCCCCAACTGGCTTTGGGTGACAGGTGCCATGGGCGCCCACCTTGTCCAGGCATCTTTCACGGGCCTGTGCCCGGTCGTGGCGCTTCTGAAGGCCATCGGAGTGCCGTCGAAGCCGGGGTTTGCATGAGCGCCGGATAGGCCCTCAGTTGGCTGATGCGAAGGTTCAAGACGTCCCGCAATTGATCGGCCACTCGCCGTTGATGGAAAATCAGAAGCAGATATAAAGCACTGCCTAGTCTCCACGGTAATTCGGGGCGAGTTACCAATTGCAGGCTTCACTCGCGACAGGCTTCCGAAGCGGAATCGACTGTCCGCTAGGGGCTCAGAAATGCCCAATCCGGAGCCAAACCGCCGCCATGTCTGGGCCTGACGCAATTCTGATTGCCCCTCCGACGTCACGCGTAGGAACTCTCGAAAATTGCACGGGATGTAATCAATTGGGCGGTCGGAGCGGCTAGCGTCATGCAATCACGGGGGAACGGGCAACACATCGGCCCAATCCTACAGTCTTTATTGAATATAATTCACAGCGTCGATAAGGTCGGTGGCCCTGAGCCAGGCCAATACGACGCTCTGCACGACGAGATGGGACGCGTTCGCGCGTCTTTAGAAAACGCAAATGGCGCCGAGAATCTAAACCCCTTTCGCTACGAAATCCTACATCTGTTGGGGGACGATAGTTTGCAGGGCCATAGTTTCGCAGACCTCGCGGTTATGCCGGTGATTTCGAAATTATAGACCCAATATATACAAAATACATTTCACGGTGCTACCGCAGGCGTCAGCTGATCGAAGTCGAGCGGACACGGGTGCGCTCCTCTCAACCATCGCTCGTGACCCCTTGCAGACGTCAAGGGCGGCCCGCGCAATGGCGCTGGCTGAGAACTGCCGCTTGTGATCTGCTGATGCTTACGATGGCTTCGGCAGTTATCGGCAGTGAATCAGACATCGCAAGTGAGGGGCACGATAGCAGGTTGGACCCCGAGCGGTCATATCGTCAGCCGCGCTCAGGTCCGGCAAGGGTGGAAGGAAGCCATTTGACTACCTAAATCTACGTTCATGCTTGAATCTCTTGGATCAGACGTTTGGGTAGCCGATGGCGGCATTGTCTCGTTTCACGGTTTCGACTACCCGACGCGGATGGTGATCGTGCGGCTCGCTGACGGTGGGCTCTGGCTGTGGTCGCCAATCAAGAAAAACGCAGAAATTGAAGATGCGGTAGGCGCCCTAGGCCCGGTTCGGCACATCGTCAGCCCCAACAAACTGCACTACCTCTTCTTGGGTGAGTGGCAAGCAGCGTTTCCAACCGCGAAATTGTGGGGTACGGCATCGACAATCGCTAAATGTCGCGACCTCAAATTCTCGGGGACGCTTGCCGACGACCCGCCGTTTGACTGGAGCGGGCAGATTGACCACGCCTACTTCACCAACTCGCCTTTCATGGACGAGCTGATTTTCTTCCACCGAAGCTCTCGCACCGTCATCATTGCAGACCTTTCGCAGACCTTTAGCGAGAGGTTCCTCAAGCTTCACTGGCCATGGTGGATGCGGTTCATCGCTAGGCTGTCGAAAATGACTGAGGGGTACGGCTATCCGCCAATCGACTACCGGATCAGTTTTCGTCACCGCGCAAGCGCACGGCCTAAAATCCGAGCCTTGATTGACAAGCATCCCGAGCATGTGGTCGTCGCGCATGGAGAGGTTATTCGAAAGGACGGCGAGGCATTTCTGCGACGCGCCTTTTCATGGCTGTGTTGACAAATCATCGTCCGCGAATCGGTCGTAAGCGAACATTAAGGCGCGTTCTTCAGTTGCTGGCACTATGGCCAATCACAACGTGGCACGCGTTGTCGGCGATGTCCGTTCGTAGAGGTCGAGCGTACGCTGCCTTCCGGTAGCCGAACCTACGCGGTTGACCCCAAGCCGACCTCGAGTGGCTTTGGCGCAAAGAGGCTGTGGATTGGGCTTTCAGTTCGAGCGCAGACGCCGTCCGCTTTCGTCGATGACCACCTCGCCGTCGTCCTTGGTGAAGGGGCCGATGTCGGAATTGGGCAATATGTCAAGGACCATCTCGGACGGGCGGCAAAGCCGCGTGCCCTTGGGCGTTACCACGATTGGCCGGTTGATCAGGATGGGATGCGCCAGCATGACGTCGATGATCTCGGCGTCCGACCATTTGGGGTCGTCGAGACTGAGCTCGTCATAAGGCGTCCCTTTGCGCCGGAGCAGCGCGCGCGGCGTGATGCCTATTTCCTTAATAAGCTCCACGAGCCGGTCACGGGACGGCGACGTCTTCAGGTACTCGATGATTTCCGGCTCCTCGCCGGATTGGCGGATCATGGCGAGCGTGTTGCGCGAGGTTTCGCAGGCTGGGTTGTGATAGATCCTGATGGCCATCATCATCGTCCGCGCTGTGGATTTTGAGGTGTTGGATGTGGGCGCGCACCCGCCTCGTACCATCCCTTGGACGCACTCACGATTTTGACGACCGACAGCATCACCGGCACTTCGATCAGCACGCCGACCACGGTTGCGAGTGCGGCGCCGGACTCGAAACCGAACAGGCTGATGGCAGCGGCAACGGCAAGCTCGAAGAAATTGCTGGCACCAATCAGTGCCGACGGTGCCGCCACGCAATGCGCCTCGCCGGCAGCACGGTTCAGCAGATAGGCAAGTCCTGAATTGAAATAGACCTGGATCAGGATCGGCACGGCCAGCATGGCTATGATCAGCGGCTGCTCCAGGATCTGCTTGCCCTGGAAGCCAAACAGCAGGACGAGCGTCGCCAACAGAGCCACGATCGAGAGGGGCCCAAGTTTGGAGAGCAACGCATTCAATCCCGCCTCGCCGCTACTAGAAAGTATCGTGCGCCGTATGACCTGAGCAATGATCACCGGCACAACGATGTAGAGCGCGACCGAAAGCAGCAACGTCTCCCAAGGGACAGTTATCGCGGAGAGACCGAGCAGCAGCGCAACGATCGGTGCAAAGGCGAACACCATGATGATGTCGTTGAGCGCCACCTGGCTCAGCGTGAAATGCGGCTCGCCATCGGAAAGATTGCTCCACACGAACACCATGGCCGTGCACGGCGCAGCGGCGAGCAGGATAAGCCCGGCAATGTAGCTGCTGATCTGATCTGCGGGCAGATAGGGCCGGAACAGCCAGCCTACGAACAGCCAGCCGAGAAGTGCCATCGAGAACGGCTTCACAGCCCAGTTGATGAAGAGAGTTACGCCGATGCCGCGCCAATGCTCTTTGACTTTGGACAGCGCGGCGAAGTCGATCTTCACCAGCATCGGAATGATCATCAGCCAGATCAGCACGGCCACTGGCAGGTTGACCTTGGCGATCTCGGCGGCGCCGATGGTGTGGAATAGACCCGGCATCATCCAGCCGAGCGCTATGCCGGCGACGATGCACAGGGCGACCCACAGGGTCAGGTAACGCTCGAAGATCGACACCGCTCATGCTCCCGGATTTATTATTTCTATGTTTCTAGAAATAACATTGCAGCAGGTCAACCATTCTGTTATGACAATCCCATGAAACTCGACGATGCCGCCGCGCGCCTCGAAGCCCTGGGCAACCCGACTCGGTTGAAAATCTACCGTGCGCTGGTCAAAGCCGGAGAGGAGGGGCTCAGCGTCGGCAAGCTGCAGTCCAAGCTCGATGTCGCGGCGTCGACGCTGTCGCATCACCTGAAGACGATGCTGATCGTCGGCCTCGTCCATCAGGAGCGGCAATCGACGACCCTCATCTGTCGCGCCAACTACGACATCATGCGGTCGCTCGTCGACTTCCTCGTTGAGGAATGCTGCGCCGAGGGTGTGTGCCCGCCCGTCTGCGCGAAAGGCGATGCTGCCTGATCACCCCACACTCTCTGGAGCGATGGATCCATGACCGAACCTGCGAAGACCGTTGCGATCATCGGTGCCGGTCCCATCGGGCTCGCGGCGGCCGTGCACGCGCTTGAACGCAGCCTGCATCCGATCGTTCTGGAAGCCGGGACGGAGGCTGGTCATGCAATCCGGCAGTGGACCCACGTGCGCATGTTCTCGCCGTGGGAGTACAATATCGACAACGCCGCGGAACGCCTGCTGACAGCAACGGGCTGGAACGCGCCTGATCCGGCGTCCTATCCGACAGGCGGCGATCTCATCGCGCACTACATCGAGCCCCTGGCGACACGCACGGCGCTCAAGCATCACATCAGGACATCCGCACGCGTGACAGGCATCAGCCGCGTCGCGTTCGACAAGGTCAAAAGCAAGGGGCGTGCGGCCGCGCCGTTCCAGATCCGCTACCGGAACGGTAAGGGTCTAGAGACGCTTGAGGCCGATGCCGTGATCGATGCATCGGGCACGTGGTTCTCGCCTGGCCTTGCGGGCGTCAATGGCTTGGCCGCGATCGGTGAAGCCGAGCAGTCATCCCGCATTGCTTACGGCATGCCGGATGTGCTGGGAGCACACCGCGGTCGCTATGCCGGCAAGACCGTAGCAGTGCTTGGCGCCGGTCACTCGGCGATCGGCACCTTGATCGATCTCGTGCACTTGAAGGACGAGGTGCCGGGTACGTCAGTCATCTGGCTTCTGCGTGGCGACAGACCCGAAAAGGCCTTTGGTGGCGGCCCCAATGACAAGCTCGCCGCGCGTGGGGAACTCGGCTCGACCCTCGCCCGGCTCGTATCGGCAGGCCGGCTGCAGGTCGAGACGGGTTTTGGGATTACGCATCTCACCGAGAAGGGCGGCCACCTGCGCATCGGTGCGGGCTCGGCCTGTTGCGGCAGGCATGTGATGGCGGATGAGCTGATCGTGGCGACCGGGTTTCGTCCCGATCTCGGTTTCCTCTCCGAGCTGAGACTCTCGCTTGACCCGGCGCTCGACTGCCCGACAGCCTTAGCGCCCCTGATCGATCCCAACGAGCATAGCTGCGGCACCGTCCGCCCGCATGGCGCCCGCGAACTCGCTCACGCCGAGCCGGGCTTCTACATCGCCGGGATGAAGACCTACGGCCGTGCGCCCACATTCCTGATGCTCACCGGCTACGAGCAGGTCCGTTCCATCGTTGCCGATATTGCCGGAGACAAGGAAGCAGCGACGCGTGTCGAGCTGGTCCTGCCGGAAACGGGCGTCTGCTCGCGTTCGCCCCTCGAGGCCGCGCAAGGCTGCTGCGGCGGGCTGCCCAAGCAGGACGAAAGCGCCTGCTGCGCGGCAGATGAGACAGCGAAGGCGGATGGCAAATCGGGCTGCGGTTGTGGCAGTACCCCGCAAGAGCAAACCGCCGCAGCGTGCTGCGGCTAGACGTTCACATCTCAGCACCCATCATCCACTGCATAACGACCGCATGAAGCTTCAGGGAAAAGCATTGGTCGCCGCCATGTGCGTCGGCCAAATCGGCAATCTTCTGCCGCATGTCGCCGTGCCGGCCGTCATGGCGCAGCATCTGATGCCTCAGTGGCACCTTAGCGCCACCGAGGCGGGTATGATGGCGAGTTCATTTGCATTCGGGTACATGGTTGCCGTTCCCGTTCTCACAACGCTTACCGATCGTATCGATGCACGCCGCATCCTGATCATCGGATCGGCATTGTCCGGCCTCGCCACGCTAGGGTTTGGGTTCTTCGCCCACGATCTCCTCTCGGCCATTCTCTGGTGGACCTTGGCGGGTATCGGTTTCGCAGGTGCCTACATGCCGGGCCTCAAGGCGCTCACCGATCGGATGGGTCCGGGCGATTCATCGCGCAGCGTCACGCTCTACACGTCAAGCTTCTCATTCGGCGTCGGCATCTCATTCCTCGTGGCCCAGCTTGCGGCGGACATGCTCGGCTGGCGATGGGCCTTTTTCCTGACTGGCGTCGGGCCTGTTCTCATGTTGCTTGCGTGCTGGGCGATGGAGCCGGTTACGCTAACGCCAACAACGGCGCCGCTGCTCGATTTCCGTCCCGTCCTTCGCAACCGGTCCGCACTTGGCTATATCCTCGGCTACGGCCTGCATTGCTTCGAACTCTACGGCATGCGCACCTGGATCGTGGCGTTCTGGACCTTCGTCGTTGCGCACAATGGTGGAGCAGCTCCGCTCGGCCCACTTGCCGTCAGCGTGCTGGTCAGCCTGATGGCCTTTCCGGCGAGCATTATCGGCAACGAGCTTGCTCTGAAGCACGGCCGACATCGGGCGATCAGTTGGGTCATGCTGGCTTCCGCAGCAACGGGGCTGCTCATCGGTTTCCTGGCCGGGGCCAGTCCGTGGATTTTGCTCGTGCTGCTTGCAATCTACAGCTTCACGGTGCCGGCCGACTCCGGCGCTCTGACATCAGGCATGACGACCAGTGCCGCCCCCAGTCAGAGAGGAGCCACGATGGCAGTTCATTCGACCGTTGGCTTCGGGCTCTCGGCCGTGGGTGCGTGGGCGATGGGCGCGGCCATCGATCTTGCCGGTGGGCCCGGCGCGCAGTCCGGCTGGCTTGCCGGATTTGCGCTTATGGCGTGCTCGATCGCACTTGGCCCCTTCGTTCTCCGTTGGTCGAGAAGGGCTGGCAGGCAATCGTGACGAGAACGCGTTCCCGAAGAAGGTTTGCCATGTCGGCTTCTGACCCATCGCGGCCGGGGTCTCATGTCCGCTCTCTTGGGATCAACTTACTCGCCGATTATATCATTGCTGACCCATAATGCGCGCCGGACGCGCGAAAGTGCAGTTGAGCAGGGGAGATGCCATGCCCATTGTCAATCTGGCTGAGAAGCGTCGGCTGGCGGCCGCGGAACGGGCGCTTGTGAGGCTTGGCTTCATTATGGGCCGCGGCGGACGCTGGCTGTCGCCGCTTGAGATCGTCGTTGCGGCAATATTCCGGCACGTGGGGGCGGAGGCCATGGCGCCGTTGCCGGACCCGGATGCCGTGGACTACGCGAGCCGGGTGCAGCTGCAGATGGCAGGGAAGCGGTTCACGCAATGGCTGGACGGGGCGCCGATCACCGACGCGGCGTCCGTTCTGCAGAATCTCGGCGCCGTGTACGACGGAAAGGATTGGTCACCCCTTGCTCGCTTGCCATTACCGGAGCTCGAGGCGATGGGGGACATTTTTGCCGGCCAGTTGAGCATAGAGATGTGCGAAACCGCGAGCCACCTTGGCCCGGATGATCCGCTGTCTGAGGAAATTGACACTCTGCTGCACCAGTATGAAGCCGTTCGGTACACCGTTGCGGAGCAAGAGCAGCGCAAACGCAAGGACGCGGGAATTATGTCTTACCGCGATTTCCTGCGTTATGGCCTTGAAGGCGGGGAGATGGATCGGAAGTAAGGACGCGCCAGGTTCCTTGGAGCTAGCTGAACGAATTGTGCATTTGCGTGGGTTATGACTGCCGCTGGAACTGGTTTCGATGTCTGGGTTCGGATGCTGCCACCGACGCGGTTCCTTGTGGTTCAGGCAATCGTCGTCCTGCTGCTGGTGATGGCCGGGAGGAAGCGCCGGCCTTGAGAAGTGGCGATCGACGCCTTCGTGTTGATGGCAGCGTCGATGATCCGCCACGCACAATTGGAGCCTGTGGATGCGTATCCGCGGATGCTGCACGTTGGCATCGTAAAACTCTTAGTACCGACCTTTCCGGTCTCATTGACCGGTTGTTTCTCTGGCTATTGGGTTTACCGTGGCCTTTCCTGCGTGTTGGGCATCGCCAAACGGACGATGCTTCATGGAGGCTTGGTGCCGCCGAACGAATCATGATCAACGTGTCCGCAAATGTCTTCGAAGCGGATGGGCATGGCGGGCACTTCCTACCTTGCGGATCTCAATCCGGCGCAGCGGCGCGCCGTCGAGCACGGCGTCGCGGCAGGCTCCCATGTCACAGGGCCGTTATTGGTCATCGCCGGGGCCGGCTCGGGCAAGACTAACACGCTGGCCCATCGTGTCGCCCACTTGCTCGTCCATGGCGCCGATCCCGGCCGCATCCTGCTTTTGACGTTTTCCCGCCGGGCGGCCGCTGAAATGGAGCGCCGGGCCGAGCGCATTGTCGCTGCCACACGTGGTCAGACTTCAGTGTCAGGCCGAAGCCCCATCATGTGGTCAGGAACATTCCACGCCGTTGGCGCGCGGCTCCTGCGGATGTACGCAGCGTCGATTGGCCTTAATCCAGGCTTCACCATCCACGACCGCGAGGATTCCGCGGACCTCATCAATCTGGTCCGTCACGAGCTCAGACTCTCCGAAAAAGAAAAGCGCTTTCCGCTGAAGGCCACGTGCCTCGCCGTCTATTCAAGGGCCGTCAATGCCGCCGAACCGCTGGACGTCGTGCTGAGGAAGCACTTCCCATGGTGCGCCGAGTGGGAGAACGATCTGTGTGGGCTGTTCGAGGCCTATGTGGAGGCCAAGCAGACGCAGCACGTGCTCGACTACGATGACCTGCTGCTCTACTGGGGCGAACTCATGCAGGTGCCGGAGCTTGCAGACGAGATCGGCGCGCTGTTCGATCATGTGCTGGTGGACGAATACCAGGACACCAATGCGCTGCAAGCGTCGATCCTGCACGGCCTCAAGCCTGACGGCTCCGGGCTGACGGTGGTCGGCGACGATGCGCAAGCGATCTACGGGTTCCGCGCCGCATCGGTGCGCAACATCCTGGATTTTCCGAACCGGTTCCAGCCACCGGCCACGATTGTGACCCTGGAGCAGAACTATCGCTCAACCGGACCCATCCTTGCCGCGTCCAACGCCGTCATCGGCCTTGCGCGCGAGCGGTTCACCAAGGATCTCTACTCGGACCGGATATCTGGCGAGAAGCCGGCGCTCATCTCCGTCCAAGACGACCTCGCGCAGGTCAACTGCATCGTCACGACGATCCTTGAGAACCGGGAAGCGGGGATACCGCTGAAGGAGCAGGCCGTGCTGTTCCGCACGGCCAGTCACAGCGCCATGCTGGAAATTGAGCTCACCCGGCGCAACGTCCCGTTCGTCAAGTTCGGCGGGCTGAAGTTCATCGAGGCGGCGCACGTCAAGGATCTCTTGGCCGTGCTCCGCTGGGCTGAGAACCCGTCCGACCGCGTGACCGGCTTCCGTGTCATCCAGCTCCTCGAGGGGGTTGGCCCGGGGACGGCCGGCAAGGTGCTCGACGGCATGGCGGGGCGCTCACCCACCGATGCCCTTGCCCTGTTCCGGCCACCGGCCAAGGCGGTGGACCAATGGCGCGAACTCGTTGGGCTGATGCGGAGCCTGATCGGTCAGGGGCCGCAATGGCCCACCGATTTCGACCTCGCTCGGCAATGGTATCAGCCGCACCTCGAGCATCGCTATCCGGATGCAGTAGTGCGCGCGGGTGACCTCGAGCAACTGCACCGTATTGCGGCCGGTTATCCAACACGCGCGCGCTTCCTGACCGACCTCACCCTCGACCCGCCGAACGCCACGAGCGACGAATCCGGGGTGCCGACGCGCGACGAGGACTATCTGATCCTCTCCACCATCCATTCGGCCAAGGGCCAGGAGTGGAAGGCGGTGTTCGTGCTGAATGTGGTCGATGGCTGCATCCCCTCCGACCTGGGCACGGGCTCAGCGGAGGACATCGAGGAGGAGCGGCGCCTTCTCTACGTCGCCATGACACGGGCGAAGGATCACCTGAGCCTCATGGTGCCGCACCGCTTCTACGTCACCCAGCAGGCGAAATCCGGCGATAAGCATCTCTATGCCTCGCGCTCGCGGTTCATTCCGGCCGCCATCACGGGGCATTTTGATCAACAATCCTGGCCCCGGAGAGTGCGCGCACCTCACGCGGGCACCCCCACGAGCGGCGTTACGGTTGACCTCGCTGCACGCCTGCGGGGACGCTGGCGCCAGACGGGATCGTGATGCACGGCGTAGGCGGACGGGCATGAGGGGTGCCCAGTCATTCGGAAGCGTTGGCACGTTTTTCCGTCCGTCGGATGGGCATTTTTCGGATAGCGGCAGGAGGCAAAGCGGGAGCGCCGTCGCGCGCCTTCGATGCGCGCAGATGACCCGAAACGGAAGTTCACCCCGCATTCGGATGTTCGTGCGAGAGGCCCGGCAAGGGTACAATCATCAGGGGCTAATCCGGATATACCCTCATGCATCTTAAATTCAAAAAGTGGTCTTTGGTAATTCTGCTGATTACAGCCTTTACATTTTCGCGGATAATGTTTGCATTCATCAATGACCCCGAGGGCCCGAATCTTCTCGTCGTTACTGTGATGGCCGCTGTCATCTACCTCATATCTTCGGCAATCTATCTCTCAAATGTCTACCCGTCGCTCACAGGGCTCAACAGAATCTCGGCCGCGATTTTCATCCAGATACTCGTTGCAACGTGCTTTCACTTGGGGTTGCGCTGAGGGGTCGCATGATATGCGTGCCTTGGCGACCGCTGTTGGTCCATTGCGCTAGGTGAAGTGCGGTTGGTGACCGGCCGTTGCGACCGAGGTCCCCGGTGGGCGCTGGCTCCGGCAACCTTGCTCAAGCCAGACAAAGTGTTCGCTCCCCAAGGTCGAGCAGCCATCTCATTCCGGCGGTTTTTGAATGGAGGGATAGATGCCGGCGACGCCGGCTTCCACTGCGAAGCTTCGGTGCTATAGCAGGGCGGCCGCCCGCTGCATCATCACTGCACTCTCGTTGGGCACACTGTATTGCCCACGCAGGCACCGCGGCGCAGGCTCTTGGGACACCAGCAACCAAGGAGGCGCCATGGATCAACCCAAACCACCGCGTGGCGATGTCTACGCACCCGTCAACCGCTACAAGCAGCCCGGCGACAGCAAACCCATCTTCTCGGGGCATCTCTCGAAACCCGGCGACGAGGCCAAGCTGCCCTTCGCGCTTTGGGCGTTCGCCTATGAGCACACCGACAAGACCACCGGCGAGCTCGTGAAGCGCACAGGCTACTCCGGCTCGATCAACGGCGTTGCCGCCAACATTCCCGCCGACGACCAGATCGCCGCGTTGCTCGCGCCCGCCTACGGAGCCGATGTTACCATCGCCGGCCTCACCTTGCGTCCCGGCCAAATCATCCTCTTCCACAACGAGTTCAAGGCCGAGGCGCCGGAGAAGGATCGCCCGCATCTCCACGGCTGGTGCAATCCCACCGACGGCACGCCGCCGTTCCAGGTGCATCCCTGGATCAGGCAGTTCGAGGACAGCGGCCGGCCGTATCTTTCAGGCGCCACCCAATATCCCCTGCCCGGTACGTCCGAGCGCGAGCAGCAGGATGCCGTCGCCGCCATGGACGACCTCGTGCGCGATGGCTTGGTCACGAAAGGTATCCCTGAAAAGCGCAAAGGGCGCGGCAGCCGCGACGCATGATTTGGGCCGCCCCCGCCCTCGCGGGCGGGCCGCGCTCGCGCGACTCGGGTGCGGCGCCCCTCGCTGCCGAGCCGCTCATGCGTCTCGGCCCTGCGGGCATTGGTCGCTGGCGGGGAAGCGACACTTAACCAACGGAGCCAGTATGCCCGCGTGAGCCGGTACGGAACCACAACCGCATCTCACCGCACGGCAGGGCCAATCGTTGATCAGCGTCGTGGGAATCGCACCCCATGACCAATCCCAACCGCAGCGCCACCAGCCTTCGACCGGTCCAACGCGGTCTTTCCGGTTTCAACAAGCATCGGCAGGAGCGCACCACCATTCACTGGTTCACCTGGCGCCACCTGCGCTGCAAGGTCGGCGAGACCCGGCATTACCTCCGCCACGGCTGGACCATGCTGCAGCTCGAGGTTATCGCGTCCCGAGACAAGCCCTGCCCCGTCACTGCAACCGGATATCTGGCGCATTTTCTCGACGAGGACGAGCTGACACGTGCCGGCGGCGCAGTTGCCTTTTTCCAACACTGGATGGAGCAAGACGCTCAGTCCAAAGCCTACAAGGCGGTCGAGTTCCGCTGGCGGCAAGGCGACCTCTTCGATCACGCCGGTATCGAGGATACCGGCGACCGTTGAGCCCTGCCCCGCCCGACCCGAGGAATGCCCCCGCCGAGATCGCCGGACATCTGCAGCGCATCACGCATCAGCACTTCTTTCGCACCTTCGTGGATTGGCTGGCGCTTGCCGTCAATGCCTTCCTGCGTGACGACAAGGCCTACATGGCCATCATGCGCCGCTACGGCGCGCGCGAGGAGCCGGCGGGCGATGGCCGGTTGCTAGTGGGCAACCGAAGGCCCACGCAAAAAGACCATCCAGCCGATCACTTCGCCCGTGCGCTCGGCGCCTGGATGCGCGCCATGCAGGCCGAGCCCGCCGATTATCTTGGCCAGGTCTACGAGGAGCAGGCCATCGCCAACCACTACAGCGGACAGTTCTTCACGCCGGAGCCGCTGGTGGAGCTGATGGCGGCCATGACGATGCCGGAGGAGCTTTCCGATGACGCGATCGTCAGCGACCCGGCCTGCGGCTCCGGTCGCATGCTCGTCGCCGGCATCCGCCGCAACCGCTTCGCCACCTTCGTTGGCGTCGACACCGACCTCACCTGCGTGCACATGACGGCATTGAACTGCCTGGTTCGCAATGCCAACACCTGGATCATTCACGGCAACAGCCTCTCGGTCGAGGCTTGGCGCGGCTACCATGTGCGGCGCACGCCCTTCGGCGGCGAGCTGCATCGCCTGTCGCAGGAGGACGCAACCAGCATACTGCGACTGCCATTCAGGCAGCAGGAAGCCTCTACGGCTCTTTCCCCGGTCGGTGACGCGACGCAACCGCTCGTCCCGGCGCCGACCGTCCAGGAGGCTTCTCCGGAAGCCAAGGCCACGTTCGAGGAGGCCTCGCAGCAGTTCACGGCAAATAAGCGTGGACAGGGGGATTTCGGGTTCTAGCGCCGATGGCCGTGCCGCAGGCAACGCTCTGCCCTCCGCAATTGCCTTGCTACACTGGTGCTGCATACTCTTCCGATAAGGAAAGCTTCTCCTTCGCCGCGACCCTGGCCGCTTCTTGCCGATCACCAGGATCCGGCCTCGCCGGAGGCACGTCTTGCATACCACCTGCACCGGCTTCATTTGAGGGGGACCGCGCTCAGCGCGGCCGGTCTCAGCCGCCGCGAATGCGCAGACCTGGCCCAAGCCCGGACGCCGATCTCACCGGAAATCCTTGACCGGCTAACCTGCGCACTCGGCCTTTGCTCCAACGAGCTTACGCGCCCTCTCTCGAACGTCGAGGAGCGGGCCTGGTCCTTCTACCGGCGCTCGGCCCGCGATCGCATAGCCGTCTGGCAAAATGCGCAGGAGGCTTGGACGCGCGGAGGCCTGAGCACGGCCGACGCCGCAAGCATTATGGGATGCGCTCGGCAAGTGCTTTCCCGGGCCCTGCACCGGCCAACGACCCGGATCTTCACCTTCGACGCGGCGCAAAAGCTGATCTCAGCTATGGGAAGCGAGGACGAACCCGAGGCGTGGTTGCCGGATGCAAACCAGCGTCGCTGAATTGCATCAGCTTCAAGTATTTTGGCGCGCACCCATAAGACCAGCATTTCCCGCCACAATTGACCCGATCATGGCTTACCGGCTGGGGCGCAGACGCGCCGGGGCCGGGACTCCACGTGAGGGGCGTGGATGCGGAGGCGCGCCGTTCGCCGGTCCCGTTCCAGCGGACCAGCTCCATCGTATCATGGAGTTGGATCAAATGTGTTTTGCGTTCCTCAGAACCGCGCGCCGGTGCGCTGCGGCAACGACCGAGCTCGATCGTCTGGGCTATCGCTATGACGGGTGGCGCTGGCTGCCACCGAGGCGCTTTGGCGCGACCGATGTCGCCCTGGCCCGCGAGGTCCTCGCCGCCGGCGACGAGCTGATGCTGATCCTGCGCCATGTGCGCCGCGAGGCCGTTGAAGCGCTCACCTTCACGCCCTTGCCCGGCAAGCTGCCGAAGGAACGCGTCATGGTCGCCCTGGTGGCCTACCGCGATGCGGCCGGGCGCCTTGCCATCGCACTGGATCGCCTCGTGCACTGAACCTTGCCTCCCGCCAGGACCATTCCCCATGCCAAATCCGAACGGACTTCCCTCCGGCCCTTCCATGCGTCGCGCGTCGGAGATCACCCCGCAGTTGGCTTTCCAAGCCATTCAGAATGTGCTCGGCGGCCGCGATGCCTACGGTGTCGCTGCCATTGATACCCGCGTGCCCTTCCCGAGCGCCGACCAGCGCAACAAATCCCATGCCGCCTACTTTCTCGCCGATCTCGTCTCGCGTCTTGGCACGGCCTACGATCCACGGCACCTGACCTGGCTGACGATCAAGCTGCTCGCCTACCTCGCCAAGAGCCGCACGCGCGATAGTTGGATTGCAGGCGATCGCCACGTCGCGGTCATTGCCAGGGCCCTTAAGGAGAGGCCGCGCCTTCTCGGCTCCAATGTCGGCTTCACGTCTCTCGTGGAGGCCGGAATGGCGAGACACCGCAGCGTGCTGACGGAACCTGCGAGCCGGCCGGTCACGCCCCGTTGCATCCTCTGGCAGGAGCCGCCGTTCAGCTTTGCCGAGACGACCCATCCGTATCATCTGCGCGAGGACGGGCTTGCGCTCCGGCACTGCGCGGGCTCGCTCTACGACCGGGACTTGCTCAATAGCCTGCCGCACCGGCCGACGCCACGTGAGGCGCCGTTCGCGCTGGTCTACTGGCGGAAGATCCAGTCGGGCCAGGCGCGCTTCCTGACGCTGATGGAGGACGGCGCGCCGCGCATCACGATGCAGTACAGCTGCATGTCTGGCAACATCACTGAGCTGCAGGCGCTATCGCCGCTTTCCGTTCACGACCGTCTTTTGCCGCCGCTCTGCCGGGCCCTGCATCGTCTGCGCGAAACCGATACGCTGATGACCGTTCGGGGCTTGCCGCCGTCGGACGACCCTTACACGTGCCTTACCATCGATGGCTCCTACGAAAGAGTGACGGCAGACAACAGGCATCGCGTTCTCGCCGGCACCATCACAGCACCCGCCACCGTCACGTTTCCGGAGCTCAAGTTCCTTTGCTCCGTTCCAAACATCATGCTGGGCCTACAGCATGCCCCAATTCATCTTCTCAGGCGCATCACGCGGATTGCCGGGACCGTGCTGCACGGCCGAGGCAATCTGCGGCTCGACCAGCTTCGCCACGTCGGCGGGCACGTCTGCGCCGGCCATGTGGCCGACGTAAGCATGCCAAGCCTGATCACCATCGGCGGCTCCAACTACTGCGACCGCGCCCAGACGGTTGTCCAGCCGCAGCTCGTGAGCATCATGGGCAGCAATTTCTGCGACCGTGCGACCCTAATCCATCAGCCCGCCCTCCGGATGGTCGGGCACAGCAACGTGCTCGCTGTCAGCGCGCGCATCTGCCAGCCTAGCCTTCGGCAGGCTTGCCCAGATTTGGGCCGATCATGACCTGGCAACCACCCATTGATGAGCGCGCTCCAATCTTCCTTCAAAGGGGAGCGGCTCTCGGTCGCCCGCACGCCATTCGAACACGGAATGATGCAGGATATGAACCGGCAATAAAAGTGGCGGTGGGGTGTGCTCAAAAAGTGAGCGCAAATTGACAGCGCCAGGGCTTATAATTTTCACGGATATCACATAATCCGTTTCAGGGACCCTTTTCTTGTCATAGACTGCTTTACGGGATAAGTGACATTTTTGGAGCGGAGCCGCATTCTGGATAAACCTGTCACACAACCGAACGTTTAAGTGACAGGAGGCGCAATGCAAATCGGTTACATGAGGGTCTCCAAATCCGACGGGACCCAGACTTTGGACTTGCAAAGAGACACGCTTCTTGCCGCCAGCATTGATCCCGCTCACATCTATGAAGACCTCGCCTCCGGCCGGCGCGATGATCGGCCCGGCCTCATTGCGTGCCTGAAGGCTCTCCGAAGTGGCGACACATTAGTGGTCTGGAAGCTGGATCGACTGGGCCGCGATCTGCGCCATCTCGTCAATACCGTACATAGCCTGGTCGAGCGTGACATCGGCTTCCGCGTTCTCACCGGGCACGGCTCCTCCATCGACACCACGACGGCGAGCGGCAAGCTCATCTTTGGTATCTTTGCCGCTCTAGCGGAGTTCGAACGAGAGCTCATCTCCGAGCGGACCCGCGCCGGCCTCGCTTCGGCTCGTGCCCGGGGTCGTAAGGGCGGGCGAAAATTCACCATGACCGCGGCGAAGCTCCGCCTTGCGCAAGCCGGGCTCGCCAATCGCGATACCACGGTCAGCGTGCTCTGCAAGGAGCTTGGAGTCTCGCGTCAGACGCTGTACCGTTTTGTCTCGCCGAGGGGCGAGCTGCGGCCGGATGCGTTGAAGTTGCTTGGCAGCATGTAGCTGTTCCGGTGGAATAAGCTGGCTTTTCCGAACGTGTCTGCAAAGCCCCAGGGTAGCCTCGGAGGTCTTGGGCCCGGTGACGGCGGCAGTGGAACTGATACAAAAATCGCGCATTGCCGTGAGAGGCGCCGCGAACCACAGTGCAAACGGCCGATGTTCGGGATCGAGGTGGTAGATGGTGCAGGGTGCGTTCGCCATAGCGGGCGATGATTTGTCGAAGGACCTGCGAGGCAGCTGAACGGCGGGCAAACGCGGCGGAAGACCCCGCGCGGTCGAGGGCGAAAAGCTGGAGCAGATCGTCGCCGCGCTGGACAACGGCGCCGACAAGGCGGCCGTGTACCGGACGTTCAACCTCAAGCGCAGCACGCTCATCGATACCTTGCGGCGCGTGGGGCCGGCGGCAAGCGTCATCGGACAACTGGCGAATTAAGCAGATATCCATCCTCACCGATGCCATCCGTGTCCACCGCCAGGGCGCTATTACGGACCGAACGCAGGAACGCCAAAGCCTGCGGGGAAAGGCCGGGCCGTTCGTGAAGGCGATGACCATATGGTCGAACACCAAGGATGAACGCTCTTTGAGGCAGTCGTATTAATTTTGCCGATGCCGGCCAGGAACTTTTGGATCACCTACCGGTTGCTCCGGGGCTCATGCTTCCCAGCCGGAACAACATCAATGGCAACGCAATCGCCCGCCCAGCCCACTCTGAGAATTGTTGAAAGTGAACTCGCAGAATACCGTCGCACGGGACGCCCGATCCATCTCGCGCATGCAGCACGAGCATTGGAAGAGGCGAAGCATGCGCTGACGAGCTCCTCGACTGAGCGTGGCAAGCTGGGACCGGTTACAACGCGGCCGACTGGCCGCTTGCTGGGCTAAGGCGACGGAGATCCGCATGTGGAGCGTTCTCAAAACCGCAGCCAGCGATTGGCTGCGGCACCGCGATGCACGGCTCGGCGCAGCATTGGCTTACTATTCCGTCTTTTCCCTCGGTCCTCTCTTGCTGATTGTCGTCGGGCTTGCCGGCCTGCTTTTCGGCAGAGAGACGGTAGCCACGGCTCTCAACGATCAAATCCGCGCACTGCTGGGACCCACAGGCAGCCAAGCCGTAAATGCGATGCTGGAAGGAGCAGGCACGCCGGCCGGAGGAGCTATTTCGACGGCGGTGGGCACTGCGCTCTTGCTGATGGCGGCGCTTGGCGTGGTTGTCCAGCTCAAAGACGCGTTGAATACGATATGGGACACAAAGGAGCCCGAGCACGCCGGGATCTGGAGTTTTTTGCGTGCCTATCTCATATCTTTTGCCGGCATCCTGGGCCTCGGGTTCCTGCTTGCTGTCTCGCTGGTGATCAGCACCGCGTTGGCGGCGCTTACGGAGTGGATCGGCACCGGCGACGGCGCGCTCGCGGCATCATTGAACTTTACGGTTTCCCTTATTGTCCTCGCGGCCTTGTTTACGATGCTCTTCAAGTGGTTTCCGGATGCCGATGTGGCCTGGCGCGATGCATCGTGGGGCGGCGCCTTTACCGCGCTGCTGTTCAATGTAGGTAAACTCGCCATCTCCTGGTACATCGGGATGCAGGGGCTTGAATCGACCTATGGCGCTGCGGCATCGCTCGTCATCCTCCTCATCTGGATCTACTACTCCGCTCAGATCGTCTTGTTCGGCGCCGAGATCACCCACGTCCTAAGCCGCGCCGCGCACGGAGGCGAACCCGCGCGCGTATTTAGTGATGGCGGTCCGTCAGCGCACTCCAGGGCGCAACCATGAGCGGCAAGCCGACCGGATTGCGGTTCGGTCCCCTGGGGCCCAGTGCGGCGCACATCTGCGTGGACATGCAGCGGATGTTCGCCGAAAGCACGCCCTGGGCGACGGGTTGGATGGAGAAGGTGCTCCCGGAGGTCGTGCGGCTTTGCGAGACGACCAAGGCGCGCACAATCTTCACCCGGTTCATACCGGTGCGGGATCGCGAGGCGGCACGGGGAGCCTGGAGAAGATACTACGATCATTGGCAGCAGATGACGCTCGGGAAACTTGACCCGGGCTTGCTGGAGCTGGTCCCGCCACTCCCGGTCTTCGTGCCCCCGGCGCTGGTGTTGGACAAGGTCACCTACTCGCCGTGGATGGGCATGGGCCTGCAGCGGCAGCTCGCCGGCCGACACGTCGACACACTGGTGATTTCCGGAGGAGAAACCGATGTCTGTGTGCTCGCCACCGTCATGGGAGCGGTGGACGCGGGCTTCCGCACAATCGTGGCGCTGGATGCGCTGTGCAGCTCTGCCAACAGCATGCATGACGCGATCGTCGACTGGTATCACGCCCGCCTCGCTCAGCAGGTGGAGGCCGCGTCCGTCGACGAAATCATCGCCAATTGGTCCGATGGAGATTGAGCATGGGCAATATCTTCCACAGGTTCTCCGAAGTCGTCGCGAAAGCAGTCGGCTCAAGCTGGGCCTTCATCATCGCCGTCGTCGTGGTTCTGGCCTGGGCGGTGACGGGACCGATGTTCCACTATTCGGATACGTGGCAACTGCTGATCAACACCGGCACCACAGTGGTGACATTCCTCATGGTGTTCGTCATCCAAAACTCCCAGAATCGCGATTCCTGCGTCGTTGCGCTGAAACTGGACGAATTGCTGAGATCCGTCGAAGGCGCGAGAACCGAGCTGGTGGGATTGGACCACATGAGCGACGAAGAGCTCGAGCAGATGCAAGAGCAGTTTCGGCAGATGGAAGGGAAGACGGGCTCGCTTTTGCAGGATGATATCCGCGTAATCGGGCGCGAACTTCAAAACAGACGTGAAAAGACCTCGCCCCGCTCAGCCAATGCTTCTCGCAATCACTGAGTGGAGGTGAATTGGCCGTCTGTACGAGGAACCTATCGCGCTGTTGCCCGGTTCAATAATCGCAACCCGGAGGACCACATGAATAGCCTGGACAAATTGTTTGAAGAGACCCTTCGCGATATCTATTACGCCGAAAAGAAGATCCTGAAAGCGCTGCCCAAGATGGCCAAAAAAGCCACGTCACCGAAGCTGGCGAAGGCGTTTGAGATGCATATTGGCGAGACCGAAGGGCAGGTCGATCGGCTTGAACAGGTCTTCGAAATCATCGGCAAATCTCCTCGCGGCAAGACATGCCCCGCTATCGATGGCATCATCGAAGAGGGAGAAGAGATCATGAAGGAAGCCGAGGACGATACGGTGCGGGACGCAGGCATGCTTGCGGCGGCCCAGGCGGTCGAGCACTACGAGATCACGCGCTATGGCACTCTGAGGTCCTGGGCAGCCAAGCTCGGAATGAACGATGCCGCCAAGCTGCTGGACGCAACCCTCAAGGAAGAAAAGGCGACCGACCTGAAGCTGACCGACCTTGCCGAGAGTGAAATCAATATCGAGGCGGACGAAGAAGGCGGCAAAGCGCCCGCGCGCAAAACCGCCGGCAGGCGGTAGCTAGTTCATGACCGGGCGCAAGGCAGGCTCCATCCTCGGATGGAGCGGCGCCTGGAATCACTGGCTCAGCCCGCCCCCGCCGCGCGAGGAAAAGATCGGCCTGAGACGATCGCCATGGACTTCCGACAGACAAGGCGCGGTTCGCAAATGCCGCGGCAACCTGAATTCGGTACGGAAGCCCTCCTGATCGGCAGAGGACTCAGCGCCCGCTAGCTCTCGGATGCGCTGGGGCACCCGCCTGATCAGCGAAGCGATTGGGATATCTACTCTTCATCAGCAGCACACCGCACTCCCGGAGCGGTTGTGGGTCTGCTGAATCGTCACGTGCAGCCATCAATGCTTTTGCCAGGACTGCCCGAGCCTCCTCATATTCCTCGGGCGAAGAGATGGAAGATGTCGTCCAAGCTGTATCGAATGCCTTTCGGACCACCTCTAGTACATCTGGCCCGAAGGAGGCGCCTTCAATGATCCGTAACGCTTTCACAACACCCCACTTCAGGGCACCGACGATACTTTCAGTCCGACCTGCCAAAGCGTTTCCACGTCATGGTGCTTGCCAAGTGTGCTCCCTCCGGGGCGCCACGCACCAGATAACAGCATACGCTGGGAAGATGTCAATTTCGACCGAAGGAGCGCCGGTGTGGACCTCGAACTCAGCGACGTTTTCATGCGTCTGGCCGCGGCGGCCGTAGTCGGCGGGTTGGTCGGACTTAACCGAGACCTCGCGGACAAGCCCATTGGCGTAAGAACGCTTGGGCTCGTTGCTCTCGGCGCAGCCACGGTAAGCGTGGCCGGCATTCAAGTGGAGGGAATGGCCGAACACCCAGATGCGATGAGCCGCGTCGTCCAAGGTATAATTCAGGGGGTTATGGCCGGCATCAGTTTCGTTGGCGCCGGCGTCATTCTGCGCAATTCCGAGACCTGGACCGTGGAGGGCCTCACCACCGCTGCAACCGTTTGGATGAGCGCGGCCCTGGGTATCGCATGTGGGCTCGGCGCCTGGCGCACCATTGCGATTGCAGCCCCAATAGCTATTGCGATGCTATTGTCCAGTGGTTGGATTGACAGCTTTAAGAGGCGTGGAGGCGGGGATAGCGATTGACGCTGCGGTCTCATCAACCTCGGACAGTGAGGCTTCGAGGGAAAGATCGAGCGGCGTTATTCCTTGTATTCAGCCAAGTCACCGCGCAACGTGCTCGGGTCGAATGCCCAAGCCGATCAGTTTCCCGGCCAAGTGAGGCAACAACGGCCATCGTGCCATTGCACGCAGGAAGGCAGGAGCGCGCGCAGTTCCGTGCTCGACAGGTGGTCGTCGGCGTCGGCGCATCATCACTTGGAGCGTTTGCGTTGCCTTCGTCGGGAAGTTGCGCCGCCTTTGAACCTTTTTGAGATGCCGCGTATCCATACGGCCATCCAGCAAAGGAGCGGAAAGGATATTGGACGCCGCAATCGCATCTTGAATAGCAAGCCCAACGCCGACGCCCCCGATAGGCGACATTGCATGGGCGGCGTCACCAATGCACAGCACTCCCGGCCTCCACCACTGCTTCAGCCGATCGACGTCCACGCGCAGCAGCTTGATTTGATCCGAGGATGTAAGTTCTTCGAAGCGGTCACCCGGAAGGGCCGCAATTGCAGCCAACTTCTTCCTCAGCGACACAAGCCCTTCCCCGCGAACCTCGTCAAAGGTTCCTTTCGGGATAACATAGCCGCATTGCCAATATGCACCACGATCGATCAGGACGAGGCTCTGGCGTGGTCCGCCATGGCTCATTGCCTGCGGTATGTCTTCAGGGCGCCGCGACACCTGCATCCAGAGCACGTCGGTAGGTGCGCCGAGTTTTAGGATCTCCAGGCCTGCGAGACGGCGCACGACGGAGTTGCGGCCGTCTGCGCCAACAACAAGATCTGCGGGAATCGTGCTTTGAATGCCGCTCCTGTCCCGCACTTCAACGCCAGCCACACGTCCTTGCCGTCCCACCAAGCGGGTCACCTCCTTTCCCATGAGGAGCCGAAATGACGGTTGCGCCTTTGCTTTACGCGACAAGAATGCAAGAAAGTCCCATTGCGGCATGAAGGCCATATAGCGGCAGCGCGTCGGTAGGCGCGAAAAGTCAGCTATCGTCACCTCTTCGCCATCCATCGCGGCATAGAGCTTGGTCGCCTTCTGATGCGGCAAGCTCAGAAACTCGTCGAGATAGCCAAGCTCTGCCATCGCTTCCATCGTCGAGGGGTGAATCGTATCGCCGCGGAAATCCCGGAGAAAATCATCATGCTTCTCGACAACCGTCGTCTGAATGCCCGCGCGGGAAAGCAAAAGGCCGAGCATCAGTCCGGCTGGCCCGGCTCCGGCAATGCAGCATGTCTGACTGTGGGTCTTCTCCGGCACCTTCGGCCCCTCTCCGTACTCTTGTCGGCGACCACGCCGACGTTCGGACCCAGACACGAAGTCTATGTGCCTGCTTATTGCATGAGCAATCGCCCCGCGTGCTGACTTCTCCGATTTTTGTCGGCGCCATCAAGGCGAGAAGAGTACGAAGGAATCAAAAGTCCTGCGCCATCTGGTTGGACCGTCGAATGCGATAAGCTTGCGGCGACAGATGCATGACGCATTAGCGCGCTTCGCCGTTCCATGCAGCCTATAATGGCCAAGGTTCCTGGCTCGGACGAGAGGCTGTGCTGTCCGCAATCCTCTTGAACACAGCGTGCCGCAGCAGTCCTTCCGCCGTGACTTCGCGATAGGTCACCACCGCGGACAACGTCGGCTTCACCCACACCACCTTTTCACGGACCTTTATCGACAGTGGGCTGCGTTGGAGGACCAGAGGCTCAAGGCGCTGCCGCAGCTTGGCTGCCGTGCGCATGGTGAAGCCCGTCCCCGCCCGACCCGCATAGACAAGGTCGGTTCCCTTCCAGCGGCCGAGGAGGAGGGATGCAACCCGGTCTCCCTCCGGCTTGAACCCGACGATCGGCAGGACCTCCTCCTTGCTGCATTTGAGTTTCAGCCAGGTGGCGCTGCGGCCCGATCGGTAGGGCGCGTCGGCGCGCTTGCAGATGATGCCTTCAAGGCCGCTGGCGCAAGCCTGCGCGAAGATGGTCCGGCCGTCGCTATCGGCATGGGAGCTGAAGTGAATGCGCGCTGAGGGCGACCCTTTCAGCAAGGTCGCCAGGACGCGCTTGCGTTCCGTTAAAGGCGCTCCGCGCACATCGAAGCCGTCCAGATACAGCAGATCGAAGGCATAGTAATGCATGCGACCGCTGTGCCCGCGCGCGAGATCACCCTGCAGGCTTTCGAACCGTGGAATGCCCGCCCCATCGGGGACGACGACTTCGCCGTCGAGAACGATGCTGTCGACCGGCAATGCTTCCAGCGCGGTCGCTATCGGCTTGAAGCGATCGGTCCAGTCGTTGCCCTGCCGCGTGTAAAGGGTAGCCATGCCTTTCACGAGATGGGCCTGGATGCGGTAGCCGTCGAATTTCACCTCGAACAGCCAACCGTCGTCGGTGGGAATGTCCTTTTGCAGCACCGCCAGGCACGGTGGGACAAAACCGGTATACGGCACCGCTGACGCACCCGCCAGCATGCGGGCAAGAAACCGTGCCGGAGAACGATGGGTTGCGGTTCGCCTCACGTTTTCTTTCTGGGTTTTTTCCTGGCGCGCGTCGGCTGCGCGTCGTTCGCCGGGATGCCTCGCGCGCTTTCCGTCAGCGCCTCACGCAATGTTACCGGGCGGTTGTGCTTCTTCAAGAGGTCCCACGTCGCCTCGTCCATGAGCTCCTGCACCGATTTCATGCTGTCGTGACTAGCAACGTCAGCGCCTGCCAGGTCTGGCCGTCGAATGCGATAAGCTTGCGGATCGTGGCTGGTTCCTTGGCGGACATGGAAATGGCCCTCGAGGCGAAGATGCATGGAGCCCGACACCTGGCGAAGATAGGCGCTTGATAGGCCGGCGTGCCAGAGCCAGCCGCCATTTTCTGACGACCCGGACCGGTCACGGGCGCGGCCTGCTTCCGCGCCGCTTTTCGCGGTCTGGCCATTCTCCGCCGAATGTGGCCTTGAAACGCTCGGCATCCTCTCTCTGGGCAAACGCAAACACCTTGTAGATGACGCCGTCCGCCGCATGGCTGTGCCCGAGCGGGTCCATGTCGAGACCTTCGCAGAAGTCGTGCGTAACATTTCGTCTTATATGACGATAATCACGGTATTAGGACATTCTAGGCGGCCCTAGTAGCCCTTGCGCGACGCGCGGTCCGTACTCGACCTTGCGTGGGTCATTGGCCCGTTCCGGGGGAGGGTGTGTCGGTCATTTGCACTGAATATCTCGGCAGCGGGTGTCAATTTTCGTTAAGGCCACGCGAATTACCCTTGAGGGCCCATTATATTGTTTGATTTAATTATTTAGGAATTGACGGTGCGGCATCTATTTGGATTCAACCTTGCCCGTGGACAACTTTGATGAACTCCTCAGAGGTCAGCCGACAAATGACGAGCGTCCCCTTTTTTAGTTGGCGACCGGCAATTTCTTGACTCACGGCCGGATCGGCCAAATAAAAAACATCTCCCTAAAATCAAAGAATACATGAGCATTTGAGCGCTTCCATTTCTCGATGAACTGGCTACTTCGGCTAGCCCAATGCATGATGGCGTATTGGTGGCCTTGGTAACACACCGATTTTGCGCCGGTGGCTCACGAGAGATAAAATGAAGTCTGGTGGAAGCTACCCTCATCATGAAGATGGATCAGCCAAAACATGCGATGCGCCTTCGTATATGTATGCGCTTCTTTGAGAGACTGTCGCTAGCGCCGTAACCGCGCTCGACGCGTAACGGGAATTCGGTACCGCAGAGCCGACCGCTGAATATCTCTGCAGGAAAGAAAAGAAGGCCAAGCGAGAATATGCGTCGTCAGCGACAAATACCAAATAGCGTCTAGCCCGAATAAGCCTACTCCTCGGATAAACCGCCCGCTCCGACGCAGACAACCCCAAGCGACAAATTCAACCGAAGCGTAACGATTATCTCAGCACTGGCGGTCCCAATGGCTAGCGATATGAGAAGAAATTTGCAGTTCAAGGCGGTTCGCAGCAGGGCTGCTAATGAAAATCCCGCGACTTGAACCCTGCCGGTCTTGATGAATATCGCTTTTGGATGTCTCGCGGGTCATGCCCTGGATTCTTGATGTGGTCGGCGCGGGCCAGCGGCGGGTCGATGCCGTTCCGGTCGGCAAGGGTGTTCAAGTGCTGGCTGAGGTCAACCAGGCGTCGGGCGACGACATGAATAATGATGCCCTCCCGCTGCAACGGGCCTTCCACGCCGAGCAGCCTGGCGCCCATCACCACCCTGCGGAAGCGCTCGAACACCTTCGGCCAGACGATAATGTTGGCGATGCCGGTTTCGTCTTCGAGGGTGGCGAAGATCACCCCGCTCGCGGTCGCAGGGCGTTGCCGCACCAGAACAAGGCCCGCCACCTTAAGGCGGCGATTGTTGGGCCGTGATGCGAGCTTTTTGCAGGGCGTGAACCCCATCGCCGCCATGTCATTGCGCAGCAGGGCCATCGGGTGGGCTTTCAGCGACAGGTGCAGGGTTTCATAGTCGGTGACCACATGCTCGCCGAGGGTCATTTCCGGAAGCTGGGCATCCGGCATCTCCAACACTTCGTCCTCGCCGCGATAGGCAAATAGCGGCAGGGGTGGCGCATCGGGCAGTCCCTCCGCTTCCCACAGGGCTTCCCGCCGGTCGAGACCGACGGAGCGGAACGCATCCGCTTCCGCAAGCTTGGCGAGGGTGCGCGCCCGCAATCCCGCACGGCGCCACAGCTGCCGGAGGTCGGGATAGCCGTTGCCACGTAAGGACACCAAGCGTTCGGCTTCCGCGCCCGCAAGCCCGGTGACTTGGCGCAGGCCCAGCCGCACCGCGAAACGGGATTGCGTCTCCGGTGCCGGCTCCAGAGTGCAGTCCTGCTCTGAATGGTTGATGTCCACGGGCAGCACATGCACGCCGTGGTCACGCGCATCGCGCACGATTTGCGCGGGCGCGTAAAAGCCCATCGGCTGGCTGTTGAGCAATGCGCAGGCAAACGCGGCCGGATAATGGTGCTTGAGCCACGCAGACACGTAAGCGAGCTGAGCGAAGCTGGCGGCGTGGCTTTCGGGGAAGCCGTATTCGCCGAACCCTTCGATCTGGTTGAAGCAGCGCTCCGCGAAATCGGCGTCATAGCCGTTGCGCGCCATGCCGTTGATGAACTTCTCGCGGAAGGTGTGAATTGTGCCGGTATGCCGGAACGTCGCCATGGCGCGGCGCAGGCCATCCGCTTCATCGGGCGTGAACCCGGCCGCGACGATGGCAATCTTCATGGCCTGCTCCTGGAAAAGGGGGACGCCGAGCGTCTTGCCCAGCACCTCCTTCAGCGCCGGCGACGCGTAGGTGACGGGCTCCTGGCCACAGCGGCGGCGCAGGTAGGGATGGACCATGTCGCCCTGGATGGGGCCGGGACGGACGATGGCCACCTCGATGACCAGATCATAGAAGCAGCGCGGCTTCAGGCGTGGCAGCATGGTCATCTGCGCGCGGCTTTCGACCTGGAACACACCGATCGAATCCGCATTGCACAGCATGTCGTACACGGCCTGATCGTCCTGCGGCACCGAAGCAAGACTGTAATCTTCGCCGTAGTGCTGCCGGATGAGGTCGAAGGCCTTGCGGATGCAGGTGAGCATGCCGAGAGCCAGCACATCGACCTTCATCAGGCGAGCGGCCTGCAGGTCATCCTTATCCCACTCGATAACGGTGCGCTCGGCCATGGCCGCGTTCTCGATCGGCACCAGCTCGGCCAACGGCCCACGCGTGATGACGAAGCCGCCCACGTGCTGCGACAGGTGGCGCGGAAAGCCCACCAGCTCGCGCGCCAGCGAGAGCACCATGGCAAGGCGGGGATCGTCCGGGTTCAGGCCGCCTTCGCGCACTTGGTTGTCGGTGGTGACATTGCCGCTCGTGCCCCAGATGCCTTTGGCCAGGCCGCCAACGATATCCTCCGAAAGCCCCATCGCCTTGCCGACATCGCGCACGGCAGACCTGCCGCGGTAGCTGATAACGGTCGCGGCGAGGCCGGCGCGGTCACGGCCGTACTTGTCGTAGATGTATTGGATCACTTCCTCGCGGCGCTCATGCTCGAAATCCACATCGATGTCGGGAGGTTCGTTGCGCGCGGCGGAGATGAAGCGCTCGAACAGCAGATCGTGATGGGCGGGATCGACCGAGGTGATGCCAAGGCAATAGCAGACGGAGCTGTTGGCGGCCGAGCCCCGACCCTGGCAGAGGATTGCCCGGCGGCGGGCAAAGCGCACGATGTCATGTACGGTCAGGAAGTACGGCGCGAAGTCCAGTTCCGCGATAAGCGCCAGCTCGTGCCTGACATTGGCGCGCACCTTGTCCGGCATCCCGTCCGGGTAGCGTTCACGCGCACCGATCCAGGCCAGGCGCTCCAGCTCCTGCTGCGGCGTGCGCCCCTCCGTGGTCACTTCGGTCGGGTATTCATAACGCAGTTCGTCGAGGCTGAACCGGCAGCGTTCCGCGATGTCCACGGTGCGCGCGATGGCATCCGGATGATCGGCAAACAGCGCCGCCACGTGTTCGGGCGCTTTCAGGTGGGCTTCGGCGTTCGCTGTGAGGCGATATCCAGCCTGCTCGATGGTGCAATGTTCGCGAATGCAGGTGACCACATCGTGCAGCCGCTTCCGGTCGGGGTGGTGATAGTGCACATCGTTGGTGGCGACCAATGGCGTGCCGCACCTGTCGGCGAGCTCCGCCAGCGTCGCCAACTGCGCCTTGTCGTTGCCGCGAAAGCGGTGCGTTCCGGCGAGATAAGCGCGACCAGGAAAGGCTTCGGCAAGCTGCTCGAGGAAAACCGCGAAGGCTTCGGCGCCGTTCGCCGCTTTGGCATTGTGGGCAAGCCCACTCTCGCTCTGCACAGCCAGAACAATCTGCCCTTCCGCATGGGCCAGCACGTCGGCGAGGTTCAGCCAGCATTGGCCTTTGGGGGCGCGGCGGCGGCCAATGGTGATGATGCGCGACAGGCGGCCGTAGGCCTGCCGATCGGTTGGGTAGACCAGCAGGCTCGGTGCATCGGTGAGGTCAAGCCGTGCACCGACCACGAGGCGGATGCCTGCCTCCTTCGCGGCGGCATGGGCGCGCACGATGCCGGCCAGTGAATTGCGGTCGGTGATGGCGAACGCCTTGAGGCTAAGGGCAGCCGCCGTCATCGCCAGTTCTTGCGGATGAGAGGCCCCGCGCAGAAAGCTGAAATTGCTGGTGATTTGCAGTTCGGCGTAGGCTGGAAGCACACGCGGCACGGGCCGTTACCCTGACATTGCTGACCGGCACTGATAAGAACAAATAAAGAACATTGTCAAGCGTGGCACGCAAGCTGTTCATAATAGCACGACGCACAATCTGGTGATGCCGGCGGCGTGGAACGCGTCACTTTATCGAGCCCGAGCGGTTTGGCGCGGCGATTGATGCTACGGTAGCAGAGCCGGCGGGCGGAGGGAGCACCTTGGTTCTTTGTCCCAGCGGCAGACGGCAAGTTGCGGAGTTGGGCTCGCATCCGCCGGCCGGCTTGGACGATCGGGCCATGAACTCCCGCAGGACGCTCAGTGACCTTCAGCTCCCGCTCACATTTCCTTAATGCTTTCTTTGCATGATGCGTCCCCTGACGAAGGGAGCCACCATCCCGAGAAATCATCTAGTTGCGTTGACCGGTATTATGGCTGCCATTGGCGCCGCCGGTATATCGTGGGTCCTATATGGCGGCTCTTCCTGCAATATTGAGGTGACCCCCGCCCAATCCTTGGCGTTCGAGATCGATGCCGCATCGAAACGGGGTTGCAATGAGGCGACCGTGATCCATCATTGTCCTAACGGCAAGGTGAGCACCTCAACTGCCCTCGTTCCGACCCCGGCGACACTTGCCGCTCTGCAAAGGATTGCGACAGGTGCAAAAAATTCGCGTCTGTTGATTCCGATCGAATTGGACGGGCAGATTCATCAGCAAGTCGACCTTCCGACCGCAGACCCGACGGCATACTGAACAGGCCCACGCAAGAAACGTGGGTTAGTCGTGCGTTGTGGAGGAGTGGCTGAGAGGTTTAAGGTACCGCGCGCCTAAGCGCGGCATGCCCCATGGGTATCGGAGGTTCGAATCCTCCCTCCTCCGCCACTTTAGTTCCTGACTGGGCGCTGCGTTTATGCCACCGTTTGCCCCTCGGAATGGCCACGAAGGTAGGCAGCCCTGCGCTATTGGATGATGGACGAGGCGCGCCAATCTCCCGCTTGGCCCCGGATGCCGGTTCATGATTATTGCGGCTGGATCGTAGCGGCGGCGCGCTGAGCTGCCCCGGTTGGATCGACGGTCATTACTATCCGTCAAGCGGCCGCCGGAGTCCCGTGGAGGCACGCTGCGGCGATCAAGAGAAAATAGATAAGCGGTTTTGGCCGCGCGCAGCCATCTTCTGGGCGCCCGGTGGAACGGAAGACCGCCGCGTCGAACCCCCAAAAAACCGGAGATTGCACTGTTTGACCGACTTTGGCACTTCCACACCGCGCGAGCAGTTGCGATCTGTGGAGTCAGGCTGGACAGGGGGATTTGGCATCGATCATAGGTCCGCTGCTCAGCGACATGCCCTCAACCGACATCCACTTAGGCGAGCCTCGACATAACGGTGAGCCTAAGGTCCGCACCTGGAACCCTCGATTAATTTGACATCTGCGGATGTGCCCCTGTTATCATCACGCGCGTGGAGACCTTTGGCAGCAACGTCACACTGCGCCACGGCGGATAGCGATTCGAAAAATTGGAAAGTGGCTGGTGCGGCTCTGGCGGGCGCGCTGCATGAGTGCCATCGAAAGCAAAATTCGGTTGCGGGCCGAGTATCTCGCGGCCCGTGTGGAAGTGAGGGCGGAATGAAAGCGCGGCGCATTATCGAAGGAGCGTCCTTCGGGCCCGACGTTTTGGACGTGGTCCGAAAGGCATTCGACGAAAGTTGGCAGCAGGTGTCCTTTGTCTTCTCTCCTAGCGAACACGAGGATGCGCGCGAGGTTTTGGCCAAAGCAGTGATGATAGCCGCTCGCGACGATTCAAATGATCCGCGGCCGCTTCGGGAGGCGGCCATCCAGGCAATGAAGCGTCAGTATCCCTCCCGCTTCACCGAAAGCGAAGATAGTCAAAAGGCGGGCGAGATCTAGAACAACTGCGCGAGTGGACGATCCAATCGCGCAAGTCAACGATCGCCGGTCCATAACGCAGCGAGGTATTTAATTTTACTTCTCAACGGGAACACAAGGGCGGTTTAGTCGTTGCGGAGGTATGGACAGCGACTTTAGGATCATCTTTGGCAGACAGCTCCGGAAGGAGTTCAGGGTGTCGGATCGTCTTCCGCACACGATCAACGCCGCCATAAAAGCGCTTGCGGGCGTACCCGCCAGAGAAAGCGACAATGATAATTCTTCCGCTGACGGACACCGAGAAAAGAAAGATCAACAGCTTTCCTCCCCCGTCGCACGCCCATCCTCACCATCTACCTCCTCAAAGTAACGCGCTGCGTAATTCCGATAAGACGCGGCGCCGTTGTACTCCCAAATATGTTCTCGTTTGGGATACCTAGCCAACGTGTATACCTCCACTATGTCTGTTGTACGGCCCTGTCCGGCGGGGCGAATAGAAGGCCGTGCCAAGTGCTCGCGGGCGCCGCCTTCCGGGACGGGAGCATTTGTCCAGCCCGATCCACACTGGTGCGTGATCGCTGGCATTCGGCAATGCCCGCACCCATCGATCGACACCTGCGGCGCGCAACCGCCCGAGCAGAATGGGGCTCAGGAGGAGCATGTCCAGTCGAAGCCCGGCGTCGCGCGGCCAACGGTTGCGCAGGTAACTCCAATAGGAGAATTTCGGATCATCCGGGTGAAGCTCACGAACCGCGTCCGACCAGCCTTGGCGCAACAAGCGCTCAAAAGCCCTGCGGCTCTGCGGTTGCAACAAAGCATCCCCACTGTAGGAGTGGTTCGGATAAATATCGAACTCCGTTGGTACCACATTGAAATCGCCGGCCAGCACACCCGGAACACCGGCCGTCTTGATGCTCCTGGTATGCTTGATGAGCCTGTCGAACCACGCGAGCTTGTAATCGAACTTCGGGCCGGGCTGCGGATTGCCGTTGGGCAGATAGATGCAGGCGACCAACACTCCGTTGACAGCGGCCTCGATGTAGCGGGCCTGTGGATCGTCAGGATCGCCGGGTAATGCATCCCTTATCAGTATGGGTTCTCGACCTCGCGAGAGAATAGCCACGCCGTTCCACGTTCTTTGACCATGCCACACCGCCGGGTATCCGAGCTGCTTGAGGGCGTCGGCCGGAAAGCTTCGATTCTCACATTTGAGCTCCTGCAGGCAGACGACGTCGGGACGCGCTTTCTCGAGCCAAGTTGACAGTGTTCCGAAACGCTTATTGATGTTGTTGATATTGAACGTCGCAATCTTCATTGGATTCTGAGCGCTCGCACCCCTGTCATTTAAATTCGCAACGAAATGTGCGCCTCTTCGTAATACGCTCTCGTTGGAGAAACTTTACTGCGGTTTAGAGCCAGACTTTAGGAACTTCTGAATTGCAGCTTTGAGCGGAACTTCACTTTCGCAGTAATCCTCCCACGGTTTGCTCCTGGCAAGCAGCGCCGCGGCAGTCCGCATGGTAAAGCGCTTGGGATCAAGGCCCACACGCACCTGGCCCCAATGCAGCGGCATCGAGACCGGAGCGCCTTCACGCAATCGCGGCGACAGCGGCGCGACCGCGGTCGACATCCGGTCATTGCGCAGAAAGTCGAGGAAGATGCGCCCAGTGCGCTTCTTCTTCGCCATGTTGATCAGATATTTGCCAGGCGTGTCCTGCGCCATGGCGGCACAAACCGCCTGGGCAAAGGCCTTGGCTTCGTCCCAGCCAAGGTTATCCTTTTCTTTGACGATCAGCGGCGTGACCACGTGGAGGCCCTTGCCGCCGGTGGTTTTGCAGAAGGCAACGAGCCCGAGCCCTTCAAGCCTTTCCTTTATCTCTTTGGCGGCAGCGACGACAGCGTCGAAATCAACCTCGGGCGAAGGATCGAGATCGAACACGAGGCGGCCGGGGACGGCTGGATGCCCGGGATGATTGTTCCAGGGGTGGAATTCTATTGCCGCGATCTGGGCCGCAGCAATCAGGCCTTCGACGCGGTCGATTTGGATGTAAGGCTTGCGGTCGCCTTCTACCTGCGCCACCGAAATCAGGTTCGACATGCCGCGCATCTCATGGCGCTGGAAAAATCGCTCGCCATTAATTCCGTCCGGCGCACGGATGATCGAGCATGGACGTCCTTTCAAATGCCTGAGCATCCACGGGCCGACCTCTTCAAGGTAGCGCGCAAGTTCGATCTTGGTGACATTATCCGGCTTGGGCCACAGCGGCTTGTCTGGCTTCGAGATCACGACACCCATGACCACGTTGCCGCCGCTCGTCGCGCGGCCTGCTGGCTTGGCAAGCTCAACGCTCCCCGGCGCTGCCGGCCTCTCGGCATAGACTTCGCGCGCCGGCTTGTCTTCGCGCATCCCCTTGAATGCCGCCTGACGGACATTCCCATCCCCTGTCCAGCCGGCGAATTCGATTTCGGCGACAAGCTCAGGCTTGACCCAAGTCCAATCCTTGCCCTTCTTCGGCGCATTATCGCCACCGAAAGGGCTCTTGCCGGTCTTGAGCGCGTTCAGCTTGGTGAGAATTGGCTCGATGTTTCTCGAATTGAAGCCAGTGCCGACGCGACCGGTATAGACAAGATGTCCGTCACGGTAGACGCCGACGACGAGCGAGCGGAGATTGCTCGCGCTTCCACTCCATCCGCCGATGACCACCTCCTGGCCGCCCCGGCACTTGGACTTGTGCCAGGTTTCGGTGCGGCCCGACTGGTAAGCCGCGCCGGCGCGTTTGGAGATGATGCCCTCGAGATCGAGATTGCAGGCCGACTTGAGAACGGCATCGCCGGCATCGGTAAGATGCTCGACATATTTGAGCTGGGCATCATGCGGACCCCTTCGGGAAAGTAGCGCCCTGAGGCGCGCCTTGCGCTCCGTCAGCGTATGCCTCCGGAGATCCTCGCCCTTCTCGAACAGCAGATCGAAGACGAAGTAGATTAGGTCGCGGGACCGGCCTTCAGAGAGAGCTGCCTGCAAACCGGCGAAATCCGGCGCGCCATTGTGGTCGAGTGCGACCACCTCCCCGTCCATGATGCAATCAGGCAGGCCTTGCCCAGCCTTTGCCACCGCCGAGAACCTCTCCGTCCAGTCGAGGCCCTTACGCGTCCGCATCACCGCGGCGCCGCCCTCGACGCGAAGTTGCATCCGATAGCCATCGAGCTTGATCTCATGCACCCAGTCCTGGCCGGACGGTGGCCGGCCAACGCGTTTGCAAAGCTGCGGCGGAACGAAAGGCGGCATGGTCATCCCGGCGGTCCTGGTGTCGTGCGGTTTCGCTTTTCCACTCTTCTTAGCGCCGGCAGGCAGCTTCTCTTTGCCATTTCTATTCGAGTGCCAGACTGCATCGGAGTTCAAAGTGCCCTTCTTAGCAAGCATGAACGGCTTGGGGTTGCTGCCTTTGCCAGAGGCAATAGCCTCCATCGTGCGGCCCGATGCGACAGAAAGGTCTTTCTCAAGAACCAAGTCGCCATCGCCTTCGCGCTCGTAGCCGTCGTGGCGCTTGATGAGAAGCCAGTTAATCCGCTTGCCGTGCTCACGATCATGGCGAAGGCGCACGAGAACCCAGTTCCCCTGGAGTTTTTCGCCAACGAGAGTGAAGCGCAGTTCGCCCTTCCGGAGCGCCGCCACGGGATCGTCGTCAGCTGTCCAGAAACCACGGTCCCACAGCATCACCGTTCCGCCGCCATACTCGCCCTTCGGGATCGTGCCTTCAAAATCCCCATAATCGAGCGGATGATCCTCGGTCTCCACGGCAAGTCGCTTGTCGGCTGGATCAAGCGACGGCCCCTTGCCGACGGCCCAGGACTTGAAGACGCCGCAGACCTCAAGGCGCAGGTCATAGTGAAGTCGCGTCGCCGCGTGTTTCTGGATGACAAAGCGCGGATAGTCGGCGGGCGCGATACTGACTGTTGGCTCGTCCGTTTTCGTGAAATCGCGCTTCTGCCGGTAAAGCGCCAGCTCAGTTTCTGTCATGGTAGCGGCTTAACGGCTCGGCTGTTGCCGCGTTCCCGGCAATGCCCGCTCACGGAACGAAATTCACGTGTGGCCGTTACCGCGCTGGGGAACAACCGGAGTCGTCGTATGGCCGCCCGTCGCGCGTACTGGAAAGGTTATCTCAAGCTTTCTCTCGTGACCTGCCCCGTCGCGCTCTTTCCGGCCTCGTCGCAGTCTGAGAAGACGCGCTTCCATCAGATCAACCGCAAGACCGGCAACCGTCTGCGCCAGCAACTGGTCGACGAGGAGACCGGAGACGTCGTCGACAAGGATGAAAAGGGCCGGGGTTACGAACTTAGCAGCGGCCGTTATGTCGAGATCGAGCCGGAGGAGCTCGAGGCTGTCGAGGTCGACAGCACCCACACGATCGATATCGACACGTTCGTGCCGGAGGAGGACATCGACAAGCGGTATTACGAGCGCCCGTATTACATCGCGCCTGATGGCAAAAGCGGTGAGGAGGCGTTCTCGGTCATCCGTGACGCCATGAAAGATAAGGGCCGCGTCGCGCTCGCCCGCATCGTCTTCGCCAATCGCGAGCACATTCTCGCCGTTGAGCCATGGGGCAAGGGCATGCTCGGGACGACCCTACGCTACGACTACGAGGTGCGCAGCGAAGAGGACGTGTTCAAAAACATTCCAAGCCCTCGCATTCCAAAAGAAATGATCGACCTCGCGAGCCACATCCTCGACAGCAAGGCCGGGCGTTTCGATGCCTCTCAGTTCAAGGATGAGTACGAGCTCGCCTTGCGCAAGCTGGTGAAGCGCAAGGCGTCCGGCAAAATCATCGAGCCCCCCGCGAACCGCGGAGATCGGTCCAACGTCATCGACCTCATGCAGGCGCTCCGACAAAGTCTGACGGGTAGGAAGGCCGCGGCTGCCGCGGCAAAGACCTCAAGCAGGAAAAGCGCTACACCGCGGAAGAAGCGCCCTGGAAAGCGCTCGCGGAAGTCGGCATAAGTGATGTTGTCCAATCTTGTTGGCTTGACCCCACACAGCGGCGCCGGAAATGCTTGACGTCGGCACTCTGGTTGGCAGCGTCGCGGCAATCTGCACGACCTTTTGCAATGTTCCTCAGGTCATCAAGGTTTTCAGGACGCGCGAAACCGAAGATCTGTCGCTTAAGATGCTTTTGCTTCTCAATTCCGGTCTCGCGCTTTGGATTGTCTACGGCTTCATCAAAGACGATTGGATCATATATACTGCCAATATGATTGGCATATCCCTGACAGGTTATCTTTTGGCGATGAAGCTTGCGGCCAGGTTACGCTCCCGCTAGTGCAACATACCGATGGTACGAGTCGAGCTGCCCGATGCGCATATGGTTCAGCGGTTCGCACGAATCCACAAGGGCTCGGGCGTCGCTCGAAACAGCATCAATCGCCCGCACGATCCGGTCCACGTTGAAGTGATGGAACGTGTGGCGCGAGAGGCGGTGCCGAGGCCGGCCCCTATTGGAAATAACGCTCTTCCACGCGCCACTGGTGCCAGCGCCGCCGCCTACGCTATTCCAGCTGGTAAGAAGTACCCCAGCCGGCGCGATTGCAGAAGACCAGAGTTCCAAAGTTGGCGGATACCGGGGCGGCCAAGAAAGCTGCAGCCAGCAAACACACGTGGCATCAACCAATTCTTCTTGTGCCCTTTGTTCCTAAAAATACCTCTTGGATTCGAGATCGGCCGGAAAGCCATGTCAAATTGGTATTCACCAAAGCAGCTGATGTGCTCGGCCAGCTAAGGCGACAATCCCGCCATAATCCGCTGGCGCGGCTCACAGCTCCCCCTCCAGTTCCGCAATCTGCCGCCACAACTCTCCGCGCCGCCGACCAACCGCTAGAGTCCGTTCATGGAGCGCCCGGAATCCTTTTAGGTCTGCCGGTCGAGAGCCCTCTTCCGCGAGACGGTCGAGAACGTCCGTCGTTGCGTGGATCAGGCTGATCCATTCCTCTTCGACTTCGGCGTCCCAGGCCCTTAGGATGTCAAGGCGTCCCATGGCTTCAACTCCATATGTTCTTGTTATGTTCTATGGTGGCTTTCGTGCGGAGTCCAGACGCCTCCGCTGGGATTCCGTGCATAGCTATGAAACGCAGTGCACGTATGCGCGCATGCAGCCCTTCGACACCACTTGTTAGCAAAGGGAGAATGGCGATCTGCGGGAAATTTACACAAATGGCCTCGTGGCGAGAGGTTCGCGCCTTTTCGCAGCCCCTCACCACGCAGCCGCCGCAACCAGCGGAGTTGATCGTCTCGACGCCCATGCGTTTCGCCCAGATCATGCGGCTGAACGCCAACGGCGAGCGTGAGCTGGCGTCGATGCGCTGGGGCTTTGCCGACAAGAAGGCCAATGCGCCGCTCCGGCCCAAGCATATGCACGCCAGGGCCGAGACAATCGACAGGTTGCCGACCTTTGCCAATGCCTTCACCCAGGCGCGCGGCATCCTCATGGTGCACACATTTAACGAAGGGGAGGATATGGCCAGCGGCAAAACGAAACAATGGGTCATTACGCCGAAGGACCGTCAGCCCATCGCTATCGCCGTCATCTGCGAGCAGTGGCAGAACGGCGCCGAAATCCTAGATACTTTCGTTCAGGTGACGGTTCCTGCCAATGCCCTCATCTCCCGCATTACCGACCGCATGCCGGCAATTCTGCCGCGCGAGGCTTGGCCGGTCTGGCTTGGCGAGATGTGGGCGCCGAACGAGGAAGTGAAGGCCTTGTTGCGCACCTACGAAGACGGCGGCAACTGGTCCATGGCCGAACAGCCAACAAACAAGCCGCCACGGCCTCCAAAAGCGCAGCAGAGCCTGTTTTGACGCGCTTTGGTGCCTCGACCTGCTTAATGCAAGAACGCTGCACAAAATGGCCCGAGCGGCATTACCGCCCGGGCCATGCAGTTGGCTGAAACACTCGTTCTGCGATACGCTGCGCTAGATCAATGCGGATGCAAGAATATTGCTATCTTATGATCTTGCAAACTTGCGTAAAGGATTAGATTTCCATTTGATGACTGCGCTTGGTTCGTGGTCGCCCCGGTGTAGTCCGCGCCGTGTCGAGAACGATGACTGCGGGAGCCTCCCGCCTTGCTTTCATTGAATGCTGACGCGCTGAGCGCCTCAAAGTTTTCAGTTCCCTGGCCTGATACCGAAGCGGCTTCTGGCCCCCAATTGGTGCGCGACGGCGGTGATGCCGCGAAGCCAGGGGGGCATCTTCCGCGAACGGGTCGAGCCCTGCTCGTGAAGCACGACCGGGTCTGCGACTTGGTCCTTGCGCGTCGCACAGTAACGGACATCGAGCTGCCTGATCGTCATCCCGGATGTTCGCCACAGGGCCTCAAGCAGCGTGGATTGGTCGACCCAGCCCAGCGGTGCCTCGCGCGACAGGTCGCCCCACGTTCTGACGAACTGCCGCGCCATGGATGTGGGTCGCAGTACGATCGTGCCCGAACGCGCAAAGAGCGCGTGGTTGCCATTCGCCTTGCGCTTCACGGCGAAATAGAGCGCCACATCAGCTTCGATATCCGCCAGGACGTCCAGGGGGCCGAGGAGAAGTGCGTCCACGTCCAGGAAGATCACGGTGCGTTGCGGGTGCCGCACCATCGCCTGCTCGATCATCGCTGGCTTGCGCAACGTGTTGCGTTCCCACCCGCCGTCCGCCTTCTCCACCTGGATGAAGTCATGCGGAGCTGAAAACGTGTTCAGGCTGCTCAGCAACGGAGGCACCCACTTCGAGTAGTCTTGAGTATACCAACCACAAACAACGTAATTCATTTGACAATCCCCCGCCGGAACTCGCGCTGGTCCGGGGCGTTCAATTGCCTATCGAACGCAACGGTATTGCCAATTCTGTTGAATACTCCCTTTTGGCTTGCGTTTTTGTTGAGGCCGAGAGCAATTTGCTGGTAATGTGAGCTGCTGGTTAGCTGAGAGTCTTAGCGTTTCCAAAGCGTTGGATATCGCTCAACAGAATTGGCAATTCTGTCGCGTCCTGAGGCCAATCAAGAAGGTCAAAGGAGCGTTCCATGTCCCACAACAGGCACCTGTCCAGCTCACTCTACAGCGCCCACGGTCATCGCAAGTATCTCAACGGCGACGAGCGGCGGCGCTTTCTAACCGTCGCGACCGTCCTTCCGCGCCGGGAGCTCGCCACGCTCTGTCTTGTGCTGGCGCACACCGGATGCCGGATCTCAGAAGCACTGGCCCTCACGCATGCGGCTATCGCCCCCGGCGATGGCGTGGTGACCATCCGATGCCTCAAGAAGCGTAACGGCCGGATGGTCTTTCGCGAACTGCCGCTGCCGCCCGATGTCGTGGAGGTCCTACGTGCCGTGCACGGCACGGGCGACGGGAACCACCATTGCAAACTATGGCGCCTGTCGCGCAGTCGTGCCTGGCGGCTTGTGAAGGTCGTGATGGCCACCGCCGGAATTGCCGATGGACCGCACGCGACGCCGAAGGGCTTGCGCCACGCGTTCGGACTGCACGCCATCCGCTCCGGCGTGCCCCTCCCCCTGATACAGAAGTGGCTGGGTCACGCGAGCCTCATGACGACGTCGATCTATCTGCAAGCTGTGGGCGTGGAAGAACGGGAGTTTGCTGCACGCATGTGGACATAAGCACGCGGAATACGCGTAATGCCGGTAGCCCTGATTGCCACAGAGTGCCGCCGCTGCACGCGCGGACAAGTGCCGCCAATGATGAGCGGCGACAAACCGTGGCCGCAGCGGTGGTTTTGTCCACGACACCGGTTGCGCCCAAACCTCCGACAACCTAGCCAACACGCAGCGATCAGTTCTTGTAGCAGTATTTCTCGGCGTAGAACGGCATGCGGTTGTCAAAGGCTCCGCCCCCACAGTTTGTGCAGTTAGACGTCGTACCTGTATACGCGGCCTCCGCATACAGAAACGCATCATTGCCATTCACCTGGCGCAGAAACGAACCATGCCCCTTATAGCTATAGGTATGCGCGTGTTGCGGCAGGTTCCATGCCGTCAGTGTGACAAAGTCCGCGCCCCCGCCACTCCCCAGCACGTAACCGTTCGGACCACCCAATCCCGCAATTGTCCGTCCCGCGAGCCAGTACGCATCGCTCCAACCGGAAGGACACACATTCGAATGAAACGCCGAAATCATGCCTGCAGGAAAACTTGACGGAATCAACTTGCAGCCATCGGCATCGACACCGGGTTCTCCAGGTGCATAGAGTGCGATCTTGGCGGCACAGACCTTTGTCTTGGCGGTAAACTCATCGAAAGCGGCTTTCAAGGCCGCCTGGAGGGCCGCAACACGCATCTCCAACGGAACACTACCGTTGCGGGTGGAGTCGAGCGCGGCGACTTCGAGCGACCATCCAGATCCGGACGCGGTGGCGAGGGCGGCAGTCAGCCAAATCAGTATCATGCGGCTCATAATGCGATCTTTCTTTACCGCATCTTATGTAAAGGAGCGCAATAGCGAGCCTGACAGGCATAGTGCTGTGCCGAACGGCTGCTTTATGGTCCCTGGTTGGGCCGAGTAGGGTACTGGTCATGCCGAGACCGATGCGGTTCGCGCATCCCGCTGCTTTCATTGCAAATGCTGGAGCGCTGCGTCAGTTTCCGTACACCGCCCGCTTCAATGCATCGATGTCGTTCCGCAAGGTCGCATTCTCCAATACGAGATTGTCATTTGCAGCCTTCAACTGCTGCACGGCCTTAACCAGCGGAACAACCACGGCGCCGTAGTCCATGGCTTTGGTGTCGCTTATGGTTTCAACGGTTCCGTCGGCGTGATGCACCTTCATCGAGGCCTCACCCTTCACCACCACTTCGGGGATGACCTTCTCAACCTCCTGCGCAATGAAGCCATACTGAAGTCCGCGCGCCTTATCGAGGTTGCTGTCCTTCCAGTGGAAGGTCACCGGCCGCAGCTTCGCAATCAGGTCCAGTCCCTGCGCGTCGCCGAGCGTGCTCACATGCTCTTTCAGGCGCGCATCAGAAGCCGGTGACCAGGCGACGTTGCCGCCGCAATAGTTACCGTAGCAATAGATGCCATAGCCGTTATTGCCTCCCAAAGTTCCGTAGTAGGTCGAGCCGTTACTGTAGCCCATGACACCGGCATAGCCGGTCGTCGAACCGGCACGTCCGTAAAGGCCATATCCGTTTGTTGCAGCTTCCGCATAAAGCGCGTGTGAGGCCGCGGAATAGGCCCGCATCCCGTAGTTGGCGCCGGTGTTGTACCCGTAGACCGTGGCGCCGTTGGCATTCGATTCAGCGTAAATGCCCACGCTGCTGGTGGCCCGCACATCCAATTTGCCCGCAGCACTTGTATGCCCGATCGTTACGTTCCCGGATGCATCAACCCGCATGCGTTCATTCGAAGCCGTATAGAGCCGAAGGGTCTGGTTCGTGCCGTCGAGGTAAAAGCCCGACCGCACGCTCCCTGAAGAACCGCCCTTGTAGGAATACACATATTGGTCGGCCTGCGAGCCTATGTTCCCGTTCACATCAAACGTTGTGCTGGGCGTTGCCGTGCCGATCCCAACCTTGCCGTCCGCCGTGAAACGCAACGAATCCTTGCCTTGCGCATAGTTCCACAGGCGGAGGTCATCCGTGCCGCCCGGTACATTCAAGGTCCAGTCCTGAGCGCCGGCGGTATCAAACGAAAGACTCGCATAACCGTTCGCTTTGTCCGCCCGCGATAACTTCAGCGCGGCCGAGTTGGTTGATCCGGTCGTGGTCGTGGAAATGATCATTTCCACAATCCCAGTTCCAACGAGATGCAGTTTTCCAAGCGGCGATGTCGTCCCAATACCAACCTTGCCTGACGCGTCAACCGACAGACCTTCGTTGCCACCGTCGCCACTTAGGTAGTTGCTGCCCAGCACAATGTTCTGGGTCGCGGTGTGATTCCCGAGATTATCCGCACCACTGCCGCCACCAGCTTGCGGACTAAGCAGCACCGCAGAGAAACGGGTATTTGACAACATATTGAGGGCCGAACCCTGCGTTTGAAGGACCAGCATTTCCACATAGTCATTCGCGTCCAGCTTAACGACCACGTCGCAATTGACGAAATGGTACCCGCCCTGAACCGCATCCACAGTACGGTTGCAATATTCTGCCGTGGGGTTTCCGTTCACACTGAAGCGCACCCACCGTGAGTTGCTTGTCAGAGAATCAAAAGCCGCGGTGCCGTCGATCAAATAAATTCCGGACACCGGTGCCGTCAGACGCGTCGGAGAACCGGCGGACCACATACCCCCATTGTCCCAATCCGTCGTATTCCAACTGACCGTCGTCCAAGACCCGCTCGTGAGGGATAGAGAGGAGCTCCGTCTAACTTTCGCCGAAGTTACCAGCGTATCGCTCGGCCCCATGCTCACCCAAGCAGTACCTTGGCAATACTCAACCGTTGAGGAAACCGCCGAGTAGCGGATAGAGCCTGAAACCGCGTTGGAGCAAGCCATGTTGCTGGCACCGACCTGGATGGCGCTGGATGCGGAAATCGTACCGTTCACATCCAGTGTGGCTACGGGATTGTTCCGTAAAATGCCGATGTTGCCGTTGGCTTTGATGCGGACAGATTCCGAACCGCCGGTCGAGAACGCGATTTCGTTCGTGGTCGGGCGGAACATGCCGTTGTCGGTGTCGCTGGCGAAGTTATAGCCAGGGTTGGAGGCGCTTCCGTTGGGAGCGAAGAAGTTGACGCTGGAAGAGACGCCAGACGCCGACAGGCGGAGCCGTTCGGTACCCGCTGTGCTGAATCCAAGGATGTCCGCGGCAACAGCATACAAGCCGGTGTTGGTGTCCACCAGGAACCGTGCTGCAGGTGTCCCTGCCGAGCCATTCCCCAGGAGCAACCCGCCCGCGTACACCTGCGTCCCGCTGACGTAACCGCTGTTTACGGCGCTGGTGGCACTCACAGTTGGAACGCTCAATACGCCCCCGGCATAAGTAAAGATGCCAGTATCGGCCGCAAGGCTGCCGCCACTGTTGTATTGGATGTCGTCGGTGTTCCCAGCCGGGGTGGAACCGCCTCCTCCGACGCCTCCAGCACCAGCCCCGCTGATGAGGAAGCCGGAGAAGCTGGCAAAGCCTGCACCACCTGCCACAATATGATTTCCGGCGCAGTAGTTCGTCACCACCACATCGAACTGGTCGGTGCTGCCGTTCGCGTCGACAATCGTGGTCAGGTTCGCCGAACTGCTCGCGATGGTGCCGTTCCCGAAGCTCAACTGATAGGCCGCGTTGCTGCCGTTCTTACGGATGAACGCGGTCACGCCGCTGCTTGCGTTGCAGGTGGCATAGGTTGATGCGGGAAGATTCAGGGTTAGCAGGTATTTGCCGGGAATGGTCGGCGTGAAGATATGGGTGCCGGTGCTGAAGTTGTTGTTTGTATCAAATGACTTGGTGTCGAAGTTGATCTGCACGCCGGTGGCGCCGCCGTTGATGGTCTGGTTCCCAGATAAACGAACGTTGAACGCCGCCACGCTGGAGCTGGGGCCCATGCTCACCCACGCAGAGCTGTTGCAATACTCCATGGTCGAGGAAATGCTTGAATACCGGATGGAACCAGAAACGGCGGTGGTGCAGGTGAGGCTGCTGGTGCCGACCTGAATGGCATCGGACGCCGAGATGGTTCCCATAACGTCCAGCTTCGCCGAAGGCGTTACTGTGCCGACGCCGATCTTGCCATCGGATGCAATGCGCATGCGTTCCGTGGTCGCATTGAGGTAGCCACCCGTATGGAAGCGGATGGAGCCGGTGCTGGACACCGCCGTGAACTGCAGGTTCGCCGTCCCGTTATCGGCATAGACCATCATGGTATCGCGCAGGTACGGCGTGCCGTAATCGTCGGTGTACCCGTAGAACCCGAGGCCGACCTTGTCCCCGGTGTCGGAGACGGTCAGGGTGCCGATAAGACCGTCGCTGCCCCGTTCGAGCAGGACATTTGCGCCACTGCCGGTTTTGATGACCACGCCCCCCGAGACGTTCAATGCCGCGCCCGCGCTCAGGGTTGAGGTGCCGATGCCAAGGCGATTGCCGCTTGCATCCCAGTAGAACTGACCGCTGTCGTAGGCGAGCGTATCCGAATCCGTCCAGTAGGCGATGTGGTTGGCGGAGCCAGAGCCCTCGAGCACGGCGGTGGTGTTGGAGGAGAGGCTGGTCCAGCTCGAGCCGTTGCAATACTGGATGTTGCCGGTGTTGTAGCGGATGGCACCGGAGATGCCCGCACCGCAGCCGAGGCTACTGGTGCCGACCTGGATGGCGTCGGACGCTGAGATTGTACCGACCACATCCAGCCTCGCCGTAGGCGTCACCGTGCCAAGCCCCACCTTCGCGTAGAAATAGGCGCTGCTCGCTGAGATGGGTCCGGTGGCACTCACGCCCAGCGTGACCAAGCCGCGCGTGGGATCGAACCAACCGGTGTTGGTTCCGGCCTGAGTGAGACTCACATAGCCGGTGTTGCTTACCACCACCATGCGCGTGGTTCCGCTGATGATGCGGTCTGTTAATGCGGTGATGCCCGTCAGCTGAGATCCATCACCCACGAAGTAGGACGCACTGACGGTGCCAAAAACGTCAAGCTTGGCGTTCGGGCTACTGGTGGAGATGCCGACGTTGCCCGTGCGCGTCAGCGTCAGCACGGGATCGGCGAAGCCACCGGCCGAGCCGAACTTGAACTTCGCGTCGTCGTAGCCGTCCAGGCCCGCCATCCATGAGCCGACACTATTCTGTGTGTAGGAGTAGTAGGCGCTCTTTGCTGCAAACAACAGAGCGGACGCATTATTGCTGCCGGTGGTCGCCTGCAGACGTAACAATTCACCCGCGCCCACAATATGCAGCGGTTTGCCGGGATAGGCTGTCCCGATGCCGATATTTCCGCCTTCCCCAATCACCAGTCGCTGGGTGTTGGAAGTGATGAAGGTAAGGCTGCTATTCTGGCTGGCCAGGATGCTGGTGGTGCCGCTGGCAATGCGGTCACCCAGTAATCCCGCGATTTGATTTGCGGTCAGGCCGGTGAGGCCGGAGCCGTCACCGATGAATGTGTTTGCAGAGAGATTGCCCGTGACCGAGACGTCGCCCGCCGTCGTCACGCTGGGCGCGTAGGACGGACAGCCGATATCGCTGACGCGCAGCCCTTCCCCAATGCAGAGCCGGTGGGCCTTGACCCCCAGCGTCGAGGAGATCATAGCGAAAGTGCCCCAATCCTGCGCAATGGGCACGGCCGCCGGCATCGCCAGCAAAGCAGCGGACAGGGCAATCCAAAGGCGACGCATACTATTACTTTATCAGAAATCTAACTATGGAGCGCTCGCGCGACCACTCGACTGCCTCCGCATGCGTCAAAATCCGTAAAGATGTTTGCTTACGCTCCTCGCCATTCATCGACCCTACCGGTCAGTGCAATTGTCTTTTGAGCGCGCTTTCATTCGTCGAGCGTCTGGGACGGATCTCTGCAGCCGTCTCAACTATCCACTAAAATCGGGCAGGGTCTTTTGTATATCTGAGAGATATTTGGATTTTTGTGTGCAAGTCAAAGCCAAGTAAACATCTGATTTTATTGGCGATCCCGGCAGGATTCGAACCTGCGACCCCCAGATTAGGAATCTGGTGCTCTATCCGGCTGAGCTACGGGACCGGAGCCTAGTTGCGAGCGTGAGCCAGATGCAGCGAGCTCGAAGCCTCACATTTTGCGTTCATATCGTGCCCCCAACGGCGAGGCAACCGCCTAAGAGCGGCGGATGAGACAAGAGAGCGCGAGCCCAGAGGCAATCACCAATGTGATCGCCAATCTGGTAGCCTCTCAGAGCACTACTGTTGCAACTGCACACCATATTGCCCCTATAAGCTCCACTCACTCGCAAGTGATGCAGCGTCGATTGCCAGAGCCATTGCGACGACTACAAAGTGTCGGGAGGCGAATCAGGAGATGGCCGATGGACTTTCTACGCCCCTATTCTTCGACCCTGCTGAGCGTACTTCGAATCATGAGCGGCTTGCTGCTATTGCAGCATGGCACGGCCAAATACCTCAACGTCCCGGTCGGCGCGATGAATAATGCCTCACCAATGACAATGTCGGGCGCCGCAGGCATCATCGAACTCGTGTGCGGCGTACTTCTTATATTGGGTTTATTTACACGGCTCGCAGCATTCATTGCGTCTGGAATGACGGCGGTGGCCTATTTCTATGCTCACTCTCCGCGCGGCTTCTACCCGATCCTCAATGGGGGTGAACTTGCAGCCCTATATTGCTTCGTCTTTCTATATCTTTCTGCCGCCGGCCCTGGGCCGTTGAGCTTCGATCGGGTGCTGCGGAGAGATACCGCGGAGTCGTGAAGCCCGGGGGTTGCACGCGGTTTGATGCGCCGGAGGCTGCCAATCCAACCGCCTTGGTTTTCAGGAGTTGCCGGGCGTGGCCTACGAGATCGAGCGAAAGTTTTTGGTCACGAGCGATGCGTGACGCACAGATGTGATCATCCGGAAGCATCTGTGCCAGTTCTATCTGTCCGTGTCTGGCCCATCGAGCGTTCGCGTGCGCATCTCGGATAACGCGAACGCCCGATTGACTATCAAGTCAGCCGAAGCCGGGATGCACCGATCGGAGTTCGAGTATGCGATACCGCTCGATGATGCGGAGAGCATGCGTTCACTCGCTGTCGGATCGATCATCGAGAAGACCCGCCATATCGTGCCAGCCGGCGACCTCAACTGGGAAATCGACGAGTTCGAGGGACCCAACCAAGGACTGGTGATCGCGGAAATCGAACTCCCATCGGTGGGCCAGTCTATCGAGCATCCTAACTGGCTCGGCGAAGAGATCACGGACAATCGCCGCTACTACAATGCGGCCCTCGCTCTTCGCCCCTTCAAGACCTGGTGATGCCAAAGCCCAGGTGATCGCAATTCGCCCAAACGTAGATCACTGCGCCTTAGGCTCGCCGTAAGCCGACCCACGTTTTGCCACGCCGCGAGATCAATATTCAGACGGGCGCCTAGTTGGGCATTGCACACCGGAAAGACCGAATATGTACAAACTGATTTGGTGTTCGAGTGGAAGCCTTCTCGCGGTTTTCGCCGCCGCACTTGCCGTCGGAAGTATCGGCGCGCGGGCTCAGGCCTCCACGGCGGCTTCCGTGACAATCAAGACGGAACTCGATCGCTCGATCCTGCCCGTCGGCCAGCCGCACCGCGCATATCTCAGGGTCGCCGTCACACCGGCGCGGCGCACGGACGCGAAGCGCGCTCTGATGAATGTCGCACTCGTCATCGACCGGTCGGGTTCCATGTCCTCGCAGGATCGGATGGGAAATGCCCGCCGCGCAGCCAGCATGGCCGTCGATCGCCTGACCGCCGATGATATCCTTTCGGTCGTGAGCTACGATGACCGTGTCGAGGTCGACGTGCCTGCAACGAAGGTCCTCAGCCGCTCCGATGTCAAAGCACGTATCGATCGCCTATCGCCGCGCGGATCGACCGCAATTCATGCGGCGCTTCTTGCTGCCGCCAACGAAGTGCGCAAATTCAAGTCGAAGGGTCGCGTCAATCGCATCGTGCTGATTTCCGATGGATTGGCTAACGTAGGTCCATCGGCACCGCGCGACTTCGAAAGTCTGGGTCGCGAACTGGCGAGCGAAGGCATCACGGTCTCCACCATCGGACTTGGCAACGGCTACAACGAGGACCTGATGGCCGGGCTGGCCCGGAACGCCGACGGCGGCCACGTGTTCGTCCAGGAAAGCGCCGATTTGTCGGCATTCCTGGCGCGCGAGTTCGATGACGTCGCCGGCACGACGGGACAGGAGGCGGAGATCATCATCAAAGTGAAGAGCGGCGTGCGTCCACTTCGATCTTTGGGACGAGAGGCGCGCGTCGAGGGCGATCGCATCATCTATCAGGTCGGTGCGCTTTACGGCGGCGTCGAGCAAGTCCTATTGGCGGAGCTACAGATCGATACGTCGACCAACGCCGGCGAAGCGATGGTAGCCGAGGTCGAAGTCGCATTTACGAGCACCGAAACTGGCACACGCGTGTCGGCCAATGGCAACGCCCTCGTGCGCTTCGATACCGACCAACAGGCGTCGGAAAAGAGCATCAATGGCTCTGTCATGCGAGATGTCGCAACGCTCATCTCGCGGGCCGCTCGAGACGAGGCGATCAAATTGCGCGATGCTGGTCACCTGGAGGAAGCTCGTGCGAAATTCGATGCCAACGCGGCGTACCTGCGCAAGCAGCAGAGCGACTTCGACAAGAGCCGCACATATGCGCCGCTCGCCAACGAACTCAAAGCCACCGAGTCAGCAGCAGCAGCCGCCAGCCCCGAGCAATGGTCGAAAGCCCGCAAAGTGCAGCGGGCGACCGACAGCTACAGCTTCGGCGCAAGCCAGAAGTACTGAGCGCGCAACAGCCGGGCGATAACGGGCCGGTACGTCACGCCATCGGCTTGTGATCGCTCGCGACGCAGGGCTATCCTGGCAGCGACGAGGCCCACCCCTCCCCTGCCGGAGAAACGCATGGACCTGAGCTATTCCGAAAAATACCGCGCACTTCAGCAGGAGGTGCGCGCGTTCATCGAAGCTAACCGGCATGCGTCGCCCAGCGCGGTCGGTGTGCGCCGCAAGCCCGACGCCAAGATCCTCGCGTGGCAAAAAATGCTGGTCGAGAATGGCTATGCCGCGCGCACGATCCCGAAGAAATATGGCGGCTTCGGCGCCCCGCCTGACGTGATGGAAACGGCTATCATCGCCGAGGAGTTTTCCAAGGCGGGCGTGGCCGCAGGCATCATGAGCCAGGGCATCTCCATGCTTGTGCCCACCCTGCTGGAGGTAGGCACCGAAGAACAGCGCGAGCGCTGGATCAGACCGACAATCCTAGGCGAGATCATCTGGTGCCAGGGTTACTCCGAGCCGGGCGCGGGTTCGGATCTCGCCAACGTGCAGACGAAGGGCGTTCTCGACGGCGATCACTTCGTCGTCAACGGCCAGAAGATTTGGACGTCATCGGCGCACTACGCCGACATGATGTTCCTGCTCTGCCGCACTGAGCCTGACAAGCCCAAGCATCAGGGGCTCTCCTACTTGCTGCTCTCCATGAAGACGCCCGGTATCGAGGTGCGCCCGCTGCGCACGATGACCGGCAAGGCCACGTTCAACGAGGTGTTCTTCAGCGATGTGCGCGTGCCGGCGCAGCAGATCGTCATGGGCCGCGGCGACGGGTGGACCGTGGCCAACATCACGCTCAAGTATGAACGCATGATGCTGGGTGACGCGAACAAATTCTTGCACCGGGTCCATCGCATCCGCGAATTGATGGAAACGACACGGATCGATGGCGAACGCCTGATCGACAAGCCCGAGTGGCGCGACCGGCTGGTCCGGCTGCAAGGCGAGGTGATGGCGTCGAAGTACCATCAGATGCGCCTTCTGACGGACGCCGCCAAAGACATCGACTCTGGCCTCCGCCGCTTGGTCGTGAAGCTTTACGGCACGGAAATGGGCTATCGCCTTTCGGCGCTCGCCGTCGACGTGTACGGCGCGGCCGGGCTGGTGTTCGATCCGCATGACGAAGGCCAGGCCGGCGACGACGACCGGGCGACCGCCTGGCACGTCGATCATATGTACGATCTCGGCCTGATCATCGGCGGCGGCTCCAGCCAGATCCAGAAGAACATCATCTCCGAACGCGGCCTCGGGATGCCGCGCGAACCAAAACCCGCGGCTGCGGCACCTGCGAAAGGTTGACGCCATGGAGTTCGCCCTCACCGACGAGCAGCGCATGCTCGATGAAAGTCTGCGCGGCTACCTCGCGCGGGAGCTGCCTCTCGATAAGCTGAAAACGTTGGTAAAGGAATCACGCGGCGTTTCTGAAAAACAATCGCAGGGCCTCGCGGAGTTGGGTTTGCCCGGTTTGATGATCCCCGCCGAGCGCGGTGGCTCAGGCCTCGGCCTGCTCGACGCGGCCGTCGCGGCAGAGGCGCTTGGCTATCACGCCACACCCGTCGCATTCGTTGGTCCGTCGGTGATGGCGCCCATCGCAGTGCAGGCGATGGCCAATGCGACACAACAGACCGAGTGGTTACCAAAGATGGCCTCGGGCGAAATGCGTATCGCCGTAGCTTTCGCGGGCGGCACGGGCCAGACAGGCGCGACCGACGTCAGCCTCGACGGCGCACGTCTCAGAGGCCAGGTAGACGGCGTGCTCGATGCCGTCGGCGCGACGCATGTTCTCGTCTTGCTACCCGATGGGACAGCGGCCTTAGCCCCACTCGACGCTACGGGCGTGACGGTCAATCTAAAGCCGACGCTCGACCGTACCCGACCGCTCGCCGACGTCTCCTTTGCTGGTGCCAACGTCACCGTTCTCGATGCTTCGAACGATCCGGCAGCGGTTGTGCGAAGCATTCGCGATGCCGGTCGTGTAATGCTTGCGGCTGACACGCTCGGCGCATCGCAGGCCATGCTGGACAAGGCGGTGGCCTATGCCAAAGAGCGCGTGCAATTCGGCAGGGTTATCGCAAGTTTCCAGGCCGTGAAGCATATGGCGGCGGAAATGGCGACGGAGCTCGAACCGTGCCGCGCTCTCGTTTGGTTCGCAGCTCATGCGCACGACGCCATTCCCGAGGAAGCGCATGTTAGCGCATGCCATGCCAAGGCCCACCTCGCCGAGGTCGGTCGGCATGTGCAGACAAAAGCCACCGAAATGCACGGCGGCATGGGCTTCACCGAGCTGATGGGGCTCGAGATCTGGTTCAAGCGGATCAGCCTCGATCGACACACGCTTGGCGGACCCGAGCGTTGCCGTCACGAGGCTGCCGTTGCACAGGGGTGGGTCACCGCATAGGCCTCTCGTGCCTCCCGCCGGATCGTTCGCATTGGCGAGGCGTAAAGTCCGGCCGTTACTTCGTCCCAGCGCGGCTGAAATGCGAAAGCACCATGTCGGGCGACGACGAGTTGTGTCGCGAGATGTTCGCCCGCCCCGCCCAGAGATCGGTGACTGAACCGCCTTTGAATGACATGATGGGCGCCTCAGCCCACCCCTTCGAGTCGGGCGACCGAACCGCAACGCGCGCCATGTCATTGTTGAAGTCGGTGACGTACATCGAGCGCAGCGCGGCAAACGGCCTTCCCGCGATCGTCTCATCGAACACCACATCGAGCATGTGCTTGTTCGTCGTGACTTCGCTCATCGTGACCTGAGCTCCACCGCCGCGTTCGAACGAAAGCGAAAACCGCTTGGCCTTGGGATCGAAGGCCACGTCCTTCAGCTTCACGATCGGACGTACCTCCGTCTCGACAGGCCCGACAAGAAACGACGTGCCGAATGCGGTCGGTGCACGTCCCTCGGGCGCGAGCGGACGAATGCGCCAGTATCCATCCTGCGGATAGAGAACCAGCACCTCCTCGCCTCCCATCGGACGGATCATCCACACCTGCACGAGATGCAGACCTGTCTCGACGCGCTCGCCAATTCGGAACGTCGCGGTTGCCGGCCGCCAATATGTCGGGAGCTTCCAGCCAACCACCCAAAACGCAGGTTCCTCGTAAAGTGTCTGACGCGTCGGCGTCTGCACACCGCCGGCGTGCGATGCGTCGCTCGTCATGTCACAGGCCGTCCAGTCGGCCTCGAAACTGTCCCGCGCCAACATGCCGACATATGACGGATGCGCCGCCTCGATACGAAAGCTCCGGACATCCGGCGACGCGAAATCGAGCGTGACGTTATCTTTCTCGGCACAGAGCACCGGCTCGGACCCGTTCCGAACGTCCACAGCGAGCCCCTGCCCGGGCTCGGCCACAGCAGCCGCCGCGAAGGTAGCGACGCCCAGCATTGAGAGAACAATCAGCTTGGCGAGGGCAGGTCTGCGCATGAAGACACGGGCTCCCAAAGGATCGACCGACGACGATCGAAAGGCGCGCAGTTATCTCATACGTCAGCCTGTCGGCAATACGCGAGCAACGGTCTCGATCAACCCGGTTGCAAACACGGCGTGTTCGCGACGTGTTGCCGGCCAACGCGGCTCGCGTATGCTTGGGTGGAAATCAATCAGAACCATGCTGGAGGAAACGGATCCGATGACGAGCACCAAGCGCTGGAAGAACCGCCCCGAGGGCTCGACCTGGGGCGATTATGGCGAGAACGACCAGCTCGGGCGCCTGAACGAGATCACGTCGGAAAAGGTGCTTCAGGGCATGGCCGAGGTGAAAACCGGCCAGACGTTCTGCCTCTCCATGCCGCTCGATTACCCCGGCGGAAACGCACTCAATCCACGCCGCCATCCCCCGCAGATCCGCCCGACGCTGCGCAACGACAAGCCCAACTGGGGCTATCGCGCCGAATGGGACCATCCCGGCATGCAGGACATCGTCAACGACGACATGGTCCTCCTGCACCTCCAGTATTCGACCCAATGGGACACTCTCGCCCACGTCGGCGCACTGTTCGATGCCGACGGCGACGGCGTTGCAGAGCCTGTATTTTACAACGGCTACCGTCTTGGCGTTGAGGTCGTCGGTCCGGTCGATGCCAAGGACGCCGGTGGCGTTCCCGGCACCATGGTGCCCGCTGTCTCCACCTCGTCCGCCAACGCCCTCGGCGTGGAGAACATGGCGCGCAAGTGTATCCAGGGTCGCGCGGTGATGATCGATCTCGAAGCGCACTTCGGCCGCGCCAAGAAGCCGGTCGACTACGACGATTTGATGCGGGTTATCGCGGCTGACGGCATCAAGGTGCAGCCCGGCGACATGGTGTGCTTCCGCACCGGCTTTGACGAGGTGATCTTCGAGGGGAAGAAAAAGCCAACCGCGGAATGGATGCACGGCCATTGCTGTGGTCTCGACGGCCGTGACGATCGCCTCTTACGGTGGGTCTCCGAGTCGAAGGTGTCAGCGCTCATCGCCGACAACTACGCCGTCGAGATGTACGACGCGCCACCCAAACCCGGCCAATGCGTGATGCTACCTCTCCATAACCACGCCCTCTTCAAGCTGGGTGTCAACCTCGGCGAGATTTGGCGCCTTTCCGAGCTTGCCAATTGGCTGCGCAAGAACAACCGGTCCACCTTCCTGATGACCGCCCCGCCGCTAAACCTGCCCGGCGCCGTCGGCTCTCCGGCCAACGCTATCGCAACGGTCTAACACCAAAACGCACAGCAAAGAGAGCGATCCTGGCTTGGCCGACGTGCGATAGGGCGCATCGCATTGGCCAAGCCGGAAGGTGAGGGTGAACAATGGACTACGACTATATCATCGTCGGCGGGGGCTCGGCGGGCTCGGTGCTTGCAAATCGCCTCTCTGCTCGATCCGCCAATCGTGTTCTCGTCTGCGAAGCCGGGGAGGACACGCCTCCAGGAAAAGAGCCTGCTGAGGTGCTCGATTCCTATTCCGGTACTGCCTACTTGAACAATCGCTTCCTCTGGAAGGAGCTGAAGGTCACCACAGAGGTGACCTCGCACAACAATGACCCGACGGCACCCAAGCCGCGATTGCGAAAGTACGAGCAGGCACGCGTCCTTGGAGGCGGCTCTTCGATCAACGGCCAGATGGCGAACCGCGGTGCACCCACCGACTATGACGAATGGCACGAGCGCGGCGCCACGGGCTGGAAGTGGGAGAACGTGCTGCCCTACTTCAAGAAGCTCGAACGCGATCTCGACTTCGACAACGAATGGCACGGGCAGGATGGCCCCATTCCGGTGCGTCGCGTGCCCGAGGCACATTGGCCGGGTCATGCGAAGGCGGTCGCGAAGGCATTCGAGCGTGCTGGGTATAAGCGACTTGAAGATCAGAACGGATTCTTTGAGGACGGCTATTTCCCGGTCACCATCTCCAACGAGAACGAGCGCCGCGCCTCCGCCGCGATGGGCTATCTCAATGCGGAAGTGCGCAAACGCCCAAACCTCACGATTTCGACCGAGACGCAGGTTACCGAGCTAATCTTCGAGGATCTGAAGTGCGTCGGTGTGAAAACGCTGGTCCGTGGCCGGCCGACAGAGTTCCGGGCGAAGGAGATCATCCTTTCATCGGGCGCCATTCACTCCCCCGCCCATCTGATGCGTGCCGGCATTGGACCAGCCGCCCACCTGCGTGATCTGGGAATCCCCGTGCGTCATGTCGTGGCGGGCGTCGGCCAGCGCTTGATGGATCATCCCTCGATCGCACTCGCCGCCTTTCTCAGGCCGGGCGCGCGCGTGACGAACAAGGAATCCCGTCGCCACCTCTACGTCGCCATGCGCTATTCCTCGAACATCGGCGGTGCGCCTCCCGGAGATATGTTTGTCGTCGGCGCCACGAAGACATCCTGGCATGCCGTTGGCGAGCAGATCGGCACGTTCCTGATGTTCGTCAACAAGACGTACTCCGAATCCGGGCAAGTTCGCCTGCAGAGCCGTAGTCCATCGGACGAACCGCAAGTCGACTTCAATTTGTTGTCGGATCGGCGCGATCTCGAACGCCTCGCGGACGGCATCAAGCGGATGGCACCTCTCTATCACGATCCCGATTTGCAGAAGATGGCCGCCAACCCGTTCCCAGCGAGCTATTCCGACAAGGTGCGCCAAGTTGGCGAAATGAACACGAAGAACAAGATCCTGACGAGCATCATGGCGAAACTGCTCGACGGCCCGGACTTCTTCCGCAAAATCCTCATCGAGAAGCTGATCATGGAAGGCTTCACCATCGACGGAGTGCAGAACAACGAGGACGAGGCGGAGGCCTTTATTCGTCGCGCCGCCGTTGGCGTGTGGCATGCCTCGTGCACCTGTCGCATGGGCGCGCGCGACGACCCCATGGCGGTGACCGATCCCCACGGCCGGGTTCGCGGTATCGGCGGCCTGCGGGTGGTCGACGCGTCGCTCTTTCCCGTCGTACCCTGCGCCAACACCAATCTCCCGACCATTATGACCGCGGAGAAAATTGCTGACGCTATTCTGGAAGGCCAGTGAGCCGACGGATCGGCGCACAATCGGAGAGCGCCAGCATGACACGGCGAAAAATGCACATCGGCATGTCGATCCGTGGCCTCGGATACCACATCGCGGCTTGGCGCCATCCTGATGTGCCCGCTGACGGCACACTGCGCTTCGAGCACTACGCCCGCAGCGCCAAGGCCGCCGAACGAGGCCTGTGCGATCTGATTTTCTTCGCGGATGGCATCGGCATCCGCGAACGTGACGTGCCGCCAGGATCGCTGACGCGCACGGGCTATGAGCTGGTTGAGATGGAGCCGATGACGCTCCTGCCGGCTCTGGCGGTCGTCACCAACCGCATCGGCCTCGTCACCACAGCATCGACGACCTACAACGAGCCCTACAATCTGGCGCGCAAATTCGCGACGCTGGACTGGATCAGCAACGGGCGCGCGGGTTGGAATGTCGTCACGTCATGGTCGGATGCCGAAGCCGGAAACTTCGGCCGCGAGGCACAGCTCGATTACGACACGCGTTACGCGCGCGCCGCCGAGTTCGTAGAAATCGTGCGCGGCCTCTGGGATAGCTGGGAGGACGACGCGTTCATCCTCGACAAGGAGAATGCTCGCTTCTACGACGAAAACAAGCTGCACACGCTCAACCACAAGGGCCGCTTTTTCTCGGTGAAGGGGCCGCTCAACATGGCGCGCCCCCCGCAAGGACATCCCGTCGTCATCCAGGCAGGTGCCTCCGAGCAAGGGCGTGAGCTGGCCGCAGAAACTGCTGACATCGTTTACGCGATCCATCCTTCGAAAGAGGCCGCTCAAGCTTTTTATGCCGACATTAAAGGCCGCATGGCGAAGTACGGACGCGCGCCAGAGGACCTCAAGATCCTTCCGGCGTTGCGTCCCGTCGTTGGCCGTACACGCGAGGAAGCGCAAGCGAAGTTCAATACGTTGCAGCGGCTGCTCGATCCGATGGTCGGACTCAACAAGCTCGCCAACGCGTTCGGAGACCTCTCGGGCTATCCCATCGACGGACCGGTGCCACCGGAAGCGTACGGCCCATCCGGCATCAAGAGCCTCAGCAAGCAACTCGCCGAACGTGTGAAGCAGGAACGCCCGACGATCCGCCAGCTCTATGAGGAAGTCGCCGGCAAGGGCAGCTTCTGTCTGATCGGCACGGCGAGCGACATCGCAAATGTGATGCAGGACTGGTTCGAGAATGAAGCTTGCGACGGCTTCAACATCACGCCCACGCATTTGCCTGCAGGCTGCGAGGACTTCGTCGATATGGTAACGCCCGAGTTGCAGCGACGAGGGCTGTTCCGCACCGAATACGAGGGCACCACCTTGCGCGAGAATCTCGGCCTGAAACCCGCCATCAATCGCTTCGCGCGGTAGGCCCGAACGCGAATATCTTACTTAAACGCGATCCGGGTCGAACGCGCCCTTCACGCCGCTGCCGTATCGCTTGAGCGCACCACCTGGCCCGACGGCATTCGCACGCTGGAAAATCCAGTTCTGCCAGGCCGTCAAGCGACCAAAAATCTTCGTCTCCATTGTTTCCGGGCCAGCAAATCTCAAGTTCGCCTCCAAACCCGTCAGAGCATCGGCCGAGAAGGACGAACGCTCTTCAAGGAAGATGCGCACTTCGTCGTCCCAATCCACTTCGTCCAGGCTTTCGGTCACGAGCCCCAAGTCAGCCGCATCGTCTGCCGAAAGGTGCTTGCCAATCCGCGCCTTCGCCGCTTCGACGCTCTCGGGCTCGCCCAGAAAACGTGCCTCCAAGCGCGAAAGCCCGTTCGACATGGGATAACGGCCGAAGTTCAACACCGAGAGCACGATAGCCGCCTCCGTGCGATTATCGCCGCTGAGATGCCCCGCGAGCATGTAGGCCCGGTCCGAAGCGAGCGCGATTTCAGCAAGCGTGCCGGCAAAGCACGAGCCTGGCTCGATCAGCGTCACCAGAGATCGCGACGTGACGTCGATCCGCTTCAACACGCGCTTCCAGTTATTGAGGATTTCGCGCACCAGCCAATGGCTCTGATTCTCGGCCATGAGCGCGTCATAGGCGAGGACACGTGCAGCGTCACCGTTGGACTTGAAGACGATCGTTCCGATGGCCGGCTCGTTGAAACGCAGATGGAGGATCGCATCGTCGAGTTCGCGCGCGAGGCGCAACGGATAGAATGCGGCGCCATCCGCCTTGATCCCGGCGGCGTCGACCGGCAGCGCGGCATCTGGACCTGACAGAGTAACCGTCGCACGTCGACCACCCCGGTCGATTTCGACACGAACCGCCGAGTAGACAATCGTGTCGCCATCGATCTCGCGCTCGAGCGGCGTCAACACAATTCCCGTCTCGTCAGCCGGACGGTCAGATAACGCGGCAAGCTCGCGCGTCATCTCGGCAACCGTCTCGTCAAACTTCGAGCTGATCGCGATGCGGTCGACAAGCCGCCAAGCAACGGCGCGTCGACCCTTCACACCTTCCTCGGTTGTGCAGAAGGCATCGGCCCGATCACGCCGGACTTTCCTCTTGTCCGTCACGCGCGTCAGGCCACCCGTACCCGGGAGAACTGCAAGCAGCGGCAGCTCGGGCAGCGAGACCGTCGCATTGCCGTCGTCGGCCAGAAGAATGCGGTCGCAGGCAAGCGCCAGCTCGTAGCCACCACCCGCCGCCGTTCCCTTCACGGCGCAGAGAAACTTCTGGGCGGAATGCTCGGAGGAATCCTCCATACCGTTGCGTGTCTCGTTGGTGAACTTGCAGAAATTCACCTTGTGACCATGCGCAGCTCCCGCGAGCATGCGGATGTTGGCCCCCGCACAGAAGACGCGATCCTTCCCCGATCTGAGCACCACGACTTTGACGCTCGGATGCTCGAAGCGCAAACGCTGCAACGCATCTGCGAACTCGATGTCCACCCCGAGATCGTACGAGTTGAGCTTTAGCTCGTAGCCTGCGAACAGCGTGGCACGCTCGTCCACGTCCATGATCAGCTCGGCCGTCTGGCCGTCCACCGCCAGCTTCCAATGACGGTAGGTATCGGGCGAGCGCTCGAAATCGATGAGGCCGGAGGAAGCCTGGAGGCGTGCGGTCTCATCTGCCATGTGCTTCTCCGCGCGGGACGATCCTCGGTCCCGGCCAAGGTACGAGTGCCGCGCGGGAGGTGTCAAAGGAGCCGGACGTCAATCGCCAGGAGCCGTAAAGTTCCGGCTGGCAACCCTTCGGCTCGTCTGGACATACAGCGGCACCTTGGTATCTTTTCACCGTGCCTGAAGTAAACGGGCTCAATGAATAAATAGTCGATCCAGCGGAATGCCGATGGCGTAACCCGCCGGTTTCGCGTGGGCGGAAACGAGGAGCGCACATGTATCAGCACGCGGTGGACTTCATTGTCGTGGGGGCCGGTTCGGCGGGCTCAGCCTTGGCCTATCGGCTGACCGAGAACGGCAAATATCGCGTGTTATTGCTGGAAGCGGGCCAGGAAACGCACTGGCTGTCGCAGGTACCAGTCTCATTCGCTCATTTCATCAACAAGCCGGGCGTCAATTGGCTGTTCGCATCCGAAGCCGAGAAGGCGACGGGCGGCCGCAATATTCCCGTCCCGCGCGGCAAGATGCTCGGCGGGTCCAGCGCCATTAACGGCATGGTGTGGGTGCGCGGGCAGCGCCAGGACTTCGATACGTGGGCGCAGCTCGGCAACCGCGGCTGGAGCTACGAGGATGTGCTGCCTGTCTTCAAGCGCCTGGAAAGCTACGAAAGGGGTGACGGGGCGTTCCGTGGCCGGGAAGGTCCGGTCCGCATCTCCGACATCTTCGAGGGCGGCGCACTCTATGACAGCTTCTTCGCGGCAGCGGAGACTGTCGGCATCCAGCGTAACGACGACTACAATGGGCCCGAGCAGGAAGGCATTGCGATGACGCAGGCGTCCATCCGGGGCGGGCGCCGCATGAGCACCTCACGCTGCTATCTGGAGCCTGCACGCAAACGACCCAATCTCGACATCGAAACGGGCGCCCTCGCCGAACGCTTGATCTTCGATGGCAAACGCTGCATCGGCATCCGCTACCGCGTTGGAAACGAAGTGCGTGAAGCCCGCGCCAGCCGCGAGGTCATCGTATCCACCGGATCGATCTGCTCGCCGCAACTGCTGGAGCTGTCGGGCATCGGCAAGCCGGAACATCTGAAATCCGTCGGAATCGACGTCGTGCACGCGCTGCCGGGTGTCGGTGAGAACTTGCGCGACCATTGGGCGCCACGCATGAAATGGAAAGTTGGTCGCCACGGCGCCACGTATAACGAGAAGGCTCGCGGCATTGGCGCGATGAACCAGGGCCTTCGCTACATCCTGACTGGCAAGGGGTTCCTGGCACTCCCGGCGTCACCGCTGCGCGCGTTCTTCAAGACCCGCGACGGTCTGGCCAGCCCCGATGCCATGTTCATGCTGCAGCCGTTTCTGGTGACGCCGGACATCAAACTCGACAAGGAAGCCGGGATCACCATCATCACGCATCAGCAACGGCCCGAGAGTAAAGGCTCGATTCACGTATCGTCGAAAGATGCGACCAAGCCACCCGCCGTTCGCTTCAATTTCCTTTCCGACCAGATCGACCGCGACTGCATCGTTGCTGCCATGCGCATTGTGCGCAAAGTCATCGAGGCCGAACCGCTCGCCTGGCTTGAACCAAAGGAGTTCGGCCCGGGCAAACAGGCGCAAAGCGACGACGAGCTGATCGACTACGTCACCCGCACAGCAGAAACCGCCTACCACCCGATCGGTACGTGCAAAATGGGACCGGACACTGATCCGAATGCCGTCGTGGACGATCGACTGCGCGTCCGAGGCATCGAAGGGCTGCGTATCGCCGACGCCTCGATCATGCCGACGCTGACCTCCGGCAACACAAACGCCCCGTCGATCATGATTGGCGAAAAGTGCTCGACAATGGTGCTCGAGGCCGCGGCCGCCGCGTAGTAGCCCCAGCCGGCTATCCCGACCGGCGCGCGTGTGCATAGAGGAACGGAACGGCGGCATCGCGCCGTTCATCCTTGGCCGACCAGCGGGAGACGGCAATGCGCCTCTTTCACTTCAGCGAAGACGACTCCATTGGTCGGTTCGTTCCGCGTCCGGTCGCGACGGCTTCGGCCCGACCGCCCGGCCGTGAATGGCTGAATGGACCACTGGTCTGGGCAATCGACGAATGGCATCAACCGATGTACTTCTTCCCGCGTGATTGCCCCCGCATCCTGGTCTGGCCCACGGATAGAACCTCCGAGCGAGATCGGCGCGCGTTCCGGGCCACCACGTCTCACCGGATGGTTGCTTCGTGGAGCAACGCTGGATGTCGATCATTCAGGAAACAGTGCTCCATAGATACGACCTGCCGTCCGCCAGCTTTCAAAGCCTCGACGATGCTGGGATGTGGGTCTCGCGCCGCGACGTCGTACCGACGACGCGCCAGGAGGTTGGGGCCCTCCTGTTGGCCCTGCGCCGCGCAAATATCGAGGTCCGACCGCTGGGCGATCTGTTGGCTTTGCGCGGCCTATGGGCGACATCTCTTCACGCCAGCGGCATCAGGCTGCGCAACGCGATCGGCTGGTCACGGCAAGACGACGCCTGAGAGTGAGAGGCCGGTGCGAAAACCGCGCCCCCGCCTCCAGAATGACAATCTTCCGCCATCGGTAGACGCAATCGCGGCCTAATGCTGCCGACAGGCTCGATTAGCCTGCAATGGAGACGTTCACGCGAGCGACCCCTCCACATCGGCCAGCCGCTCAACGGTTAACGCCTCGTCAAGGTTAACCGTTCTTTAACGCTTCAGCGTTTACCGTGGCGCCATGTCTGTATCGCGTCTCGTTCGTTCAGTATCGGTCGTGGCCGGCCTCCTTCTCCTCTGGGGATGCAGCCGCTCGACACAGTTCATAGCGAGCGGACCGATGGTCAAACCGTCCCGAATGCCCGAGACGTGGCGGCGCACGGAAGAGAGCCGCTGCATGGCGCTCGGGCTCGCACGGCAATCACAATTTCTCTTGCAGCGCAGTTCGCTCGGCGGCCCAGGCAGTTGCGGCGCTTCCTATCCCTTCGAGATGTCGGCAGCTCTGGGTGGACGCGTGGCCATGAAGCCTCCCGCGCTGCTACGTTGCGAAATGATTCCAGCCGTCGAGAAATGGATGGCCGAAGTCGTGCAACCCGGCGCTCGGCGCCATTACGGCATGCCCGTTGTCGAAATCAAAGTGGCTGCGTCCTACTCCTGCCGGCCGAGAAACAACATCTGGGGCGCCAAGCTCTCGGAGCATGGTCACGCCAACGCGCTCGACGTCTCGGGCTTCAAGCTCGCCGACGGTCGCTGGATCATGGTCAAGCAAGGCTGGCGGGGCGACTTCCAGGAACGCGCGTTCCTACGCCAGATGCATAGCGGCGCGTGTAGCATCTTCACGACCGTCCTCGGCCCGCTCGCCGATCGCTACCATCACGATCACTTCCACCTCGATCTCGCCTGGCACGGCAAGGACGGCCGGATGATGATCTGCCGATAGCGCAAAAGGCATGGAACCAGCGCCTACTCAGGCCAACAGCACCACCGCACCGCTCGTCTGGCGCGCCTCCAGGGCCCGGTGCGCAGACGCGGCGTCGCCGAGCGTAAACGTCTCCGGAGCGGCGACCTTCAAAGCGCCATCCGAAATCTCGCGGAACAGATCCGCCGCCATCCGGTCACGCACAGTCGGCTCGGCCGTGTAGTGAAATAGCATGGGACGCGTAACCGTCGTCGAGCGCTGGCTGAGCTTCGACACCTCGAACGGCGCGACAGGCCCCGACGATTGGCCGAAATTGACGAGATGGCCGAGCATCGCCAGACATTCCAGCGAACCGAGAAACGTATCCTGCCCGACGGAATCGTAGGCGACGTCCACGCCGCGCCCATCCGTGATCTCGCGCACCCGATCGACGAAGTTTTCCTCGCGATAGAGGATCACGTGGTGACATCCATTCTGCCGCGCGATCTCGGCTTTCTCCACGCTGCCAACGGTGCCGATCACTTCCGCGCCGAGATGGCTGGCCCACTGGCAGAGAAGCGTGCCCACGCCGCCTGCCGCCGCATGCACGAGAATTTTGTGCCCTTGGCCCACGCGATGCACCCGATGCAGCAGCATATGCGCCGTGAGGCCCTTCACCATCAGTGATGCCGCAGTGCGATCGTCAATGCCGTCCGGCAGGCGAACGAGATCACTCGCTCGGATCAGACGCTGGCTCGCGTAACCGCCATAGCGGGCCGTGAAATAGGCGACGCGATCTCCCGGTCGGAACGCGATAACATCTGGCCCAACGGCCTCGATCGTGCCGGCTGCTTCGAGGCCGGGCACGCCGGGAAGCTTGAGCGTACGGTAGAGACCGGACCGCACGTAGCAATCGTGGAAATTGACACCAATCGCCGTTTGCCGAAGTCGAACCTCACCGGCACCGGGCTCGCCCACTTCGATCTGTTCGAGACGGAGCACATCGGGTCCACCGGTTTCCCGAAGAATGATAGCTTCACCCATTGTTGATACTCCTCAAACGAGATCGATCAGGCCGGTCGCGGCTCGGCCGAGCTGGATTCGTTGCCTACCGCTCCGCGGCGTGCAAGCGCTGCTTCGCGCGAACAGTGTCGAAGGCCTTGGCGAACGCCATCGAGCCGGATTTGCGTAAATTGTGGTTCATGCGGTCGTCGAGCGCGGCGAGCAACTCGGCGGCCGTGCGATCCTTGACGATCGGATTGCGATTATAAGCCTTCTCAGTGAAGAAATTCGCCGTCGGCATCGTCCTGCCGACCGGATCCATCATGTCGAGCCCCGTCTGCGGGCCAGCAAGATTCATCAGCTCGATCTCAGCGCCACTCAGGTGCGTTCGTCCAGCTTTCTCGGCATAATCCCGCACACCTCGGAGCTTGATCGTCTGCAGCCACGGACCGATGTCACCATCGAGATTGAGGGCGTGAATGCCGAGTCCTTTCGGTGTCTGCGAAAAGACGACATGCGCACTCCAGCGGTTCGGAATCGAGCGTGCGGCCTTGAGCATGCGACGCACCACGCTTGCCTTGGTGAGAAGCTCGGCTCGCCGCCGTCCGCTGCTCTGCATGGCAAGTGACCTCAGACGCGCATCGAACGCGGCACCATGCTTCACAAGCTCGTTGACGGAATTCGCACCGAGAAGCTGCGCATAGCCGAGTGCAGATGAGATCGGCCGCCCCTTCTTTGTCTCAGGATCGATTCCTGCTTGCATATCGTGTGTTCCGCGTCCGCCCGTCTCAAGGGCGTAGACACGTACGACCTGATCCTTCGAAAGACCTAGAGCGAGCGCTTCCTCGGCATAGCGCCGCATGAAGTCTGACTCTGCAATCGACATGGGAACGAAGCCATAGACCTTGCGCGCGTGCAGCAGAAAATCCGCGACACCCGCCATCGGAGGCGGCTCCTCAGGCGGTCGGACGCTGGCAATGATCTTCGCCACATCCGCCGGCATCGGCGGTCCGGTATATTTCGGCGGCTGCACGGCGACAAAGTCGTCCGCGGTAAAGGCGCGTCTTGCGGCGCGCTTCTCCCGCCGCCTTTCCTTCAGTTCTTCAACCACGGCCCAGTAAGCGTCCGTTTCCCGGCTATGCTGAGCCATCGCTCTGAGATGGAGGACGTAGGCGCGCATTTGCGTGTCGCTCAGCCGGGACGCAAGGTCCTCGCCAATACGCTGCGCACGAGTTTCGCCGCAGGCGACGGCCAGCGCGAGAACAACGGCCAGGAAACCGGCCAAACCGCGAATGATAAACCCGGGTATGGGCACGCGCGTGGTCCCCCTTCGCGAAGCGCCTCGCGCCGGGCGACGCAGCCGGCCGGCGAACTTGGTTAAGGGGCATAAAAATATGAGCGTGACAAGGCAAGGAGCCCCGGACGGCGGTCGGGGGAGGGAAAGGCCGTCCGGGGCGTTGGCTCGCTGGCCGCGGGGAACCGGCCTTTCGAGCCTTTGCCACCGCGGGGGGAACGGTGGCGCAATTGCGTTTCGCCAACTAAACTGGCCAGACTGGAGAAAGTTCCACGCGGCAACCACTGCCATGGAGGAGCCAACACCACGTGGACCTTTTCGTACCAGTCCGACCGTCTTTTTGAGATAGTCACGCCCAGCGAAGTTGCCAGGGCACGGCTGATCAACGCCGTTCACGAATTCGTTGACGTCGCCGATGTGCCCGATGAGCATGTCGTTCGCTATCGCCTTGCGGCCGGACGCGCGGTGCCTATAGTGCGCGGCCAATCGACGAGGCTCGGGAGAGTGTGAGATGGCGATCAGCGCCGAAGGCAGCCAGGACCTGAAAGGCAAGGTGAAGCGCGTCGTGCTCGCCTACTCCGGCGGGCTCGACACTTCGATCATCTTGAAATGGTTGCAGGAAACGTACGGCTGCGAGGTCGTCACCTTCACCGCCGACCTGGGCCAGGGCGAAGAACTCGGGCCAGCGCGCGAAAAGGCACTGATGCTCGGCATCAAGCCCGAGCACATCTTCATCGAAGACCTGCGCGAGGAGTTCGTTCGGGATTTCGTCTTCCCAATGTTCCGCGCCAACGCTGTTTATGAAGGCGTCTATCTTCTCGGCACGTCGATCGCGCGACCGCTCATCTCCAAGGCGCAGATCGAAATCGCCCGCAAGGTCGGTGCCGACGCCGTCTGTCACGGTGCAACCGGCAAGGGTAACGACCAAGTCCGCTTCGAACTCTCCTATTATGCGCTCGAACCTTCGATCCGCATCATCGCGCCCTGGCGTGAATGGCAGTTCAAGAGCCGCACGGACCTTCTCGATTTCGCGCGGACGCATCAGATCCCCGTCTCCAAGGATAAGGAAGGTGAGGCACCGTTCTCGGTAGACGCCAACCTCCTGCACTCGTCTTCCGAAGGCAAAGTGCTGGAAGACCCGGCGGTGAAGCCGCCCGAAATCGTCTACCAGCGCACAATCTCGCCGATGGCCGCGCCCGACAAGGTGACCACGATCAAAATCGGCTTTGCCAAGGGCGACGCAGTCTCGATCAACGGCAAGCCGATGAGCCCGGCCACTCTCCTTGCGGCCCTCAATGACCTCGGCCGCGACAACGGTATCGGACGCATCGACCTCGTCGAGAACCGCTTCGTCGGCATGAAGAGCCGCGGCGTCTACGAGACCCCGGGCGGAACCATCCTGCTCGCAGCTCATCGCGCGATCGAGTCCATCACGCTCGATCGCGGCGCCGCGCATCTCAAGGACGAGTTGATGCCCCGCTACGCCGAGCTGATTTACAATGGCTTCTGGTTCTCGCCTGAGCGGGAAATGCTGCAGGCGCTGATCGACAAGAGCCAGGAGCATGTCGAGGGAGAGGTCACCCTCGACCTCTACAAGGGGAATGTGATCGTCACCGGACGCGAAAGCGCTTCGTCGCTCTATTCGTCCACGCTCGTCACCTTCGAGGACGATCGCGGCGCCTACGATCAGAAGGACGCGGCCGGCTTCATCCGCCTGAACGCGCTGCGCTTGCGGACGCTGGGACAGCGCGATCGAGCCAAGTGAGCGAGCCAACGCTTTTGTCTCGCCCAGACCTCTCCACGATCGAGCGTCTCGCGAACCTCTTGCCGCAGCCCGGCGAGGCGGTTAAAAACCGAGCGCGCTCCACTGTGGGGCCCGTAAGCGTTTACGTCAGCCAACGCGCCAACCGCGTCCGGCCAATTGTCGGAGCGGTCGCCTCTCGAAGCATCGAAGCGGAGAGGTCGGCGCTCGACCCGGACGGCTTACGGAGCGATCACCACCATGACCACCACCGATAATTCTCCGCCGTCCACCCGAGGCTTGCGTAAGCTGCCTCCACACTATGCGGGGATCGTCATGCCGATGCTGCTGTCGGTCCTGATGACGTCCATGGTGTCGTTCATCAGCACGACGTGGGCCATCGGCTTCGTTCCCGGCCTGCTGCAAGCCTGGCTTTCGGCCTGGTTGCTTTCATGGATCGTCGCCTTTCCTGTGCTGTTGATCGTGCTGCCTGTGGTCCGGCGCCTCACCAATCTGCTGGTCCGTCCAGCATGAGAAAACATTGGGCATGCCCATGATGACACGCGTCGAAGTCGGCCGCATCGCGGGCGTACCCATCTTCCTCGACATGATTCTGGTGCTGATCCTGATCCTGTTCAGCCACAGCTATTTCACGAGCGGCGACACGCAGCTTATGTCGGCCGGGATCCTCATCATCATTGGCATCCTCGTGTCGATCCTGCTGCATGAGCTAGGTCACATGCTCGCCGCGAGAATATGGAAGGTCGGAACGGACGAAATAGAGATTGGCGGTCTTGGCGGCGTCGCCCGCTTTTCATCGTCTTTGCCGCGCTCTGTGTTCGCGCAAACCGTCATCTATCTTGCGGGCCCCGCCGCAAACTTCGTGTTGTGGAAGGGATTCGGCGCGCTCACGATCGAGGCCTGGAGTTTAGGGAAGCCCATGCTCGGCATTGCCCTCGCCTCGCTCGCTATCATCAACTACTGGCTGATGATCTTCAATTTGCTGCCGGCTTTCCCGCTCGATGGCGGCCGCACGCTCGAAGCATGGCTAAACGCGGCGCTCGGTTACGCCTGGGCCACCCGCATCGTCGCCGGCCTCGGCCTTGCGGTGACCGCACTCGTCGTATGGATGGCCTTGCCGATGAATTTCTGGCTGCTCTTCGTGGCTTTCGCCCTGTTCCAAGCCAATTGGGGCGCACTGGATAGCGTCGGCGGCTTTACCGGAAAGCGTTGAGCCAAAGGCACCGTCGGCATCATTACCAGCGAAATGCTGTCCGGACTTTTCGTGGCCCTGGGATTGGCCTAGCCTTCACAAGTCTCACAGAGCACGCCGCGCCACGATGCCGGCGGAGAAAAGACTTTGAGGAGGTTCGTCCAATGGCCGTTTCCATTCGCCAGATCACACCCGTATTCGCAGGCGAGGTGTCCGGTGTCGATCTGACCAAACCACTCTCGAAAGAGGAGGTCGCCGCCATCGAGGCGGGCATGGACAAGTATGCCGTTCTCGTCTTTCACGACCAGAAGATCACCGACGAGCAGCAGCAGGCCTACTCGAAAAACTTCGGCCCGCTCGAGAATGCGCGCGGTGGCAACGTGACGAGAGCCCAGGACAAGCGTCTCAGCGAAGGCATGAACGACGTGTCCAACCTCGGCAAGGACGGCAAGCCGCTGCCGAAGGATAGCCGCCAGCACCTTTTCAACATCGGCAACATGCTATGGCACTCGGACAGCTCGTTCCGCGCCATTCCCGCCAAGTATTCGCTGCTCTCATGCCGCGTGCTCAACGCAAACGGCGGCAATACCGAATTCGCGGACATGCGAGCCGCCTACGACGACCTCGATGAGGCATCCAAGGCCGAGATCGAGGACATGGTGTGCGAGCATTCGCTGATGTATTCGCGCGGCTCGCTCGGCTTCCTCGACTTCACGGACGAGGAAAAGGCAATGTTCAAACCGGTGCGCCAGCGACTCGTGCGCACGCATCCAGTCAGCGGGCGCAAATCGCTTTACCTCTCGTCACACGCCGGCGCGATCCTCGGTATGTCCATGCCCGAGGCACGCATCATTCTGCGCGATCTGACAGAGCACGCCACGCAGCCGAAATATGTCTACGTGCACGAATGGCAGCTCGGCGACCTCATCATGTGGGACAATCGCCAGGTCCTGCACCGCGTTCGTCGTTACGACGCGAGCCAGCCTCGCGACATGCGCCGTACGACGGTCGCCGGTGACACAATGACGACGGCACAAGCCGAGGCCGCTTGAACCCATCGAGGCGGGCGGGTCGTGACAGCGGCTCGCCCGGCTGCTCCCACCTCAGTGCAGTTCACGCGAAGGCGCTCCGCACGAGGCCGGGAACCTTTGTGCCGAGCGTCGCCGCTCGCGCGACGTAAAGCACGATGTACGACGCCCAAAGCCCGTGATTGCCGAACATGCGCCCGAGCACCAAGTAGGCGAGCAGGAATATACCGATCGACACGATCATGGTGTTGCGCATATCGCGCGTCCGCGTCGCGCCGGTAAAAATACCGTCGAGCTGGAAGCACCAAACACCTGCAATCGGCGAGATCGCGACCCAGGCAAGATACGCAAGAGCCGCGGCCTGAACCTCCGTGCTCTTGGCGCTGAAAATGATGATCGCCGGACCAGCCAACCAGACGACAAGCGCAAGCGCCACCGCGAAGAGGACGGCCCATAGCGTCGAAATGCCGACCGCCCGGTCGAAACCAACCCGGTCGCGCGCCCCGACACTTCGCCCCACCAGCGCTTCCGCCGCGAAGGCGAATCCGTCGAGCAGATAAATCGTAATCGCCATCATGCTGTAAAGCAGCGCATTAGCGGCAAGCGTCACATCACCGTCCTTCGCGCCTTCCGACGTGAAAATAACGAGCGCCGCATACCCGACAAAGGATCGCACCACGAGATCGCCATTGATCGATAGCGAACGTCTGAGCCTGACGATATCGAACGCATCGGAGAGCGGCGCATGCGCCTTCATCGTGCGCGCGATTCGCAAGGCGAGTATCAACCCCGCAAGCGCTGCGACATTCTCCGCAATGAGGGCGCCCCACGCGACGCCCGCCACACCGCCGCCGAGCACAAGACCAAACAGTACCGCGAGCCCGATATTCAGCAGATTGAGAAAGAGCTGCAGGACGAACGCGATCCCCGCGCGACCGAGACCGATCAGCCATCCCAGCAGCGCAAAATTGACGAGCCCGGCTGGCGCAGCCCAGATGCGAATATCGAAGTAGGTCGTCGCGGCACCGAGAACCTCGGCCGACCCGCCGGTCAGCCAGAAGGCCGCGATCCGCACCGGCACCTGCAGAACAACGAGTCCAACCCCGCAGACGAGCGCGACCATCAGCGCACGTAAGAGATGGCCTGCGATCTCACGTCGCTCGCCGGCGCCCAGAGCCTGCGCCACAAGCCCTGTCGTTCCCATCCGAAGAAACGAAAACGTCCAATAAAGCATGTTGAAGATGACGGCGCCGATCGCTACCGCGCCCATGAGATGAGGCGCACCGAGTTGACCGACGACGGCTGTATCGACAAAGCCGATGAGCGGCACTGTCGCATTGGAGAGCGTAATCGGCAGCGCGATCGCCAGTACGTCGGCGTGACCGATCCGAGCCGGCGACCGCGACCGAGGAGGGGGGCTTACCTCACCGTCGGCATGCGACTGCGAGCCGACAGGCGCGTCCATCACTCGCCGCGCCCGCCACGACCACCACCGCCGAGCGCACCGAGGATGCGGGCGATGATCCAGACAGGAATCACGACGACAGCACCGAGCAGGAAGTAGCCGACGGCGCCTTCGAATGCTCCGAAGCCGAGCGTCGAGATGCGATGAATGAGCATCTGAACGTGGTAGAAGATATTCTCCGGCCGGATATCGAGGGCCGACATGACAATGCCGACGATGATCGAGAGCACGATGAGACGCACGATCACCCCGATCGGATTACCGCCGAAAAGACCGTTCCTGTCCAAGCCTCGCTCCCAGCATAAGCCCAGGCCGGCCAGAGGCAGCAACCATCAGGGCATCGCATCGTTGAACGGTTCCGATAGCACGAACCGTCGCCGTTCGCGACCGAACGCGACGCCAACGCAGCCAGCGAGATGCGCCCCATGGCGAGCCGGCCACTGAGATCGTCCTCAGATCGCGGCAAACGCAGCGCCCGATTGAAAGGGCAAACGCCTGCGGCGGCCGCGGAGAAAGCGTCACAGACACTGCTCCCGCGTCCGGTCGCCGATTGGTTCAAGTCCAAGGGCTGGACGCCTCGGCCGCATCAGATTGCACTGCTCGACCAGGCCAACGCTCGACGGTCGACCCTGCTGATCGCCCCAACCGGCGCCGGCAAAACGCTCGCCGGTTTCCTCCCAAGCCTCGTCGCCGCCAGCGAACCGTCGACAACCGAACGCAAGGGCGCAGGTCTCAAGACGCTCTATATTTCCCCGTTGAAAGCACTCGCGGTCGACATCGCCCGGAACCTGATGCAGCCGATCGCAGACATGGGACTGCCGCTCCGGGTGGAGACCCGTACCGGCGACACGCCGCAGTCGCGCCGGGCGCGGCAACGCGTTCGCCCGCCCGAGATCCTGCTGACGACACCGGAGCAGGTCGCCCTTCTCACGTCGGGGGAGGACGCCGCCTATCTCTTCGCCGACCTCGAAACGGTCATCCTGGACGAGCTGCATGCCCTTGTGCCGTCGAAGCGGGGTGATCTTCTTGCTCTGGACCTGGCACGGCTCCGCGCCTTGTCACCGAGCCTGATACTGACCGGCCTCTCGGCCACGGTCGCGCGTCCGACAGAACTTCGCGCCTGGCTCGCTCCGCAGAATAGCCCTCAGTCGGCGATCCACCTCACGGATGTGATCGAGCTGAAAGGCGGCGCACGCCCCGACGTCACCATCCTCGAGACGGAGGACCCGCTGCCTTGGGCCACTCATACGGCGCGATACGCGGTGCCGGAGGTCCTCGCAGCCATCGCCGAGCATCACCTCGCCATCGTCTTCGTCAACACACGCCTGCAAGCGGAGCTGATGTTCCACGAATTGTGGAAGGCCAACGACGCGAGCCTGCCGATTGCTCTGCATCATGGCTCGCTCGACGTCGCCCAGCGCCGCAAGGTTGAAGCGGCCATGGCGGCGGGCAAATTGCGCGCCGTGGTCGCAACCTCGACGCTCGATCTCGGCATCGACTGGGGCGATGTCGATCTCGTCATCCACATCGGCGCGCCGAAAGGCGCCAGCCGCCTCATCCAGCGGATAGGCCGCGCCAACCACCGCCTCGACGAGCCTTCAAAGGCGCTTCTCGTGCCCGCGAATCGCTTCGAGGTGCTCGAATGCAGGGCCGCGCTCGAAGCCGCCGAGGCGGGTGCCCAGGACGCGGTGGTCAACCGACGCGGTGGCCTCGACGTACTGGCCCAGCACATCCTCGGTGTCGCCTGCTCGGCGCCATTTGATCCCGCGGCGCTCCACGCCGAAGTTACGACAGCGCTCCCATACGCGGACCTCACCAGAACCGACTTCGATCGCGTCGTAGACCTCGTCGCGACTGGAGGATATGCGCTGCGCTCCTACGATCGGTTCGCGCGCTTGCGACCAACCGACGATGGCCGATTGCGCATTGCCCATCCACGCATCGCCCAGCAGTACCGCCTCAACGTCGGCACCATCGTCGAAAGCCCAATGGTGAAAGTGCGCCTCGTAGGCCGCCGCGGCGCATCCGGACGTCCGGCTGCGAAGCCGCTTGTCGGCGGCCGCGTCGTGGGCGAGATCGACGAGATGTTCGCTGGCGAGTTGAAGATTGGCGACGCGTTCGTGCTCGGCGGCGAGACGCTGCGGCTCGAGGGCTTCCGCGACAACGAAGTGTTTGTCTCGCGCGCCAACGCAAAGGACCCAATTGTCCCGAGCTACCCTGGCGGCCGATTTCCATTGTCGACGCATCTTGCACGTCGCGTCCGCGAGATGTTGGCCGATCCGGATCGCTGGCAGCGATTGCCGAGCCCGGTCGCGGATTGGCTACGGCTTCAAGCGGAACATTCGTCTCTTCCCGGTGCTGATGAGGTTCTGATCGAGACGTTCTTCCACGGCGGCCGTCACCACATGATCGTGTATCCGTTCGAAGGCCGCCTCGCACACCAGACGCTCGGCATGCTACTCACGCGCCGGTTGGAGCGCGCCGGCGCGAAGCCGCTCGGCTTCCTCGCCAACGATTACGCTATGGGCATCTGGGGGCTCGGCGACCTGACTGCGATGATCACCTCGGGCGCTCTTGATCTGAACGCCCTGTTCGCCGAGGACATGCTTGGCGATGATCTCGATGCTTGGCTCGCCGAAACGAGCCTTATGCGCCGCACCTTCCGGCATTGCGCCATGATCGCGGGGTTGATCGAGCGGCGGCATCCGGGAAAAGAGAAGAATGGCCGCCAGCTCACCGTGTCGGCAAGCCTCATCTATGACGTTTTGCGACGGCATGATCCGCATCACGTCCTGCTGGAGGCCGCTTACCGGGATGCGGCAACGGGCCTCTTGGACATCGCACGGCTGGCGGAGTTCCTGCGTCGGATCCACGGACGGCTCCGTTATGTGCCGCTCGAACGGGCCTCTCCTCTGGCAGTGCCCATCCTCCTCGAGTTGGGACGCGAGGCGGTTGGCGGAGAAGCGCGAGAGTCGGCGCTGCGCGATGCCGCCGAGCAATTGCTGCGGGAAGCCGGCATCGCGGACTCAGGGCTATAGAGATTTGGGCGGGGCTGGGGAAAAGTGCGAGTGAGCAAAACGGTCGGCGCGGGCGGGGCGCCGCAGATATGCTTCGAGACGAGACCAATGCAGATCCGCGAGACCGAAATAGTCGCCGATCGATCCGGAGCTCTCTACCTCGTCAGTGAGCGCGCACTGGTCGTCGCCGATCTGCATCTCGAAAAAGGATCAGCCTTCGCCGTTCGCGGCTTCATGCTGCCGCCTTACGATACGCGCGAAACCTTGCACCGCCTGGCCAATGTGGTCGACCGGTATCGTCCCCGCTGCGTGATCGCCCTTGGCGACAGTTTCCACGATCACCGTGCGGAAGAACGCCTCGGCGCGAGCGAGCTTGCAGATTTGCACCGCTTACAAACGGGCCGCGAGTGGGTCTGGATCACCGGCAATCACGATCCTGAAATCTCTTCGCAGAGCGGTGGGCGGGTGCGCGCATCCGTAGAGATCGCCGGCATTGTTCTACGCCACGAACCTGCACCCGGCCCGGTCGCGGGCGAGATTGCCGGCCACCTTCACCCAGCCGCCCGTGTTCACCTCGGCGGCGCCGGGCTGCGCCGCCCCTGCTTCGTTGCCAGTAGAAGCCGGATCGTATTGCCGGCATTAGGGGCCTTCACAGGAGGCCTCAACGTGCTGAACGAGGCCTTCGTGCCATTATTCTCACACGATAATTTCGAAGTTCACGTCCTTGGCCGCGACGGCGTCTATCCTGTTGCGAGGTCGAGCCTCGGCCCGGACTGACGATCGGCGCCAGTGGCTCGCGACTGCTATCGTCCGGAGTTGCGGAAGGCCATCGCGGCGAGCAGACCCGCGCTCATGGCGATCCCGATGATCGAAAGGCCATAGACCAGAGGCTTGGCGAACGCGAGCCCGTACATCACCGCTTCGAATCCTTGTCGGTGAAGATCAAGTCTTGCCAGATACTGGCTCATAAGCTCGCCATTCTTGAATAGGAAGACGCGCGTCTCGAAAGGACCTACGACCACATTGGCGGGCACATCAATGGACGCGCGAAACAGGCTCCGCCCAATGAAAGCGACCGCGTACTCACTGGTGGTATAAAGGCGGTCCTTGTTCTTCAGCGTAACGATCGCCTGCCGGAACGCCTTGACCTCGGCCGCCGTCCGTTTCGCCGCACTTTTCGACAGTTCCATCGGCACATAGTCGAAACCAATGCCTGTCGATTTCAACACTTCGGGCGACGCAACCTCGTCGAGCGGTCGCGTGGCCGCAATGGCATAATAGCTCGGCACACTGTCGAACGTCATGGAGTCGGTGTTGAGCCAGAGACCCGCGACGCGCCCCTTCTTGCGAACGGTAAGACGCGTCGGCGTGCCAACCACGACAATGACGACATCATAGAGTCCAGCCTCGGCGCTCGATTGCCGGCTATGGTCGACGGCTCCGAAGACGACGATTTCGGTACCGGAGAAATTGGAGGTGACGGGAACATTCCGCGTGGAAATGTCAGCCTGCACACTCTCGCGCGGTAGCTCCGGCTCACCGGCTTTCGGGGCGCCGGGCGATGAGGGTTCGATCCGCTGCGGAACCGGAATGGGAATAGGCGCGACCCGTTGGCTCCCCTGCGCATAAGCGAGCCTGGTGCCCGTCGCTGCAAGACAGCAGACCGCCATGAGGACCAGCACGAGCCTCTCGCACCTCCTCCACTGCAGCTTGTCGCGCATGCCAGATTTCCGTCCCGGACGATCGCCTCGGCGATCGAAGGCAAAGGGCACACAAAGCGTCTCGTTTGGCAAGCGACCAAGCCGCGAAAGGTGTCAGTTTCACGTCCAAGGACCAGCCCGAACACAAAACGGCTCGGGATGCGGCGCTGTGCACCGGGGTCCCGAGCCGATCCTTTCCGAGCAGCGCGTCCTAACGTTGCGCCGGTTGAGACTTGCTCTGCATCCACGAACTGCCAGCGAGCCGCACATTGTTCGCGATCTCCTCGGCAGGCGTGGCCTGCCAGGCAGAGATTTGTGCGTCCATCGCCTGGAGCGTCTCCGACGGGAGCCGCGAGATCAGCATATCGCGCCGCCGAGCCGCCCCCTTGTCGCCACCGCGCGCCGCAAGGGAGTACCACTTGTAGGCTGCCGCGTGATCCTTCGGGACGCCGAGCCCACTCTCATAGAGGACGCCGAGATTATACTGGCTGTCGTGCAGGCCGTGCTCTGCAGCGCGTGTGAAAAGTCGCGCTGCCGTCGCATAATCAGGCGATCCCGCAGTCGAGCTGGCACTGACCACCGCAAGGTTGTGCATTGCTTTGAGGTTGCCCTGCTCCGCCGACTTCTCATAGAGCGCCTTCGCCTTCACCCGGTCAGGCTTCACGCCCATGCCCCGCTCGTAGAGTGTGGCCAGACGGTATTGTGCGATGGCCTGCCCTTGATTGGCGGAGCGCTCGTACCACCGAGCCGCTTCGGCAAAATCCTGCCGAACGCCTTTGCCTTCCGCGAGCCGTGTCGCGACCTCGAGCTGGGCCGCGGCGTCGCCTTGCGCTGCCGCCAGCCGAAGCGAGAGAGGCCCCGTCGTCGCCGGCGGCAGGCTCAGGTGTTGCTGCCCTTCCCGACCATTGGTCATCGCTGACGCGTTCGGTGCAGAACCCTCGTCGCGGGCGACGGATGAGGTCGAGATCGAGCTCGTATCCCGCGATCCGGCATGCGGCTGCGCGTTCGCCGATCTCGGCGCCGGCATCTCGACCACGCTATTCGCACGGGCAGCCGAAAATGCCGCGCGCTGCGACAGATTGGCAAGCCGAGATCGTTCACGTGCCTTCATCACCTCGTCGAAAGTTGCGGGCGAATTGCCAAACGCAATCGCCATGCCTGGGCCGGATGTGTCGCTCGCGGCAGGAGCGGCGTTGGCATCCTGTCGGTCGATTGTGGATGGCGTGCTCGACGGTTCGTTGCGAGTCTCGTTCGGATTTGGCCGCGCCGCAGCCTCATCGGCCGGTTCCGCACTATTGGCCGATGCGGCGGTCCCCGCATGCTCATCGGGCTGAACGGCGCCGTTGGCCGGTGATGCGATCTCCGGCAGGGGCTGCTCGACTGCAACAGAGGCGAATGGATTCAGCAACCCGTGCTTCTGGCCGATCAGGAACCAGTATCCCGCGAACAGGATGGCAGCAATTGCCACGAGCACCACGCCAGGGCGGATGATGCCCGATGAGGCGGGAGACGAGAGGAACCCGCCTTTGGCAGCCTTCGCGATACGGCCCTTGATCCCCGCACTGCTGGCTTGGGCGTTCGCCCGTTCCGCGGCCTTGCGGGCCATCGCAATGACGGCCTGCCGGTCGTTCGCCGGATGAAGCTCCCCAGCGTCTGCTGCCTCGGCGTGCATCACCTCGGTGGCATCGTGCCCAGGTATCTCGGAAGCCCGGATCGGAGCACCGCCCTCATTCTCACTCCGCCCGCGCGGCATTGCATCGATGCGATGCTGCGGCACCGGCAGCGCCTCGTCGAGGCCCTGCGCATCGCGCAAACGATCGAGCTCGTGCATCCGAACATCGGGCATACTGTAGCTGTCGGCGGTCAAATCCGAAGCACCCTGATTGGCCGTCAAATTGACCATGCCCTCCGACCCGTTACCGAGCCCGGAGTGGGCATCATCCTCCGCGTCGTAGTGATGATCGCTGTGCTCGCCCAACGAGAAGGCTATCTCCTGCCGCGCCAGGTCTGGCGACAGATCCCGCCGAGCCGATCCAATGTTGTGGGGCGGCGCGGTCTTTGCCGGATCCATACCGCCGTCGACCCGCTCGATCCTGTCCAGAACATGCTGCATTGCGAGTTGCAGCGTCTCCAGCGACTCGAGCGTGCTGGCGTCGGTGCGACGACGCTCGTCCATGAACGTGCCCAGGATTGAGCCCAGTGACATGAGCTGATTGGGCACCGCCTGCAGGGACGCGGTATCGGAAGAAGACTGCGTGGCTAACGATGGCGCCACGTCTCGAGCATAGGCTTCGAGCACGCGTTCGGCCGCCCGGCCCGCAGCATCCTCAGCAAATTGGGTGAGTTCATCGGCCGTAGGGACAAGCGATCCGAACAAACTGACAACCTGTTCGTCCGAAAGCTTCTGGCCCAGCTCCCCAAGTCGATGCTCGATACCATCAAGACGTTGCAATTGCACGGCGGAGCGGCGAACCTCCCCTTCCAGGGTCTGAAACCGGTCTCCGAGCGCATCGATCGCATCTTTGGGCGCTAGGCGGTCCAGCATCGTCTCGACGCGCCGTGCTGCCTCGAAAAGGCGGGTCTGTGCCGCATCGATGTCGGCGGTGCTGATCTCGCCCCGCGCCATAGATGCGAGCCGGAGGTTTCTTTCACTCTCATGCTGAGTTGAAGATGAGCCTGACTTCGCCATGAGGTTAAGCATGCTGCGCAGGGGCGGCAGCGCGGCATCGGCCTCGTACGTTCGCGTCAGTGCTTCCGCAGTGTCGGTATCCCACGGCTCATCGGCGTGTCGGGGCTCGCCACGGTCGGCCTGATCGTGTCGTTGGCCGCCCGGTTCCGATTGTGTCTCGTGCGCCTCTGCGCCGACGTGGCCTTCGGAAATATTTGGCTGGCCATTGCGCGCCTCAGCGCCCTCATGGTGCGAAACCGGCCTCGATTGATGGCCGCCCAGGGCCGACCGGAGAGCCGGCGGTTCGACCGTCGACGGATTCCGCCGCGTAGCCCCGGCATCAACCATCTCGTTAACCTTATCGCCGAGCGAATCGTCTCCGGTCACGACCGGAGATTGTAAATCTGTTGGTTCGACGACATCCTCGCCTTGACCCATAGGCTCGGCTGCGCCGCCGCCATGCTCGTCGAGCGCGCCTGTCCTCGCGTCGACCGACTTGTCGACCTCCGCGATATGCGCTGCAATGCGCTGCAGAAGCTGATCCAGCTCTTCCCGTTGCTTCGCGGGCTTACCGGCCTCGTCTCCTCCTGTCTTGGATCGCTCCGAATCCGCCATTTTCGTCCTCGTCGGCAAAGTCGTTCCCAGGGGCCTATGATGCTGGGGCGTCCGATTTCGAAGCCTGCGCCTATCAGTTGTTCACTAATGTTCGCAAATTCCAGCTAGTTGCATTAACAAGGCTCTGACTAAGAACGAGAAAAAACCCGTCAACAATCACCTAATCTGCAACGCGTAAAAGAACGGTTAAGTGTAGTTATCTTCTGGAACAGGCTCAAGATTGTGCCCGGATTGCCACAATCCGGCGCTATGCTGGTAAGCTCGCCTCCAGAGCCATGAGGCGGTTTCGGCCATCCACGCCTGGGAGGAAAAGATGCGTTTCCGGACTTTGATGGCAGGTGCGCTCGGAATAGCGCTCGCCGGTGCGGCCATGGCGGCCGCGCCCGGTGGTGAGGAGAAAACCGGTCGGTTTACGATGCAGCCCGTCGACGGCGGTTACCTAAGGCTCGATACGGCGACGGGTGACATGGCGCTCTGTGCCCGCTCGGGCGAGACCTTCGAATGCAAACCGGTGAAGGACGACCGCGACCTCCAATCCGAGATCGCACGGCTCTCTGAAGAGAATAAAGAGCTGAAGGCCGACGTGAAGCGGCTCGAGGATCTGCTCAAGCTGGACGGCGGACCTGGGCCGGCACCGAAATTCGAGCTGCCGAAAGAGGAAGACGTCGACAAGGCGCTGACCTACCTCGAGCGCATGTTCAAGAAGTTTCGCGACAAACTGAAGGAGCTCGACAAGCCGCTGGATCAGCAGGGTGACAAGGGGACACCCCTATAGACGGAAGCCCGCCGTCGGGTCCGCGCACCTCTGTAGGGAAAATCCCTTCCCTATCCCCTGCTGAGGCGCCGCGTAGCTTGCACCACCTCGTGCACGATGCCTTCTTCCGTCATCGCGTGCCCGGCATCGGGCACGACAATCAAGTCGGCACGTGGCCATTGTGCTTTCAGATCGAAAGCCGATTTGACCGGCGTGACCACATCGTAGCGACCGTGAACAATGATGCCTGGAATATCGCGCAGACGATAGGCGTCGCCCAAAAGCTGACCGTCGTGATCGAAAAATCCACCATTGACGAAATAGTGGCACTCGATGCGCGCAAAAGCGAGCGCATAGGACTCGGCACTGAATTGCCGAATGCGATCGGGATCGGGCGTGAGGGCGAGTGTTGATGCTTCCCACAAGCTCCAGGCGCGTGAGGCAGCAAGCTGAACTCGCACGTCTGGATGAGTCAGCCGCCGATAATAGGCGCCAATCATATCGCCGCGCTCGTCCTTCGGAATAGGCGCTATGAACTCAGCAAACGCGTCCGGAAATAACCAGCTCGCGCCGTCCTGATAGAACCAGTCGAGCTCGGATCGGCGCAGAAGAAATACACCCCTCAGGATCAGCGCATTGACCCGCCGCGGGTGGAGTTGCGCGTAGGCCAGCGCCAGCGTCGAACCCCACGAGCCACCGACCAATTGCCAGCTCGCGACACCGAGATGAGTCCTCAGCCGCTCCATATCCTCGACGAGATGCCACGTCGTATTGGCCTTGATCGAGGCATGCGGCACGGAGCGGCCGCAACCTCGCTGGTCCATGAGAATGATACGATAGCGCGAGGGATCGTGCAGACGCCGCATAGTTGGGTTGCTGCCACCCCCTGGCCCGCCATGGACGATCAGAACCGGCTGGCCGTGGCGATTGCCGCTCTCCTCGAAATAGACTTCGTGGCCATCGCCAACGTCGAGACGGCTTCGCGCATAAGGTTCAATCGGCGGATAAAGGCCAAGCCGCTCGCGTGCCGTCATCGTCCCTTTTTCCTGCGGCTGTAACGCCGATGCCTTGCTCGATGCGCGATTGTGCGAGCAGCCGCCCATCAAAGCATCGCGCCGCCGAAAGTTTGCGCCGTACGCGGCCCAATGTCAGCGAGTCCTTTGCCCGCGCTGCCGGGCCTGTCGCATTTCCCGATCGTAAATCGCTTCGCCGCCCGGGATTCGGAGGTCGCGTACCAATTCCAGAATGTGCCGGCCGGGTGCAGGCGTCAAATAACTGCCGATACCTGCCGCAATCAGCGCGGCCGGCACGGCAATAACGGGGGCAATGAGGCCAGGAAGACCAAGCGATGTGAGATCCACCAATAGGACAGCCAAGGCAGTGAACAGTCCCGTCACGAGACAAGCGATGGCCCCGCCGGTCGTCAGTCGCTTCCACCAGACTGAAAGCACGAGCACCGGAAAGATGGTCGAGCCCGAGATCGCGATCGCATAGAGCATCAGTAGGAAAGGGTCCCCGTGAGCAGCGACGGCGCCCATGCCGGCCACCGCGATCACCCCGATAACCGAGAGACGGCACGCGATAAGTCGTTTCCGGTCGCTCGTCGTCCAACTCGCCGGCCCCGCAGCGACGTCGTCCCCGACCATCACGCCGAGTTGCATCAGGCAGGTCGCGGCTCCGGTCAACGCTGCCGCCATGACGCCGGCAGCGACAAGATTCACCACGGCAAGCGGCATGCCCATGATGACAGGCAGAGCAACGAGCACCCCATCGCGGTCGAAGAGAATTGTGCTGGTGGTGAGTCGCGCGCCGCGGCCGTCGAGCGCCGCAAGGCCAAGGTCGATCAGCCTCTGCAGAGGGGCAGGAGGCGCCGCTGTGGCCTGCCCGACAAAGCTACTGATCAGAACATCGCGCTCGAATGCGGCCACACCTGAGAACGTCAGCAGAAGAATGCCGACCAGCGCCACGGCCCACCCGATCGACTTGCGCGTATCGTAGACGCTGGGCGTCGTCACCGCGCGCGACAGGATGGCCGGCGATCCGACCACACCCATGAGCACCGAGAGCGTCATGAGCATATAGGTCAGCGGACCAACGCTCCCGAAGGTCGTAGCGAACCGCCCAACGATCGGCTGCAGGCCGGCGCCCGGCAGCTCGAGCGCCATCAGGCTGGCCACCGGTACGGGCACGTCCTGCGCCGCTTCCAGACGTGCGACGGCGCGAATGATCGGGCCGTGACTGAATTGGCCGAACGGCAAGTTCGTTTCAATGACGGCAGCGATCGCCGCCGGCAGGAGGATCGCGATCAATACGGCAAGCGCCTGCGCTGCTCCCGCCCACGAAAGAGATCTAACGCCACCCGGTAGTATCGTAATCGCCAAGACGAGCACGACGAGCCCGCACGCGACCTCCGGCGGCACCGCCAGCAGCCACATGACGCTCATCATTCCGATCTTGATCTCTGCAATCGCGAGCAGCATCAGCGGTAGCACGCACACCGTCGCGGCCAGCAAACGCAGCGAGCCGCTCTCGAAGCGTTGGCCGAGGAAGGAGGGAATTGTCGGCGCGCCGAATTTTCTGAGGTATGGCGCGACCAGCATGACAGAAACGGTGAGGCCGGCGACGATGCCCACCCCGATGCACAGCATGTCGAAACCGGCCAGGAACAGCGCGCCCGAGAGGCCGGTGATACCGGCAGCACCGAGCGAAACGATAGCGAGCGCGGTGCCATTGTAGAAGGCCGGGACGCGCCGCCCGGCAAACAGGAATTCCCGCGCGCGATTGGTATAGGCGCCCGCCCCAATCGTTGCGAACAGCACGATCGATATGCCGACCATGGCCGTCTTCAGGGACGCTTCGGTCACGCCGAGTTGCTCGAAGATGAGCAGCAGGACGACGCCCGTGGCCAAGCAAGCGGCGAATATGCCGAAGTAGACCCCGAGCATGGGATTGGAGAGCGCCTGTGTCCCTTGCCGGTGCGGCATCGTTCAGAGGTCCTCGTGCGCACCGTGCCAGTGATCAATCGCATCCTGGCGATTGATGTAGGCAAAGGTCGTGACGACCGCGATCAGCACCAAGCCGTGACAGGCGAGAAAATAACCCAGTGGAAAACCAAGAACCCGCCGCACATTGAGCTGATCCGCATAGAGCGGGAGAACGAGTAACGCCACGAGGAACGGCACGAGGCTGGTCAGCATTTGCCACTTGGTGTGGCGCCAATAGGGCTTGCGTTCCTTACGCTCGATCATCGTCCCACCCCTGCCCGCTTGACGATAACGCCACTGCCGCGCCGCATATTGAGCGCTACAGGCCTCGTCCATGACCCACCTGTCGGCGCCGCGCCGTACCGCACGCCACTCCGGCCCATTGTCCTACAGCGACACAGAGCCAGCACGGCACCCGACTTCATCCTATTGCTCTATCCTCTCGGCTGCCTTCGCACCAGAACGTCATGGCGGTCGTCCCCGACCTTTGCGCGCGCGGCCGATCGTGAGACGCCCGAGCAGGCGAAACCGTGACTTCTGTCGCGGGCACGAAAAAACTCTTTCCCTCAAATCGGCCATTATGAGGGTGGAGAGACGATTGCTCCGCCTAGCGTTCGCGGACTACTGTCCGTCGTCGCCTTGCCTGTCGATCTCGCGCGTGTCAGGGCTCGTTTCTCATCAGTCAACCAGCAAGAACCGGACGCAACGTCCGACCCGACAGATATTCACAGAATGAAAGGTGCAGACATGTCGCTGCTATCGGAATTCCGGGAATTCGCTCTCAAAGGCAATGTCGTCGACCTGGCTGTTGCCGTTATCGTCGGCGCCGCGTTCGGCAAGATCGTGAACTCCCTGGTTACGAACATCCTGATGCCGCCCATAGGGTATGTCATCGGCGGCGTGAATTTCGAGGATCTTGCGATCAACATGCCGACGCCGACAGGCGATCCCGTGCTGCTCAGGTACGGCGCATTTCTTCAAACGGTCTTCGATTTCCTGATCATCGCCTTCGTACTGTTCATGGTCATCAAGACGATCAGTCTCGCCCGGAAGCGCTTCGAGAAGGAACAGGAAGCTGCACCACCGCCGGCACCACCGCAGAGCGAGGTCTATCTCAAGGAGATTCGCGACGCTCTGGTACAAGGTAAGCGCTGAAGCCACCACCTCACTTTGGCCGAGAGCACACGGGTTCGTCTCGGCCAAGGTAGATGCAAACCACGGGGTCCACCGAACCCAGCCTCGGCCATGGCCTACGAGCAGCTACCGCCGCCGAGAACACAAAACTTGGCGCAATGCGGATGGCATAACTTCACCGAGCCTCGGTCGAACATCCCCTCGTCCGCCGCACCGGCCTCGGCAAAGGTGCGGCCCATCTCGAATGCCGGCTCGTACGGCAGCAGCGTGCACGGAAGGATCACGGGCGCATCTGCGCCCTTGCGTTTCACAACCATCCGGCTTTTCGCGCACATCATGTCTTCGGGCGACTTGCCGAGTATGCCCCAGCACCGTGTGGTAATTTCAGGAACCTCACGGCTGCCGTCCATCTCGGGTAGCAGCATGAGCTGCTTGGGATTGGCCGGATCGATACGCCAGCCACGCGCAGCAATCAGCGCAGCGAAACCTCGACGCTCGTCGGATTCCGGCTCGTTCCAGCATGTCCTTCCCGCAAGCGCGATCTCGAAACCGTTGGCGTTGAGCCAATCGATGCCCGCAAGCGCCTTTGCCCACGTCCTGGGGCCTCGCTCGGCCTCGTGAAGCTCCGGCGTAAAATGATCGAGGCTCACCCTGATCCGAAGCCGCGCCCCATGTATCTCCTTGAGCGCCATCAGCCTCCGCTTGATCGGCGCGCGCTGCAACGGCTGCATGGCATTTGAGAGAACCAGCACGTCGAAGCCGCGCTCGAGGGTAGCCGCGAGGATATCCAGAAATTCCGGATTCATGAACGGCTCGCCGCCCGTAAACCCGATCTCGCTGGTGCCGTAGCCATCGCGCAGCAACTCATCGAGAAGCGTCGTTACTTCGGCGGCGCTGAGATAGACGAGACGATCGTTCTTCGGACTCGATTCGATGTAGCAGTTCGCACACGTGATGTTGCAGAGCGTTCCCGTGTTGAACCACACGGTCTCGAGCCGTGCGAGTGGGACAGTCGCCCGCTGTTCTCCGGTCGCCGTGATGTCGGGGTTCTCGAATTTCGCGACACCGGGCAGGCTCAATGCTTGGCCAAGCTCATTCATTGCGAGGCTTCCCCCTGATTGTTCGGGTCGTCGAACGCCTCCAGCGCCTATTGTTTACTGACAGAGTCGGTTTGCAAAATATGCGCGTGTTCCGCAATGACCCCCATGATCACTTTATTGCGCGGGAAGGGACAATCGCGACGTTACGTGCGAACCTTCGTTGAGATTAGGCGATAGGCTCTGCATGACACGAAGACGCACGCCCGCGTCGACGGCGAGGGCTGCATCATCTCCCCGTTCATGCACTCGACCGATGACAGAAACCGATAAACCGGCGCTCGAAAGTGCCGCCACAGCCGCCGGCGCCTGACGAGCTGGAACACCGGCAAGAAGCCCGCCGGACGTCTGCGGATCGAAGAGAAGCGCCAGTGCCACCTCCGCATCATCAAGATCGAGAGCCAGTTGGCCAGCGAGCGCCAGATTTTCGGGAAGCAGGCTCGAACGCACGCCCGCCGCGATCAATCGGTCGACGCCGGGATAGCGATGGCACTGCGCCAGCCCGATTGTCGCCGAGAGATCCGACGCGTCGAGCATTTCGAGGAGATGGCCTGCCAGTCCGAATCCCGTGATGTCGGTGACTCCGGTCGCATCATGGGAGCCGAGTTGCCGCACAGCCGCCGTGCTGGACATTCTCATGCCGTTCAACGCCGCCGCAACCTCCTGCCCTCGCGCCATACGGCGCATCCAGGCCGCAAATACGATACCTGTGCCGAGCGGCTTCGTGAGGATGAGAACTTCGCCACCACGCAAGCCGCCTTTCAGCCAGACGTGCCCACGCGCGACGGCCCCGCCAGCGAAAAACCCGATCGCGAGCTGATCCGATCTCGCCGTGTGGCCGCCGACCACCGCGATTCCATCCGGAGACAGCACCGCGCGCGCCCCCGCAAGCAATTGAAAGAGATCATCCTCAGCAAGATGCGGTGCTGCGGGCGGTAGGCCCGCAAGCGCAAGGACATGATCGGGCGTCCCGCCTTTCGCAAGCACATCGCCAATAGCATGGGCGGCGGCGATCTCGCCGAGCACATAAGGCTCTGGCCAAATCGCCGGGAAATGATCGAGCGTTTCCAGACGCAGCTTCTCTCCGCCGAGATCGAGAAGCGCTGCGTCATCCTTCGGCGCAAGATTCCGAACACGCAAATGTGGATCGCTCGTCTCGCTTTCAGCGAACCGGTCGAGCGCCCGCCCCAGAGAGGCGGGACCAAGCTTGGCCGCGCAACCTGCACACAGCATTTCTTCGGCCGCATCGCCATCCTTGCCCATCGGCAGGGGCGGGACCTCGAACATGCGCATGAACGCCCGATCGATCCGATCCTTGAGCCGCCACGCCCATGCGCCACCGACCGCGAACCGCCCCCGTGACGCAATCGCTCGCTTGTCGCCACAGGCCAGAAGCGTGAGGAAATGCGTTTGCGGCTTGAACGGCTCTGCGGGTTTGCCCTGTGCGCGCAGGCGAATGTTGCGTGTCAGCGGAGGCCCCTGTCGGACCGCGAAAACGCCGGCCTTCTCACGCGGATATGCGACCACGGCGGCACAATCGCCAACGGCGAAGATGTCTGTCTCGCCTTGCGCTTGAAGCGTCGCATCGACCGCCAGAAAGCCCTGCGGATCGAGCACCAGACCAGTCTGCGCAAACCACGTCGGCGCTGCGGCCTTCGTCGTCAGTAGCGTCACGTCGCTCGTGATTTTCCGTCCGCTGGCGAGCTGAACGAACTGCTCCCCGACCTCAACGGCCGCGTCGCTCTCGATCAGCTCGACGCCCGCCTGTTGGAGTTCCTGCGCCGCAAGGCGACGTGCCCGTACATTATGGCTCGGAAGCAGTGGACCATTGCCGATCAGCGCAAAGCTGAAGGCATCCCCATCGATCCGCCGCGCTGGCGCTCCCTCGATCAAACGGTGGCGGATGGCGAGGATGAGCTCGAAACCAGCGGCACCCGTTCCGACCACAACGAACCGTCGCGGCCCATCAGTCGCCAGCGCCCGCGCCTCGAGCGCCTTCCATTTCGGTGCGAATTTCGAGATCGGCTTGACCGCCATCGCGTGCTCGCCCGCGCCCGCAATATCGTCAACCGCCGGTGTGATTCCCGTATCGATAGAGAGAAGATTGTATGCAATCGAAGGGCGTCCTAGAATATGAACGCGTTTCATCCCTGTATCTATGCCGTTGGCCTCTCCATGGATGAGCCGCGCATCGGCAAGTTGGGTCAGCCGAACGAGATCGATGTGACACGCATCCAGGTCATAGTGGCCGGCAACGTAGCCGGGCAGCATGCCCGAATAGGGCGCGTCCAATTCCTTGGCGATCAGCGTCACCTCCAGGCCGGGCTCGCGTTGCATCGCGAGAGCACGAAGGACGGTCACGTGTGCATGTCCGCCGCCGATGAGCACCAGCCGCTGTGTGGCGCTCACGGTTTGCTTGGGTTGCATATCGAGGAAACCTCCGGAGCGGGCGTGCAGTCGATCGAACACCCGACGCACCGGCTTTGGCACACGCCAGTGCTTTCACGGAGAGGGCTACTGTCCTTGGCACGTTCGACTACGCGACGGCCAACGGCTTACGCCAACGGCCGCAGGTGCGCCAGTCTTAGGTGGTCGTCGCGTATGCCTTCCGCCTCGGGCGCCGCGCGCTCAGCGATCCGTTGCGCGGCGCCGCGTGCCTCACTTGATTGTCGGGTACGTTTCGACGAGCCGTGCAAGCGCCGCCGTAACACCCGAAACGTCTGCCCCGCCAAACGCCGTGCGAAGACGCTCCTCGGCACGTCGCGCCGCCGGCTCCACCTCGCCGAGAAGAGCCTCTCCTTCTTCCGTCAGACGGACCGCATAGGCGCGCGCGTCGAGGCGCGTCCGCTTGCGCTTGATCAAACCGCGTCGCAACAGGCGCTTGACGATTTCAGCGACCGTCGAGCGGTCAATTCCCGTCGACTGCACCAGTCCCGTCTGACTGACGTCGCGATTGTTGGCAATTGCAACGAGCACCGCAAATTGCCGCGTCGTCAGCCCCGTCCTGCCGGCCTCTTCATTGAAAACACTGTCGGCCACCTGGCAGGCTCGATGAAGCAAGTGCGTGAGAGAGTTCATCAGCGCAGCCCCGGATTGCTCCTCAGGCGTCTTATCGGGCTCTGTCGGGTCCATCAGCATGGGGCCTCCTTGGAACGACGCGTCCGCTACGGCGCGGCCCGTCCAGCTCCGGGCAGAGCAATAGGCGCGCGTCTCGAGAAATGAGGCCGTTTTGCATCTCCAGTTACCACTTGGCAGGCAACTGCATGTCAGACGACCTCATTCCTGGTAACGTGCACGTGAACGGGGACGAGTTCCATTCGCAATTAGTGTACAAATGAACATAAAAAATCGTTCAGCTCGACTGGACTGGGAGGATCTACGCGTTCTTGTCGAGTTGGCTCGGCAAGGCAGCCTTTCGGCGACCGCCCGCGTGTTGGGCGTGACCCACGTGACGGTGAGCCGTCGCATCGCAAATCTCGAGGCCGATTTGGCGCAGCCGCTTTTCTCGCGAGAGGCCGGCCGTTACGTTCTGACGGAGGCGGGCAAGCGGGTGCTCGAGCTGGCCAGTCCCATGGCTGATCAGGCGGACGCTATCGTTCGCGCCGCGTCGGGATTTCACGAGGCGATTGCGGGTCCGGTGCGGATCACTGCCACCGAGGCTGTCGGAACCTACCTTCTCATGCCCGGCATCAAGGCGATCCGCGCGCAATATCCGGACGTCGATCTTTTCCTGCGCACCACCCAGCAGAACCTCAGCCTTGCCCGGAGCGATGCTGAGATCGCCGTTCGCCTAGCCGCGCCCGCGGCCGATTCGGGACTACTCGGCGTCAAAGTCGCGGATATGCTCTACCACCTTTACGGTGCCAGTTCCTACGTTGACCGGCGCAAGCCCGAGCTCTTCGAATACATCGGATATGCTCCCGAGTTTGCCAACTGGCCGGAGGCCCAGGCGCTCGATGGCGCCGCAAAAGGCGGCCGCACGGCGGTGCGCGTCAATCATCTTGGCAATCGTATCGAGGCAACACGATTGGGCCTCGGTTTGGCGCTCCTCCCCTCCATCATGGCGGACGCGCAACCGGAGTTGGTGCGCGTATCGCGAGGCCCTCCACTGATGCGGCGCGAGATCTGGGTGCTCGTCCATCAGGACTTGAAGGACGTTCCGCGCGTCAAAGCCTGCGTGGATCTTCTTGTGGAGAGCATCCGAGACCGTCACGCTTCATCGCCGGAGTGACGAATTCGTCGATCGCTCCATCTTCGCGCCTACTGGACATCATGCCCACGCGGCGCGATCGTAATGCAAAGGCTCCGGTTCGCAGTCCGATGCTTCCAGATAACGAGCAAAGAAAGAGGAACGCCATGAGCAGCGCCATCGAAGTCGGCGACATCAAGATCCGGCGAATTGTCGAGCAAGAGGGCCCGTTCTTTCCCGTCCACGACTTCTTCCCGAACTTCACGCCCGAGATGATGGCAGAGAACAGCCACTGGCTGCAGCCGCGCTTCGTCGACAAGGATGGGATGCTCGTCCTCTGCATCCAGAGCTACGTCATCGAGACCCCGCATCACAAAATTCTGGTCGACACATGCGTCGGCAATCATAAGCCACGCCCGCACCGCGCCTTCTGGCACATGATGCAGAGCGACCGCTACGAGAAGAATCTCGCCCAAGCAGGCATTGCCGTCGAGGACATCGATTTCGTGATGTGCACGCATCTCCACGTCGATCACGTCGGCTGGAACACGCGCCTCGAGAATGGCCGTTGGGTGCCGACGTTTCCGAATGCCCGTTACATTTTCTCGGATCGCGAGCTGGAGTTCTGGACCGAGAGGCAGAAACAAAACCCGGAGGCAGCCGCGTGGATCACCGACAGTGTGCTGCCGGTGGTCGCCGCTGGGCGCGTCGACATCGTGAAGAGCGAGTACGCGTTCAACGATCACGTCCAGCTTCTTCCCGCGCCCGGCCATACCATTGATCAATTCAACGTGCTCGCAGGCAAACCCGGCCACGACGCGCTCGTCACGGGCGACATGGTCCACTCTCCGATCCAAGTGCGCTACCCGGAGATCGGCATGATGTCCGACTGGGATTCCAAGATCGCCGGCGAGTCGCGCAATCGCCTGTTCTCGCGTTTCTGCGATACATCGACCCTGATTTGCACAGGCCACTTCCCGTCGCCATCCGCGGGACGCATCACACGCGCCAAGGACGGCCATTTCCAGTTTATCGGAAGCTGAGCACTGGCTCTTCCAGGCGATGATCTTTTATACGACGCCGGCCGCCTGAACCCACCAATCGGGCCGGCTGACAGCCAGCCGGCGCGCGCCGTCGTGGGCGGCATTGGCCGTGGCGAATAGCGCAAAGCATGTCGGCCCGCTACCCGACATGCGTGCAAGCAGCGCGCCATCGAGATCTGCGAGCCGCAACTGCACCTCTCGAATGATCGGGCACAGTTGCTTGGCGGGCGCCTCGAGGTCGTTCGGGCGACGGGTAATAAACGTGATGAGATCCGCCAAATTTGCAAACCGAGGTATCGTCGGCAAAGTCTCGGCGGCCTCTTGGTCGAACGGCAACGAGCTCGCTGACAACGTGCGGAACACATCAGCCGTCGAGAGCGGTACACGCGGATTGGCCAGCACAACCCATACGGCCGGAAGCTCGAGCAACGGCGCTACGCGCTCGCCGAGCCCCCACATCAGAGACGCGCGATTTGCGAGACATACCGGCACGTCCGCCCCGATCGTCGCCGCGAGGCTCGCCCAGTCGATGCTGTCGGCCAGGTTCGGGTTTGCGCGACGCATGAGGCGGAGCGCAGCGGCCGCGTCCGCCGATCCGGACCCGATGCCCGCCGCGACGGGCAAATGCTTCTGAAGTCGGAATGTGCCTGTTTCGGCCCGTGGCACCATCTGCAACACCGCTACAGCCGCTCGCATGACGAGATTTGAGCTGATCGCCTCACCCGCAAGCGCCGCAGCACCCGGGCCAAGCAACTCGAGATGAAGCGGGCCGCCCACCACAAGATCGATAGTGTCCGATGCAGCGGAATCCGCAAATACGACGAGACTTTCGAGCTGATGGTAGCCATCGCGCCGGCGCCCACACACAGTGAGCGTGAGATTGATCTTGGCCGGGGCCATTTCTGTCAGCGATGCGCCTGCGCTGCCGGATTGGACCACGCGATCAGTCCTCCCCCGTTACAGGCAAGCGCAAAGGCTCAGCAACCGCTCACTGAAACCCTGGTGATTGCGGTGCAAGCCGGCTCTCGACGCGCTTACGCGGCATCTTCCGCGCGGCTGCATTGGCGCGCTTACCCTTTTGCGCCCGGGCGCTAGGGAGCGCTGGCAGTCCCTTATCGACTTTCGCTTGAATTTTCGCCGCGTCGTCGGGCTCCGGCTTCAGTGTGAGAGCCTGACGCCATTGGAACTGGGCTTCTCTCTCGCGCCCGACACGCCAGTAGGCATCTCCGAGGTGGTCGTTGAGGGTCGGATCTTCGGCTCTGAGCTCAACCGCCCGCTCGAGGTACTTGACGGCCTGCTTGTAGTTGCCGAGGCGGAAATGAGCCCATCCGAGACTGTCAACGATGTAACCGTCGTCGGGCTTGAGCTGAACTGCACGCTCGATCAGCTTGAGGCCCCTTTTCAGGTGAACGCCTTGGTCCACCCACGAATAGCCGAGGTAATTGAGGATCAGCGACTGGTTCGGTGAAAGCTGCAACGCCTTCTGCAAATCCGCTTCCGCGAGCGGCCACTTCTTGACACGCTCATAGCTCGTCCCGCGCGCATAATAGTAGGGCCAGTGCTTGGCCTCCGGCTTCTTGATAAGCGCGATGACCTTCGAGTAGTAGCCGATGGCTTCCTCGTAGCGTTTATGGCTGCGCATCAGGTTGCCAAGCGCATCGAACGCCTTTGGGTCGGTAGGATCCCGCTCAGCTTGCCGCTCCAGCAAAGCCTTCGCTTCATCCACTCGATCCAGCAGGTTGAGGTTCTGTGCCTTGCGGATATCGATCGCCTGCTGCAGCGGCGTGCCGTCTGGAATCCGCTCGTAAGCCTTTATCGCATCATCATAGTTCTTCGTGGTCTCATAGACGTTGGCCAGCGCAGCGAGCGCGAATGGGGACGACGGCTCGAGGAACAGTGCCATTTGCAGATAAACGGCACCGACGTTGATACCGCCCTCGCTCGCAAGAGCCTCGCCTAGCCCATAGAAAATCTCGGCAAGGCCTTCGTTGGGTGTCTTGACGAGTAACCCCACGGGCTCACCCGCTTCAAGCTTCTGCGCAAGCCCCTTGGCCACGGGATGGTAAACGCCACCGGTATTCTTCGCGTGCTCCTCGAGGATCGACAAGGCGAGCTTCGTATCGCCAGCCGCGGCAGCGTGATGCGCATAGGCAAGGGCTACGCGGAACGACTTCGTATCGCTGCGGAAAATCCGCTCGTACGCTTGCCGCGCCTGACTTTGCTGTCCGGCAACGTCGTACATCAGTGCTTTATGATAGCGCACGTAGAACCGCGCCCACTCGGCCTGAGTGATCTTGTCGGCTTCGGCAACCGCACCCGCGATATCGCCTTCGCCAACCTTCATCCAGCCTCGGGCAAGTGCCACAGTGAGCTGTTCCATCACGCCATTGCCCGGCGACTTGAAGTGGCCGATCGCCTCTGCGTATCGCTTGTTTTTCGCCGCCTCGAGACCGAGCACGAGCCGCGCCATCCGATGATCGGAGAAATTCGCGACCAGCCGCTTCGCAAGCTCGACGGCCTGGTCGAACCTGCCTTCGGTCGCTTCCATCAGAAGCGATTGCTCCGCGAGAGGCATGTTGTCCGGATCACGCTCGAGAGCAGCACGGTAGTATTCGGACGCGGCCGCGCTGTCATGCTGCCCGCGTGCAATGCGCCCGGCAAGATAACTGCCGAGAGACGAGCCGGTTTCCTCTGGCTCACCGCCCGATCGGGCTGATGCGGCGGAGCCACCCAGGGAGCACAACAAGGGAACGACAAGCAGCAATCCGGTCGCGCCGGACACTCCCTTGAGGGTCGCTCGCTTCCACATCACGTGCACCTCGCGGGCCATGCAGACTGCGCCCAGCTTGAGTGATTCATCACCAGGAACGGTAGCAAATCTACGTCGTCCTTGGCCATACGGTTTGCCCATGGCGGCACGGTGGCAGATCCAAGCCGACATGACGCCCGGCTAGGAAGGAGGGGTTTCGCCACTGAGAACTCGAGTCAGCACGGGCCGATCCACATTTCCCCCCGAAAGGATGACGCCGAGCCGTGCTCCGCGCTTCCTCCGGTGATCCTTCAGCATCGCGGCCACCGCCGCTGCTCCAGCGCCTTCAGCCACGTTGTGTGTCGTCTCGTATATGAGACGGATCGCATCTGCAATCTCGTCCTCGGAGACACGCACGATTGCCGCCGCACCTCGCAGCATCACGGCGATCGCATCTGCATCGGGCTCCCGGCAGGCCATCCCGTCCGCAAACGTCGCGGCGCTGTTCGTGGACACGGCGCGACCAGCCTCGAACGACATAGCGACGGCCGGTGCGGCGTCTGCAACGACCCCAACAATTTCGGTGGATAACCCGAGGGCATCGCGCGCCGCGATGAGCCCAGAGATGCCCGAGCCCATGCCAATCGGAACGTAAACCGCATCGAGCGCACCCGCGGCGTCGAAAAGCTCGAGCGCATACGTGGCAACGCCTTTCACGAGCGCCGGATGGTACGACGGCACCATGTGCAAGCCCTCAGCCTGCGCCAGTCGCGCGGCCTCGGCCTTGGCTTCATCGAAATCGCGGCCGTGCTCGATCAGCCGTGCACCGAAACTGCGCATCGCGGCGTTCTTCTCGACCGAGTTGCCATGTGGAACAAGAATGGTCGACGCTACCCCGACGGCCGTCGCGGCTAGTGCAATCGACTGGCCGTGATTGCCTCGGGTCGCCGTGATAACGCCATTCACACGCGCACCATGGCGCACCAGCTCATCCATGTAGACGATGCCGCCGCGGACTTTGAACGCGCCGATGGGCGTGTGGTTCTCGTGCTTGACCCAGACTTCGGCGCCGGCTCGCTCCGACATCAGCGGCCAGGCATAGGCCGGCGTCGCGGGCATGTGCGCGTGCACCAATTGGGCCGTCGCTTCCAGCTCCGAACGGCTGAATGAGTAGGCGCCAGACATACGAGATCCTCCATACTGGCAGCACACGGCAGCGCTAACACGAGCCGCAGCGACCGCGCATCCATGAGGCCGCTCTGCGTCAATCTGCCCAGTGCCCTGCACGCTGCCAATCCCGACTATCCGCGCCTCATTTCGCCCCGGGGGACGAAAGCATGTCTATGAGTGAAATCGGCGACTTAAAGGTCGAGGCTGATCACCGCGCTAAATGGATCGGCGTCTATGTTGGCGTCTTGGCCACCTTGCTCGCGATCTGCGGTGTCGGCGGCGGCAATGCCTCGAAGGATGCGACCCGCGCGAACATTGAAGTCACCAATATGTGGGCGTTCTTTCAGGCCAAGAACATTCGCCGCACGGCGTTCTCCCTGGCTGGCGACGAGTTGGAACTCACGTTGAAGACGAACGCTGCGGTAACGGCAGACGCCCGTAGGGCAATCGACGAGAAGATCAAAGCCTATCGCGAGACCGTGACGCACTTCACCAGCGACAAGAAGACCAACGAAGGCCTCGACGAGCTGTTTGAGCGGGCCAAATCGCTCGAGGCCGAGCGCGACACGGCGCTGCGCAAGGACCCCTATTTCGACCTCTCGGCCGCTCTCTTGCAGATCGCGATCGTGCTTGCCTCAGTCGCCCTCATCGCCGGCACGAACGCCCTCCTGTTCGGGAGTGGCATCCTGGCCATCCTGGGAACGGCGTTGATGATCAACGGCTTCACGCTCTGGTTCGCGCTGCCGCTCTTGGGATGACGGCGGTCACGTGAGCAGCCGTGGCGGGAGTTTCGTCACGGTGCCGTAGCGCTCGGACCAAAGGCCGGTGTCGTGCGTGAAGAGTCGCGGCGGCTCGACCAGCCGGTGCGAGAGGCTCGTCCCGTCGAGCGTCCATTCGACAAATCCGGATCGCGCGAAACCGCCGAAACGCTTGAGCCATTTCGCGATATTCACGAACGAAGTGCACGGCGCCCAAACGATATCGATGCCTTGCCACGTCATATGCCGGTAGACGTGGAGATGCCCGCAGGCAATCGCTCGAACGCCGCCCTCCCGGCACGTATCGAGGAATGCCAAGCGACTCTCCAATGGAATAGCCGAGGTGCCGCCGCCCTGCTCATTGGCGTCGTCGACGAAAGGCGGCATGTGCATGAATAAGAGCACCGGACGCGCGCCTCGCGTCGCCAGCGCCTCCTTGAGAAACGCCGTCTGTTCTGACTCCTCCGGCCGATCGCTTGCGAATAGCGACGTATCGATTCCGACCAGCCGCCACGCCGCAACATCTTCCACCCACCACGGCGAACCGAACGTGCGGCGCCACGCGGCGATCCGCGCATCCGTCAGCGGCTGCTCGAGCCGCGAATACCGGGGCGCCTCGCCGACATCGTGATTGCCAGGAATGATCCGCCAGCGCGGCGTGATACGACCCATCTCCTCGCGACCGAATGCGAGGTCAGCCTCTGCAGATGGACCGTTGAACGAGACGTCGCCCGAGTGCACGACGAGATCAGGGGCTGCCGCCGCGATCTCATCGGCCAGCACGCGGAAGTTATCGACGAAGTAGGCGTGCGTTGCCGAAAGGTGCGAGTCCGAGATTTGCGCAATCCGATACGCCCCGCGATAGCGTGGCGCTGTAGTGTCTGTCTGGCTCATATGTCGTCGCCTTGCTGCGTCCCCTTGAGGCCATGTTAATGGCCTTCTCGACGGCTGGCGACTGCCACACGATGTAAGAGGGTCTCAAAGAGCCCGTTACTCCGCCGCGTCCAACATCTCGTCGGACGACATCGACACGCCCGGATCGAGCAGCATGCCCATGGCGTGGAGATAGACTTCGAGCACCGCATCTTCCTCCTGCCGCTCGGACTTCGAGCGCTTGCGGAGCGAAATTACCTTTTTCATGATCTTCGGATCAAAGCCTTCTGCCTTGGCCTCCAGGAACTTGTCGCGAATGTCGGCGGCAAGTGCCTTCTTCTCTTCCTCGAGCCGCTCGATCTGTTCGATGTACTGGCGCAGTTGCGCCTGCGAGGTAGCCTGCAGCGTCGTCATCGTGTGAACCCTCGGTCCCGTGGCATTTGCCGGGTACGCTTACGCGCAGCTTTGGCGCGATCAAGACCGTGCGTGCACATCTCCGACAAATCCACATGCAGCTTGCCTCGACACCGGGATCACTTGACAGTGGCCCACTTGCTCATGGACGGCGCGGTGGAGGACTTCCGATGCAGCACGGCTTTCGGCCGCTCGAGGGCGTGAGGGTGATCGATGTAAGCCACGTCATCGCCGGGCCTTTTGCGACCTTCCATCTCGCGCAGATGGGCGCCGATGTACTGAAGATCGAAAGTCCCAGCGGCGACGTCATGCGCCGCGGCGCTCGGGGAGCGCAGGCTTTCATTGCCTTGAATGCCGGTAAGGAAAAGGTCCGCCTCGATCTCGGCCACCCCGAGAATATTGCACGCATCAAGGCCGAGATCGCCGGCGCCGACGTGTTCGTCGACAACTTGCGGCCGGGGTCCAGCGAGCGCCTGGGTCTGGGTTGGGAAGCCCTGAAAGCGGTGAACCCACGTCTGATCTATTGCTCGATCTCGGGTTTCGGGCGTGACACGCACCGGCCGGCCTACGATCATATCGTCCAGGCGGCAACGGGCATGACGCTCGCCTCCGGCGCCGAGACCGATCCGCCGCAGAAGATCGGCTTCCCGCTGATCGATGCTGGCGCCGGAATCATCGCCGCGCTGGCCATCGTGTCCGCACTGCGCGAGCGCGATCGCCGTGGCGTCGGCATGCTGCTCGACGTCTCGATGGCCGGCGCTGCCCTGCAACTCATGTACCCGCTGACGTGTGAAGCGCTGACGAGCGGTACTCGTCCCGTACGCCAGGGAAGTCAGGCGTTTTCAGGCAGCCCGGCCGCCGATCTTTTTCGAACGCGAGACGGCGGAAGTATCGCCTTCGCCGCCAACACGCCGCGCCAGTTTCTGGCGCTTCTCGATGTGCTCGGCATTGCAGATGTCGCTCGTGATCCGGCAATGTTCGAGCAACCTCTTTCAGCCGACGCACCCGCTGCATTCCTGCGCGCGAAAAATCCCGCCGCTGTCAAGGAGCGGCTTTCCGCGGCGACCCGTGGACTCGATGGCGACGAAATCGAGCGACGTTGCACCGCCGCTCGCGTCCCGGCTGCGCTCGTGGGTCCACTCGACGTGTTTACGCAAGAAGCTGTCGCCGCTGGAGAACTCGACACGATAATGCTGGAGGACGAAGGCACCCGGGTCGTATCGCCGGGCCTCGGGTTCAAGGTGAGAGGTTAGACACGCTGACGCGGCTGCGAGGCACCGTCACAGAAAGCTGTATGGATCGATGTCGACGGTCAGCCGCAAATCGCCCTTGACCTCGGGCAAAAGCGACAGCCATTCGCGGATGTAGGCCTGCACGTCGATCTCGCGTGAGGCTTTCAGCAGCAGTCGCCACCGGTAACGGCCACGAATCACGGCGATCGGCGCTTCGGCTGGCCCCAACACCTCGATCTGCTGCGCTGCCGGCGCCCGCCGCGCTATCTCGCGCGCAAACGCCTGCGCCGCCTCCCGCTGCTTGGCTGACACGATCAGCGCCACGAGACGCCCGAACGGCGGCAGCATCGCCGAGTGCCGCAACTGAATCTCCTGGTTGAGAAACGCATCGCGGTCGCTTGCCACGATCGCCTGCATGACGGGGTTATCTGGCATGTGCGTCTGAACGAGCCCGCGCCCGCGCGCGAACGAACGACCGGCACGCCCCGTCACCTGATGCAGAAGCTGGAATGTCCGCTCGCCGGCACGCGGATCGGCGCCTTGCGCGAGCCCCAGATCACCGTCGACCACGCCAACCGTCGCGAGATCAGGAAAATGATGCCCCTTCGCTACGATCTGCGTGCCGATGATGATGTCCGCCTCGCCCTCCTCGATCTTTCGTATGATCGCACGCATCTCCGTCAGTCCGGGAATGAGATCTGACGAGAGGATCAGCGTACGCGCATCAGGCCACCGCTCCGCCACTTCCTCGGCAACGCGCTCCACGCCCGGACCGCACGCGACGAGCGTGTCCTCGCTCTCGCACTTCGGACAGCGCTTCGGCAGCGGCAGCGAGAAGCCGCAGTGGTGACAGTTGAGTCGCCCGCGAAAACGATGCTCGACCAGCCACGCCGAGCATTGCGGACACTCGATGCGATGCCCACACGTTCGGCAGAGTGTCAGAGGCGCATAACCGCGGCGGTTGAGGAACAGCAGGGTCTGCTGCTTCTTCTCGAGCGTCTCGTTGACGGCTTCGATGAGAGGCGGCGCCAGCCACTTACCCCGCTCGGGCGGTGTTTTGCGCATGTCGATCGCCGTAATCTCAGGGAGTTCCGCCCCATGGAAGCGGCCTGGCAGGATCAAGTGGCGATAGCGCCCCGTCCGCGCGTTCACATGGCTCTCGATGGACGGTGTCGCCGAAGCGAGAACGATCGGCGCGTCGCCGATCCGCGCCCGCACGATCGCCATGTCGCGGCCCTGATAGTGCACGCGATCTTCCTGCTTGAAGCCCGGATCGTGCTCTTCGTCGATGACGATCAGGCCCAGATCCCGGAACGGCAGAAAGAGCGCCGACCGCGCACCGACGATGCAGCGCGCCTCCCCCGTGGCTGCGGCCCTCCACGTCCGTCCACGTTCTGCCGGCGATAGAGCCGAATGCCATTCTGCTGGCGGCGCACCAAAACGTGCCTTAAAGCGATTCATGAACTGACTGGTGAGCGCGATCTCAGGCAGCAGGATCAGCACCTGTCGCCCCTTCGAGAGCGCGTGAGCGACCGCCTCGTAGTAGACCTCCGTCTTGCCCGAGCCCGTCACACCGTCGAGCAGCGAGACTGAAAACGCTTCCGCATCGATCGCCGACTTGAGCGCGTGCGCCGCTGCGGCCTGATCGGCCGACAGCTCAACCTCTGCGTGGCTGTGCGACGGCACAGCGAAGCGCTTCTCCGGGATCGCCGTCTCGACAAGACATCCGGCCTTTACCAGCCCGTCGACTACGCCTGTGGTGCAGCCTGCCTCCTGGGCAAGGACCGATTTCGCGCGAATGAGACCGTCAGCCGCAATCTCGAGGGCGCGCTGCCGCTCCGGAGTCATCCGCGGTGGCAGCGGCGCATCCGGCACACTCGTCACGCCGAAGCGCGGTTTGACCGGCTCGAAGACGGCCTGCGCGCTCATCATCATGCGCACGACCATCCCGAGCGGCCCGAGGGTATAGCGCGCCACCCACTCCGCGAAGCGCAGCGAGACAGCAGGCAGAGGAGGCACCTCGAGCTTGCCGGAAATCGCTTTCATCTTCCGGGGATCAACGGGCTTGCCCTCGCCAACGGGCCGGTCCCAGACGATCCCGATGCGCACCTGCGGCCCGAACGGCACCAAAACGAAGCACCCAGGCTCCAGTTCCAGATGCGCCGGCGCGAGATAATCGTAGGTCTGGTCGAGCGCCACCGGCAGCAGCACCGGCACTTGCGATGCGCCACTTGCCCCATCCTCATGGTCTTCGAGATCGAGCAGGTCTTCCAAGCGTCGCGCCTTCCGACTAGAACGCCACCGTGCGGGGCCGAATCGCCGTGTGTGACAAATGCGTTCATTCTAGCGCAATGTGCCCCTTTCGAGGCGCCCCGCGTGCACTGATCAGGAGGCTGGAGCAATGGACTTCTTCGTCGACACCGCCGACGTGGCCGAAATCCGGGAGCTCGCCAGCCTCGGTCTGCTCGATGGCGTCACCACCAACCCCTCGCTGATCGCAAAGGCCGGCCGCGACTTCAAGACCATCATCGCAGAGATCTGCGAGTTGGTGCCGGGACCAGTCTCCGCCGAGGTGGCTGCAACCGACGTTGACGGCATGCTGACCGAGGGCCGCACGCTGGCGAAAATCGCCAAGAACGTGACAGTCAAGGTGCCGCTGACCTGGGATGGCCTGAAGGCGTGTCGCGCTCTGACAAGCGAAGGCACAATGGTCAACGTGACGCTCTGTTTCTCGGCCAATCAGGCTCTGCTCGCGGCCAAGGCCGGCGCGACATTCATCTCACCGTTCATCGGCCGGCTCGACGACACCGGCCTCGACGGGATGGATCTGATCCGCGAGATCCGTACGATCTACGACAACTACGCGGCGATCGAGACACGCATTCTCGCTGCCTCCATTCGCACCGTGAACCACGTCCGCGACGCCGCTCTCATCGGCGCCGACGTGGCAACCGTCCCGCCCGCAATCCTGAAGACGCTCGTCAAGCACCCGCTCACCGACAAAGGCCTCGAAGCTTTCCTGGCCGACTGGAAGAAGACCGGCCAGAAAATCGTGTGAGGATTGCAGCGACGCGCGGATACTCTTGGGACGATACGAAGATGATGGCGCCGCATTGCGGGCTTTAGGATCAGCCAAGCGCGGCGCGAAGCTCGCCATCCTCGGGAAACCGCCCCGTCGTCGCCTTTGAAAAGGCAAGGCGGCCGTCGACACGTACCTCGAAAACACCGCCGCTCGATCGGATGAGGGTAACGTCAGCTTGCGGATGGGATTTAACGATGACATCCCGCGCCGCCCGGGCGCGCGCCTCGTAGCCTCACGCGCCGCAGTATTCGATCTCGATTTTCATGAAATTGGCCTTTCGCATCGAACGAGAAACCGGCTCGCCCCTCGTATGTAGGAGCTGCCGGCCTCAAAGCGAAGAGATGAGCCGTCTATAGGCCGAACATCAACCGAACACCTCGGGGTTGACCGCGTTCTCCTTGCGGGGTGCGCCATCGAATACCGAGAGCACGTTCTTCGCAGCTTCGACGGCCATACGCTGCATCGATTCCGCTGTCACGCCGGCCATGTGCGGCGAGAGAATGATATTCGGCAGCTTGAACAGCGGGTTCTCGGGATCGGGTGGCTCCCGGTCGAAGACATCGAGGGCGGCGGCCGGCAGCGTGCCGTCGGTCAAGGCTGCATGCAGCGCCTTCTCGTCGATGATCCCGCCGCGTGCCGTGCACACTAGATACGCCGTCCGTTTCATCTTCTTCAGGCGATCCGCATTGAACAGGCCGATCGTCTCGGGCGTCTTCGGGCAATGAATGGTGACGAAATCGGCCCTCGCCAGGGCCGCATCAAGGTCGGACACCGGCTCGCACCCGGCAGCGCGGATCGTGTCCGGCTTCACGTACGGATCATAGATGAGAACCGTCATTTCCATGGCGAGACACCGCTTCGCCGTGCGTGTGCCGATCCTTCCGAAGCCGACGATCAGCACCGTCTTCTCGAACATATCGACGGCCACATAGTCGGGCTTCAAGCGATCCGCCCAGCGGCCTTCGGCAACCAGCTTCGTAAGCTGCGGGCCTTTCCGGGCGAGGGTCAGCATGAACGTCATTGCCTGCTCGGCGACTGAAGGAGAGTTCGCCGTGCCAGCGATCATCACCGGGATTTTGCGGCTCGTCATACCCGGAATGTCGATCGCATCGTAACCGACGCCCGTACGCGCGACGACCTCGATCCCGTTCGCTGCAGCGTATTCGGCCTGACCGAACGGCGTCCCTCCCAGAACGACCGCATGGACAGGCGCATGCGACTTCAGCAGGTCCTGATACTCGGCGCCTTTCATGAAGTAATTGAAGGGGATCGCCTCCACATCACCCCGCTCTCGAAGAATAGCGACTCCATTGGTTCCCATAGAGTCCGTGTAAAGAACCTTCTTCTTGTTGATCGTCATGCGTCTCATCCCTGTCCAGCTCGGACCCCATCAGTAGTCCGACGTCTCACGGTAGCGCAAGTTTCGACCTTCCCCTGACGATTGCATGGGGTGCGGCACCGCAACTCTTCAACTGTTACGATTCTACTTGTCGTGCCCGAAATTTTGGCACACGGAGAAGTGTTGCAGCACGTCGGGAACCGGGCCTGGGAGGTAAAGAGAGCCGCCGATGGGTTGGATCGAGTACTGGGACGACAAGCCCACGATCTACGTCAATAGACGTCATCGTGAAGCGCATTATCGTTGCGTGGCTGACGGCCTTATCGCCAGCGTGAGCGAGGTCGACCTGGGCAACAGACGCCCGGTCGTGCTGGACTACGGATGTGGCGAGGCGCTTTTCGCCAACGACGTGGCGCAGCATTGCAGACGGCTCTATTTGTGTGACGCCGCGCCGAGCGTGCGGGCCGAGTTGCAGAAGCGCTTTGCCTCGGTCGAGAACATCACGATCGTAGCGCCCGAGGACCTTGCCGGTATAGCTGCCGACTCCCTCGACCTGATTGTCGCGAATTCGGTCGTTCAATATCTCTCGCCCAGTCTTCTGGACCAGTGCCTCGACCAGTGGAAGCGGCTTCTCGCGCCCACAGGACGCTTGCTCATCGCAGACGTCATTCCCCCCGATGTCGGGCCAGTGACGGATGCCCTCGCCCTGCTTGAGTTCGGCCGGCGCGAGGGTTTCCTGCTCGCGGCCGGCACAGGATTGGTTCGAACCTTCTTCTCGAGCTATCGCAAAGTGCGCGCCGCACTGGGGTTGCAGCAATATGAGGCCGACTCCTTGATCGCGCGTCTCGCTACACACGGCCTCGCTACCCGGCGCCGCCATCCCAACCTCGGGCACAATCACTCTCGCATGGCCTTTATCGCCGTCCGGGCCGACGTGGAGGCGCACAGCTCGCATGTCTAGCGCCACATCGCGCGAGGCCGGGATTGCGGCAGACCCTCACGTCATCGGCATCGAACAGCAGCGCACCTGGCGAACTGCCGGCTGGGTCGTTTTCGGCCTATGGCTGCTCTATGCGTCCCCCTGGCTCCTCGGCCGCGTGACGATTCCCTACGATGCCAAAGCCCTGTTTCAGGCGCAGTTGCAGTTTCTCGCCAACGCCTTGCACAGCGGACAATCGCCGGCGTGGAATCCGCACACGTTCGTCGGCATCCCGCAGATCGCAGATCCACAATCGCTGATCTTTTCGCCGGCATTGCTCCTGGCAGCACTGACCAAAAGCCCGAGCTTCTGGCTGCTCGACTTCTACGTCTTCGCCCTGCTCGGCCTCGGCGCGGCTGCCATTCTCTTATTCTTCCGCGATCGCGGCTGGCATCCGGGCGGCGCAGCCGTTGCGGCCCTCTGCTTCGCCTTCGGTGGCTCGGCAGCGTGGCGCATTCAGCACATCGGCCAGATCCAGAGCTACGCGTTCTTCGCCGTCACGCTGTGGCTGCTGTTCCGGGCAAGGGACCGCCAGAGCCTCGCCTGGGGGGCCGCAGCAGGAATCGCCGCGGGCTTGATGCTTGTCGAGCCGAACCAGGTGGCGCTGCTTGCCTGCTACCTCATCGTCGTCATCGTCGCTGCCGATTGGCTTAACGATCGCGCCCCGAAAACGGCCTTTCGTCGCGACCTGGGGCCTTTTTCTGTTGCTGCCGCTGTATCGCTCGTCATCGCTGCGTTGCCGTTGCTTCTGACGTACGTGTTCCTGTCGGATTCCAACCGCCCCTCCATCGCGTTTGCCGAGGCTGCGCGCGGTTCCCTCCATCCCGCCTCGCTGCTGACGCTCCTCTCACCGGATCTGTTCGGCATCAACGATGCCACATCAGGCTATTGGGGGCCTTACAGCGAGATATGGGACCCGAATGAGCTGACGTTGTCGCCAAACATGGGGCAACTCTACATGGGAGCGCTGCCGGTACTCATTCTGCTGCGGGGGGCGCTCACGGGCGGAGCGCTGCGCCGGGCAGAAATCGCGGGAGTGGCCACAGCGGCAGTCTTGGCTCTCATCTACGCGCTTGGCACCTTCACGCCGTTCTTTCGTCTCGCATACGAAATACTTCCTGGCGTCTCTCTGTTTCGGCGTCCGGCAGACGCGACGTTCATGCTCGGCGGTATTTCCGCAATCCTGGTGGGCTACCTTGTCCATTGCCATCTCAGCGCGACAACCATGCCCAGCCGCGCCGTGTCGCGTCGAACGGCCGGCGTCATCCTGGCCGCAGTCGCATTGGCTATCGGCATCGCCCTGGACAAAGGCCGTCTTTCCTCGTGTCTCCTACCTATCGCATCTGGCTCAGCGATGCTTGCCGTCGCCTGGGGCGTGCTATCGATCGCGCCGCACCGCCTTCTGGCGGCTGGACGCCTCGCAGCCTTCATCCCCGCCCTACTCGTCGGTGCCGATCTCGCCATCGGTAACAGCCCCAGTGAATCGACAGGAAAGCCCGCCGATCGCGCGCAAAAGGCCCTCAGGCTGGAGACCGCCAACGAAACGGTGGCTTTTCTCTCTCGCCACGTGCGGCGCACACCCGGCAGCCCCTGGCGCGACCGCATCGAGATCGCGGGCGTGGGCTTCGACTGGCAGAATATGGCCGAAGCCCACGGGCTCGATCAGACTCTCGGCTACAATCCACTTCGCACCGACTTGGTCACGCGCGCACTCGGCGCCGGAGATTACATCGCGGGCTACGATCAGCGCACGTTCAGCCGTCTCTTCCCGTCCTATCGTTGCCTTCTCGCAGATCTCCTCGGACTGCGTTTCATCGCGACGCCAGTGCCCATTGAAAGCTTCGACCGCCACCTCAACGAGGAAGATCTCCACTTCGTCGGCCGCACGCTCGATGCCTACATCTATGAGAACCCACGCGCGCTTCCCCGCGTGATGTTCGCCGAGCATGCGATTACGGCCGACTTCGAGCGCATCCTGGTGGACGGCCGTTGGCCCAAATTCAACCCCCGGCGGACTGTACTGCTCGATCGCACGACGAAGCCCGTACTGACGCATTCGGCAATACCGAGAACGATGAGCAGTATTCCGCTTCAGCAGTCGCTGACGGAGCAACGACTGCCGGCCGCACCACTGCCGGACTGGAGCGAGTTTGAGGTTCCGGCGATGACACCGAGCCGGCCAGAGATCGAGCCAGAGGCCGTCATCGTGCGCTACGAGAACACGCGAGTCGAGATCGACGTCAACTCACCGAAACCCGGTTTCCTTGTGCTGAACGACGTGTGGCATCCGTGGTGGCAAGCGACGGTCGATGGCGTTACCGCTAGCATCCGGCGCGCCAATGTGTTGTTCCGCGCCGTTTCCGTTCCGGCGGGCCGGCATCGCGTACGTTTTGAGTTTCATCCAATCTCCGGCGCGCTGACGGAGCTTTCGAAGAAACTGCTGTCGACACGCCGTTAGGGCAAACCCGCACCGATCGCAGCACCTTGCATTGCACGGCCTGGGCTGATTGTCTTCATGCGAACGCGCTCGGCGAGTCGCCCGAGACATTGGCGCCCAATCCAGTTTCCCTCCGCGAACAGACCAGCATCGAGAGGTTCAGGTGAGACGACAGGTCCTGATTGCCTTCTATCGTGCATTGGGGGCTGGCATTGCGATCGGCATTATGGAGATACTGGCGTATCTCGCGCGCGAGCCTCTGGTGCGGGTCCCGTTCGTCACGTCGATCGTGCTGGCAATGGCGCTGCCGGACAGTGAGCCGGCCCAACCACGTGCGATCATTGGCGGGCACTTGATGTCTTGCGTGGCAGGCTATCTGGCGCTGTTCGCGCTGTCCCCAGGCGAAGGCGCGAGCGCGCTCGGCGTGGGTCTCTCCACCCTGTTGACGATCGCAACACGCACACTTCATCCGCCCGCCGGAATTGACGCGTTTCTGATCGCATCTTACGGCCTGCCCCTCGATTGGACTTTGAATCCCGTGCTGATCGGCGCACTGATCCTGACTGCGTTCGCACTCGGCTGGCGCAGTCTGGAACGGCGCCTCTTCATGCCGTCGGATCGCCGGGCCGCACCACAGATGTGGTCCATCGAGCGAATCCGCGCCCTCACGCGGCCTTGGCGAGCTCGCCCTTGAGTGCCTTACCGATCAACGCCCGCGTCTCTGCAACACCGTAAAGCTCTACGAACGAGCCGAAACGCGGTCCCTGCGTCTGTCCGAGCAGAACCTCGTAGATCGCCTGGAACCACTGGCGAAGCTTGTCACCAAAGCCGTTTGCCTTGCCTGCCTCATAGACGATGTTCTGTAACTCTTCCGCGCTCGCATCCGTAGATGCCTCAGACAACGCCGCGTCCAGCGCTTCAAGCGCTGCCCGTTCTTCGGGTGACGGCGTCCGGAATGTTTTAGCTGGCTTCACAAACGCATCGTAATAGGCGATCGCGTAGCCCACCAACTGGTCGAGCAGCGGATACCGTTCTGCGGTCGCATCGGGCGCATGGCGCCGGATGAACCCCCAGAGCACAGCCTTGTCATGGGCATTCGACGCCGAGACGAGGTTGAGAAGCAGCCCGAACGAAATCGGCAGCTCCGCCGCCGGCGGCTCGCCATCGTGAATGTGCCACACCGGATTGTCGAGCCGCGCTTTGCCTTGCTCGGCCGGATACTTGGCGATGAATGTCAGATACTCATCGACGGCACGCGGAATGACGTCGAAGTAGAGCCGCTTCGCCGTCTTCGGCTTCTGGAACATATAAAGCGCGAGACTTTCCGGGCTGGCATACGTCAGCCATTCCTCGATAGTGAGTCCGTTACCCTTCGACTTGGAGATCTTCTGCCCTTTGTCGTCGAGGAAAAGTTCGTAGTTGAAGCCTTCGGGCGGCACACCGCCCAGTGCGCGACAAATCTTGGACGACAGCGTGACGGAATCGATCAGATCCTTGCCGGCCATCTCGTAGTCGACCTCGAGCGCAGTCCATCGCAGCGCCCAGTCGGCCTTCCACTGACACTTGACCGCGCCGCCGGTAACCGCCGTCTCGACCTTTTCGCCCGTGTCGGGATCGATGTAGACAATCGTACCCTTGGAAGGGTGACGCTCCACCATCGGCACATAAAGCACCTTGCCGGTCTTCGGCGAGATCGGAAGGAACGGCGAATAGGTCGCACGACGTTCGGGCCCGAGCGTCGGCAGGATGATGTCCATCACCTTGTCGTAGACCTCGAGCATGCGCAGCAGCGTCTGGTCCATCGCGCCCGACTTATAGATCTCCGTCGCCGAGAAGAACTCGTAGTCGAAGCCGAAGCGGTCGAGAAAGGCACGCAGGCGCGCATTATTGTGGTGCGCGAAGCTCGTATATTCATTGGAGAACGGGTCGGGAACACTCGTCAACGGCGTGTCGATGAAGTTGGCCAGCATCTCCTGGTTCGGCACGTTGCTCGGCACCTTGCGGAAGCCATCCATGTCATCTGAAAAGCAGATGAGCCGCGTCTTTCGCTGCCCTTCCGTCAGCACCTGGAACGCATGCCGTACCATGCTCGTCCGCGCCACTTCCCCGAATGTGCCGATGTGCGGCAACCCGGACGGTCCGTAGCCGGTCTCAAAGATCACCGTCTTCTCTTTCCCATCCGGCAATTTATCGAGGCGCTGAATGAGGCGGCGAGCCTCCTCGAACGGCCAGGCGCGAGCCTCGGCAGCGGCGGCAATATCTGCGGGAGAAAGAGATGCGGTCATGTGATTTGCTTCAGTTGCGTGACGCGCGGACCGTATGTGCCTCAATCCTTTGCGTCAATCGAGCCGTGCCTTGCTCCTGCACGATTTAGCCGTATGTTTCCGGCCCAAGCCACAGACCGGAGACGAGAATGTCCACGCTCTCACCCGAGGAAGCGCTGATCTACGCCATGATCACCACCGCGGCTGTCGATGGACGGATCACCGACGACGAACTGATGCGCATCGGTTCGATCGTGAAGGAGCTGCCCCCGTTTCTGAACTACGATCACGCTTGGCTGGTCAAGGAATCGCAGGACTGCAGCCGCGTCATGGCGGGGCCTGCCGGCCTCGATACCGTGCTCGACCTGATCGTCGATGCTCTGCCGGAACACCTCGAAGAAACGGCCTACGTGCTCTGCGCGGAAGTTGCGGCAACGGATCTCAAAGTGCGACTCGAGGAAGTCCGCTTTCTGGAGTTGCTCGCGGGCCGGCTGCGCTTGGACAAGCTGATCTGCGCCGCCCTGGAGCGCGGCGCCAAGGCGCGGCATCAGCAGATCGACCCGTTGACGCCAATCCGCCCTTGGGCACCTTCGATGCGGTAGCCAGCCGAATAGGACAGCGGACCGCCTAGAGCGCGTTCACTTTGGATGGACGTGCGATGTCCCTTGTGGGGCCGAGTCTATTCAGCGTGGCGACGGGGCACCACGTTCCCCTCCCCCTCGCGGGGAGGGGTTTGGGGTGGGGGGATTGAACTTCGCGATCGCCAATGGCGAAGCAAGACATCCGACCAGATTTGATCGCTATCGCGAGCGACTGAGCAAGACATTCACCCCACCCCCCACCCCCCCCCGGCAAGGGTAGGGGATTGATGGCGTTTATGGCCACAACCGTAAACCACGCGACGAACAGTAGGGTCAATCTTACTTGAACTTTC
>JBFWOB010000017.1:0-106822 GCA_050250755.1 Hyphomicrobiaceae bacterium
TCGCCGTTAGACGGCACCCATGATGTGCCATGAAAAACCATTCCATCGAAAGATAATGGCGACTTCAAAAACACTTGAGAAAGACCACGCTGCCACTTTCTGCAATCCAATGCGAAGCGTTGAAAACATATAATATCGATCATTGAAGATATAATCTAATAAACCCCATTCTCGAATCTACGCTATCGAGCGACGGGAGCGTAATCATCATTCGCGCCCGCGGACGTGCTGAAGCGATCAGCCAAGTCGATCGGCACGTCCTGCGTGCATGTGAATTCATCGATTTGAAACGACTCGATTACCCCGAGGTCTATGATACTGTTCCGACTGGCAAGACGCAGCGCTTGCCACAGTCAATATGGGAGGAAAAGCAAGAATGTTGCATCGAAACGGGCGCCGTTACGCTGGTCGTATTGGCGCGATGGCGTCGCTGGCGTCCCTTCTCACAGCGGCCCCGACCCTCGCCGAAGAGGTCAAGCTGCCGTCCACAATAACCCTCACGGCATACGATACAGGGTCATCCGGCTTCAATATCGCGGTCGCGGTCGGTAAAGCCATAAAAGACAAATACAAATCCGACGTTCGCGTGCTGCCTGCCGGCAACGACGTCGCTCGGCTCGGCCCCTTGAAGGCGAACCGTGCGCAAGCTTCGGCGATGGGCGTCGGCGTCTACTTCGCGCAGGAGGGCGTCTTCGAGTTCGCCACGAAGGAGTGGGGACCGCAGCCTCTGCAAACGATCCTGACCTCTATCGATTGCAACAACCTCTCGGTTGCCATCGCGAAGGATACGGGCGTCACCGACATTACCGGCCTCAAAGGCAAGCGCGTCGGATTCGTGGTCGGGTCGCCGGCTCTCAATCAAAATATGATCGCCATGCTGGCATTTGCCGGCCTGACGACGAAAGACGTGACGATCAACGAGTTTGCCAGCAACGGCGCCATGTGGAAGGGAATGCTGAACAACGAGGTCGACGCCGTGTTCGGCTCGAATATCTCGGGTTTTGCAAGGGAGACAGAAAGTTCGCCGCGCGGCCTGTTCTATCCGGTCATGCCACACTCGGACAAAGCAGGCTGGGAACGCGTCAGCAAAATTGGACCGTATTTCGCCAAGCACCTGTCGACTTGCGGCGTCTCGGGATCCAAGGACAAGCCTCTCGAGACTTCGGCCTACCCGTATCCGATCTTCACAGTCTACGGGACCCAGAAAGACGACATCGTCTATAGCCTCGCGAAGGCCATGGTCGAGACGTACGACGCCTATAAGGACACCACGCCGGGCGCATCCGGGCTCGATCCCAAAACGCAAAACTTCGAATGGGTGCTGCCCGTCCATCCGGCGGCTGTGAAAGCTTTCAAGGAAGCCGGCGTGTGGAAGGATGCACACGAAGCCAACAACAAAGCCCTGCTCGCGCGCCAGAAAGTGCTCGCCGACGCATGGGCCAGCTTCATGAAGAGCTCGCCACCCGACGATAAGGACGACTTCCGTGTCGCCTGGATGAAGGCCCGTTCTGCGGCACTCACAAAGACAGGAATGAACCCCGTGCTCGAATGACCGGTTCGCGGCAGCCGTCGCGAAAGCGGCTGCCGCAACTTCCGGTACCAACCGGTAGACAGCTTGCGCTTTCGCATAGAAGATCACTCAGAAGCTCGAGCCAATCGAGACAATACATACGGGAGGAATACCAATGGCGTCGCAAGACGAACATGCAAGAAAGCTATGGCCTATCCTGACCGCAGGGCTAGTCGCTGCAGCGACCGTGGTGTCACCGGCCTACGCAAAAGACGGCAAGCTTCCCAGCGCATTGACGTTCACCGCCTATGACACCGGCTCGTCCGGTTTCAATATCGCTGTTGCCGTCGGCAAAGGGCTGAAGGACAAATTCGGCACGGACTTGCGCGTGTTGCCCGCGGGCAATGACGTTGCCCGGCTCGCGCCACTCAAGGCCGGCCGCGCGCAGGCGTCAGCGATGGGCATTGGCCTCTATTATGCCCAGGAAGGCGTATTCGAGTTCGCAGCGCGGTCGTGGGGACCGCAGCCGCTGACATTGCTACTTTCCACCATCGACTGCAACGGCGCCAACATCGGCATCGCCAAGGATACCGGCGCCACCGAGGTCAAAGACCTCAAAGGCAAGCGCGTCGGCTTCGTGGTCGGCTCGCCCGCGCTGAACCAGAATACCCTGGCATTTCTTGCCTTCGGCGGCGTGACCCAGCCCGACGTCAAGATCGTCGAGTTCTCGAGCTTTGGCGCCATGTGGAAGGGAATGCTCAACAACGAGATCGATGTTGCGCAAGCCTCGACAATCTCGGGGCAGACAAAAGAGGTTGAGACCAGTCCGCGCGGTCTGGTGTGGCCACCCATGCTGCATTCCGACAAGGACGGCTGGGCGCGCATGACCAAGATTGGTCCGCATCTCATCCCGCACGTGGCTACCTGCGGTTCGGCGGGGCTTTCGCCGCAATCGCCCATGGAAATGGCGACATATCCCTACCCAGCTTTTATCGCCTACCAGACGATCGGCGACGACCTCGCCTATTCGATCACCAAAGCGATGGTAGACAGCTACGATCTTTACAAAGACGGCGCGCCAGGCGCTACGGGGCTCGCGCTGAAGCGACAGACGCGGCAGTGGGTCATCCCCATCCATCCAGGCGCGGTGAAGGTTTACAAAGAAGGTGGCGTCTGGACGGATGCAGACGAGGCCCACAATCAGAAACTTTTGACTCGACAGACCACGCTGGGCGCGGCGTGGAATTCATTCGTCAAGGACAACCCGCCATCTGACGAGGCGGATTTCCGCAAAGGATGGCTTGCCCATCGTAGGGCCGCGCTTACGAAGGCCGGTCTTGACGTGACGCTCGACTAATCAGCACCGCCCCTAGCTCCTGTCCATTCACGTCGGGCAGGAGCTTCGTATTGAAATCCACATTCGAGCCTGGTCCAAAACAAATGGTTTCAAAGTCCGGCCCCGCCAACTCCACCGATACGCAACCCAAACGGATGGAATTCGAGGATCCTCATCTCGCAGCCAGCGGGCCGGTCGAGTCCGAGGCCACGCGGCTGCGCACCCTCACAGGCTTTTGGCGCGTGTTGCTGATCGTGTTCACGGCAGCCACAATCTTGCTCTGCATCAACCAGCAGTTCACGCTGCGCTTCTTCGTCGGCTATACGCAGCTCAACACGGAATATTATTATCTGCTCATTATATTGATGCTGCCCTTCACTTTCCTGATTTTTCCCGGAAGTGAAAAAGCCTCGCTTGAACGCGTCCCCTGGTACGACGTCGTGCTGTTCGTAGTGACGGTGGCGTCCGGCATCTATCTGATGTTGAACATCAGAACCGCCGCCGAGCTCGGATGGGAGTTCAATGGCGCGCCGCAGCCCATCATTGGGGCAGGCCTCGTCATGTGGGCGGTTCTTATGGAAGCGCTGCGGCGAACCGGCGGCTGGAGCCTCCTGCTCTCAGTGTTGCCGTTCACTCTCTATCCGCTCTTTGCCGAGGCTGGCTGGCTCGGACCACTCAGAGGCGCACAGTCCACGGTCGAGCAAGCCACCGCCTACCATGTGTTGTCGACTGAAAGCCTGCTTGGCATTCCGATTCAAGCCTTTGCCGATACGGTGATCGGCTTCCTGGTGTTCGGGACCGCCTTGATGACGACTGGCGCCGGAAAATTCTTCATCAATCTCGCATTCGCCCTTTGCGGCACGTTTCGCGGGGGCGCGGCCAAGGTGGGCATCTTCGCCTCCGGGCTGCTCGGCATGATGTCCGGCTCGATCGTCTCCAACGTGCTGACGGCTGGGACGATGACGATCCCGACCATGAAGCGCACGGGATTTACCGCGTCCTACGCGGGGGCGATCGAGGCCTGCGCCTCGACGGGCGCGGTGCTGGCTCCTCCCGTGATGGGAGCCACCGCCTTCGTCATCGCGCAGTTCCTGAACGTGCCCTATAGCGAAGTGGCGCTCGCTGCCATCATTCCAGCTCTACTCTACTACACGGGCCTCTTCATGCAGGTCGACGCCTACGCCGCGCGTCACGGGCTAAAGGGTCTGAAGCGAGAGGAGCTGCCCAGCGCCTGGGAAACGCTGAAGGAGGGCTGGTACTACGCTTTCGTTATCGTCTTGCTCATCGTGATGCTGCTGTATTTCAAGCGCGAGAGCCACGCGCCGTTCTATGCGACCGCGCTGTTGCTCATTCTCAACCAGCTCTTCAGCAAGGACACACGCTGGAGCGGCCGGACGGTCGTCAACTTCCTCGAACTCAACGGGCGCACGTTCGTCGAGCTGATTGGCATTCTTGCAGGTTGCGGCCTGCTGATCGGTGCGTTCTCGATGACGGGCGTCGTGTCGAGCCTTGCGAACGATCTCCTCACCCTTGCCGGAGACAACGCGCTCCTGCTGCTCGCGATGTGCGCCATCACGAGCCTCATCCTCGGCCTCGGGCTTACGACAACGGCCTGCTACATTTTCCTGGCCATCCTTGTCGCGCCGGCACTCGAGAAGATGGGCCTCAACAGGATGGCCGTGCATATGTTCATCTTCTACTGGGGCATGCTCTCGTCCATCACACCACCTGTCGCCATTGCCTCGTTTGCGGCGGCGGGCATTGCGGGAGCGCCCGCGATGAAGACGGGTTGGCAAAGTATGTGGGTCGGCTCGATCATCTACTTCCTGCCGTTCTTCTTCGTCATGGCTCCCGAGCTCGTTCTGCAGGGAGATTCGCCGTATCTTCTCGCACTGCTGTACACGGCCAAAGCCGCGCTCGGCACGCTCGCCATTTGCGGCGGCATCCAGGGCTACATGGCCTTCGTTGGTGACTTGCGTAAGGCTGGCGCCATCGAATGGCCAATTCGGGTGGCGCTCATCATTGGTGGCGTTGTCTTCGCGACCCCCGGCGGTGGCATCATGCCGATCGACACCTTCACGCTCAACCTAGTGGCAGTCGCCATCCTGGCGCCCACGCTGCTGCTCGCGCTGAGCCTTGTCGCGCGCTCGCGCGGCGTCGCGGCGACTGCAGCAGGGGAATAATCCGGCCGCAGGCGCGGACGGCACCGACGACCATGGCGGCGATGACGGAAACGTCTCGCCGCCATTTTCTATGGCAACCCGGGTTCGGCGATCGGCGTGGGCATGAAAATCATGGCGACCGAGGCACGGCGCTTACAGATGGTGGCTATGCTGCCACACGCGAGCTCGAACGGTGAATGAGATGGAGCGGGCGATCGGGATTGAACCGACGACATTCAGCTTGGGAAGCTGACGTTCTACCACTGAACTACGCCCGCACACCATAAGCTCGATCAATAGCTTAGATCGCGCTTTCGGTTGTGATGCCACTTCGTACGACGAAGGCCGTCACAACCGAGTGTCTACTATTAGCAGATGGACCGCCGCTGAAAAGGGGGGCACGTCATGATGTCCCGCGCCGTCTCCGTGTTTCGCCCCTCAGACGCGCGGAGAAAGACCGCCCTGACGCTCGATGAAGGCGGCGATTTCACCGATCCCGCTCCCGGCTCGGATCGATGTCATGACGAATGGCCGGTCGCCGCGCATGCGGCGTGCATCGCTTTCCATTACGCCGAGGTCTGCCCCGACATGAGGCGCAAGGTCTGTCTTGTTGATGACGAGCAGGTCTGACCGGGTGATGCCCGGGCCACCCTTGCGCGGGATCTTCTCGCCCTGGGCGACGTCAATGACGTAGATGGTGAGATCGGCCAGCTCCGGCGAGAAGGTCGCCGCGAGATTGTCGCCACCGGACTCGAGCAGGATCAGGTCCAGCCCCGGCAGCTTCTTTCGCATCGTGTCGATAGCAGCAAGGTTGATCGAGCAGTCTTCGCGGATGGCGGTATGCGGGCAGCCACCGGTCTCGACGCCCATGATGCGCTCCAGCGGCAGCGCCTGCATGCGCATCAGGATTTCAGCATCTTCCTTCGTGTAGATGTCGTTGGTGATCGCGCAGATGTCATAGCGATCGCGAAACGCCTTGCAGAGGGCCGCGGTCAGCGTCGTCTTGCCCGATCCGACGGGGCCGCCGATGCCGACGCGCAAGGGGCCGTTCGGGCTGGCGGAGCTCGCGTTTGTCATGAGCGGAAAAGCCTTGAGTACTGGGTTTCATGGGCGAGAGAGGCGAGATCGGAGCGCAGCGTAGCGCTGCCGAGGTCGTTGAGCGTCGCCGTATACGCGCCGGCTGCGGTTTCGGTAATGGCTGGCATGAGGGCCGCGATCGCGCGCTGGCCATCGGTTTGCCCAACGATCGACAAGCGTATTGCCGCCGATACCAGATTGCTGACGAACGCGATGCCGAAGGCGTGCAGCACGCCTTGCAGAGGGATGCCATGTGCAGCCGTACCCGCGCCGACCGCAACTGGGTAGGCGACATCGTTGCCCAAAGCCTGCGCGACCGCTTGCAAATTGTCGGCGGGCCAAGCCGCGAGTAGCGTCGAGAAAAAGGCATTGCCCTGCGTTACGGCTTCCAGACGACGCTCGGCGGAAGGCTGCAGTGCGAGCGCCAGATCGTTGGTATATTTCAGTGCAGCAAGATCGGCCACGACGGCGGCACGCCAAGCGTTGGCCAACAGGATTAGATCGTTGCGCAAGGAGCCGATCGCCACAAGATCGGCGAGCCAGGCCGTGAGCTGCTCGCAATTGCGGACCCATCCCCGATCAGCCGCCAATTCGAGGCCATGACTGTAGGCGAAAGCACCAATAGGAAACGACGGCGAGAGCCAGATGATCAGGCGCGGGTCAACAGTACCGGGCGGTGAACCGTCTCCGATCTTTTCATTTGCTCCGATTGGTCTTGCCATGGCGTTAGCACCGGACGTTCTCCGTGCTCGATGCGTCGCGCGCACCGAGCACGACACAACGACGTGCGTCGCTTCGGGCCTCAAATGCACCTCGGCGATACCAACGGAGCTTTTCACCCGAGGCCGCACGATCAATCCTTGCGATCGCTGGTATGGCGGTGATGGCCATGTCCATGGTGACCGTCATGGCTGTGATCATGGCCATGTCTGTGATCGTGGTCGTGATCGCCGTGGTGGTGGCCCTTCTGCAGCGGCCCTTTCGAGCCATAGGCGCCACCCTCGGGCTCGAATGGGCGGCTTACCTGATGAATATGCGCACCGAGCCCTTCGACCATCTCGGCAAGTACGTGGTCCGGCTTGATGTAGATGGCGTGCTCGGAGATCTCTGCCGGCGTGTGCCGATTTCCGATGTGCCACGCGATGCGCGCGAGCGCGAGGGCATCGCGTGCGTGGATTTCGAGCAGATCCTCGGGAGCCGCCTGCACCTTGACGAGGGCACCGTTTGACAGCTCCAGCGCATCGCCATGCTCGAGGTATGTCGCTTCAGCAAGATCCAGCAAAAACTTATGGCCGCGATCGCTCTCCATAGCGATACGACGACGATAACGCGCCTCGCGATCGAGCGTCACGGTATCGATAGTGATGCGCTGACCAAGATCGGTACGGCGAACGACAGACGTGGCGCGGAGCATGATCGGCCTCGCTCAGAACAGGAAATAGCGCTGTGCCATGGGTAGCACCTTGGCGGGCTCGCAGACCAGTAGCTCGCCGTCGGCACGCACGGCGTAGGTCTCGCTGTCGATCTCAATCTTCGGGCAGGCGTCGTTCAAGATCATGCTCTTCTTCGAAATGCCGCCGCGTGTGTTCTCGACGGCGACCAGCCGCTTCGACAGCCCGAGCGTGCCGCCCAGATCATTAGCGATTGCGGCCTTGCTGGTGAACGTGACCGACGTCGCGGTGCGGGCGCTGCCGAACGCGCCGAACATCGGACGATAGTGGACGGGCTGCGGCGTCGGGATCGAGGCGTTAGGATCGCCCATCGGCGCGGCAGCAATCATTCCGCCTTTCAGGACCATATCCGGCTTCACGCCGAAGAAGGCCGGCGACCAGAGCACCAGGTCGGCGAGCTTTCCAGCCTCAATCGAGCCAATGTGTCTGGACACGCCGTGCGCGATGGCGGGATTGATCGTGTACTTCGCGATATAGCGACGAGCGCGGAAGTTGTCGTTGCCCTTGCCCTCGTCCTCCGGCAGCGCACCCCGCTGAACCTTCATCTTATGTGCTGTCTGCCACGTACGGATGATCACCTCGCCGATGCGGCCCATGGCCTGGCTATCGGAGGACATCATCGAGAGTGCGCCAAGATCGTGCAGAATGTCCTCGGCGGCGATGGTTTCCTTGCGAATGCGGCTTTCTGCGAAGGCGAGGTCCTCAGGGATCTTTGGCGACAGGTGATGGCACACCATCAGCATATCGAGATGCTCGTCGATGGTGTTGACGGTGAACGGCCGCGTCGGGTTGGTGGACGATGGCAGCACGTTCGGTAAACCAGCCACTTTCATGATGTCGGGGGCATGGCCGCCACCGGCCCCTTCGGTATGAAAGGCGTGAATGGTTCGGCCCTTGAACGCCGCGATGGTATCCTCGACGAAGCCAGACTCGTTCAGCGTGTCGGAGTGCAACATCACCTGCACGTCGTAGTCGTCGCCAACCGAGAGGCAGCAGTCGATCGCGGCGGGCGTGGTGCCCCAGTCTTCGTGCAGCTTGAGTGCGCAGGCGCCGCCCTCGACCATCTCAATCAACGCACCCGGCAACGCGGCGTTGCCCTTGCCCGAAATGCCAATGTTCATCGGAAAGGCGTCGATCGCACGCAGCATCATACCGATGTGCCATGGGCCCGGCGTGCACGTGGTGGCCAGTGTACCGTGCGCGGGGCCAGTGCCACCGCCGAGCATGGTCGTGAGGCCTGCCATCAGGGCCTCCTCGATCTGCTGCGGGCAGATGAAGTGGATGTGAGAATCGAAGCCGCCGGCCGTCAGGATCTTGCCTTCGCCGGCGATCACCTCGGTGCCCGGGCCGACAACGATATCGACGTTCGGTTGGATGTCCGGGTTGCCGGCCTTGCCGACCTTGGCGATGAGCCCATCCTTGAGGCCGACGTCTGCCTTGAAGATGCCGGCCACGGCGTCGAGGATCAGCGCATTGGTGATAACCGTATCAACGGCACCCTGCGCACGCGTCATCTGTGACTGGCCCATGCCGTCGCGAATGACCTTGCCGCCACCGAACTTCACCTCGTCGCCGTAAGTCGTCAGGTCGCGCTCGACCTCGATAATGAGATCTGTGTCGGCGAGGCGCATCTTATCGCCGATGGTTGGGCCGAACATCTGCGCGTAAGCCGCTCGCGAGATCTTCCTCGGCATGGGTGCCTCTCCATAGAACTCAGGAATGTGCGCGCGTGCGCCACGCTGCGGAACGCAATCGCTCCGGTAACTCAGCGATTGGTGTGTCTGCGAGGCCCGTGTGCTCCAGCGTGTCGAACCAGAGGTCCCGACTGCTTTCCGGCAACTCCGCGCCGCACCATGGGCAGTGGGCGATCAGGAGATAAGTCGCGCCACCATCGCGGATCGGGATGCCGTACTCGCCGAAGATCTCGTGGAAGACGAGGGCCACGTCCGCGCACTCGAACGGGTCGACGTGCTGGTCGCAGTCGAGAACAAGCGATGCCGACATGGTGGAGCAGCAATGCTCGACAAGTTCCGAGGGGGGATGCCAATCATAGTCCAAGGGCATCCACAGGACGCGGCGGCCAGCGAAAAGCGCGGAGGACATCAGAGCTTGCCCATGACCTGCTGGCGGAACCCGTAGACGGTCCGCGTGCCGGCCATCGCGACAAGTGTCACCTCACGAGATTGGCCGGGCTCGAAGCGGACCGCGGTGCCGGCCGGTATGTCGAGGCGGAAGCCGCGGGTCTTGTCGCGATCGAAGATGAGGGCGGGATTGGTCTCGAAGAAATGGTAGTGACTGCCGACCTGGATCGGACGATCGCCCGAATTAGAAACCGACAGGATAATGGTATCACGCCCCTCATTCAGCTCGATTTCACCATCAGCCACGATGATTTCACCCGGGATCATGGTGCGCTCCGCCGGTTGAATGTCGAGCGGGCGGCACGCGCCTGCCGCCTGCGATTTGCGAGCACCACGACGAGCGTCGCGAGGGCGCCGACAGCAAGCAGCATGGCCAAATGCCAGCCTGTCGTGAGATGCGCGGCGAGCTCGGTAAAGCTCATGGTATTGTGAGAGCCCGGATGGGCCGAGGCGGATGCTGTCGTTACCACCGTCGCCAGCATGGCAGCGAACAGCGCGCGTCCCGAATTGTTCGACATGAAGCGCTTTCCTCAGCGGATCGGATTATGGACTGTCACGAGCTTCGTGCCGTCGGGAAACGTCGCCTCGACCTGCACGTCGTGGATCATGTCGGCGACGCCTTCCATAACCTCGGCCCGCGTGAGAACCTGCGCGCCGGCCGACATCAATTCGGAGACGCTTTTGCCGTCACGCGCGCCTTCCACCACGACATCCGTGATGAGCGCGATCGCTTCCGGATGGTTGAGCTTCACGCCACGCTCGAGCCTGCGGCGCGCGACCATCGCGGCCATGGCAACGAGCAACTTGTCCTTTTCGCGTGGCGTCAGGTTCATGGCCCGCGGTTCCTCTTTGGCGTCAAGTCGCCCAGACGCGCGGCACGGCACGTCCGGACAGAATTGGAATGGCGCGAGCGAGCGCTGCAAGCAAGTCCCCCGGTGCCTTGGCGAGGGCCCGCGCGGCGAGAAGACCGTTCCAAGCAGTGACGCCTGTCTCGCAGCCGTCGCACTCGATTGCACATCTCAGCGGCTCCACCAAGTCGGAGGCATCCGGAGCAATGAGCAGCACCAAGGCTGCCGCACGTGCGCCTCCCGCGATTGCAGGACGATCGAGGGTCGCCGCCAACTCGCCCGACAAGCGGACCGCTTCGGCGTAGACGAGTTGCCCATCGCGCCGGACACGCCATTGATCGTTGAGACTGGCGGGCGACAGGCCTTCCTGGCTTTCAGGGCGGCCAAAGGTCGTCACTTCGACCATGAGCAGACGAGCATCGGCTGCCACATCAACCTCGATGCTCCTTTCGAGACGCGCGCCGGCGTAGAGAATCGTCTGTTGTGGTAGCCAATCGAGCCGCCCACCGGGTTCCAGAGCGACACGCACGTCGAGCCGAGACGATGCACCGTCGGAGCGATAGATCCGCTCAGCCGAGGATGTCGTGTGCACGACATCGGTGGCTGCTCCGAGCTCGTAGACCGTCTCGATCCGATCGCCTCCGGCAACGCCGCCACCCGTGTTGATCTGCAGCGCCTCCAGATGCGAGCCGAACGTGGTCGGGCGCGCGAGACGATATCCGCCGCGCTCGGCCACGCTGGCGATCGCCGTTCTCGTGCCATCGCTCATGAAGCGTGCATGAACGCCGCCCGATACGCGCACCGGCGCCAATGCCTCAGACAGGGCGCGTTCCTCAGGATCAGACGGAGAGGTGGCGCCGGACATCGCTCTCCACCATCGAGGCTCGGGTTCCGGCAAGTACGACCTGACCGCGATCCATCACGGCATAGCTATCGGCCAAGTCGCGCGCGAACTCGAAGTACTGCTCGACGAGCAGGATCGCCATGTCGCCGCGTTTGCGCAGCGTGTCGATAGCCCTGCCGATATCCTTGATGATGGACGGCTGAATGCCTTCGGTCGGTTCGTCGAGAACGATGAGCTTGGGCCGCATCGTCAGCGCCCGCGCAATGGCAAGCTGCTGCTGCTGGCCACCGGACAGATCACCACCGCGCCGGCGCAGCATGGATTTCAGAACGGGGAACAGCTCGAACACATAGTCGGGGATCGAGCGCTCACCTCGCTTTAGCGGCGCGAAGCCGGTTTCGATATTCTCCCTCACGGAGAGAAGCGGGAAGATCTCGCGGCCCTGCGGTACGAACGCAATTCCACGCCGCGCACGCTCGTGGGGTGGAAGCGCCGAGATGTCATCGCCTTCCCAGAGGATTCGGCCTTTGCTCACGCGCTGCTGACCGCAGATCGCGCGGAGAAGGCTGGTTTTTCCGACGCCGTTGCGACCCAGCACGCATGTGACGGCCCCGGCGGTTGCTTCGACGGATACACTCCGCAATGCCTGGGCGGCGCCGTAGTGAAGGTCCAGTGCTTCCACCTTCAACATGGAAACCTCCTTGTGCGCGCTGCTTCGACTGGGGACGGCCGCTCCGCTCTCCCGAGAACACGCAGCGTTGGCTTGACCGGCTGAACCTTCGTCGCCGAACCCGTGATGGTGTCTCCCAAAGGCTTACCCGGAAGAGCAATCGGGCTCCGCTTCGGACGTTTTGCGTCGGACCTCTTTCGGCGTGTGGGTTGATGTGGCGGCAGCATGCGGTCCCCTCGTTTTCTCAGCGCCCCAGATAAACTTCGACCACTCGCTCATTCACCGAGACGTCGTCGATCGACCCTTCGGCGAGCACAGACCCTTCGTGCAGGCACGTGACTTTCACGCCCAGGGCGCGAACGAAACTCATGTCGTGCTCGACAACGATAACCGAATGGCTTTGTGCGATGTCGCGCAGCAGATGTGCCGTCGTCTCGGTCTCTGCGTCTGTCATGCCGGCGACCGGCTCATCGACCAGAAGGAGTTTCGGATCCTGGGCGAGAAGCATGCCGATCTCGAGCCACTGTTTCTGGCCGTGGCTGAGGTCGCCAGCCTGCTTGTTGCGCAGATCGAGAAGCTTCACGATATCGAGCACCTCGTCGATGCGCTCGCGCGGCATGCGATTGCGCTCGCCAAAGAGCGCCGACAGCGGATCGCGCGCGGATTTCAACGCGAGCAGGATGTTGTCGGCGACCGAGTGACTCTCGAATACGGTCGGTTTCTGGAACTTGCGGCCGATGCCGAGCTCCGCAATAGCGGCCTCATCCTCCTTGGTGAGATCTATGCGGCCGTCGAAGAGCACGGTGCCGGTATCAGGGCGAGACTTGCCGGTGATGACATCCATCATGGTGGTTTTGCCTGCACCGTTCGGCCCGATGATGGCGCGCATCTCGCCGTGCTCGAGAACGAGCGAGAGCGCGTTCAGCGCCTTGAAGCCGTCGAACGATACCGAGACGCCGTCGAGGTAGAGGAGCGTGTTGGTGACGGGGGCGTGGGCGAGTGTTTCGAGCATCTGATCACTCCGCAGGCTCTGGAACGGCATGGCCGTTATCCTGCCCGACATCCTTGCGGCGACGGCGGTTGGCTAACACATCCTCGATGGTGCCAACGATACCCTTTGGCAGCGCCAGCGTGACAAGAACGAAGAGGCCGCCGAGAACGAAGAGCCAGTAGGCCGCGAGCGCGCCGGTCGTGAAGATCGTCTTCATGAAGTTGACGACAAACGCTCCAACGGCCGCGCCGATGAGCGTTCCCCGGCCACCCACCGCGACCCAGATCACGGCTTCGATGGAGTTGGCAGGCGCGAACTCGGATGGGTTGATGATACCGACCTGGGGAACGTAGAGCGCGCCGGCGAGCCCCGCCAGCATGGCCGAGAGCGTGAAGACCACCAGCTTGTAGTTCTCGACCCTGTAGCCAAGAAAACGCGTCCGGCTCTCCGCGTCGCGAATGCCAACCAGTACCTTGCCGAAAGCCGACGTCACAAGCACGCGGGCCAAGAGAAATCCCAGTCCGAGAAGGAGAACGGAAAGCGCGAACAAGGCTGTCCGCGTACCCTGCGCCTGAATCGGAAAACCAAGAATATCCTTGAAGTCGGTGAGGCCGTTGTTGCCGCCGAAGCCCATGTCATTGCGGAAGAAGGCCAGCATCAGCGCATAGGTCAGCGCCTGCGTGATGATGGAGAGATAAACACCCGCAACACGGCTGCGGAAGGCCAGCCACCCGAAGGCGAAGGCGAGTATCCCCGGCACGAACACGATCATGAAAAGTGCGTAAGGGAAGGAGGAGAAACCGTACCAGAAGATCGGCAGCTCCTTCCAGTTCAGGAAGACCATGAAGTCGGGCAGGATCGGATGCGCATAGACGCCGCGCGGGCCGATCTGGCGCATGAGGTACATGCCCATGGCGTAGCCACCCAGTGCGAAGAACGCGCCGTGCCCCAGGCTCAGGATGCCGCAATAGCCCCACACAAGGTCGAGCGACAAGGCGAGCACCGCAAAGCACACGTACTTGCCAAGCAATGACATGGCATAGGTTGGCACATGAAAGGCTGAATCTTCCGAAACCCATAAGTTCAGTGCTGGAACGATAAGCAGCACGAGCAACAGGAAACCGAGGAAGTAACCGGCGCGCCTGTCGATGCTGTCGATGGCGAGTTTCGTGATCATGCTTCGACCGCCCGTCCCTTGAGGGCAAAGAGGCCACGCGGCCGCTTCTGGATGAAGAGAATGAGGAGCACGAGGATGAAGATCTTTGCGAGCACGGCGCCGGCTACAGGCTCGAGCATCTTGTTGGCGATGCCGAGCGCGAAGGCGGAGACGAAGGTGCCCCAGAGATTGCCGACACCGCCGAAGACGACCACCATGAAGCTGTCGACGATGTAGGACTGGCCGAGGTTGGGCGATACGTTGTCGATTTGCGAAAGGGCGACGCCCGCGACTCCGGCGATGCCCGATCCCAGGCCGAATGTCAGGGCGTCAACGCGCGCGGACCTGATGCCCATAGAGCCTGCCATGCGCCTGTTCTGCGTAACGGCGCGCATTTCGAGGCCGAGGCGCGTCGCGCGCAGCACGAGCTGGAGTCCAGCGAAGACGACCAAGGTAAAGACGATGATCCAAAGGCGGCCCCAGGTGATCGACACACCCATGATCTCGAAGCCGCCGGACATGTAGCTCGGGTTGCCGACCTCGCGATTGGTGGGCCCGAAAATGGTGCGCACGGCCTGCTGCAGCGCGAGGCTGACGCCCCATGTGGCGAGCAGCGTCTCGAGCGGGCGACCGTAAAGGAACCGAATGATGCCGCGCTCGATGGCAATGCCGACGAGCCCGGTGAAAAGGAACGCCAGCGGGATGGCGATTGGAAGCGAGAGATCGAACGCGCCTGGCGCCCAGGCACGAAATGCTTCCTGCACGACGAAGGTCGTGTAGGCGCCAAGCATCACCATCTCGCCATGCGCCATGTTGATGACGCCCATCACGCCGAAAGTGATGGCGAGACCAATGGCAGCCAGCAGCAGCACCGATCCGAGCGACAGCCCGTAGATGACGTTCTGCACACCGGCAAGAAGTTCGCGCTGCTGCTCGATGCGGGTGACCGCTGCGGCCAGCGTGGCCTTCAGCTCCGGCTCCTTGGCCGAGGCGAGAGCCTGATTGAGAAGACCTAGCGTCTCAATGTCGGTAAAGCCGCCGAGATCTGCGACAGCGGCAAGACGATCGCCGAGTACAGCGCCCGAATTGGCGAGCGTGATGGCGGCACGGGCTTTGCGCAGGGCAGCCGCTACCGATGCATCCTTTTCCAGTCCGATGGCCTTGTCGACCGCCGACAGATCGGACGCCTTGCGGGATTTGAAGACGGCTTCCGCCGCCTCCATGCGCTTCGAGCGATTGGACGATGTCAGTGCGAGCGAGCCAAGCGCTGCATCGATGCTGCCCCTCAGCCGATTGTTGATGCGAACGGTCGAAAAGTCCGATTGCGGGATCGTCACCGGTTGCAGGCTGCGCGCGTCGAGCAGCTTGCCGCTCGCGTCCTTGATGGCGAGCGTCTTGGTCTTCGCGTTCAAGAGGAGCCGCCGATCGGCGAGCGCTCCGAGAATTTGAGCGGCCTCAGGCGCCCCGGACGCGGCGATCTCGTCGACGGCCTTGGCGGTATCGGCGAAGCTATCCGTCTCGAAATACTTGAGAGCCGCATCAAGGCCCTGGGCACGCGCGGCGACCATGCCAACGGTCAGCAGCCCGCCCATCGCGGCAATCGCTAGTGCCACCCGACATAAACGTAGAAGCATCGTCAACACTGGCATCGCCCTCTCCCCTGGGGTGAATTCCACCCGCCCGAACGCGAGCAGGTGGATCCGTCCTTGTCAGGTGAGCGGCGTCAGCTGCCGCACTTGTTGGTCGCCATGTTGAAGTTGCCGCACTTCTTGCCGGTCCAGTCGGAGATCAGGTCCTTGGAGCCGGGCAGGAAGTCGGACCACGCGTCGCCTTCGACGAGGCCCTTCGTCTGCCAGACCACATCGAACTGACCATCGTCGCGGATCTCACCGATCAGCACGGGCTTGGTGATGTGGTGGTTCGGAAGCATCTTCGAAGTACCGCCCGTGAGGTTTGGCACCTCGATGCCGACGAGGGTATCGATCACCATGTCGGGATCGGTGGTCTTCGCCTTCTCAACGGCTTTCACCCACATATTGAAGCCGATGACGTGCGCTTCCATCGGATCGTTGGTGACGCGCTTCGGGTTCTTGGTGAACTCCCTCCACTTGGAAATGAAAGCCTCGTTGGCGGGGTCCTTGACCGACTGGAAGTAGTTCCAGGCCGCGAGATGACCGACGAGATTCTTGGTATCGACGCCGGCGAGCTCTTCCTCACCGACTGAGAAAGCGACGACGGGGATGTCGGTAGCCTTCACGCCCTTGTTGGCCAACTCCTTGTAGAAGGGCACGTTGGCATCGCCGTTGATCGTCGAAACAACCGCCGTTTTCTTCCCGGCGGAACCGAACTTCACGATGTCGGCAACGATCGTTTGCCAGTCGGAATGTCCGAACGGCGTGTAGTTGATCATGATGTCCTCCTTCGCCACGCCTTTGGCGAGGAGGTAGGCCTCAAGGATCTTGTTGGTGGTCCGCGGATAGACGTAGTCGGTGCCGGCCAGCACCCAGCGCTTCACTTCGCCACCGTCCTTCGACATCAGATAATCGACAGCGGGGATGGCCTGCTGGTTCGGCGCAGCACCCGTGTAGAACACATTGCGCTCGCTCTCCTCCCCCTCGTACTGGACTGGGTAGAAGAGGATGTTGTTCAGCTCCTTGAAGACCGGGAGCACCGATTTGCGCGAGACGCTGGTCCAGCAGCCGAAAACGGCAGCGACCTTTTTCTGCGCAACCAGCTCGCGTGCCTTCTCGGCGAAGAGAGGCCAGTTGGAGGCTGGGTCGACCACGACGGCCTCGAGCTTCTTGCCCAACAGGCCGCCTTTCTTGTTCTGCTCCTCGATGAGCATCAGCATGACGTCTTTCAGCGTCGTTTCGCTGATCGCCATGGTTCCCGAGAGCGAATGAAGCACCCCGACCTTGATCGTATCCTGGGCGAACGCGACCGGCCCGCTCAATGCCAAGGAAGCAACGAGGGCGGCTCCCCCGAACACCCGACGTCTGGTGATCGACATCAATTTCCTCCGACTGCACAGTTGCAACCGCAGGCCCTGTTGCAGCCGGTGTGCCAATTCGACGACGGCTGTTTCATTTTGAACATAATCGATTGTTTAGATTTGCGAAATTCTACCTAGGAGGCGGCGACCGACATATCTCTTCACGCCGGCCTGGTCGCGCTCCGCCCGTTCCACCGGCAATTCATCGCCCGATTTTCGTGCATGATTATTTTTCGTGCATGACGATCTGCCGACCGTCCGACCAACACATCGATTACGACCGTACGATCCAAGTTCACCTGCTACGCCTACGCCCGATAAAGCGAAAAGCAGCACCGCACCGTTAACGGCGCATTAACCAATCGGGCGTACCTATTGAAGGAGGCATTTCCCGCAAAAAGCCACTTTCGTAGGCGAGCTTAGGCAGCCTCGCAAAGCCGGGCAGTAGTGCGTAAGACGGGGGTCTAACGGAATGAGCTCGATGAGAGCACGTGGTGCCGGCATGGTCCGGGCCGCGGTCGCAGGGATATTGTGCGCTGTCGCCGCACTGCATGCTGGGCCGGCAGATGCTCGGCCCGCGAGTGATGTCCTCGACAATGTCACCTTGCGAACGCGTTTCGTCATTGCCCTCGACCGCGACGCCGCCTTCCAAGTCTCTGCACTCAGCCATCCAAACCGCGTCATCGTCGATCTTCCAGACGTGCGCTTCGACCTCCCCCCTCAACCGACATCGGGCGCGGTGGGCTTGGTCCGTGGATTTCGCGGCGGTCTGGCCTCTCCCGGGCGGGTCAGGGTGGTCATCGACGTCACGGCTCCCGTTGTCATCGAAAAAGCAGCAATCGAGCGCCACGGCGCAAACCGCACACCGCAGCTTGTGCTCGAGATCGTGCCTCTCAGCACCGTCAAGCCGGGCACCGCGAAGAAGCTCGCAAGCGTCAAAATCGGGGGCGCCGGTCTCGGGGCTCTGCAGCCGCCAATGCCTCGCCTCGCAAGAAGACCGTCCGAACGTGATGCCCACGCATTCCGGCCAACGCTCGTTCTCGATCCCGGCCATGGCGGACATGACAGTGGCGCCCAGCGCGGCGGTACGATCGAGAAGGACGTCGTGCTTGCGTTCTCCCTCGTGCTGCGTGACCGCCTGAAAGCGACCGGCCGCTACAATGTGCTCATGACGCGCGACGACGACACGTTCGTCGAGCTCGATGACCGTCGCGCCTTTGCCGAACGGCACCGGGCATCGCTGTTCATGGCGATCCATGCCGACTATGCCGGCTCGCGCGCCAGCGGCGCCACGATATATTCCCTGCGCGACCGCGTTGCGAACGAGTTGCAGCGGTCGGCGGCGGGCGAGGTTGCGGAGAACGTGCTGTCCGACAAGGAACTGCAGGCTATCAAGCGCATCGAGGTTGCTGATACGAACGCCGTGCGCGGATTCCTGGCGGATCTTGCCCAGCGCGAAGTCGCCGTGACGCACGAGCGCACGAACGTGTTCGCGCGATCGATCATCGAGTTCATGGGTGATGCGACACCGATGATGGACAACCCCGACCGCACGGCGGCCTTCCGCGTGCTCAAGACGGCGAAGGTTCCGTCGGTTCTGGTGGAACTGGCGTACGTCACCAATAAGAAAGATGCGGCCAACCTACGCTCAGAGGCGTGGCGGCGCAAAGTAGCGGAGTCGATCGTGACGGCGATCGACAACTACTTCACACATCAAGTGGCTCGACTGCCGATGTAGCCACCAGTCGTGGCGCAGCGTGCTCAGCCACGACCGCGATAAGGTGCCACGCCCTGATCCGGCAACCATATGCCTTCCGGTGGTGTGCCGGTCTGCCAGAACACATCGATCGGGATGCCGCCGCGCGGATACCAGTATCCGCCTATGCGCAAGAAGTGTGGCTCGATCAGCTCCGCAACGCGCTTCCCGATCGCGACGGTGCAATCCTCGTGGAAGGCACCATGATTGCGGAAGGCGGCGAGGTAGAGCTTCAGCGCCTTGGATTCGAGCAGCCAATCGGCCGGCACATAGTCGATGACGAGGTGTGCGAAATCGGGCTGGCCCGTGACCGGACACAGGGACGTGAACTCGGGCGCCGTGAAGCGCGCGACAAAGCGCGTATCCGGATGGGGATTGGGTACGCGTTCGAGAACGGCGGCCTCGGGGCTCTCGGGTACTTCCACCTGACGACCGAGCTGGGTGGCGCCCTTCGTATTGTTGTCCATCATAATCCGCCCCTCTCACGCCGGCTCGATGTGCAGTCGCTCATCGCGACGTCTCAGCCACGCCACGAACGGCAGTGACAGCATCACCATCCACGCCTTTCCAGCGACTTGGCCGAGCAGAAAATCGAGGCTGCCGAACGCAAGCTGCAGGAAGATCATCGAGTCGACGACGAGCCCGGCGACGCTCGAGGCCAGGACCGCCATGACGAGACCCCGCTTCTGGAGTGGCGTGAAGACGGCGAGATCTGCCATCTCCGCCACGAGAAAAGCAGCCGCGGAGGCGACGACCAGGCTCGGCGGCGCGACAAGGCCCGACAGCAACGCACCGGCCACGATCGCCACGATTGCCCACTTGAGACCGAGGCGGCGTTGGACGAGATCGCGCAGGACGAGCGCAAGGCCGATCATGATGACGCCGGAGGGCGCCATCAACCCAGGCCCCACGGGAACGAGGCACGGTCCCTCGGGCACGCACTTGGTGCCGACGTTGCCGATCAGCCAGTTGGCGGCGGGGATGGTCAGGGTAAAGAGGGCGAGGAAGACGAGACCCTCGCGCGTCCGGCGGGACGGGCTCATGAGATGTATCTCCGATTTATAGAGCGCAACGAGATGGCGCGCTGTCCGGGGATGACCGGACACTCGAAGCGGGCTCATACGCCATGTCGGTTCTCGACGCCAGACTCGGCGGCGCTTTTCGGATAACGCAGCGACATCAGCGTCGCGCTACCGGCTTGCGCCCGCAGTTCGCGGTCGGGCATTCTCGAAATGGAACTCAACCCCGGAGCCGATATGCCCGACATGCTCTCAGCCGACGCCACGGGCGTCTATGTCATCGCCGCCACGCCGTTCACCGAGAGCGGTGCCATCGACCATGCCTCGATCGACAGGCTAGTTGAGTTCTACCTGGGGTGCGGTGTCGACGGCATGACCATCCTGGGCGTGATGGGCGAGTTCCAGAAGCTTTCAGAGAGCGAGACGCTCGAAGTCGGGAAGCGCTTTCTCAAGGCGGCGGGCGGGCGCATTCCCATCGTGGTCGGCGTGTCGAACCCCGGCACCGACCAGATGGTGAAACTCGCCGGCGGCGCGATGGAGGCCGGTGCTGCCGGTGTCATGGTCATGCCGATCTCGGGCCTCAAAACGGATGAGGCCGTAACGGGATACATGTCGGGTGCGCTGACGGCGCTCGGTAAATCGATCCCGGTGTGCGTTCAGGACTATCCGCAGCTTTCGGGCGTGTGGTTCACCGCCGGATGCTTCGCTGGGCTGGTCGACCGCTTCGAGCAGATCGTGATGTTCAAGCATGAGGAGGCGCCCGGGCTGCGCAAGCTCTCGGCCATTCGCAAACTCTGCGACGGCAAGGCGCGCCGACGCATCTCGATCCTCTGCGGCAACGGCGGCATCCATCTCCCGCAGGAGTATCTACGCGGCGCGGACGGTGCGATGACGGGCTTCGCGTTTCCCGAGATGCTGGTCGAGATGGATCGCCTCTTCCGCGACGGCAAGCCGGAGGAGGCGGAGGATCTGAACGACCTCTATCTGCCGGTGATCCGACATGAATTGCAGCCGGGCATCGGCCTGGCAATCCGCAAGGAGATTCTGCGGCGGCGTGGTGCGATCGCCTCGTCGGCCGTGCGCGCGCCGGGACCAAAGCTCGATGCAAACGACATGCTCGAACTCGATCGCCTGCTCGCGCGGCTCGAACGCAGAACAGGGCGAGCGCTGAAGCGATAGGCGACGTCGATGCGCTGCCCGTGCCGCAAGAAGAGTGAAACGACGAGTTACACCGCGTGCTGCCAGCCTTATCACACGGGATCGCGGCCGGCACCGACGGCCGAGGCGTTGATGCGCTCTCGATATTCGGCCTTCGCGCTCAGGAACGCGGCGTATCTGCTTGCGACATGGCACCCAACGACACGACCGACGAGCCTCGATCTCGACGATGATGACGGCGAGTGGGTGCAATTGAGAGTGCTCGCCGCGGAGGTTGACGGCGACACTGCGACCGTCTCGTTCATCGCGCGATCACGGAACGGAGGTCACGTCACGAGCCTGCATGAGGTGTCGCGGTTCGTGCGTGAGGACGGACGATGGCTTTATGTGGATGGGGTGAGGGGCGACTGAGATCGGAGCGTCGATCAATCAACTCAGTGGTTCACCCTCGCGGGTGAAATGCGAGGGGCCTTCTGCCCCTCGCGGACCCTGACCAGGGTTGGTCAGTGACCTGGACGCTTAGGCCACCGCCTCCATCAAGCCCTTGAGGCTGGGGAGTTGCTCGAAGCGCATAATCATATCGAGCGCCGTCTTTGCCTTGGCGCGGCCGATCACCGGTTCCACCAACGAGTTGAATTTCGCGACGAGCTTCTGCTCCTGCGCGTCGACGTCCGATGCGGGGATACCCACGTTGTAGGAGATCTTGATCTCCCGGCCGTCGTTGAGCTTCATCGACACATCGGCGCCGTGGCGCGCGCGCCCGTCGCGTGGCTCTGGCGCAAGCTTCACGCGCTCGCGAATGGCGATGTAGTTCGGATCGTTGGCGTTTTCGTCCGAGTAGGTGCCAAGTGCCGACGTATCGGCTCCCGCCAGCGCCATTCCGGCGAGATGCGGCAGAGCGAACTTGATCTCGAGGCCGGTCTTCGGCTCGGGGATGCAGCACACCTTGAGATGGCCAGGATCGATGTGAAGCGTCATCAACTTCACGTCCTCCGGACCAATGTTGTGCTGCCGCTTCAGTTCGCGGATCGCCTCGATCGGCGAGTGCGTGAGATAGCAGGCCGCATGATACTTGAAGAGGTTCTCCTCGACAGCGAGGGGCGCCTTGGAATCGGGGCGAACTGGACTCGGCTTGTAACCCGGAGCCTGCGTCTGCAGGAAGCCCTGTGGTGCCTCGATAGCGTCATCGCGGGCCGTGAAGCCACGCGCCGCGATGCGGGCCGCAATCAGTCCGTTCTGGGCCGCCTTGCCCGCATGCAGAGGCTTGGTCATCGTGCCGAAGTTAATCTTGAGGCCCGACGCCTCGGAGGCCGCGATGCCGAGCGCCATGGCCGTTCGCTCAGGATCGAGGCCGAGCAGATTTGCGGCGCCGGCTGCCGCGCCGAACGTGCCCATCGTGCCGGTGGCGTGGAAACCATGCTCATAGTGGCCGTCGCCCAGCATTTCGCCAAGGCGGCATTCGACTTCATAGCCAGCAACGAACGCGGTGAGCACGTCGCGGCCGCTCTTGCCCAGCATCTCGCCGAGGGCAATGACGGCGGCCGCCACAGGCACCGTGGGATGGCCGTGCATCAGGCGGTTGACGTCGTCGTAATCGAGCGCGTGTGAAACCGCACCGTTGACGAGCGCCGCATCGTGCACGGACGCCTTGCTGTCACTGGCGATGATGGTGCACGGGCCCGTCGTCGACGACCTGAACTCCTCCGCAAGAATTGCCGCCAAGGGCTCCTTGGCGCCAGCAATCGTCACGGCAAACCAATCGAGCAGAGCATGGCGAGCCCAGCGCTCTGCGGACGCGGTGGTTGCATTCGAGCCGAAACCGGCCGACCAATTGGCGAGACCGCGTGTGACAGCCTCGGCACCTGGGGTCGAGGTTTGAGTTTGGGCTTCCATGGGGCACTCCCTCGGGTTTGGGGATGCGATCGCCGACGATAGCGGGCATGCCGCATCCCGGCTCTGCTTGTCCGGACGTTAGCATACCGCAGAACCGTGGAAAGCGGAGAGAGGAATCACGCGGCCGCTGCTACCGTTTGACGGCTTCGCTATCCCCACGTGCGATGGAGAAAGCTGTGCTGAATGGGCAGCCTGCGACGCGTACTCTATTCAATCGCGTACGCCAAAGCATTGGCTATGCAGTAGCCAGACAAGGCCGATCCGCCTTGTAGGCCGGGACACGCGGCACGCCTCGGTCAGCGCAGATGGCAGGCCGCAAAATGACCGGGCGCCTTCTCGACCAGCAACGGCGGCTCCACTTTGCATATCGGCTGCGCGATAGGGCAGCGCGTATGGAAGTGGCAACCCGATGGCGGTTTCACGGGGCTCGGCACATCGCCTTCAAGGACGATCTTCTTTCGCTTGATCGAGGGATCCGGCACGGGAACGGCCGAGATCAGCGCCTCCGTGTAGGGATGCAGCGGCGTCGTGAAGATCGTCTTCTTCTCGGCGTATTCGACGATGCGGCCGAGATACATGACGGCGATGCGGTGCGAGATGTGCTCAACGACAGCGAGGTTGTGCGAAATAAACAGATACGAAAGGCCAAGCTCCTTCTGCAGGTCCATCAGGATGTTGATGACCTGGGCCTGAATCGAGACGTCGAGCGCGGAAACAGGCTCGTCACCAATGATGAGCTTCGGGTTCAGCGCGAGTGCGCGTGCGATGCCGATACGCTGGCGTTGACCTCCGGAAAACTGGTGCGGGAAATTGTCCATCTGCTGGGCCCGCAGGCCGACCCGATCGAACAGTTGAGCGACTTGCTCGCGGCGGGAGGCACGGTTGCCTTGACGATGAACCTCCAGCGGCTCCGACACGATCTGACCGGCCGTCATGCGTGGATCGAGAGACGAGAATGGATCCTGGAAGATGATCTGCATCTCGCGCCGATAGGGTCGAAATTCCTCGCGCGACAGGTGCGTCACATCCTTGCCGTCGAGCAGAATCTGGCCATCCGTGGGCTCGATCAGACGTAATAGCGTTCGCCCGACTGTCGACTTGCCACACCCCGACTCGCCGACAAGACCAACCGTTTCACCGCGGAAGATAGAGAAGTTGACGCCGTCCACGGCGTATACTTGCCCTACGGTCTTGCGCAACAGCCCTTTCTTGACGGGAAAGTGCTTCTTCAGATTGCGCACTTCAAGAACGGCCGGCGCGCCGCTGGTCGTGCCAGCAGAGGGTTTGCCAGACGCCGATCGGGCGGTCGCAGACGTCGAGCCCGCGGGGGCGATCGGCAGATCGTGCTCGCGCGTCTCAGACATTACTTCCTCCAGCAACTTGATCGGCCTTCCAACAAGCAACCCAGTGGTCAGGCGCCTTTTCCTCATAGTTCGGATAGTTCTGCCGGCAATAATCGTCGGCGAGCGGGCATCGCGGCGCGAACACGCACCCCTTTGGCAGCGCATAGAGCGGTGGCACGATGCCCGGAATCTCCTGCAGGCGATCCGGACTCGCGACGTCGACGCCTCGCATCAGATCGAGGCGGGGAATCGAAGCCATAAGGCCGCGCGTATAAGGATGAAGCGAACGCGCAAACAGATCCTCGACGGCCGCCTCCTCGACCTTGCGCCCGGCGTACATCACGATCACGCGTTGCGCCGTCTCTGCGACGACGCCGAGATCGTGCGTGATGAGGATGACGGCAGTCCCAAGCTTTCTCTGCAGCTCGACGATGAGATCGAGAATCTGCGCCTGGATCGTCACATCGAGCGCCGTTGTGGGCTCATCGGCGATGAGGACCTTGGGGTTGCAGGCAAGCGCAATGGCGATCATCACACGCTGACGCATGCCGCCGGACAACTGGTGCGGATACTCTCTGACGCGCTGCTCCGGCGACGGCATCTTGACGAGACGAAGCATCTCGACGGCCTTTTCCTCGGCCTCCTTGTTGCTCATGCGTTCGTGCAGCCTGAGCACTTCGCCGATCTGCGTCCCGATCGTCATGACCGGATTGAGCGACGTCATCGGTTCCTGAAAGATCATCGAAATATCGTTGCCACGAACCCGGCGCATTTCGGATTCGCTAAGCTCCAAGAGTTCGACACCGTCCAGGACGACGCGGCTTCCTTCCACGATGCGGCCGGGTGGGTCGGGAACGAGGCGCATCAATGAGAGGGCGGTGATGCTCTTGCCACAACCGGATTCGCCAACGATGGCGAGCGTTTCGCTGCGCTTGAGGTCGAACGAAACACCATCGACCGCCTTCACCAGCCCCTGGCGGGTGAAGAAGTAAGTCTTCAAGTCGCTGACGGATAGCAGCGTCTCGTCGACCTGCGGCTGTGGTTTGCCAGACGGATGAGATGTCGTGGTCGGCGAGGTCGCCGTCTCAACGGAAGTCACCTTTTGGGTCTCCTAACGTGTCCAGTCGTTCGGGCGGCTGGGCAAGCACATCAACTGCGCTGTCTCGGATCGAGAATGTCACGTACCGCGTCGCCGAGCAGGTTGGTGCCGAACACGGCAAGGCTGATCGCGATGCCCGGGAAGATGACGAGCCACGGAGCTGTGCGCACGTACTCGGCCGCGGACTCCGACAGCATCCGCCCCCACGACGGATGCGGTTCGGGAACGCCGAGCCCAAGGAACGACAACGCGGCTTCGGTGAGAATGGCGGAGCCGAGCTGAGCGGTGCCGAGAACAATCAGCGGAGCAATGGTGTTCGGGAGAATGTGACGGAATGCGATTTTCGTCTCGCCCATGCCGACGGCTCTTGCCGCTTCGACATACGGCATCTCGCGCAGTGACAGCGTATTCGAGCGGATCACGCGCGCAATATGAGGCACGATCGGAATCGAGATGGCGATGATGGTGTTGGTGAGCGATGGCCCGAGCGAGGCGGCCATCAGCAGCGCCATGACGAGAAGCGGCAGCGCCTGCATGATGTCGATGAAGCGCTGCGTTATGAGATCCAGCCAACCACCGTAATAGCCGGACAGAAGGCCGATGATAACGCCGAAGAAGCTGCCGAGCACGGTTGAGCCGATGCCTACCATGAGCGAGATGCGCGCGCCGTAAACAATGCGCGCCCACATATCGCGCCCCATGAAATCGGCGCCGAGAATGTGCTCGGCCCCGGGGTGCGCGAGTGACGACCGCGGGTCAGTGGTGGTTGGATCGAAGCTCGTGAATAATGGCGCGAAGATTGCGAGAATTACAAACGCAATGGCGATGATGGCGCCTGCTGCACCCAGCGGATAGCGTCGCACGTAGTACGTGAAACGTGACCACGAGCCATGGATATTGGCGCCAGCGCGATTGAGCTCGGCCTGATGTTCAACTGTTGCCATGTCGGTTCTCCCGCGCGAGCGTTAATCGTCGTACTTGATACGCGGGTCGAACACCACGTAAGCCATGTCGACCAGGAAGTTGACGACCACTGTGACGATCGCGATGAACATCACGAGGTTCTGCACGATCGGATAGTCGCGCCAGCGGATGGCCTCGACCAGGAAACGGGCAACACCTGGGATGTTGAACACGGTCTCGGTAACGATGAGGCCGCCGATCAGGAATGCTGCCTCGATACCTATGATGGTGATGACAGGCAGCACCGCGTTACGTAGCGCGTGGTTGTAATTCACGGAGGCCGTGGAGGCTCCTTTTGCGCGCGCCGTGCGGATGTAGTCCTGACGCATGACCTCGAGCATCGATGAGCGGGTCAAGCGCATGATCAGCGCGGAGGCTCGGAACCCCACGGCGAGCGCCGGTATGCTGAGCAGGCCGATCTCCTGCCAGACGCTTTGTGGTTTGTCGGTATATATCGGAATCCAGCCTAGGTACTGAACGAAGCCCATCAGAATCAGGAGGCCGAGCCAGAACGAAGGTAACGAGAGCCCACTTAGACTGACGACGCGTAAGATGTAATCGAGAACGGTATCTTGCTTGACCGCGGATATCACACCGAGCGGCACACCAAGCAGAACTGAGAACAGGAGAGCCAAGCCTGCGAGCTTCGCGGTGACAGGCACGCGCGGCAAGATCTCGTCAAGAGCCGGCTTTTCCGACACGTAGGCATAGCCGAGATCGCCGGTCAGCAACCCCTTCATCCACGTCAGGTACTGAGCGGGAATAGGCTTATCGAGCCCGAGTTCCGCCTCAAGGCGCGCCTTGTCGTCGGGGTTCACCATCCCGGCCGCATCGAACAGGATGTCACTGATGTTGCCCGGCACGAGCCGCAGCATCACGAAGATGAGTATCGACATCCCGAACAGCGTCAGGATCATCAATAGGAATCGACGGATCAGATAGGCGCCCACCTCGGACACTCCCTTTGGGACAGCGCTTCCCTTACGCCTCATTCGAGGCTGTTTTGTCGGCTCCTCAGGGAGCCGTGCGGCTTAAGTCTTCCGCCAATTCGACGGGTGACGGACGGCCGGCGCGCTTATGCGCGGCGCCGACCGCCTAATGTTGACCGATTGCAACTATTTGTCGAGCCAAACGTCCTCGAAACGCCAATTGCTGTAGATGCTGTTCATGTGAGAGGTGAAGCCCTTCATCCACGCTTGATGGCAATGGTAGGCCTTGTCGTGGTAGATGATAGGCCGCGCCACATCCTCGTTCAGCAGCTCCTCGATCTTCCAGACGAGCTTCTTACGCGCCTCGACATCGCTCTCCGCGGATTGCTGGTCGATAAGTTTCTCGACTTCCGGATTGCAATACTGAGTGTAGTTGCGCTCCGACTTGCAGGAGTAGTTCTCAACGAAGTTGATGTCGGGATCATCGGCGCCGACGCCGGTAAGGTTCATACCGACGGAATAATCGCGACGTGCCACCTTGGCGTGCCACTGCGACGTGTCGACGACTTCAAGCTCGCCCTCGATGAAGATTTTCTTCAGCTGATCGATCAGGATCACGGCCGGATCGCGGTAGATGGCGATATTGCGCGTCGAGATCTTGACCTTGAGCGGCTTATCGACGGAGTAGCCGAGGCCAGTCATGATCTTGCGTGCTTCTTCCTGGTTTTTGGAAACGTCCGGACCATAGCCGGTCATCTTTTCCATGAGCTCCTTCGGCATGCCCCAAAGGCCTTCGGGTGCCGGGAGCATCGCACCGCCCATCGAGCCCTTGCCTTCGGTCAGAATGTCGATGAAAGCCTTGCGATCGATGGCCAGCGCCATCGCCTTCCTGATTTGCGGATTGTCAAACGGCGCCGCCTTCGAATTCACAATCAGGTTGCGGCTGACGTACTGCGGATGAAGATCGCAAACTGCGTCTGGCGCCTGCGCCCTGATATCCTTGTAGAGTGGAATCGTGACGTCGCTCGAGAACGTCATGTCGAATTCCTTGGCGACGAACGACAGCATGCGCGTCGAGCGGTTCGTCATGATGTTGAACTCGATGGCATCGACGTAAGGTTTGCCCTTGCGCCAATAATCGTTGTTCTTCGCCAATTTGATGCTTTCGTTGCCCTTGAACTCGACGAACTTGAAGGGGCCGGTGCCGATCGGCTTAGTGCGCATGTCGCGCGCCGGGACGTGGCACGGATAGATAGGCGCGTAGCCGCTGGCGAGCATGATCATCAGCGCGGGCTGCGGCTTTTCAACGACAAACGTTGCCTCGTTCGGCCCGTTGACCGTGACCTCTTTCAGGTTGCGGTACCAGATGGCGCGGGGATTCTTCCGGAGACGGTCCTTGGACTTGCCCAGCAGCAGGTCGAACGTGCATTTCACGTCGGCAGACGAGAAGGGCTTACCGTCGTGCCATTTCACGCCCTCTTCCAGCTTGAACGTAAGCTTCGTCTTGCTCTCGTCCCAGCTCCAGCTTTTCGCCAGCTCAGGGACGATCGTCTCCATCGATTGGAGCGGCTTTTGCTGATCGAACAGGACCAGGTTGTTGAAGATGGGCATCGCCGGCATCTGTACCGAGACCGTGGACTCTTCCAGGATCGAGAGCGATGCCGGGTTGTCGCGATGCTGGATTTTCAATGTGCCGCCGCTCTTTTGAGCTTCAGCCACGCCCGTAACCGCCAGCAAAGCAGCAACAGCCGCCGCCAGCGTTGACACTGTCTTCATAATTCCTCCCGCAGCGGCCGATCCGCCTCGGTCCACTCGGACTCGCAAGCAGAAGCGGATCGTTGCTCCATGCGGCGGCAGGCTAACCGGACGTGCCGCCGCAATCAACACCCGCATTCATCGGGAGGCGCGCTGACGCGGATCGCCTACTTGTCCAACCAGACGTCCTCGTAGCGCGCTCCGTTGTAGATGGAGTTGTGTTGTGGAACGAGGCCCTTCACATATGGCTGCCAGCAGGTTGCGAGACGACCGTAGTAGATGATCGGGCGAGCAACATCGGCGATCAGTTTGCGCTGGATATCGATAACCATCGCATGACGCTTTTTCGGATCGAGCTCATGCGATTGAGCGAAAATCTCCTTATCGACTTCTGCATTGCAATACTGCGTGTAATTTCGCTCCGATTTGCACGTGTAATTTTCGACCAGCGCGACGTCAGGATCGTCAACGCCGACGCCTGTCAGATTGAGGCCAATGGTGTAGTCTTTGCGCGCGACCTTGGCGTGCCAGATCGACGTATCGACGACCTCCAGTTCACCCGCGATATGGATCGCTTTGAGCTGGTCGATCAGAATGACCGCAGGATCGCGATAAACGGCAATATTTCGCGTCGACACGGTCACCTTGAGTTGGTTCGATGGAGAGTAGCCGAGGCCTTCCATAATCTTCCGCGCCTCGGCACGCGACTTCTCGACCTTCTCTCCGCTTCCGTAACCAGGAATTTCCGCAAGTTGCTCTTTCGTGAACCCCCATTGGCCTTCGGGCGCCGGAAGCATGGCGCCGGCTTTATCGTTTTTTCCGTCGCTTAGAATCTTGATGAAGGCATCGCGATCAATTGCCATATCCATGGCCTGGCGAACCTTCGGATTGTCGAATGGAGGCTTTTCACTGTTCACGATCAGGTTCGTGGAGACGTTGGTCGGATGCAAATCACAAACTGCTTTCGGGGCCTTCGCCTTGAGATCCTTCAACAGTGGAATAGTTATATCCGAAGGCCACGTGACGTCCTGCTCGCCAGCCTCGAAGGCCAGCATGCGCGTGGCCACGCTCGGAATGATGGTCCACTCGATGGCGTCGACATACGGTTTACCTTTCTTGAAATAGTCCTGGTTCTTGACGAATTTCATTGACTCGTTGCGTTTCCATTCAACGAATTTGAATGGTCCGGTTCCGATCGGCGCCGTCCGCATGACCTGAGGATCGATATGACACGGATAGATTGGCGTATATCCTGACGCCAGAAGGTTGAGCATGCTCGGCTGCGGCTTATCGAGCAGGAATGTGACCTCGTTTGCTCCGTTGACGGTGACATCCTTCAGATTGTTGTACCAGACGCGGCGCGGGTTCTTCCTGAAGCGAGCCTTCGCCTTGCCGAGCACCAAATCGAACGTGCATTTCACGTCCGCACTCGAGAAGGGTTTGCCGTCGTGCCACTTAACGCCTTCGTGCAATTTGAACGTGAGCTTTGTCTTGGTGTCGTCCCAGGACCAGCTCGTTGCGAGATCCGGGACGATCGTCTCGGCACTGTTGATGGGCTTCTGCTGATCAAACACGACCAGATTATTGAATACGCCCATAAATGGCTCAGTCACCGAGTTGGTGGCTTCCTCGTGAATTGAGCCGGACGGCGCATTATCACGATGAATCATACGCAGCGTCCCGCCAGTTTTTTGCGCTAATACAGGTGCGCTGACGGTCGTCGCGCCCACAACGGCCGCAACGGTAGTCACCACGAACGCTTTCACGATAGCACTCCTCCCTAGTCATTAATCCGCCAGCCCACGAAATCGCCGGGCGACAGAAACAGGACGGTTTTCCCGCCATTCTTTTCAAAGCTGACGTTAAACACGCAAACCGGCCAGATCAACCCTGATCTGGCCGGCAAAAGATGCTGCAATAGCGAAGAGAGGAGCAGTTCTCTGAGGCGATCAATACATCGGCGTCTTAAGCGGAAACTTATCGAGATACGGTTGATAGTCGGGCTCGACATCAACGCGCATGGTGCCGAGATAACGAACGACGGCATTGTAGAATGCGATCGTGATAACGAGATCGGTCACGCATTCCGTATCGAAATTCGCCTTCAATTCCTCGAAGGTCGCGTCGGAGGCGGCCAAATCTTTCGTCATCTCGCGCGCGGCCTTGACGACGAGACGAGCGAGCGGCTCGAGGCTGCTCCCGGCGCCATCGCATTCAGCGATCACGCCGCGTATATCCTGCTCGCTGACGCCAAAATCCTGGCCGATCTTGACATGATGCGACCATTCGTAGGGGGCCTGCGTCAGCCACCCAACGGACAGGATGGCAATCTCGCGAAGTCGCGGATCGAGCCGGCTCTTGTGCCTGATGAAGCCACCCAGACCCTGGAAAGCGCGGGCCGCGTTCGGGCTGTGCACCATGCACTTGAAAAGCGTGATTTCCCGCTTCAAGAGATCCTGGTGCTCGGGCGCGAGCTCCGATTTCTCGATATAGGGAAGGCGAGCCATAGCGTTTTCCTTGTGAATTGCAGGTGATCAATGTGAGGGAGGGCGCGCATAGGCCGTGCCGATCATGGAATCTCGCGAGACGAGCTCTACTAGCTGGTCCTCGCTCCAGCCGTCCGTGCCTTCAGGCCGGCGGGGCAACACGAGAAAGCGGCAATCGGCCGTTGAGTCGACGACGCGAATCTCGACGTCGGTCGGAACGTCGGTGCCGAACTCGGTCAATACGGCGCGGGGCTCGCGGACCGCGCGCGAGCGGTACTGGCGCGATTTGTACCAGAGTGGCGGAAAGCCGAGGATCGGACGCGGATAGCAGGAGCATAGCGTGCACACGATCATGTGGTGCACGTCTGGCGTATTCTCGAGGACGACGAGTTTCAGGCCGGGTACTTCGAGGCCCAACTCGCCGACGCCGGCGTTGCCGTCCGCCAAAAGGCGATCCTTGAAGGCGGGGTCGGTCCAGGCCTTCGCGACGATGCGGGCCCCGACCTCGGGACACTTGCCGTCCCATTCCTCGATCTTCTCCTGGATTTCGCGCGCCGTCAGGATGTCCTTCTCGATCATCAACTCGCGCAGTGCGATCTCGAGGAACTCCCAGTCTTCGGATGGCTCCTTGATGTCGGGTTGGAAGGGACCGTGATCGTGGGGATGATCATGGTCGTGATCGTGCTCGTCGTGGTGGTCGTGCTCGTTGTGGCTCATTGCGTCGTCTCCAGCGTCGTATCTGGCTCCAGCCAGTGCTCATAGATCTCGGCCACGACTGCGTCGTTGCCTGCATAGGCACCGTCGCCGTGCCAGAGTTCATCCATGGAAAATTTAACCCAGTAGTTCGTTTTCTTAGGCCAGCCTGGCCTTCCGTAGGCGAGCTTCTCAGGGTTGGGCCAATACCCGAAATCGCGAAAAATCACGCCGCGCTTGCCCTTGAGATACGTCGGCGTACGGACATGACCGGGCGGAGCATCGGTGCGCACCGCCACGCGGTCGCCGATCCGGAAGCGGGCGGTCATGGCGTGCCTCCGTCCTTCCCATGACGCGCCTTCACTTCGGCGAGCTTGGCATCGATATCGTCCTGGGTGAGCACCTCCTTCTCGATGAGGAGGCTGCGCATGGCGAGGCACCATTTCTGATAATAGCTGCTGTCCCGGTACGTTTCCGGCGTCAGGCTTTCGATCGTGCGCCGGTTCTCGTCGGTCACCCAGAACGCGCGCGGCTTCTGGCGAAGAAGCTGCATCATGGCGTCGATGCGACGCTCAACGAGGGTCGGCGTGTGCTCTTCCCGGTCGATCGGGCCGGCCGGGTCGCCGCCCATGTCATGGGGTTTTCGAGTGGATTGTGGTGTTGCCATCATAGGGCTCCCTTGTTCCGGGACATTCTGAGCCTTGGGCCCGGCTTTCCGCAACCGGCAAGCACGTCGATAACCGGGTATTGGCGCGAGCGGTCGAGCCCTCTAGAACGTCCATTAAATACCAATCGCCCGATGGGATCGCCCCAATGACCGACTTGCCGCTCGCCGCCGACTTCCCACGCCCGACCGAGGAGGAATGGCTCCGGCTCGTGGAGAAGGTTCTGAAAGGCGGCGATTTCGAGCGGCGGCTGGTGTCGCGGACGGCGGACGGGATCAAGATCAAGCCGCTCTATACCCGCCAGGACGCGATTCCGGGGCGGGAAGATCTCGCACCGGGAGCGCCTCCCCTGCTCCGGGGTACACACGTTCCTGATGGGGCGGGATGGGACATCCGCCAGATCTGCGCGGACCCCAACCCGGTGGCCGCCAACACGGCGATCCTAGAGGATCTGGCGGGTGGCTCAACGTCGGTTCTTCTCCAGATCGGAGCGCCTGGCTCGATCGGGGTGGGCTATGAGCAGGCCGTGATGGCGCGCGCGCTTGCCGGGGTGATGCTCGACGTGGCGCCGATTTCGCTCGTTGCGGGTGAGTACACGCCTGACGCGGCTGGGAGCCTTATGGCACTCTGGCGGACGTCAGGGATTGGCGAGGGGCAAAGGCAAGGCGCTTTCAATTACGATCCGCTTGGGACGCTCGCCGCGACGGGCTCTCTCTACAATCCGGCAGCGAAAGCACTCGCCATTGCCGCAGACCTAGTTCGCACGACGGAGTCGATGCCGGGCGTTACGGCGCTCAGGGCCAATGGACACGTCTGGCATCTGGGTGGTGCGACCGAGGCGCAGGAGTTGGCTGCGGTGCTCGCTTCGATCGTTGCCTATCTGAGAGCCGCAGAAGCGAATGGCATCGCCCCAACCGCCGCCCTGCCAAAGATTGCGGTGACTCTTGCGGCCGACGCGGACCAGTTCCTGACCATCGCCAAGCTTCGGGCTGTGCGCCGGCTGGTCTGGCGTCTGGCCGAGGCCTGCGGAGCGGCTGAAACCGCCTCGCGCATTGCGTTTACGGCCGAGACGTCGGCGCGCATGCTCACCAAGCGCGATCCCTGGGTGAACATGCTGCGCACCACGATCGCAACAGCGGCGGCTGCCATGGGTGGCGCAGATGCCATCACGGTCCTGCCGTTCTCTTGGGCCCTGGGCCAGCCCGACGCGTTCGCGCGGCGCATTGCACGCAATACCCATCACGTCCTGATCGAGGAGGCAGGCCTCGGCCGCGTTGCCGATCCGGCAGGCGGGAGCTGGTATGTGGAGGAGCTCACAGATGCGCTGTCTCGCGCCGGCTGGGAGGCATTCCAGGCCATAGAAGCAGAAGGCGGTCTGCTCGCGGGCCTCGAGGCCGGGCGTATTCAGGACGACCTCGCGAAAGCGCAAAGCGAGCGCCAGAAACAGGTCGCGACCGGGCGTCTGGCGCTGACCGGAACATCGGCCTTTCCCCGCCTCGGCGAGGATGGCGTGACGGTCGAGCCGTGGCCGGAGATCCCATCAGTAGCGCTCAATGGGGCAAAGGCGCGCCCGCTGGTGCTCGAACGTGTCGCGACGCCATTCGAAACACTTCGCGACAAGGCTGATGCGTTCGAGAAGCGGGCGGGCGCGCGCCCGCGCGTGTTCCTCGCCTCTCTCGGGCCGCTCGCGGTCAACGCCGCGCGGGCGACGTGGATCAAGAACTTTTTGGCGGCCGGTGGCATCGAAGGCGTCGGCGCCGCGAGTTACCTGACGTCAACGGACGCCGGAAAGGACTTTGCAGACGCGGGCACGACTGTTGCCTGCCTGTGCTCGTCGGACGACGTCTACGGCGAGCTCGGAGAGGCAACGGCCACTCTGTTGAAGACCGCCGGCGCCTCGCGCATCTATCTTGCGGGCCGACCGAAGGACCTGGAAGCCGCGCTGAAGGCGGCAGGTGTCGATACCATGCTCTATGCCGGTATGGACGCGGTCGAAGCGCTGACAGCCATGCAGAAAGCACTCGGCATAGACTGAGCGGGGAGGGGCGTCGGCATTCCGCGCCCGCCCGGATCAAAGGTAAGTCGCTTCGATATCGACGCTCGAGCGCTCGCCGACATTATCGTAATGCTCGTCCAGAAAGCGCCCTGCTGCGGCGCGACCAATCTCGAACAGGTGTTGGATGAAGGTCCAGTCGGGATTGAGCTTGCTCCAAGCGCCATGCTTCCGCATCTCGTCGTCGTCGCTGATGGCGTGAATCAGCATGCGCTGGTAGCGCCCCGTGTCCACGCGCTCCTCGGCGACGAGGCGAGACACGAAGGCGATCGCGCGCATCTCCCGCATCAGGGACGAATTGAATGTGATCTCATTCATTCGATCGAAGATTTCCGGCGCCGTGGTCGGGACCCGATCCTGAACCAGCGGATTGATGTGCACGATAATCACGTCGCGCGAAGCGCCTTCGTAGATCAGCGGGAAGATGGCGGGATTGCCCATAAAGCCGCCGTCCCAATAGAAGTCGCCGTCGACCTCCACCGCTTTGAAAATGCTTGGCAGGCACGCGGATGCCATCACCGCATCCGCCGATAACTCGGCGTTCCGAAAGACTTTGATCTTGCCGGTTCGGACGTTGGTCGCGGACAGAAAAATGCGCGTCGCAAAAGGGCATTGTTTGAGGCGAGCGAAGTCGACGACCTCATTGAGAATGTCACGCAGCGGGTTCAGATCGAGCGGATTGAGCTGGTAGGGGGAGAACGTGCTCGTGACCGCCTGGAACATCAGGTAGGCCGGTGTGAGATCGAGTGGCCAGCTCACACTGTCGGCGATCGGTGCAAGCATGTCGACGCCCATCGGGCTCCAGGTGCCGCTGGCATCACTAACCTTCCGCCAGAATTCAGCGAGCTTCGCGCGGCCGCCGTCCCGACCACCCTGAGAGACGCCCCACGCCATCACGACCGCATTCATGGCGCCAGCGCTTGTCGCGCTGATCGCATCGGGAGCCAGACGGTCATCTTCAAGAAGCCGGTCAAGCACACCCCACGCCAGCGCGCCATGCGCGCCGCCGCCTTGAAGGGCAAGATTCACAGGCTTTCGCGAGCCGCGCATCGCGATCTGCTCAGACGTGCAGGCGGAATGAAATGCAGACGGGTGCTGCGGTCTCGAGTGCTGCATGGGGCCTCCGCGCTCGTGTGATGATCGAGAAATTCGCCCCATCCAGCGGCTAATGCTCCGAGCGAATTTCTCGGTCTCAATCACACTAGCAACTCTATGTTTCTAGTGTCCCTTTTGATTCCGAAGTTCGCCAGAGTGCACAGCTACGTCAGTGAGCGAACTCCGGAAGCAAAAGGGACACTAGACGCGACTGCCCCACTCCTCGGCACGCCGCGCACTCTGAGCGGCGAGTATACGATCCGCTCGCCGAAAAAAAGTGCGCGTATGCTCCGATCACGCGGAAATGACGCGCCGAGCCTAAGCTGTCGTCGCGTCGTCAGGGAAACATTCGATTAAAATCGCCCCGTTACGCAGCCCGTCTCAACGCCGACGCGGCGGCGGCCTGCGACCACCCCCACCGGCACCGGGAGGCGGCGGCGAGCGCGTATCCTTATGGCGGAAATTGATGCGCCCCTTCGATAGATCATACGGGGTCATCTCGACCGTGACGCGGTCACCGGCCAGAATACGGATGCGGTTCTTCTTCATGCGGCCTGACGTATAGGCAACGACCTCGTGCCCATTCTCGAGTGTCACGCGGCATCGGGCGTCCGGAAGAACCTCCGCCACAACACCTTCGAACTCGAGCATCTCTTCCTTGGCCATATAGTCTCCACTTCTGTCACGACGACAGGGGCAGGCGCGTCGCGCACCCCCAAACTCAAGCTCGCCTGACAAGATTATTCAAGAAGTGAGCGTTGCGCTCACTTCGCGCGCCGACCGCGACAAGGGGCCACGTCGCTCGACCGTGGCCCGCACTATTCATCGGCCGGACGAGTGCCGCGCGTGCGCGGCACCGTGCCTGCTGGGCGCCTGCCTAGTGCCATCACGGACCTAAGGCTAAGCTGGCCCGCCTAGCAACCGCCGAGGAGTGAACGTCCCCGGCAGCCTGGCATCAGGTCTTGAGGTTGACCGCGGCGCTCTTGCCGTTGCGGCCCTTCTCGATCTCGTACGTGATGCGCTGGCCCTCGCGCAGGCCAGTCAGACCGGCCCGTTCCACGGCTGAGATGTGAACGAACACGTCGTTACCACCCTCGTCCGGTTGGATAAAGCCATAGCCCTTCTGCGCGTTGAACCATTTCACGATGCCAGTGGCCATTCTAGTGCTCCAAAGAGGTCGTAGGCTCCCAACACTAGCGCCGGAAACCATCAAATCACGCATTGGAGTGGTAACAAGGTCAGCCACATAAGCTGTCGTGTAGTGCGCACCAAAGCGAGTTCGACGCGCGGAATATATGTGGTTTGCGCGCAAACGCAAGACTGTTTGATAAGCAATTCGGCAATAGAGTGCCGTCGAGTGGCGACCGGCGGTCGGCATTCGTTAGAACGAATTGTGACAGGAGCCCGCCCGTTATGCTAGGTACCCCATGGTCGCAGGGGAAAGCGGGACTCCGAGAAGCCGCAGACTTGCCAATGGTTTCCATGGTGTACGCCCAGGTTTCGGATTAACTCGGATCACCACAGACATTCATGAATCGTAACGTCAGCCAGATACCGTCCGTCGATGAGATCCTGAACAACGAGATTTCTGTTGCAGCCATCGCACGCTATGGCCACCAACTTGCGGTTAATGCGGTACGTGCGGCGCTCGATCTCTATCGCCAGCGGGTGCACGAGCAACGTGACGCCGCCATGGAGCGCCCCGAAGCGGCAAAGGCCATCGCGGTCGCGGCATCCGAGGCGCTTGCCATGTCCGAGGCGCCCCGCGTCCGGCGAGTGTTTAATCTGACCGGCACCGTGTTGCATACGAACCTTGGCCGCGCCGTCCTCGCCGATGCAGCGATCGAGGCTGCCATCCAGGCGATGCGCCATCCAGTGGCACTCGAGTTCGATATCGAAAGCGGCGGACGGGGCGAGCGCGACGACGCTATCCGCTCTCTCGTGTGCGAATTGACGGGCGCCGAGGATGCGATCGCCGTCAACAACAATGCCGCCGCGGTGCTGCTCGTTCTCAACACGCTGGGCACAGGCAAAAGCACCATCGTCTCGCGCGGCGAGCTCATTGAAATCGGTGGCGCTTTCCGCATGCCGGATATCATGGCGCGCGCCGGCACAAAGCTGGTCGAGGTCGGCACGACGAACCGAACGCATCTAAGGGACTATCAAACCGCGATCGATGCCGACACAGCCCTGCTGATGAAGGTGCACACGTCGAACTATCTGATCCAAGGCTTCACGGCCGAGGTCTCCGCAACGCAACTCGCGGCCCTTGCACGAGAAAAGAGCGTGCCGCTGGTGGATGACCTGGGTTCGGGCACGATCGTCGATCTGGCGCGGTGGGGTCTCCGGCCTGAACGCACGGTCATGGACGCCATTCGCGATGGCGCCGATGTCGTCACGTTCTCGGGCGACAAGCTCCTCGGCGGTGTGCAGGCGGGGTTCGTGGTCGGGCGTCGTGATCTGGTGCAGCGCTGTGCGAAGAATCCGATGAAGCGCGCGATGCGGCTCGACAAGGTCCGCCTCGCGGCACTCGAGGCCACATTGAAGCTCTACCGCGACCCGGCTCGGCTGGCTGAACGGCTGCCGACGCTGCGTCTGCTGACGAGGCCCGTGGCGGAACTGGAGACGATCGCGACGCGGCTCGTGCCGATCGTCGGCACCACGCTTGGCGAGGACGACTTCGAGGTCGACGCGGTTCCCTGCGCTAGCCAGATTGGCTCGGGGGCGCTGCCTCTCGAGACCATTCCCAGCGTCGCTATCCGCGTTTGCCTCTCGGGCCGACGCGAGAGTGGCCGTCGCATTCAAGGGCTTGCGGCGGCATTTCGGGCCCTCCCCATTCCCGTGATCGGCCGGATCGAGAAGGGCGCCCTGGTGATGGATCTCCGCGGTCTCGATGATGAGGCGAGTTTCGTCGCCGGACTGTCGGCGCTCGACGTGCGTCAGATCTCGGGGCCGGCGTAAGCGTGTCTGCAGGCGTCACGGTCGTGCAAGCCGGATTGCTTGTGTCGATCACAGCCGGTCCGAGAAATCCCGGCGCGGCACGCTCCGCACGCCGCCCGGGATCGCAGCATTTACTCGCGCGTTAATGATTGTCGCGCGGGATGCCCTTCGTCTTGGCGATGCGCTGATACTTAACCGCCGGTTTCAACACCATTCCGTTCGACAGCTCATCCACCATACCGCGCTGGATTTCCTGCCAGGGCGTCTGGCTCTCGGGATACTTGTAACCACCCGCCTTCGCTAGCGATTCACGGCGCTTGGCCAGTTCCTCATTCGAAATCAGAATGTCGGCCGAACGCCGATTGAGATCGATCCGCACTTTGTCGCCGGTTTTCAGCAGCGCCAGTCCGCTACCCGGAGCCGCTGCTTCCGGAGAGGCATTGAGGATCGAGGGGCTCCCCGAGGTACCCGACTGACGTCCGTCGCCGATGCACGGGAGTGCTGAGATGCCCTTCTTCAGCAGATAGTCGGGCGCACGCATGTTCACGACCTCTGCGGCACCCGGATAGCCGACCGGCCCCGCGCCGCGCATGAAGAGCAGGCACGTTCCGTCGATCTTCAGTTTCGGATCATCAATGCGCGCATGATAGTCCTCTGGACCATCGAAGACGATGGCGCGACCTTCAAAGGCGTTTGGGTCCTCGGCATTCGACAGGTAGCGCTGACGGAACTCGTCCGAGATTACCGACGTCTTCATGATGGCGCTGTCAAAAAGGTTTCCCTTGAGGTTCAGGAATCCGGCCGACTTCACCATAGGCTCGTCGTATGGCTTGATCACCTTGCGATCCCACGACAGCTTGCCCAGGCAATTGTCGTGGAGTGTGCGCCCGTTGACCGTCAGTGCCTTCTTGTTGATTTTGCCTTCCGCGATCAGCTCAGCGACAACCGCGGGCAGCCCACCGGCCCGATGGTATTCCTCGCCAAGATACTCGCCCGCTGGCTGCAGGTTGACGAGCAGCGGGACGTCGTAACCGATCCGTTCCCAGTCATCGTTATCGAGCTCGACGCCGATGTGACGCGCAATGGCATTCAGATGGATCGGTGCGTTGGTGGATCCCCCGATCGCAGAATTGACGGCGATAGCGTTCTCGAACGCCTCACGCGTGAGGATGTCCGACGTTTTCAGATCCTCCCACACCATCTCGACAATGCGCTTGCCCGTCTCATAGGCCATCTGCTGGCGCTCGCGATAGGGCGCGGGGATCGCCGCGCAGCCCGGCAGCGACATACCAAGCGCTTCGGCGAGCGAGTTCATCGTCGAGGCCGTGCCCATGGTGTTGCAGTGACCCGCCGACGGCGCGGAGGAGGCAACGAGCTCGAGAAATTCCTTATATTCAATCTCGCCACGCGCCATCATCTCGCGCGCTTTCCAGACAATCGTGCCCGAGCCCGTCCGCTCGCCTTTGAACCAGCCATTCAGCATGGGGCCGCCGGAGAGTACGATCGCTGGAATATCGACGGTTGCCGCCGCCATGATCTGGCTCGGCGTGGTCTTGTCGCAGCCCGTCGTCAGCACGACGCCATCGATGGGATAACCGTAGAGTATTTCTACGAGGCCGAGGTAGGCGAGGTTCCGGTCGAGGCTCGCGGTCGGACGCTTGCATGTCTCCTGGATCGGATGCAGCGGAAATTCAAATGCGATCCCGCCTGCCTCGCGGATGCCTTCGCGGATGCGCTCCGCAAGAAAGATGTGATGGCGATTACAGGGGCTGAGATCCGAGCCCGACTGCGCGATGCCGATGATCGGCTTGCCCGACTGCAGCTCGTCGAGCGTCAGTCCATAGTTCATTGTCCGCTCGAGATAGAGCGCGGTCATGTCCACGTTGTGCGGGTTGTCGAACCAGGCCTTCGAGCGTAGCTCGGCTGGCTTCACGCGGCGTTTGCTTCCATTGCCTTTGCTACCGTTCTTGCCGTTGTTTTGTGCTTTTTTCGGCTCTTTCATTGGGTGCTTCCTCAAGTCATTCCACCGCGATGTCGTTATCCGAGACTAGAACTCGCCGCAGGACGGCGCAACGCGGGTCCGCCGAATGTCGGCGCCCGGTTGCGCCCGCGCGAGCGACATTTTCATCCGTTGTGCCGATCACGTGATGGCGTGCTAAGACTGGCCGCGTTCAATCACCCGAGGAGACCCCCCAAAATGGCGATCACGCGTCACGAGTCGAAAGGCATCCTTTCGAAGGTCGTCGAAGCGAACGGCTTCGTCTTTACAGCCGGCATTACCGCGAACAACGTCAATCAGGACGTGACGGCCCAGACCCGCGAGGTCACGAAAGAGATCGACCGGCTGCTCGCGCTTTGCGGCACCGACAAGTCGAAGATCGTCTCGGCAACCATCTGGGTTCCGGATATCCGCCTGCGCGACAAGATGAACGTCGCCTACAATGAGTGGACCGGCGGCCAGAACCTGCCCGGCCGCGCCTGCGTCGAGGCGAAGCTCGCCGACCCAGCCGTCCTGGTCGAGATCGCGGTCGTCGCTGCGAAATGATGGGCGGCGCGCAGGGAGGCGCCACTGTCGTCTTCCCTGCCGCCAGCCTCGATTCGTCAAACGCCCCGACGGGAGACCTCCATGGCCATTGTCCGCCGTGAGCTCGAAGCCATTCTGGCCAACGTCGTCGAAGCCGAACCGTTCGTCTTCACGGCTGGTGCTATTGCAGACGATCTGACGCTCGACGTTGCTGGGCAGGCCCGCGAAGCCTTTCGCGATCTCGACAAGTTCCTCGCCCAGTGCGGTTCGTCGAAGTCAAACATCCTTTGGGTGACGATCTGGCTTTCAGACATCCGCTTGCGCGATGCCATGAACAAAGCCTGGCTCGAATGGGTCGATCCGGACAACCTGCCTGCACGCGCCTGTATCGAAGGCAAGATGGCGGACGCCGAGTGCCTTTTCGAGGCACAGATTATTGCGGCCAAGGGCTGAAACCGGCGCGGGACGAAGAAGAAAGCAGGATCATGAGCACTGAGCGTCCCCGGATCGGACAGCGCGCCGACTACCGGCACTTCATGCAAATCCCGACTCGCTGGATGGACAACGACGTCTACGGCCACGTCAACAACGTGAACTACTACTCGTATTTCGATACCCTGATTAATCGCTACCTGATCGATGAGGGACGCCTCGACTTTCACAACGGGACGATCATTGGTCTCGCCGTCGAAAGCCTTTGTCGCTACCACAAATCGTTCTCCTACCCCGACGTGATCGATGCAGGGCTTCGCATCGGCAGGCTTGGCACGTCATCGGTGCGCTACGAGATCGGGCTTTTCGCCGAGAACGAGGACACGGCACGCGCCGAGGGACATTTCGTGCACGTCTTTGTCGAACGTAAGAGCCAACGCCCGACGCCGATCCCAGAGCCCATGCGTGGGGCCCTCGCCCGCCTCGTCGTGCCGGCGCCTTAGGCCCACGCGACTCTGGAAGAATTCTATACTTCTGTTGCCTACTCGCCACGTCTGGTGCATCGCCGCCATCGTCGTCGGAATTCGCACGTCTGCGGCGCCTCGGGCGCTAGGCCATCGTCCATCAAATCAGGCATGTCCCGAAGTGGACGGCCGGACTGCGCCGAAACTGACGGAGACGATGAATGACACTGCGGAGGTCGTTGTTGGTAGCGGCGGGTCTGCTCGCTATCGGTGCCACGTCTGCCACCGCCCAGGGCCTGAACCTGTCGGGCATTCATGAGCAAGTTCGCGTTGGCGGCAAGGTCTGCATGAAAGACCACTTCCACGACGGAAGCAGCAACAACATGGCGACGCGAAAGGCCGCCGAAACGGAAGCCATGAGGGTTTGGCAGGATTTCACGGCGTGGGAGTACGGACGCGCGTGGGGTAGCTTCCGTATGTCCGAAAGCAAGGGCGTGAAGTGCAGCGGCGCAGATCGCGACCGCTCGTGGAGCTGCCAAGTCACCGCTCGGCCGTGCCGTCGCCGCTGAGAGTAACGGAGTAACGGCGCGCGCAGCCGATAGCGCATCGACGCGACAGACAAATTATCGGCGACCGAAAAGCCTTTCGATGTCGCCGAGTTTCAACTCGACATAAGTTGGTCGGCCATGGTTGCACTGCCCAGACAAGGGGGTTGCCTCCATGTCGCGTAGAAGTGCATTCATTTCTTCCGGCGTGAGCTTTCGTCCTGCGCGCACGCTGCCGTGGCAGGCCATCGTTGCGCACACGGCCTCCAGTCGATCCCGAAGGGACGTTGTTCCGTTTCCGTCGAGCACGTTGCTCAGGAGATCCCGGACGAGACCTTTCACATCGACCTTGCCGAGCAGTGCCGGCACTTCGCGCACCGCGACGGCACCCGGCCCGAACGGCTCGAGTGCCAGCCCAAGCTCCGCGAGATCGTGGGACCAATCCGCCAGAAGCGCGGCCTCGTCCTCGTCCATCTCAACGATCTCAGGAATGAGCAGGCCTTGCCGCGTCACACCGCCGTTGGCAAGCATCGCTTTCATGCGCTCATAGACGAGCCGTTCGTGTGCAGCGTGCTGGTCGACGATCACCACCGAGTTACGCGTTTCCGCAACGATATAAGTCTCATGCAGTTGCGCACGGGCCGCCCCGAGCGGTTGGTCGAGCAATGCCTCGGGCACCGCTGCAAATGCCGCGCGGGTATCCGCCGACGGCGCGATATTCATGTCGAGCGGCGCCTGGAGCAGTTCGCCGAAGCCGCCTGAATATGGGCGCGTGTCTCGTGATCGCTGAGCCGCTACCCCGTATGCTGGGCCACCATCATCCACCGCAGCGCGAGCGGCACTCGATGACATCTCAGCCGATTGCGGTGTGCCCCATTGACTTCCCCTTGCGTGGCCACGCGCCATCGTATCCAGCGTCCGCGCGCCGCCGAGCGTGGTCGCCCGATGCCCCGCCCCCTCAAGGGCGTGCCGCAGCCCGCCGACGATGAGGCTCCGCGCGGTTGCGGCATCGCGAAAGCGAACCTCGGCCTTGGTCGGGTGCACGTTGACGTCCACCTCGCGCGGGTCGAGTTCGACGAAGAGTGCGAGCAGCGGATGGCGACCTTTCGGCACGAGATCGCCGTAAGCGGCTCGGACGGCGCCGAGCATCAAGCGATCACGCACCGGCCGGCCATTGACGAACAAGAACTGCAAACCCGTATCGGGTCGGTGCAGGGTCGGCAGCCCTGCGAAGCCGAACACGCGCACGCCTTCGCGCGCGCCATCGAGTGCGAGCGCATCATCGAGAAACTCGCGTCCCATGATCCGCCCGAGTCGCGCGAGCAGCCCGTTCGAACCCTCAGGTTGAGCCGGCATCACCAACCCCGCGCGCTCGCCGGTCGTCAGTGTGAACGCGACCTGCGGATTGGCCATCGCGAGCCTCTTGACGGTCTCGGAGATCGCCATGTTCTCCGCCCGCTCCGACTTCATGAACTTCAGCCGTGCCGGTGTTGCCGAGAAAAGTCCGCGGACCTCGACGATCGTGCCGCAGTTGAGCGCTGCCGGCCGCGCGTCGCCCTTATCGCCGCGGTCAACCACAATTTCTAGGCCTGATCCGGCGTCGCGCGGGCGGGTCTTGATCGACAGCGTTGCGACGGAGCCGATGGACGGCAGCGCTTCGCCGCGAAAGCCCAGCGTGACGATGTTGAAAAGATCGTCGTCGGCGAGCTTGGACGTGGCGTGCCGTTCGACCGCGAGCTCGAGATCGCGCCGATCCATGCCGGCGCCATCGTCGGTGATGCGAACGAGCGACAACCCGCCGGCCGCCGTCACAACCTCGATGCTGTGCGCGCCGGCATCGAGCGCGTTCTCAACCAGCTCCTTGACGACACTGGCGGGTCGTTCGATCACCTCGCCCGCAGCGATGCGATTGACGGTCTCAGGCCTGAGCTGGCGAACGGCCACGCGTACGCTCCCGCGCAAGGACTCATGCACTCGCCCGGACAACGCACGACGCGTCGCGTCAGGCTTTCGCCGTAGCCGACAGCCGCTCGCGGGTGAGCACCTTCGCAAGCTCCACCGCCGGCTGGTCGAACGGATCGACGTCGAGCAGGTGCCCCGCGAGAATCGTCTCGAGCATCATATGCATCAACAAGGCGCCGAATGCCGTCTCGTCAAGTCGGTCGAGATCGATACGCCTGACGGGACGACCGGCTTTCCCCAGCGCTTCCGGCACGGCCTCCGATTGCGCTGCGACGAGATCGCCTAGGGGCCGGCCAGCCAGGAAGCCGATACCGGCCGCCTTGCAAAGATCTGGATCAAGCGTGGACCCGGTGCCCGCGGTCGGCACCCGCACGACGGTAATGACGTGTTCTTTCGGGCCATCCATGAAAAGCTGGAGCTGGCTGTGCTGATCGAGCGGACCGAGACACGCGAGCGGCGTGGTGCCGGCGCCTTCCTTGCCCAGACTCTCGGCCCAGAGCTGAACATACCAATTGGAGAACCGTCCGAGACGATCGGCGTAAGGCATCATCACGGAGACCTTGATGCCCCGCTCGCGCAACAGACCCACCGCCATCGCGGCGCCGACTGCCGGCGCAAGCTCAGCGGCACTTTTGGCCTTGAGCAACCCCTCGACAACGGTCCGAGCCCCGCGCCGTAGCGCCCGGACGTCGAGGCCGCGCGCGATTGCCGGCAGGAGCCCAACATTCGTCAGCACGGAGAAGCGGCCGCCGATTCCAGGTTCATGGTCGAGGACCGGGATACCGAAATCCGCTGCGAGCTTGCGCAGGCCGCTGACCTTGCCGCCTGTTGTTGGATCGGCAAGAGCCAGGAAGTGCCGACCGATCCGGCTACCGAGGCCCGCGGACTTGACCGCTGCCAGCGCTGCAACCGCTTGAGCCAGGGTCTCCGGCGTGCCGCCGGATTTCGAGATCACGACGAAGCGCGTCGACTCGAGATCGAGCCCTGCAAGCGACCGCTCGAGCGTCACAGCGTCGAGATTATCGTAGAAACGAGTTCTCGGACGTCCGCGCTGGCCTTCGTCAGCGCCGCCGGGAAGATTCCATCCGTTGAGCTGAGCAAGCGCCTGCCCGCCGAGGCTCGACCCACCCGTACCAAGAAACACGATCGTCCGCGCGCCCTCGGAGAGCGCCGCCATAGCTGCTTCTGCGTCGGCGATGTCGGCGGTGGCCTCGGGCACTCTGAGATGTGCAAGCGTGCCCAGCTCGTAAGCCGTCTTCAGCTCGGCAACCGCTCCATCAAGCCGCGCCACCCAGCCAGCAAGTTCCAACGGTGTCAGCCCCGACGGGCCGATTGTTGCCGCGAGACACCCGGCAACCGATTGCGTAACGAGCCGCCGCCCCGTGGCGTCGACGACAGTTTGCACCTCGATGACCGACATCTCTTCCTCCCTCAGACTTACAGCACCGGAACAATGCGAAGAACGCGGCGGCAATAACCGCCATCTCGCGCCGATCCGGTTTGATCTTAGCCGTTGCCGAGGCCCTTGGGCTTGCCGACGACCGTAATAAACAGATCATCGACCTTGAGCAGGCGCTTCGCAGCTCGCTTGACGTCCTCCATGGTCACTGCCTCGATCATCGCGTTGCGGAGCGTCGGATAATCGATCCCCATGTCTTCGTTCAGCATCCAGAGAAGCTGGTTGGCGATCTTGGCGTTGGTGTCGAAGCGTAGCGCGAATGAGCCCGTGAGGTAGCTTTTGGCGTTGGCCAGCTCCGTCTCCGTCGGCCCATCCTTCGCCATTCGCTCGAGCTCGCCGCGGATCACGTCGATCGACTGCTTTACCGCTTCGTTCTTCGTGGCAACGCCGCCACCGAAGGTCGACGCATGCTTGAGTGGTTGCATGTAGCTGTAGACCGAATAGGCCAGTCCACGCTTCTCGCGCACCTCCTCGGTGAGCCGCGACGCAAACCCGCCGCCCCCGAGGATCTGGTTCATCACGAACGCCGGGATAAAGTCCGGATCCTTGCGCGCGAAGCCCGGCAGGCCAAACTGGACCACCGATTGAGGCACATCCATCTCGACCACTTTGAGCTTCTCGCCCGGATTTGGCGCCGTATCGGACACGGACGTCAGCTCGGCCTTGGCGGGCAACGCGCCGAACACCTTGTCCAGAATCTCGCCGAGTGTCTTGGCGTCGATGTCGCCGACCGCGACGACCTTCAGAGTATCGCGCGCGAATGTCCGTTTGCGGAAGCCTTCGAGATCGGCCGACTGAATGGAAGCAATGCTCTCGGATGTGCCGCCGGCGTGCCGCCCGTAAGGATGACCCGGAAACGCACCCTCGTACCACTCCCGGCCGGCCACCTGCTGCGGGTTCTTGGCGGCGTAGGCGAGATTGGCGAGAAGCTGCTTGCGGATGCGCTCGACCGCCTCACTGTCGAAGCGTGGCGCGTTGACCGCGAGACGGAGCATCTCGAGGGCCGGTTCGCGATTGGCGCTGAGTGTCTCGAAGCTGCCGTAGAGCGCGTCCTTGGCATCCTCGAAGCTCATCCTGACCGCAAGCTCTTCCATGCGCTCCTGGAAGTGCGTCGCGTCGAGATCGCCCGCGCCTTCATCCATCATCGCGGTGAGGTAGTTCGCGAGCCCCTCCTTGCCGGGCGGATCCTGGCTCGAGCCGCCGTCGAACACGAAGCGAATGGCGAGCAGCGGAACGCTATGTTCCTCGACCAGCCACGCAGAGATGCCACCGGGGCTCTTGACGTCCTGAATGTTCATTTTTGTTTCTGCTGTCTTGAGAGCAGGCGTGCCTTCGAATGGGCTGTCGCCTTGAGTGGGACTCTTGGGAGTGGAGCCTTTGGCATCGGCCGGAGTGCCTGCGGGGCGCGGTGCCTCGGCAACGCGTTGCTGCTTCTGAGGGGGCGACCCCATATCGGCGGCAGCGCCCGTCGAAGCGGACGCCGCGGGAGCGCTCGCGCCGGTGGACGGCGCAGGACCGGCCGCCGCCGAGGCATCGCCAGTCGGACCAGCGCGCGCAACCGCGATCGTTCTCACTGGTTTTCCCGATACGCCCGGTCGATCCGAAAGCGAGCCCAGGCCTTCCTCATGCGCTGCCGCAGCGACGCTCGACTGGATATCCTTGCCGGCCGTATCGGACGCGACAGTGGGCAAGTTGCGAGGCGAGCCACCGATCAGAGATAGCAAACCGAGCGCTACCCCGATGGCGCCGAGCAGGAGCCACAACCGCCTGCCCGGCGTTTGAGCGTCGAGCCAGGCGAGAAAACGCTTACCTTCACGCAGGACCATGGGATCACGCCGCTCCTAGGTACGCCCGCCGGCTTTCGGGGCCACCGCCGGGGTCGGTATCGGCCCCTTGGTCGTAGATCCAGCTACGGTGCCCACCGCATCCGGGCTTTCCGGTTCGAGTGTGCCCGTCACAGAACGGCGGATGTCGAGGTACTTCGCCGCCGCCTTGGTGGTGTCAGCGACCGTCACCTTGGCGATCCGATCCGGCCATTCCTCGATATCCTTCACCGAACGACCGACGCTAAGCGACCAGCCGTAGCGCCGCGCAAGCGTGGCCTGATTGTCGCTCTGATAGATGTATTCCGCGAGATATGACTTCTTTGCCCTGTCGAGCTCGGCTTCGGTAATGCCGTTGGCGCGCACGTCGGCGATAACCTTGTCGAGCGCCGCCTCCACCTTGTCGAGGCCGACACCGTCAACCGGCACCGCATAGAGTGCGATCTTGCCGCTGTCCCGCGCCGCGCCGGAGTACCAGCCACCAGTCGATGCCGCGACCTTTTCGTCGACGACGAGCGCCTTGTAGACGCGGCTCGTCGAGCCGGATGCAAGCACCTTGAGCAGAAGGTCCAGCGCCTCCGCCTCGCCTGGCGCTGCAGTCGTGTAGGCCGGAGCCAGGTAATAGCGGTGCAACGACGGCTTGCCAGCGCGCGGGTCCTTCAGGTCGATCCGACGTGCCGCCAAATGCGGCGGCTCCTGGGGACGAGCGCGTGTCGTCACCTCATGATTTGCCGGGATCTTGCCATAGGTCGCTTCCGCCAGCGGCATCAGCTCCTCGGGCGTGACGTCGCCGGTCACGACGAGGATGGCATTGTTCGGCGCGTAGAAGTGCTTGTAAAAGCTGAGCGCGTCCTGGGGCGACAGCTTCGCCATCTCGTGCTCCCACCCGATCACCGGTACGCGATAGGGATGCGCGAGATAGAGCGCTGCGTTCATCTGCTCGTCGAGAATCGCCGACGGATTATTGTCGGTACGTGTGCGCCGCTCTTCGAGAATAACGTTGCGCTCGGTCAGGACCTCTTTCTCTTGAAGGCGCAGATTGACCATGCGGTCGGCCTCCATCGCCATCACGGTCGGCAGCCGATCCTTGGCGATACGTTGGAAATAAGCGGTGACGTCCTGGCCGGTAAAGGCGTTGTCCTGGCCGCCAAGGCGGGAGACGATTTTCGAAAATTCGCCGTTCGGGATTTTGTCCGTCGACTTGAACATCAGGTGCTCGAGGAAGTGCGCGATGCCAGAGACGCCTGCCGGCTCGTCCGCAGCACCGACCCGATACCACACCATGTGCGTCACGACGGGTGCGCGGTGATCCTCGACCACGATGACCTTCATACCGTTTTTCAGCTCGAGCTCGGTGGCACGAGGTGCGGCATGGGCATCGGAGAAGTACGTGGAGAATGCGAGCATGAAGGTCACCAAGGATGCAGCGAGGAAGGTCGTGGGAAGCGATCGAACGAGGGGGAAACCTCTGGCAAGCATAGGGGAGATCCCTTCGGCACTCGACTAGGAGACAGGCTGCCCCAACCAGAAATGTCGCCGCACCTGAGCGGACGACGGCATGCGCCGGTCTTTGTCATCACTTTGCCGCCACGGCGACCTCTGCCAAGCAGAAAGCCGTCACGGTCGGTTCATGTCGGAGCTTGCGTCTTGAATGTCAAATGACAAGCCGTTCATGCAGAAGGCCGCGCGCTGTCAGTGACGAGCGTAGCCGTTCGCCTACCGAGCGTGCGTCGACGTGCTGACCATGGACTAATGTACCGAGGATGGATCGCGATGGTCGTTGCGCAGGCCAGCGGGCGCGCCCTGGCTATAGCTGCTCTCTTCAACTGCCAGATGTCAGCCAAAGGCGCTCAGATGCGAGGACGGGGCGGATGTATCCTTAGTCACCGAACAGAGTCTTGCTCACGGCCGAGAAGATGCTTCCGCACGTTCCTTCTGGCCCTTGCACCGATAGGTCGTCGCCCATGGCCTTTTCTTTCCAGCTGCCATCGCGGCAGTACTCGGCCTGAGCTTGCTTCTTGGCAGTCTCTTTGTCCGCGCGCTGCTTGTCAGGATCGTTCGGCCACGCCTGTGCGGTTTGAACGGGGGCTGCAGCACCATTCTCGCCGGGCTCCGGCAATCGTTCCGCGGTTGGTGGCAGAACCAAAGGCGACCGCGGCTCCGTCTTCGGCTCTTCCTTCTTGCCGCCAATCGCGCCGGTCAACCCAACGGCGTCAAAAAGCTTGCCGTTCAGCTCAACGCCTTCGATGCCGCCGCATCCGGGCAGGGTAAGCAGCGCGAGACCCAGCACCAACCGGCCGGCCGATCGTTTCGCCTTCTGAAGTCCTGGCGTCATATACGGCAACCCCCTGTCGCGTACCTTGACCGTCTAAGCGGCCTTCGAGGCATCATTGCGACTCGTCCAGACGGAATCATACAGAAGGCCAACGACCCCAGCAACAATGGCCACGTCGGCTATGTTGAAGACGTACCAGTAAAAACCAAACGCATGCAGTGAGAAGAAGTCGGCGACGCCGCCGAGATGCAGGCGGTCGAGCGCATTGGCGAGGGCACCACCGATGATGAGACCAAGGCTCACCGCCATCACGCGGCTGGTCGACGGCTGCGACAACCACAACCACAGCACCGCCGAAACCAGAACCGCGAAACCCGTCAGCAGCCATGGTCCCGAATTGTCGAGGAGGCCGTACGAGACACCCTTGTTGATGACGTAGACGAGGTCGAGGAAGGGTGTCACGTAGGTGCGCTGTCCTTTGGCGATCTGGTAGACATTGATCATCCACCACTTGTGAGCCTGGTCGATCACGAACGTGAGCAGGATGACCCAGAGGCCGATCCGCGATGCCGGTCCCCACACCCGCTTCGCGAATCCGCTGGTCGCGCCGTCGCGCTCGGTCATGTCGCCCCGCTAAAGATCACGATCGAGACGTCCTCATCGCCAAGCTCGTCAGCCATGATCGCCTGGATCTGGTTCCAGTCACCACCGGCTAGTCCGGCCCCGATCTGCGGTAGCCCGATTCGCCGCCTCGTGTAGTGGGCCTTCAGCCATACCATCGCATGGCGCACTGCGTCGTAGTCCACATCGACCCCGCCGCCCATGCTCGGCTGGAATTGTGTGTAGGCGTTGACGATCGTCAGTTCGCCGGACGGTGTGGCGGCGACCGCTATCGAGCATGTCCCGAGTTTCGCGCGATCGCCGTAGGCCGTTTCGAGGTCCGCGTCATAGGCTTCTGGAAAGTGGTGTTTTACCTGGGCGGCGAGCCCGCCGCCCATGGTGTGGAAGCAATTACACCCGTGCGCGATCACGTCGAAGGCGCCCTCTTTGGCGAGACGAATGATGTCGCCGTGAATGGTGCGCATCGCGACGCCTCCAGGCGAAGCGGCGTTTGCCTAGGCCGCCGGGTTCCCGTCAATTTCGCGCATGGCGGCTGCGTCGCGCGCCGAGAGGTCCGGATACCCCGGGTCACTGCCGACGTCCGTCGTATAGCGCCACGAACGAGCACATTTCTGACCACCAGCATGCTGCGACACCACCGCGACGCCCGCAACCTCGGTCAGCTTGAACGCGTCAGCCGGTGGCGCGTCATCTACCGTCAGGCCGATGCCGGAGGTGATACAGATCTCCGCGAAATCCACGCCGTCCAGTGCATCCAGCAGCTTCTCGTCTGCGAGATAAACGAGAGGTGCCGCCTCCAAACTGGAGCCGATCCGCTTCGCAGCCCGCTCGATCTCGAGCGCGCCCGTCACCACCGAACGAATGCGCTTGATCGTGTCCCATTTTCTGTCGAGTGCATCATCGCGCCAGCTTGCTGGCACCTCGGGGAACACCTCGAGATGCACCGACCGACCATCATCGTCGCCATAGCGCGCGAGCCATGCCTCCTCGGCCGTGAATGCGAGGATCGGCGCCAGCCACACAGTGACGTGGCGGAAGATCTGCTCAACACACTGAAGCGCTGCGATGCGCTTCCGGGATGACGGTGCCTCGCAGTAGAGCGCATCCTTGCGGATGTCGAAGTAGAACGCGGACAGCTCCGTGTTCATGAACTGCGAGAGCTGCGCCACGACGCGTTTGTAATCGTACTCCGCATAGGCCTTGCGCACGATGCCATCCAGCTCGGCGAGCCGGTGGAGCATCAAACGCTCCAGCTCATATTCGTGGTCGATGGCGACTCCGCTTGCGCGGAGCCGGCCGCCATCGACGGCGCCTTCCGGCCTACTCCCCGCGGGAGAATCGGAAGCCGCGGGCAAGTGCACCAATGTTCCGAGCATCCAGCGCAGGGTGTTGCGGATCTTGCGGTAGTTGTCCGAGAAGGTTTTCAGGATCTCGGGGCCGATGCGCAGGTCGTCCGCGTAGTCAGATGAGGCGACCCACAGACGCAAGATGTCGGCGCCGGACTTGGCGATGACATCTTGCGGTGCGGTCACGTTGCCGACCGACTTCGACATCTTCTGCCCCTTCTCATCGAGGCAGAAGCCATGCGTCAGCACAACATCGTAGGGTGCGCGCCCGCGTGTGCCGCAGCTCTCGATGAGCGAGGAGTGAAACCAGCCGCGATGCTGGTCCGAGCCCTCGAGGTACATGACGGTATCCTGTCCGCCATCGACCTTGCGCTTGAAGCCATAGAGGCCGGGGAAGTGATCCTTGTCCTCTAGAACGTAGGTATGCGTGGAGCCAGAATCGAACCACACGTCGAGCACGTCGTTGATCTTCTCGAAGTCGGCCGGATCGTAGTCGGGCCTCAGGAAGCGCGAGCCGTCGGTATCCGTGAACCACGCGTCCGCGCCTTCCGCATACATTGCGTCATAGATGCGCTTGTTGACGTTGGCGTCGACGAGCACCTCGTTGGTGCCCTTCTTGACGAACACAGTGATTGGCACGCCCCACGCGCGCTGGCGCGAGATCACCCAGTCAGGCTTGGCCTCGATCATGCCCGCGATGCGGTTCTCGCCAGAGGCAGGCACCCACTCGGTGTCGCGGATCGCCTGCAGCGAAACCTCGCGCAGCGTGTGGTTTCCGAGCGCCGGCACGTCCTTATCCATATGGATGAACCACTGGGGCGTGTTGCGGAAGATGACCGGCTTTTTCGAGCGCCACGAGTGCGGATACTGGTGCCGGAGCCGCCCGCGCGCGACCATCATGCCGGCTTCCGCCAACTTTTTGATCACGGCATCGTTGGCGTTGCCCTTGTCGCCCTTGTCCGTGATGACACGCTCGCCCTCGAAGCCGGGCGCGTCCTTGGTGAAGGCGCCGTTCTCGTCGACGGTGTAGGGGATTGCGGGATCGACGCCCATGGCCTGGAGCTTGCGCGTCGAGGCGGTCCAGATGTCGAAGTCCTCGCGGCCGTGCCCCGGCGCCGTGTGCACGAAGCCCGTGCCTGCGTCGTCCGTGACGTGGTCGCCGTCGAGGAGGGGGACGTCGAACTGGTAGCCACGCCGCCCATTCACGGCGCTGGTGGATTCCCCTCCCCTCAGGGGAGGGGTTAGGGGTGGGGTGGAAGTCTGGGCGTTGCCGTCACCGCTTGAGGTGTTGCCTCGGCCCCCCCCCCCCCCCCCCCCCCCGGGGAGGGGAGAAGAACGGAGCGGATGGGCGCAGACCATTCCATCGAAATTCTCTGCCGTGACCGCGGCTAGTTTACGATATTCCTCGACCTTTGCGGCCTTCATTACCTCTGCGACGAGCTTGTCGGCCAGCACGTACATCTCGCCGACCTTTGCCCAATTCCCTTCGGGCGCCTTCGTCACCTCGTAAAGACCGTACGCGAGCTTTGAATTGAAGCAGATCGCCCTGTTGCCTGGGATCGTCCATGGGGTGGTAGTCCAGATAACGACGAAGGCATCGAGCAGCGGGCTTTGCGCGTTACTTTTGTCTTTGGAGCTGTCGCTGGCCCTCACCACCGGAAACTTCACCCACACCATATCGGACTGATAGTCCTGGTACTCGACCTCGGCCTCGGCGAGTGCGGTCTTCTCGACCACCGACCACATCACGGGCTTCGAGCCGCGATAGAGCTGATCGGTCTCGGTGAACTTCATCAGCTCGCGCGCGATCTGCGCCTCGGCGGGATACGTCATTGTCGTGTACGGGTGCGCCCAGTCGCCCTCCACACCAAGCCGTTGGAACTCGGCCGACTGCACGCCCATCCAATGCTCGGCGAAGGCGCGGCACTCGGCCCGAAACGCCTTCATGGCCTGCGGGTCCTTGAGGTTCGGCTTGGCCTTGCCCTTCGCCATGTACTCCTCTTCGATCTTCCATTCGATCGGGAGGCCGTGGCAATCCCAGCCCGGCACATAGTTGCTGTCGAAGCCCAGCATCTGCTGGCTGCGCGTCACGAGATCCTTCAGGATCTTGTTCAGCGCGTGCCCGATGTGGATGTTGCCGTTTGCGTAGGGCGGGCCGTCATGCAGCGTGAAGCGCGCGCGGCCCTCGGCAGAGGCGCGTAGCTGCGAATAGAGATCGACCCGCTTCCAGCGATCGAGGAGCTTCGGCTCCATCTGCGGCAGGCCCGCCCGCATCGGAAAATTGGTCTTCGGCAGGAAGAGAGTTTGACCCCAGTCTCTGTTCGTGGCGCCCTCCGACTTCCCTGCGGGGAGCCGGCCGCCAGCCGCGCCTTCCGGTTGGCTCGCGGAGCGCGAGTCGGAAGGCGCCACAGAAGAAGAGTTTTTATCGTTCATGGTCTGGTTTCGTTCGCGAGAGTGAGATGGCACGCGTCAAGCGGCAACAACAATCGACGTCCGGCGCCCTGAGGCGGCCGGATCAGTAATTCGCGCGAAGACTATGAGCGGTGCATATGGCATGGCGACGCTTGTACGGGGCTTGTCGCCCGAGTTCAACGGGGTGCGAACCACAGATTGGGGCGATCGCAGTGAAGACCCGACTATCGTCATGAGGAAATGTTGGGTCTCGCTGAAGCTCGACCCAACCTACGGCTACGGCGCCCCCGGCCCCACCGTCAGATCTTCATTCCCAGCGCCTTGGCGACTGTGGAGAGGTCCTTATCGCCGCGGCCGCACAGGTTCATCACGATCAGGTGGTCCTTCGGCAGTTTCGGCGCGACGCGCATGACGTGTGCGAGCGCATGGCTGGGTTCGAGCGCGGGAATGATGCCTTCCATCCTGGTGCAGAACTGCAAGGCGTCGAGCGCCTCCCTGTCGGTAGCGACGACGTAGTCCACGCGGCCGCTGTCCTTCAGCCACGAGTGCTCCGGGCCGATGCCCGGATAATCGAGGCCAGCGGAGATGGAATGACCTTCAAGGATCTGGCCATCCGCCGTCTGCAGGAGGTAGGTCCGGTTGCCGTGCAGCACGCCCGGACGGCCGCCCGTCAAAGACGCACAATGCCCGTTCTCGACATCGAGACCATGGCCACCGGCCTCGACACCGAACATACGAACCGACGCGTCATCAAGAAACGGATGGAACAGACCGATCGCATTCGATCCACCGCCGATGCACGCGACAAGCGTATCTGGCAGGCGTCCTTCGGCGGCCATCATCTGCTCGCGCACCTCGCGCCCGATGATCGACTGGAAATCGCGAACGAGTTCCGGATACGGGTGCGGACCGGCCGCGGTACCGATGATGTAGTAGGTGTCGCGCACGTTGGTCACCCAATCGCGCAGCGCCTCGTTCATGGCATCCTTCAGCGTGCCGGCTCCGGCCGTCACCGGGTTGACCTTTGCCCCGAGCAACCGCATGCGCGTCACGTTCGGCGCCTGCCGCTCGACGTCGGTCGCGCCCATGTAGACTTCGCATGGCAGCTCGAACTTGGCGCAGACGGTCGCCACCGCGACGCCGTGTTGGCCGGCGCCCGTCTCGGCGATAATCCGCGTCTTGCCCATGCGCTTGGCGAGCAGGATCTGGCCGAGGCAATTATTGATCTTGTGGCTGCCGGTGTGGTTCAGCTCATCTCGCTTGAAGTAGACTTTCGCGCCGCCGAGCTCCTTCGTGATCCGCTCGGCGAAGTAAAGCGGCGACGGGCGACCCGAATAGTGCGTGTTCAGGAACGCCAGTGCCTTCGCGAACTCCGGATCGGATTTGGCGGCGTTATAGGCCTTCTCCAGCTCCAGGATCAGCGGCATCAGCGTCTCGGCGACGAAACGGCCGCCGAACATGCCGAAGAAGCCTTTCTCGTCGGGTCCGGTGCGGTAGCTGTTTGGCTCAATCGTGGCGGTGGGCATCGGTCTGGCTCCCGTCTCGGGGCTGGAATTACGCTTGCGCGGCTAAGTTCGTTCGGCAGCGCGTACGGCAGCGACGAAGGCGCGGATGCGCGCCAGATCTTTCACGCCTGGCGCGCTCTCGACGCCGGACGACACGTCGACCGCCGACGCGCCCGTCGACCGGATCGCCTCGCCGACGTTCTCGGGCGTCAATCCGCCCGACAACATGTAGGGCAGCTTGTCCTTCACGCCATCGAGCGCGTGCCAATCGAAGATGGACCCATGACCGCCCGGCCGATCGGCGTCCTTTGGGGGACGCGCATCGAAGAGGACGAGTTCCGCCACATCGGTAAACGCGAGCGCTTCAGCCGCGTCGTCAGGCGTGGCGACCTTGATCGCCTTCATGACGGGAATATCGTGCCGGCGCCGGATCTCCAAAACGCGATCGGGCGTCTCGCTGCCATGAAATTGCAGCAATCCCGGCCCGATCGCTTCGGCGATGTCCGCCAGCAGCGCATCATCGGCATCGACCGTCAGCGCTACAATCCGCGCGCGGCCTCGTGCTTGGTCCGCGAGCGCCTGTGCCGCCCGGAGATCGATGTAGCGCGGGCTCGGAGGGAAGAACACAAGTCCCACGTCGTCCGCGGCCGCATCGAGAGCGACGGCCATCGCCTCAGCGGTCTTGATCCCGCAGATTTTGACCCGCGTCGACACGGTGGCTTCCAGTTTTGAGTTTCGTCACGAGCCGGGGCTCATCGCCTCGCCATAGCAGCCGAGATCTTGCCCGTCATCGCCGAATCCGCCCCGCGCCGTTGCGCGACGGATGAGGCGAGGACGCGTCAGTTCCTGACCACAGCGAGCGCTCGCGGTTGGCTGCCGCTGGCGGCGGCGACCTGGGCATCGCGCTCACGGGCCAGGCGATCCGCCTCAGCACGCCATTTCATGGCGTCCTGGGCGCGTTGGCGCGCCGACTTGCGCCATTGGCTCTGTCCGGCCCACGTCGCCCAACCACCAATCATCACGCCGACGACGAGCGCCCCGAACAGGAAAAAGTACAGCGGCATCTCGAGCGCCAGGGCCGGCCGATCGGGACGGAACGGATCCAATACCAGCTTCACGCTGTGCCGATTGGACACCGCAAGCGTGATGAGGAGGAGGGCCACCGGAAAGGCGATAAGCAACCGGACCACCCGCTTGAGCACGTTCACTTCTCCTCGTTACCAGATCAAGCCCGACCGGAGCTCGGCCGCGTGGCACTCGCACGCGCCGGGCGCTGTGGGCTACGCTTCTTCGATGCCGGCTTTTTCTCCTTCGGGGGCTTCTCATCGCTGTTCAGCCGTTCGCGAAGCTCCTTGCCGGTCTTGAAGAACGGTACGAACTTCTCGTCGACCGACACCGAGCTGCCGGTTCGGGGATTACGACCCACGCGCGGTGGCCGATGCTTCACGGTAAATGCACCGAAGCCCCGAAGCTCCACCCGGTCACCCCGCGCCAGTGCATCGACAATCTCATCGAATATGACGTTGACGATGCGCTCGATGTCCCGATGGTAAAGATGCGGATTGGCTCCGGCTATCTTGGCAATCAACTCCGACTTAATCATTGAGCCCTCCCACTATGCCCATCTGGCCCAAAGCCGCCCCTTATGCGCAGACAGAGCCATAACTCTCTCGTGTTGTTACTCATTTTTCGCTAGGCTGCCAAACGGAAACGAGACCGCCCATGCGCAGTGCGACGAACGGCGAATCGTCACCCAGCCACTCGGCAACGAACCCCGAGATTCCCACAGTCCGCGCGAGCGCGCGTGTTGCCATGCCAAGGAACCCGAACGTGTCGTCGGCTTTCGGCTTCCAGTCGACCACCTTAAGCCCACGGCCGACACCGCGCTCGTTCACGAGGTAGCTCAGCGCTTCCGTCTCGCCGCCGATTCCGTCGATCAGCTTGTGGGTGAGGGCCTCGCGCCCCGAGAAGATCCGCCCTTGCTCGAGTCCTGGGATGGCGGAGGTACTCACTTTCCGCCGTTCCGAGACGAGACCGCGGAACCACGTCATGCTTTCCGAGACCATCTGTTGCGCCGTCTCACGTCCTGCGGGATCGAGTGGATGGAAAGGAGACGGCTCCGCCTTTAGAGGGCCGCTCTTGATCTCATTCATCTTGACGCCGACCTTGCCCAGAAGCTCCGACACCTCGGCCCACTGGAAGATCACGCCGACCGAGCCAGTGATCGTGTTCCCGCGCGCGATGATGTGATCAGTGGCAAGGCCGGCAATGTAGGCGGCCGACGTCGCAATGGTGCCGAACTGGGCCACGACCGGCTTCTTCTTCGCGAGCTCGCGGATGGTCTCGAACAAGGCTTCGCCACCCGTGGTCGTACCGCCGGGACTGTTCACGTAGAGAATGACGGCCGCGACCTTGTCGTCGCGCGCGAGCTTGCTCAGCATCCGGAGCTGAGCGCGGTTCTCCGTGATCATTCCTTCGAGCGGGACGCGTGCGATCTGCTGCTTGCCGAACATCGACCCGCTTGCGCCACCGGCAGCGAGTACGCCGATCACGGCCATAGCAACGACCAGCGCGACCACCGCTGCCGCTCGCCAGAACGACATCGACCTCCTCAGCCGTCGGCGATCGAGCAGCGCTTCGGTTTCGAGAGACATGGTGATCCTGGGCTCGCTGGAGGTCAGTCGGCAGGTCGCGGCGCTGTTCTGGCACGCGCGCTGCCTCGTGATGGACGTTATTCCGAAGCCGAGGCTACGGCAACTGGCTGCACGCAGCGGTCGCGTGCAAACCCTTGACGGACGGTCGGAAGTGATACGCCCGGACCAGCTTCCCAGCCCAGGCGCCCCGTGCTTGCGCCGGTTATCGCCACCTCGCGACTATTCGACCTTGAGCTTGAGCCTGGCGAGCAGCGCTCCATACTTGTCGTAATCGGTCTGGGTCAGCTTGCCGAGCTCTTCCGAAGTCATGATTATCGGCGCCAAAGCTGTCTTCAGAAGTTGTTCCTTGAGACCGGCATCCTCGGCGCTCAGCTTGTTGATGGCCGCGTTCATCTGCTTCACGATCTCGGGCGGCGTCCCCTTCGGTGCGTACATGGCGAACCAGGCGACGAAATCGAGCTCGGGGTAGGTTTCCTTCATCAACGGCACGTCAGGGAAGTGGGGATGGCGATGTAGGTCGCTGACGGCAAGGAGCTTCGCTTTGCCTGCCGAGACGTGAGGCAGCGTGTTCGGATCAGCGTGCACCTGAACCACACCCGCGAGGAAATCCTGCAGAGCTTCGCCGCCACCGCGATATGGCACGTGCAGAATGTCGGCGCCGACCTGGAGCTTGAACGATTCACACAGGAGATGCCCGTACGAGCCGACGCCCGCCGTTCCCCAGGAGATCTTCCCCGGATTGGCCTTGGCGTAGGCGGCGAACTCCGCAAGCGAATTTGCGGGGACCGACGGTGTTACAGCAAAGAGCAACGTGCCGGTGGTCATGTTCGCGACCGGCGCGAAGTCCTTGTTCGGATCGTACGGGATCTTCCTGAGATGCGGCAGGATGACCATGCTGAGCGCTGGCGTGACCCCGAACGTGTAACCGTCCGGTGCAGATTTCATCAGCGCTTCCATCCCGAGCGCCCCAGATGCACCTCCGCGGTTCTCAATGACGATCTGCTGGCCGAGCACTTTGGAAAGGCGCTCGGCATAGGGACGCATGGTGTTGTCAGCCGACCCGCCCGGCGCAAAATTGACAATCACGCGGACAGCCTTGTTAGGCCATTTCGCGTCTTGGGCAACACCATGGGAAACGCCGGCTAACAGCAGGGTTATGGCAAGCGCCGTCGCACCGAATGTACGGTGTTTAAGCATGAGCATTCCTCCGTAACCGGCATTCTTGTTGGCGATGGTGCCGGCCGAGGAAATTCTACGCGTAATGGGCGCCGTCGCAAGGAAGGCGACGATGTTGCAAGTTACTTGAAACGCCGAAGGGCGAGGCCGTTGCCGGCGCTCGCCCTTCAAAAAATCATCTGTCTCGATGACGACCGGCTGTATCAGCCGTCGCCGCCTTCGCGCTTCTTCAGCGCTGCCTTGAAGATGTCGCCCAGCGATGCGCCCGAATCGGACGAGCCGTACTGCGCAACAGCCTGCTTCTCCTCGGCGATCTCGAGTGCCTTGATCGACACTTGGATGCGCCGTGCGTGCTTGTCTACCGACAGGACCTGCGCGTCGACCTTATCACCGACGTTGAAGCGCTCTGGACGCTGCTCGGAACGATCGCGCGAGAGATCAGCCCGCTTGACGTAGGTGGTGATGTCGGTGTCGGCGATCTTGACCATGATGCCGTTCGGCTCGACCGCGGTGACCTCGCAGGTGACAGCGTCGCCCTTCTTGTACTTGCCAAGCGTGTCGAGCGGATCACCGCCGAGTTGCTTGATGCCGAGGCTGATACGCTCCTTCGAGCTGTCGACGTCGAGCACGACGGCCTGCACCGTGTCGCCCTTCTTGTAGTCCTTGATGACCTCTTCGCCCGCCTTGTTCCAGTCGAGGTCGGAGAGGTGGACCATGCCGTCGATGCCATTGTCGAGACCGATGAAGAGACCGAACTCGGTGATATTGCGAATCGGGCCCTCGACCGTCGTACCCTTCGGATGCGTCGTGAGGAACGAATCCCATGGGTTGTCCTGTGTCTGCTTCAAGCCAAGCGAGATGCGCCGCTTGTTCGGATCGACCTCCAGGATCTGCACGTCCACTTGCTGGCTTGTCGACACGATCTTGCCGGGATGGACGTTCTTCTTGGTCCAGCTCATCTCCGAGACGTGGATCAAGCCCTCGACGCCGGGCTCGAGCTCCACGAACGCACCATAGTCGGCGATGTTCGTGACGGTTCCCGAGAAGCGCGCGCCCACCGGGTACTTGGCCTCGATGCCCTCCCACGGATCCGACAAAAGCTGCTTCATGCCGAGGCTGATGCGCTGCGTCTCCGGGTTGATGCGGATGATCTGCACCTTCACGGTATCGCCCACGTTGACGACGTCGCTCGGATGATTGACGCGGCGCCACGCCATGTCGGTGACGTGCAGCAGGCCGTCGATGCCGCCGAGGTCGATGAACGCTCCGTAGTCGGTGATATTCTTGACCACGCCCTCGATGACCTGACCTTCGGCGAGACGAGCGACGATCTCGGACCGCTGCTCGGCACGCGTCTCTTCCAGCACCGAGCGGCGCGAGACGACGATGTTGCCGCGGCGGCGATCCATCTTGAGGATCTGGAACATCAACGGCTGGTGCATCAGCGGACCGATGTCGCGAACCGGACGGATGTCGACCTGGCTTCCGGGAAGGAACGCAACGGCGCCGTCGAGGTCGACCGTGAAGCCGCCCTTGACCTTGTTGAAGATGATGCCCTCGACCTTCTCGGTGGCCTCGAATTGCTTCTCGAGTCGCGTCCAGCTCTCCTCACGCCGCGCCTTGTCGCGGCTGAGAACGGCCTCGCCCAGCGCATTCTCCATGCGCTCCAGGTAGACCTCGACCTCGTCGCCAACGCTCAGATCCGCAGGCTTTCCGCCGACGCCGAATTCCTTTAGCGGTACGCGGCCTTCCATCTTCAAGCCAACATCGATGACCGCGAGATCCTTCTCGATCGCGGTGATCTTGCCTTTGACGACGGAGCCTTCGAAGGCCGATTCATCGCCCATCGACTCGTTCAGGAGGGCTTCGAAATCGGCGCGGGTCGGGTTCATCTCGTGAGTGGCGGCCTCAGTGCTCATTCAGTTTCCTTGTTCGTACGTATGTATGGGGAGACATCCGGCACAACGGCCGGGCAGCGTCTCGGTTTCTATGGGAAGGCACCAATGGAACGGGCGTCGACCCATCACGGGCGCTTCCCGCGATTTGCCGACGCCGCCTCGAAAGGCGCCTGGGATGTGTCTTACCTGAGTGCTGCCGTCAGCGGGCCAAGCCCTAACCGACGCGGGATTGGGGCGACTGGTCGTCACCCCTGCCGGGTGATCCTCCTTTTGATCAGCTCTACGGCAGCCTCGAATGCCGCTTCTATATCCATGTCTGTCGTATCGAGCAAGTCAGCATCGGCTGCAGCACGCATTGGCGCATCGGCCCGGCTCATATCGCGCTCGTCGCGCTGGCGAATGAGATCGGTCACAGCCTCGAGTGTCGATACATCACCGCGTGCCCGCATTTCCTCGAAACGCCGCCGAGCACGGACCTCGAGGTCAGCCGTCACGAAAATCTTGATGTCGGCGTAAGGGCACACCACCGTGCCGATGTCCCGCCCGTCGAGTACCGCACCCGGCTCTTGCGCCGCAAATTTGCGTTGCAGATCCAAGAGGGCTTTTCTGACGGTCGGGAACTTCGCGACAACGGATGCCGCATCCCCGGCGCTAGCGAGGCGCAAAGCAACATCATCGAGGTCCGAAAGATCGAGTGTCCGGGCTGCCTCTGCCGCGAGCGCCTCATTCTCCAGCGAGCCTCCTTGTGCCTGCACGTCGCGCGCCACGGCACGGTAAAGCAATCCAGTATCGAGGCAGGCGAAACCGAAATGCGTCGCGATGCGCTTCGCGAGCGTACCTTTCCCCGAGGCAGCGGGTCCGTCGATGGCGATGATCATCAGGCAGAGATTCCGGCGCAAAGTTCCGGCGGAGAGTTAGGCCAACTCTGGACGTTTCACAACGCGGAAAGGGCCCCGCCATTTTGGACGGAGCCCCTTCTGCGCAATCGGGCGAACTGATCGAGCTTATGCCTGCTGAATGGCAGAGAGCTCCCACTTGTCGGCGCGACCGCCCGTCGGGCGGTAGAACGTCCAGAGCTCGGTCACTTCCTGCGGCTCGGTGGTCGAGCCCTCGATGACCTTGCCGGATTTCATATCCACAGTCGCGTCGATCATTTCGTAACGCATTGCGACCGTCGCGTATTCACTGGAGCCTTCACGCCAAGCCTCGGCCAAATCACCTTGCAGCAGCGTCGGCTCAGAGAGATCGTTGCTGACGCCGCGCCGCTTGTTCTCATCGAGCTCTCGCGCAAATTGCGACAGCATCTCCGGCGTCAAGCGCTGGCCGAGTGCATTCACATCACCATTCGCGTACGCGAGCTGGATCTCTTTGAGCAGGCGCTCGAAGGCGTTGTAGTCATCGCCGGTGATTGTCAGCTCAGGCGTCTGAGCACCGAAACCGCCAACGCTCTGGCGATAGGCTTGCTGTCCCGGTGTTGGCGCCGGACCGGAAGCGCCTGCTCGCGCCATCGCTGGCTGATTGGCCGCGCTACGGTTGCGGAAGAAGCTGATGACCAGGAACACGAGACCGGCGATCAGAAGTCCCTGGAGAAGGAAGCCCAGTACATTGGCCAGCATGCCCGCGCCGAAGAGGCTGGCCAGCGCAGCGCCGACGAGACCACCGAGCAGCAGGTTGCGCATGAGACCGCCGCGTGCGGCCTGCGTTGCCGCTCCCGCCGTTGGACGACCCGGCTGCGTCATTGATTTTTGGATCGGTTGCGCGGCGTTCGGTGCAGTTTTCGTTGCCGGCGGCGCACTGAAGGTGCGGCTTCCGCGACTACCGAAGCTGGAGCCGCGTCCGCCGCGTGCCTCTGCGAAATCGGCGGTCAACATGGCGCCGGCTCCCAGCGCGGCGATGACCGCGAGGACCTTTCCGGACAACAATTTTGAACGATTCATCATATGGATATGGCCCCTCCCGATTGCGGCCTAGTCTCGTCGCGGACACAGCCTTGCTCTCCCGATATAGGGCAGCAGGGCTCGGCGTCCAGTCCGGAAAACTACGTAGTATCGGCGCTCTGGTTAGGTGAACGTGCACCGGCGTCTCAGCCGTCAGCGGCCTTAGAAATCTGGGCTTCCTTACTGGACCGCTCCATCTCGAGGTCCCGGAGCGTGCGTCTGCGAACCTTGCCCGTTACTGTCTTTGGTATCTCGTCGATGAAGGCGATCGATCGCGGATACTTGTAGGGCGCCGTGACCGCCTTAACGTGGTCCTGAAGCTCGCGAACCAGGGTATCGTTCCCCACGCGGCCACCTTTCAGCACTACGAACGCCTTGACGATCTCTCCCCTCTCCGCATCGGGACTTGCAACGACAGCGCATTCCGCGACAGCCGGATGTTCGAGGAGCGCGTTTTCGACCTCGAGCGGCCCAATCCGATAGCCGGCCGAATTGATCACGTCATCGGCTCGGCCTTCGTACCATAGATACCCATCGGCATCCTTTCGGCCCCGATCGCCGGAGAGATACCAGCGTCCGTCCGGTCCCTCTACGAAGCACTGGGCCGTACGCTCGGGTTCGCGCCAGTAGCCGAGCATGAGTTGCGGACTGGGCGCGCGCAGCGCCACATGGCCTTCCTCGCCGACATCGAGACGGCGTCCCTGCTCGTCCACGATATCGATATCGAGACCCGGCTGTGGGCGTCCCATCGAGCCGAGCCGCACCTGCTCCGCCGGATAGTTCAGCACCATCATCAGGGCCTCGGTTTGCCCATAGGCCTCCGAGACGAAGCATCCGGTTGCCTTCTGCCACCGCTCGGCCGCGACCGGGCTGACCGCCTCGCCCGCCGAAACGGTGCGCCGAAGGGCGGAGAGATCGTAAGCGGACGTATCCTCGGCGCCGAGCCGCAGAAGCTCGGTGCTGGATGCGCAGAATACCGTAATCCGATGCTTCGCGAGTAACCTCAAACGCTCGCTCGGCACGAACGGGCCGTCATATTGGAACGCGGTCGCACCCGCGCTCCACGGCCCCCAGATCACGCTCGTTCCGGCTTTGCTCCAACCGGTATCGGCCGTGCACCAGATCCGGTCGCCCGGCTCCAGATCGAGCCAGAAGTACGCCTGCATCCGCCACGTGTAGAGCGCCCGGGCCGCATGCAGGACACCCTTCGGATGCCCGGTCGAGCCGGACGTGTAGTACATGACCGCTGGGTCCTCGATGGCGATTCGCGCCGCGACAAGGGTCTCCCTACCCGACGCAATCGCGTCAGCCCAGGATGTCCAGCCCGGGCGAACATCTGGCCCCTCCTCCCTTCCCTCGGCGAGCGCGGCCCGGATGGGAGTGGGAGATGCCCCGGGCGCGATCGCGATCTTCACCTGCACATCGCTCTCGACTTCGGAGAATTTGCCGACGTGCTCGGTGCGGCAAATCACGGCTTTCGCCTCTGAATTTTGCACGCGATAGGCGACGTCGCGTGCCGTCAGCATCTCAATGCACGGGATAGCCACCGCTCCAATGCGCAGACACGCCACAAGCGCGATCTGCCATTCGGGAATACGCGGCAACATCACGACCACGCGGTCGCCCTTCTCGACACCCGCGTCCGCGAGTGCCGACGCCAGGCGACGAGAAAGGCGCGAAATATCCGAGAAATGATACGTGGCCGTCTCGCCCGCGCCATTCTCCCAGATGAGCGCCAGCGGGTCACCTTCTGCAGCCCATGCGTCGACGATATCAGTCGCGAAGTTGAACGTGTCCGGCAGCTCCCAGCGGAACTCCCGGCGCAGATCGTCGTACCGCTTCACCCGGGCGATGCCGCGCAAATGATCGTCTCTCATGGCCGGTCTCTACTTGCTCTTGTGCTTGGCCTTCTCGGCGAAGAAGGCCGCGATCGCCGCCTGCGGCTCGCCGGTCCGATAGGCGTCGGACAGTGCATCGATGCCGGCATAGACACCTTCATCGACAGAGACGCGCTCCCAGCGATTCATCAGTGCCTTTTGCGATCGGACCGCTTGCGGCGCCGCTTTCAGGAGCAGCGTCAGCCAATGCTCAACCGCGGCGTCGAGCCCAGACGCAGGCACGACCTTCTGGGCAAAGCCCATCGTCAATGCCTCCGCCGCTCCAAACGTCTCGCCCGTCAGCAGGATCTCTCGTGTTTTACCCCATCCGATCAGGCCCGGCAGCAGCGCAGCCTCGATCACCGACGGGAGGCCCATCACGACCTCCGGCATGCCGAGAATTGCACCTTCGGCGACAACTCGCATGTCGGCTGACGCAGCAATCTCCAGCCCTCCACCGAGGCAGAAGCCATTCACCCGCGCGATCACGGGCACAGGGCAATTTCGGATTGCCTTGCAGGCTTGATGCAGACGCGTGATGAACAGCCGGGCGCTGTCGGCGCAAAGACCGCCAAGCTCGTTGAGATCGGCGCCACCAATGAAGGCGCGATCCCCCGCGCCTGTGAGCACGATGGCCCGAAGCTGCTCGTGGCTGCCGAGTTCCTCGAATGCCTCGCGCAACGCCACGACAATCGGCGTCGAAAGGCAGTTGAGGCGCTGGCGATTATCGATGGTGACGTGAGCGACGCGATTGGCCTCTCCGTGCTCCACCATCTTCACACTGATACCGGCATCGTTCATTCTCGGCCCTTCCATCCAGCCCCATTGGCAGCAAATGTGACAGATCAAGCTATGCCGCTCCAGAACCGAGTGACGCCCGAGGGCGAGATCGTTACCCATCCGGGCCGCGGCATGATGATGGGCAATCGGGGTGGTGCGCTCCATGACGAATACCGAACGCTCGGTCGCCGGCGGTGGGTTTCGCGCCAATGGATCTGTTGCGTGCTGTCGTTCAACGACCGGCACCGGCAAGTCATGACGCCGAATCGCTATACTGAGTTATTTTTCCTCGACGAGGCGACGGCGCTCGCGGCCGGACATCGCCCGTGCTTCGAGTGCCGTCGCAAGGATTCCCTCCGCTTCGCCACGATCTGGGCGGCTGTTCTTGGCGGAAGCGGTCGCGCCACCGCCCCCGAGATGGACAAGGTTCTGCACCCCGAGCGTGTCGATTCCGCCGGGAAGAAAGTCACCTACAGGGCGCCCCTCGACGCTTTGCCGGATGGCACCTTCGTTCGTTTCGACCAACGGCCGCACCTCGTTGTTGCTGGCGATCTCTATCCGTGGTCGCCGGAGGGTTACGAGCAGCGCCGGTCGCTTGATGGCATCGCTATCGTGGAAGTGCTGACGCCACGCTCGATCGTTGCCGTGCTCCAGGGCGGGTTTGTTCCCGGCTTGCATCCGTCGCTCGGACGAACCAAAGGCAGCGGACGCTGAAGCCTTCACCATCGTCAGGTGCGTCGCCGCTCTCGATCAATCGCCGCCATCAACAGCAGGTAAAGCGTCAGCGCATTGAGAAGATGCCAGAGTGCGTGGGTACCGCGACTCTGGCCGAAGAGACGGGTCATGTCGCAAATATCCTGGTCAACAGTGCGCAACGCCATCGATACGAGAAAGACACCAGCCGCCAACAGCAACCTGCGCCCTGCGCGACGGTCGCGGCGGAAGGAAATTGTGCCCACAATCAGCAGAGACGCCAACGCCGGTGCGTAGCCGAGCGAGCCGTTCAGGCATGGTTCGGCGCCTACGGTGGCACCCACCGCCTGATGATCTGCACACGTAAGGCTCGACGCCACCGAGCCGATATAAAGAAATACGACAAGCGCCAGCCCGATAGCGGGCCACGGGAGACCTACAAACATCCGAAGGGCATAGGCCAGATAGGCGACCATGAACGCTGTGATTGGCGCCACATCGGCAACCATGGCCCATCTGGTTGCATAGGTGTGAAATAGAAAGCTGCCGATCCCGATAACCGCGACGATGACGATCAGTAGCCAGATCGCGCCAGCTTCACCCGCCGATGGTCGGAGATCTTTCGCTGTCGCCGAGCTAAGCGCGATGGCGCCCGCGGCCGCCGCGAGGAGAAACGCGCCATTGCTGACGGCATTAACGGGTTCCGCCCAGAATGACGGATCCAAACCTCGCTCACAATAGTTGAAGATCTGTTCAGCCCAACTCAAGATTGAGGTTCCGCTCTGCCAGCCATCGAATACTGTGCTTACATACGAGATCAGAGCGAATCGATGACACTGGCGAGATGTCCGGCCTTGCGATGCGGCCGCATCCCGCCACGCTGAAACACGAGGTAAAGATGACCATGCCAACCCCCCGCGCCGGATGCCGTCGCCCATCGCTTCTGCTCCGGGCGAGTGCGGCCATCACCCTTTCGGCAGTATCGACTTTGGCGCTCATGCAGCCATCGGAAGCTGCGCCCCGCCACCATTACCGTGAGGGCGGCGTTGTCGCGTGCAGCCATTATGGCCGCGGCTGTATCCGAGGACCCGTCAGAGACGGCGCGGTAGAGCGTCAGGTGCGCATGCCCGGCGGGACTTGGATCGGCTGCAAAAGCAGTTGCAGTCGCACCCTTCGTGAAGAAGCACTCGACTATTTTGAGACCTTGCGGGACCGGGTCTGGGACAACTGAACGAATACGCCGCAATGCTCCGTACAAGGCATGCTGAATTTCTTAAAAAGCACTCGACTGTCGAACGATGCGTCGCTTGCCTTGGTCGCGGCACAATGCACAATCTACAATGCTGAACATGTGCTTCGCGGCTTTTCCGGCCGGCTGCGAACATACATCCGAAGGGCCGGCAAGGCGCCATGTGGAAGATTCGCACTTGGATAGGTCTTGGCCTCGTCAGCATGCTGGCGGGGGGGCTAGGCTTTGTCGCGTTTGCCGACACGGTCCGCAATCTCTCGCCCAGTGATGATCCACGCGCTGACGCCATCGTGGTGCTGACGGGCGACGAAGACCGAATCGCAACGGGCGTCCGCTTGATGGTCGAAGGACGTGCCCAGCGCCTGCTCATCTCAGGCGTTCATCCGACAACGCGCATGCCGACGGAACTCAATCGGCGCATCGATGGCGCCGATTCGGCGCGGCGGGCCGTCGTCAAATGCTGCGTCGACATCGGCCACGATGCCCTGAATACCAGTGGCAATGCCGAGGAAGCCCATCGCTGGGTGCGCTCGAACGGCTTTCGAAGCGTGATCGTCGTGACCTCGGGCTACCACATGATGCGCAGTCGTGCCGAGTTCGCCCGTGCCATGCCGGATATCGAAGTGGTTTCGTATCCGGTGAGGACTGGCCGCAATCTCCAGCTCGACGTGTGGTGGCAGCACTGGCCGACGGCGCGGCTTCTGATGTCCGAATACGTAAAGTTCCTGGGCGCTTCGGCTCGTCTGGCGATCTGGCGGGTACTGGCGCTGCGTGAGGATGCCCCGCATTCGCCGATGCCGCCCGGCAGCATTCCGTCTGCTTCAGCCAGCTCCGGATCCAGACGATGAGCACATCGCCCGGGGTGGTCTTGCGATCGGGCGTTTACGCGATCGTCTTTTATCTCGTCACCGCGTTGATGATGCTGCTCGGCATCTGGCTTCTGATCGGCCCGCGATCATGGGCGATGCAGGGGCTCCGTCTGCATGGCCAACTGTGCATGTGGCTGTTGAAGGTGATCTGCGGCACGCGGTTCGAGCTGCGCGGTCGGGATAACATTCCCAACGGAGCTTGCCTCGTGGTTGCCAAGCACCAATCGGCCTGGGACACGTTTGCACTCATCCCACTTTTCCGCGACCCCGCCATCGTGCTCAAGGCTGAGCTGACGCGCATTCCGCTCTATGGTTGGTTCTGCAAGAAATTCGAGCACATCCTGGTCCGGCGCGAGCGTGCTGCCGTTGCCCTCAAAGCCATGATCGCCGAGGCGAAAGCCAAGTCGGAGGCCGGCCGTGAGATCCTTATTTTTGCCGAGGGCACGCGGCGGCCGCCAGGCGCGGAGCCGGACTACAAGCCGGGCTATATTGCGCTTTATGACGCGCTCGATGTCCCGCTCGTGCCGCTGGCTCTCAATTCGGGGCTCTATTGGCCCCGCAAGAGCCTTCTCCGATACCCTGGCACCATTGTCGTCGAGATCCTGCCCCCCGTGCCCACGGGGCAGCCTCGGACCGAGGTGAGGCGTAAAGTCGAGGCGGCCATCGAGCAGGCATCCTGGCACCTGATCGCAGAAGCCGCCGCCGAGCCGCACCCGCCACCCAGAGCGCGGGAGCTCATTGCCTCCGCACCGGCTCCAATCTGACGGTCTCGCACCATGACCCGATCGAAGCTCAACGACACGCTTCGCTGGTCCTACCTGGCGCTCGGAATTGTCCTTCTGGTTTCGTTCGTTGCCAAGCTCGCACCGTACATCCCGGGCATCGCTGGGACATCGGCTGAAGCCCTGGCAGCGGACATCTATGAATACCTGAAGGACATGGCGCTGGTGTTCATCACCGTAGTGGCAACCGTGCTCGCCGGCATCTACCAGCGACGCCAAAGCTTCATCTCGGCCCTAAAGGATGAATGGCGCGAGATCGTCGATGCCAAATCGCGGCTCTACGCCTATACGCGGCTCAATCATCCCACCGAGTTCGATTACGTTGAGGCGTTCGTCGCCATTTCCGCGACGCTCGACAACATGCGGACCGTCTACGGCAATGTGGGCGAGACCGCGAGCCTGATCGGAATTTACCCGTTCGCTCCGCTGCACGACATGCGCCGCGCCCTGCAGACGCTTGATCCGGCCAAGAACACGACCGTCACGGAGGAGCAGAGGAAACTCGCGCGCGATGCAATCCTCCAGTCGTTCTACGCCGTCCGGGAGACTTTCCTCGAGGAACTCGAGCTCGAGCCGCCGGATCGCCCGGTTCTCGTGTGGGGAAGTCGCCGCCACAAGCAGACCGGCGCGCCCGAGTGGGCCCGCGATGCCCAGATTGCCGAGCGCACTCAGACGGATATCGTCTCTCCGCCCGATCCGCGGATCGACGCGTTCCTTCGCGACCTCTACGAGAAGGAGCACACCACCGAAAAGCCGTGGCGCAATCTCGCAAACGGCCCGCTGCGCAACCGCCGCGGCGCCCCTCAAGATCCGCCGTTAACCTAGCGCCGTGCCAATTTCGGCCGACGGGCCGCGCGCGCCGTCAGGTCCAGAGCGCCCTCGGTCCAAAGAATGCAATGTCCTTGATACGTCGCGCCGCGCCCTGCAGGACGTTGGCGCGGGGATCGGTGCAGTAGGTCATCGAGATAACAAGGCGTCGCTCGCCCTCGTGGATCGGTGTTACCTTGTGGTGCACCCGAGCGCCCTCGAAAACGATCAGTGTGTTCGGCGGCGTCGCGATGTCAGTCTCCCGGCCGTCGATTTTCGCCTGCAGCAGCGCATGGCTCAGGCCATCCGGACCGCTTCCCTCATTGATGAGGGGAAGCAGGACCGTGAAATGCCGTCCGCGGTAGAAATTGTGGTCATAATGCCAGCCAATGTGGTCGCCCGGCTTTTCGTAGAACAACACGGAAAGTGAGCTCTGGTCATTGATTGGCGTTGACCTCACCTGCTCGCCGACGATGCGGGACACCAGCTCCCGCATCTCAGACGCGTGATAGAGCGCGATGATTGCCGGGGCGGCCGAGAAGAGACTTTCGTAGGCGACCGTACCGCCCTTCTTATGGGTGGGAATATAGCTGCGCTCCGGCTGGACTAGTTTGAGCGCTTGCCTGCGCAAGGTAGCGATTGTCGCCTCGGGAAGCCCATTAGGGATGTGCGCCAATCTCGCCTCGAAGGAGGGAGGCACACGCCGCAGCAGATCTCCGGCGTCGACCCGTGCGTCCCGTTTGATGGCCTCGACGCGGCGCTCGAGCGTCGTGTACAGGCGCGTGCGCCTGTTCCGCGCATACAGCAGTCCACCGACGCCGGTGGCAGCAAGCGCGAATGCGGTCTCAGTGATCATGGCTAGTCGGCCGCCGTCAGTTCGTCCCTCAATGACGACGGATTCGCACAAACGCATCTCGATTCAGATGACAGTTGGGTCACGTTTCGATGACACGTCTCACCCGCGCGGAGGTGCATGGACCGGCGTTTGACGCAGCGGTACCGTTTTGCGGTTTGCCAGCGCGGTCTCGAGGGCTGCATAGGCAGCGTTCACGCGGCGTGCCATTCCAGCAAGATAAGTCGTCACCTCGTCGGGCAGTTCGGCCATGGCATACCGATCCGGGTGATACGCCATGGAGAGACGGCGCCACGCGTTCTTGGCTTCGTCCAGGTCCGCACCTTTGCGCACGCCCAAGATCATGTACGGATCGAAGCCGTCCATCGCGTTGATCCGCCCCTTCAGGCTTTCGGGCCTCGGTGCCTGCGCTGGTTTGATGGCGCGCAACGAGCTTTTGGAGACGTACATCCGGTCGCCGCCCCACGGCTCGAATTCGATGAAGCCGCCGTCACCGTTCAGGACCTGGGAGAGATTGCGGCCAGCGCCAACCACCATCTGACCGGAGATCGTCTCGCCGGCATCGGTCGTAATCTCGACCGCCACGCCGCTGTGCTCGATGGCCTCGACCCTGTTGCGCTCGAACATGCCGCCCAACCCTATCTATGCCTGGTCCCGAAACGGAACAAAAACTTATCCTGACGGGCGATATCGCAAGAACCATGCAGCTTCGGGTGCCGCGTTTCCTGGGAGCGGGACAGGGATAATAATGTCGGTATGGTCTTGCAGAGCACCGTAATTAAACAATGTATATTTAGAGATATGAGTGCCGGGATCTCGCGATTTCGGACGTCCCTACCCAAATGCAGTATGTTTAGGCGGCGGTTTCATCGCATAGACCAACTGCGAGGGCTTGTTTCGCGGCCAGACCCCGCTATCGGGCCAAAGGGCTGGTTTGTGTCATACTTTAACTCGGCGCGGCGCTGGCGGTGAGCGTAGGGATGTGCTACGCCGCCGCCGAGCTTCCATGATGCGCTGCACAATTGCGCCCCTCGGTCGTACCGGCCGAGCCACCGTCTCGGGACACGTCCATGAAGATGCGTAATATCGCCATTATCGCACACGTCGATCATGGCAAAACCACACTTGTCGATGCCCTGCTGAAACAATCCGGCGCCTTCCGCGAGAACCAGAAGGTCGAATCGCAGGCGATGGATTCCAACGACATCGAACGTGAACGCGGCATTACGATCCTGGCCAAGTGCACGTCGATCCTCTGGCACGACACGCGCATCAACATCGTCGACACGCCGGGCCACGCCGACTTTGGCGGAGAAGTGGAGCGCATCCTGAACATGGTCGACGGCGTGGTCGTGCTGGTCGATGCCTCCGAAGGTCCACTGCCCCAGACTAAGTTCGTCGTCTCCAAGGCCCTGAAGCAAGGGCTTCGCCCGATTGTCGCGATCAACAAGATCGACCGGCCGGACGAGCGCCACGACGCCGTGCTCAACGAAATTTTCGACCTATTCGCCTCGCTCGATGCAACTGACGAGCAGCTCGACTTCCCCGTCGTCTATGGATCGGGCCGCGACGGATGGATGGCCGACGATCCGGCGGGTCCAAAGACCGACCTGATACCGCTCTTTGAGCTGATCGTGCGCCACGTTCCCCCACCCACGGTCGAGCCGGGCCCCTTCACGATGCTGGCGACCACGCTTGAGGCTGATCCTTTCCTCGGCCGCATCCTGACCGGGCGCATCAGCTCGGGCTCTCTCAAGCCGAACCAGCAGATCAAGGCCCTTCGTCGCGACGGCAGTCTGATCGAGACGACACGAGTGACCAAGGTTCTCGCTTTCCGCGGTCTGGAGCGAACCGCGGTCGAAAATGCCGACGCGGGCGATATCGTGGCCATTTCCGGCGTCACCGAGGCGACCGTCGCGGATACGCTGTGCGATCCGACAGTCGAAACGCCACTCCATGCGCAGCCGATCGATCCGCCGACCCTCGCGATGACCTTCCGCATCAACGATGGCCCGTTTGCCGGCCAGGAAGGCGACAAGGTACAGAGCCGCGTCATTCGTGACCGGCTGATGAAAGAGATCGAGCGCAACGTCGCCATCCGTGTGCGCGAAAACGACGACAAGGACAGCTACGAGGTGGCCGGGCGCGGCGAGTTGCAGCTCGGAATTCTCATCGAGAATATGCGTCGCGAAGGATTCGAGCTGACCGTTTCCCGCCCGCAGGTCGTGACCAAGAACGACGAGGAGACGGGCCAGAAGCTGGAGCCGGTGGAAGAGGTCATCATCGACGTGGACGAGGAGCACTCGGGCGTCGTCGTGCAGAAGCTTTCGGAGCGCAAGGGCGAGCTACGCGAGATGCGTCCCTCTGGCGGTGGGCGCGCGCGCCTCGTGTTCCATGTGCCCACACGTGGTCTTATCGGCTACCAGGGCGAACTTCTGACGGATACACGCGGCACCGCTGTCATGAACCGCCTGTTTCACGCCTACGCGCCGTTCAAGGGAGAAATTGCCGGGCGTCGCAACGGGGTACTTATCGCCAATGGGCCCGGCGAGGCCACGGCCTACTCGCTGTTCTACCTGCAGGAGCGGGGCTCCATGATGATCGACCCGCAGACCAAGGTCTACGAGGGCATGATCGTCGGTGAGCATTCTCGCGGTAACGACCTCGTCGTAAACGTAGTTCAAGGCAAAAAGCTCACGAACGTCCGGGCTTCCGGAAAGGATGATGCGCTGACGCTCACGCCGCCGATGCGCATGACGCTGGAACGAGCCATGAGCTATATCGAGGACGATGAGCTCGTTGAGATCACGCCAAAATCGATCCGGCTCCGGAAGCGCTGGCTTGACCCGCACGTCCGGAAGCGCATGGAGCGCAAGAGCGAGGCCGAGGCCGTCTGAGCGGCTCCTTCTTTCTGGAACCGATGCTGCGTCTTGCGCGTTTTGGTCTGGATGAGTTCAGCTAAACGCGGAGCAGGAGCATGGCACAGACGAGCCCTCACCCCATCGAGGCCGGTCCATCAAATGCGCCCCCGCCTCCAACCACTGACAGCCGAGGGCGTGGCTGGTCTATCGCTGTAGGCGTGCTCCTCATACTTGCGGGAATATTCGCGATCGCATTTCCCTTCGTCAGCTCGATCGCCGCGACGCTGATGGTGGGATGGATTCTCGTTTTTGTCGGTGTCATCGAGATTATCCACGCCTTCAGCGCCCGCGGCTGGCGAGGCGCATTCTGGTATGGACTTGTGGGTCTCATCTTCGTGATCGGCGGCGGCATGCTGATCGCGCAACCGCTGGCAGGCACCTTTTCGCTCACGGCGCTGCTCGCCGCGATCCTGATCGTGGAGGGCGTCATCGAGGTCATCGCCTCGTTTGTCATGCGAGACCGCAGGAATTGGGGTTGGGTTCTGGCGAGCGGCATTATCGCGTTGATCGCGGGCTTAGCGATTGTCGAGCAACTACCGACGTCGGCGTTCTGGGTGCTCGGTTTCCTGGTCGGGCTGAATCTGATTTTTTCGGGCTTCAGCTACATCATGGATCCGTTCGACGACGTTGGGGCAGTGTCGCCTCCTCCGACGGCAAGGTGAGCTGCTGACCAGACGCTTCCTGCCGATCATCCAGCCTAGTGAATTTTGACGTATTCGAAATCACCAGGCTTCTGGTCGACGCCGACCTTGGGCGCGGCAATCCAAGACGCAAACTTCCCGCGCTCCCAGCAGGGCTGCATGAGAGAGGCGATGTAGTCACCGTCCGCTTTCGACGGTAGCCAATCGTCACGCATCTTCATCCATTGCTCTGCCGTGAGAAGCTTACCGTCCGGTGAGGCCTCCACATTGCGAAACTCACCGATCTTCCGGTTGAACGCAACCGATGGCAGGGAGATCTGGAACTTGATGCCGGCCTTCTCGATGATCCGGTTCCAGCGCGTGACGCCTCCCTGGCAATCTTTCGTGTAATCGTCGCGAAGCCGCATGTTGATCGCCGTCAGCGCCGGTTCGTCTACCGTGCGAATTTCACCACCGACCAGCTTCAGGATGGGATACGTGGCGCTAGTCAACTGATGATCGTCCTCGATGCGAGTCTCCATGAAGCGGCCTTTAAGGCCAGCATTGAAGAAATTGGCCGCGTTGGTCGAGACTTCAGAGCCAAATAGATCGAGCGACAAAGAGTAGTGCAGATTGGCCTTCTTCTGCAGTGTCGGCAGGTCGATCACACCCAGCGCCCTGATGCGCGCGACGTCGTAAGGATCATCGATGCCGGCAGCCTTCATAGCCTCGCAGGTACGCTCAATGGTTCGCCCTACACCCGTCTCCCCGACAAACATATGGTGCGCTTCCTCGGTCAACATGAAGCGGCAAGTGCGCGACATCGGATCGAAACCCGACTGCGCAAGACTTTCGAGCTGCATCTTGCCGTCGCGATCCGTGAAGAACGTGAACATGAAGAAGGAGAGCCAATCCGGCGTCTCCTCGTTAAACGCGCCGAGCATGCGTGGTTTGTCGGCGTCGCCCGACCGCCGCTCGAGCAGGCCCTGCGCTTCCTCGCGGCCATCGCGACCGAAATACTTCTGCAGTAGGTAAACCATTGCCCACAGGTGACGTCCTTCCTCGACGTTCACCTGGAAAAGATTGCGCATATCGTAAAGTGAGGGCGCCGTCTTGCCGAGATGACGTTGCTGCTCGACCGAAGCCGGCTCCGTGTCGCCCTGAATGACGACCAGCCGGCGCAGCATGGCCCGATATTCGCCGGGCACCTCCTGCCACGCCTTTTCGCCCTTGTGTGCGCCGAAATTCACCTTTCGCTCGTCGTCTTGCGGTGCGAGCAGAATACCCCAGCGGTACTCAGGCATCTTCACGTAGTCGAACTTGGCCCAGCCTTTCGGATCTATGGATATTGCGGTGCGCAGATAGACATCGGAGGTCTGGAAGCCCTCGGGACCCATCGTCATCCACCAGTCGATATAACCGGGATGCCATTGCTCGAGCGCTTTCAGCACCCGGTTATCGGACGCCAGATTGACGTTGTTCGGGATCTTGGTTGAGTAATCGACGGACGTCGTGTCGGGCATCGGGACACTCGCGAAGGCGTCTTGGTCTCTTGGTTCGGTTGCTACTATAGCGAAGTTTCGGCCAGTGGCGACTGCAGGCGCACCCTGTGACGCCCCCTCGTCAGCCCTGCCCTCGCTTGTCCACGACACGCTTCGCTTTGCCCTCGCTCCGGACAACGCCACCGGGATCAGCCACCGTGATCCGGGCCGTCACGCCGATCACGCTCTTGATGTGATGGGCCAATTCGGCCGATGCCTTCTCCTTCGTGCCGCTTCCGCCTTGTGGTTCCGCTGCCTCGACCAGAATCTCGAGTTCGTCCATTCGGCCCGACCGCGTCAGCACAAGCTGATAGTGCGGCGAAAGCCCCTTCACCTTGAACACCTGCTCTTCGATCTGGGTCGGAAATACATTGACGCCCCGTACAATGACCATGTCGTCCGATCGCCCCGTGACGCGTGCCATCCGCCGCATGGAGCGAGCGGAACCCGGCATCAATCGCGTCAGATCGCGCGTCCGATAGCGGATCACAGGCATTGCCTCCTTCGTGAGGGATGTCAGTACCAGCTCACCGAGTTCACCTTCGGCCACCGGCTCGCCTGTCTCGGGGCTCACGATCTCTGGGTAGAAATGGTCCTCCCAGATGGTCGGACCGTCTTTCGTCTCGACGCATTCGTTGGCGACACCGGGGCCGATCACCTCGGAAAGGCCGTAGGTGTCGACCGCATGGATGTCGAACGCCATCTCGATTTCGCGACGCATCGCGTCCGTCCACGGCTCCGCTCCGAGGATCGCCACCTTGAGCGAAGTGGCTCTCGGATCGCGTCCCTGGCGGCGAAATTCGTCCAGGATCGCCAACAGATATGACGGCGTGACCGTGATGATGTCAGGCTCGAACTCCGTAATGAGTTGCACCTGCCGCTCCGTCATCCCACCCGAGACCGGAATGACGGTCAATCCGAATGCTTCCGCGCCGGCGTGATAACCTAACCCGCCCGTGAACAGGCCATAGCCGTAGGCATTGTGCATCTTCATGCCCGGCCGCCCGCCGGAGGCGCGAATGCAGCGACCGATAACCTCGGCCCACGTCTGCAGATCGCGTTTCGTGTAGCCGACCACCGTCGGCTTGCCGGTCGTGCCCGACGAGGCGTGCATGCGAGCGAGGCTCGACTGGGGCACAGCGAACATGCCGAACGGATAGTTGGCTCTGAGATCGGCCTTCGCGGTCAGCGGGAAGTGGCGAAGATCATCGAGTGACCGCAGATCGTCGGGCTTCACGCCCTTCGCGTCGAAAGCCTGTCGGTAGTGCGGCACGTTCTCGTAGGCGTGCTTCAATGTCCATCTGAGGCGATGGAGCTGCAAACTGCGGATCACCTCGAGCGGCGCGACCTCGATCGGATCGAGTTCGAACTTTGGCGGGGTCAGGTTCTCCATTGGCTTCCTCCCAATGGCCCGCTTCGGCAGGCCTTATTGTATCTCGGTCACCAGCTTGCCCGGAATGCTTCTGACGTGGCCGCGAAACTCGGCGATTACTTCGCCCGCATCGCTTCTGACGGTCACGTCGTAGATCGCGCTTCGCTCTGCCCGGTGGCGCTCGGCGGCCTCGGCGATCAGGCGCATTCCGAGCCGTGCCGGGGCCAGAAGCGTGATCTGGCTCGATTGTAGAACCATACGCTGGTTGTAGCTGTTGGACGCGAATGCGCATGCGCTGTCGGCCAGCGTGAAGATGAAACCGCCATGGCAGATGCCGAGCCCATTCGTCATCGCCGATGTGATCTCCATGGAGAGCACAGCCGAGCCGGGACCGACGCGTTCGAGCCGCATGCCGAGACCGCGGCTGGCGTTGTCCTCGGCCCACATGGCAGCCGCACTGGCGCGTGCCATGGCGTAAGGATCGGTTTTCATAAGCAGATCCCGCCTACGTCCCGTGGAACTTCGCCGGGCGCTTTTCCTGAAACGCGGTTACGCCTTCGATGTAGTCGGCAGAGGCTGCCGCCTGCTGCTGCAAGTGTTTCTCGAGCGCGAGTTGTGCGCTCAGATGGTTGCCGGCGGCGGCTGCAAATGCGCGCTTCTGCAAGCCGAGCCCATAGGTCGCCGCGCTCGCCAGCCGTTCCGCGATCGCCCCGACTTCGCCGTCGAACTTGTCGTCATCGACGGCCTTCCAGATCATACCCCAGGCTTCAGCCTGGTCGGCCTTGATCGGCTCGGCAAGCATGGCGTGCGCCCGCGCCCGCGCCTCGCCGATCAGGCGCGGCAGCATCCACGTCGAGCCGCAATCCGGCACCAACCCGAGGCGGGCGAAGGCCTGGAGGAACGTCGCCGAGCGCTTCGCGATGACGATGTCGCAAGCGAGGGCGAGACTGGCGCCTGCTCCGGCCGCAACGCCGTTCACCGCGCCAAGGATGGGCTTGCCCATGCCGTGCATGAATTCGATGATCGGATTGTAGCGATCGAGCACCGCGCCGAGGTCGGGTTGCGGGCCTTCTTTTGCATAAACTTCGTCGGAAAGCTCCTGTCCGGCGCAGAACCCGCGCCCTGCCCCCGTCAACACCACGACCCGACAAGCGTCGTCCGATGCAGCCGTCTCCAGCGCCGGCGCGAGGGCCTCTGCCAGTTCCCGACATAGCGCGTTGAGTTTATCCGGCCGGTTGAGCGTCAGCCAGGTTATCCCGCCGCTGCGCTCGACGATCAGCGTGTCGTTTGCCATGAGATCCGCTCCGCTCAGCCATTTGCGAGGTGGCCATATTGGCCCCTGCCGCTCGCGCGCTCAATGCTGACGGCGCAACCAGCGTTGACCGGGTCACATCGTCACCCTACTCTGACGTGCTACGATAGGGAGACTTGGGACGTGCTGAAGGGTATCGTCAGAGGACTGCGCCGCTCCGGCCTCCTCCCGCGAGAGAGGCACGACAAGGTCATTGTCCTGAACCACAATCCTGACGATCCGAAAACACCCGGCGACGTGAGCCTTTTCGCGTCCGTCGACGCACTCACTCGCGAGTTGCGCGCCATCGACCTTCAGGAAGGCGGCTACTATGCCATCGATTCCACGGGACGCGTCGTCTCTATAACGGCGCTCGGAGAGGACCCGGACGACCTGATCGAGGCAACGATCGCTGCTCATGCTTCCGAGGCACAACTCGCCCAGCGGATGATCAAGCATTTTCTGCTTGCCGATCTCGACGAGGAGAGTGATCACACGCCCGATGCCAAGCGGCGCCATCTCATCGAGCGCGAGCATACGACCGAGCGTCTGCTCGAGCTTATCCCAGACCGTGCCCTGGAAGGTGGCTAAATTTTGCGCCACGCGCCCAAGAGCAAAAAAGAAAACGCATTCGGAGGACGCTTAATCATGCAACTTACCGACGCTCAAATCGCCCAGTATGATCGCGACGGCTTCCTGCATTTCCCCGAGTTCTTCTCGAGCGCCGAGGTCGAGGCGATGCGCCGGGAGGTGTCGCGTGTGTCGCAGATCGACAGCGAACTGGTCGTCCGGGAGGGTAGCGGCAAGGTGCCGAAAATCATGTTTCGCATGCACGAGAGCGATGGACCTACCGCGTCACCAGTGTTCAACGCGGCCGTTCGGTTGCCGCGCACGCTCGGCATGGCGCAACAGCTCCTACGCGACAAGGAACTCTACCTTCACCACACCAAAGTGAACATCAAGGCCGCTATCGAGGGGTCGATCTGGCCGTGGCACCAGGATTACGGCTCCTGGTACAACGACGGCATCGCGCGTCCCACCATGCTGACCATGATGGTCGGCCTCGATGCCTCCAAGGAAATGAACGGATGTCTCTATTTCATCCCGGGCACGCACGTCATCGGCCGTGTCGATCCCTATTTCGATACTTCCACGGCCTACAAGGTCTGGTCGCTGACACCTGCTGATGTGAAGCAGGTCATCGCCGAATACGGCGAGCCGATCGCCATCACCGGCAAGCCCGGCTCGCTGACGGTGTTCGACTGCAATCTCGTCCACGCCTCAGGTCATAACCTTTCGGCTCAAGACAGGTGGCAGGCGTACTTCTGTTACAATACCGTCGCCAATCGGCCAAAGGAGGTCGAGAAGCCCCGTCCCGACTACGTCCGGTCGCGCAACTGGAAGCCGCTGGAGACAGTTGCCGACACTGCGATAACAGACGCGACCCTGGCGGTTGCGTAACGTGAGGCAGTCGGCAATTGGCGGTAGAGAAGAATAGCAACACGTTTGCATCTACCGAGTACCCTTTACTGCCTATTTACTCCCAGACTCGAGGCGCTTTCATGATCACCGAGCGGCAGAAATCTTTCCGGCAGGAATACCGGTCGCGCATCATGGGTTTCTATGATGGCTATCTTCACATCGTCATCATCTACGCCATGGGCGCGGCTGCATTCTACATCTATTTCCAGCACCTCGAAGCGCCGACCTGGCTCGAGCTCGCCACGATTCCGCTAACCTTTCTGTTCACCAACCTCTTCGAGTGGTGGGTTCATAAATACATCATGCATCGCCCGATCAACATTCGCGGGCTGCGCGCCATCTACGAGCGACACACGCTGAATCACCACCAGTTCTTCACCGATGACGAGATGCGCTTCCGGGATCACAAGGACTGGCGCGTCACGGTGTTTCCTCCCTACGCCCTTGTCGTCTTCATCCTGATGTCTATTCCCGGCGGCATCATCCTAGGCAAGATCTTTACGCCGAACGTCGGCTGGCTCTTCATGTGCACGACGACCGGAATGTATTTGATTTACGAGTTCATGCACTTCTGCTGCCATGTCGAGGAAAACTGGTTCGTTCGGAATTGCCCCTTCGTCAACACGCTTCGGCGCCATCACACCGCGCACCACAACGCGCGGCTGATGATGGAGACGAACATGAACCTCACGTTCCCGATAGCAGACTGGTTCTTCGGCACATCCGATCTCGATCGTGGCCTCGCTGGCCATCTCTTCAACGGCTACGACACCGCACACCTGAAGGGCAATCTGCGCGGCCGGCCGAAGCGCCCCGACGAGGCGGCGGCGCAACCGATGGGGAATTATTGAGGCGGACGTATACCTGACTTGCGGTCGATCAAGGCGAGGCAGAGGACGAAGTCATGCCCAACGACGTCAAGGCAATCCTGTCGGTCATCACGGTTCTGGTTGGAATTGCGATCGCGTACTGGGAATCCTCGATCGGCAAAGGCCATCTCTTTTGGCTGGTCATCGGTTTGTCGATCTTCGCTGTGATTGCAATGTGGGTTTTCCCAGAGGCCCAGACGACAAAGAAAGATCTTGCCCAAAAACGCGGCAAGTAATCCCGCCTGCGGGGCCAGGCAAATTTTCTTCCGGTGGATGTGGTGCTTGATGTGGCTTGCGCCTTATGCCTCGACGTAGCCCATGGCACGGTCCCGTTCTCGCGCAGCTTCAGTACGGCGTTCTGGATCGCCGTAACCACCGCCGCCCGGTGTCTCGATCGTCACCACGTCACCGCGACGCAAGAGATGCATTCTGCGGGTATCGACATCCTGCCCGTTGATTGCGACGCGGCCCGCCGCGCCGCTCCGGCCCCCACCGATGCCGGGCGCGGCGAATTTCGTTCTCTCCGTCACGAACCACGCGGAGAGCTCCTGCTCGGACAGGCACTCGATCTCGATCGACTGTCCGAGCCCGCCGCGCGTTTCGCCGTCACCGCCCGACCCCACCTTGAGTGCTTTTTGGTAGAAACGGAGCTGGCCCGAATGTTCTGCCACCTCGACCGGCGTCGATGAAATGTTCGAGGGCCACGCCAACGCAGACACACCGTCTCCCGCCGCACGGCCGCCGAGCCCACCATTGTAGAACAGCACCGTCGCGAACGGCTTGCCTTCGTTCGTCAGGCCGGCAACCGTCATGATCCATATCGGCGAGCCCGGCGCCGCCATCACCTTGTCGGGAATTGCCTGATGCAAGGCGCCGAATATCACTGCCGGCACGTAGTGTCCTGTGGCAGCTCGCCCACCGCACGATGCCGGATGCCGCGGATTGAGCAGCGTACCTTCGGGCGCGATGACCTTGATCGGCCGCAACACGCCCTCGTTATTTGGAAGGTTCGGCAGCAGTGCACACTTGAGCGCGTAGGCGGTCATGGCGAACGTGTAGGCAAAGACGCAGTTGATCGCTCGCGGCTGTTGCGGCGACGTGCCGGTGAAATCGAACGTCGCTTCGTCCCCACCGATGGTCACCGCGACGTGGAATTCGAACGGCTCGTCCAGGCCGTCCGTCATCATGGCGTAGCGATAGGTCCCGGCCGGCACTGATCGGATAGCGGCGCGCATCGCTGTTTCTGATCGCTGGAACAAATCAGACGCAAAGGCTTCGAGATCAGCGAGCGCATAGTCGTCCATTGTCGCGATCAGGCGCGCTTCGATGACGGAAAGAGCGCTTGCCTGAGCCCATACGTCACCAAGCGTTTGATCGGGCGTGCGGACATTCGTCCGAAGCAGCCGGATCAGCGTTTCGTCAGGCTATCCCTCGCGGATGAAATGCATCAACGGAATGTGGAAGCCTTCCTCGTAGAGTTCGCGTGGCTCGACCGAGCGTACGCGACCTCCGATATCCGGCACGTGTGAGGTGGAAGCGGCGAACGCGACCAGCCGCTCGCCACGAAAGATCGGCTTGACCAGCGTGATGTCGTTGAGATGGCCGGTCGCATCCCACGGGTTGTTGGTGATCAGGACATCGCCAGGGCGCATCTCAGCGCGTCCGAGCCGATTGAGAAAATGGCGGACGGTGGCTGGGAGACAGCCAATGAACGAGGGGATACTGCCCGAGTTCTGTGCGAGCGAGCGCCCCTCGGCATCCGTCAGCACGCAAGCGAAATCATTGGCTTCATTCGAGAGCGTCGAGAATGACGTGCGCACGATCACACGCGCTGCCTCGTCAACTGCCGAGATGAGCCGTGTCCACACGATCTCAAGAGTTACGGCATCGAGCGGCTTGGCTTGTGACATAGGCGCCTCGACGGGTGCATTCGCAGATGCCCAAGTATAGCCGCGGGTGCCGCACGCGACGCAAGCCCAGTCGCGATGCTCCCTTATGAACCCTCTTTCGAAAGGTCGACGGAAAATACGCGAGCGCTGCCACCACTGCCGGCCGCCGCGACGTGTCGACCATCGGGTGAAACCGCCACGGCATCGATTTCGCCGATCTCTCCGGCCACGGTTCTGATCAGCTTGCCGCGGCTTGCGTTCCAGACCTTGATCAGACCATCGGCGCCGCCGGAGACGAGATGCTGGCCGTCTGGCATGAAGGCAAGTGCGGGGACTTTGCCGTCATGGGCTTTGAAGCCGCGCTTGCGTTGATTGCGGTAGGTGGACCAGAAGCGGATCTGGCCATCGAGTGTGGCTGAAGCCAGCGTGCGGCCGCGCGGCTCAAAGGCGACAGACGAAACGAAGTCGCTATGGCCGCGATATGTTCGCACCAATTCGGAAGTGTCGCTTTTCCAAAGCTTCACCGTCTTGTCGGCTCCGCCGGACGCGATAAAGGGACCGCGCGACGAGTAGGCTATGGCCTTGACGGCGCTTTCATGCCCCGAGAGGACATTGGCCGGCGCCTGTGGCTTCTCCACATCCCAGATCGCAACCGACCAGTCGTGCTCCGCGGCCGCCAAACGGTCCGGCCGGCCAAGAAAAGTCAGCGCCCAAATCGCGGCCTCGTTACGCCGCATGGACGCAAGCTTCGATCCCGACGTCAGATCCCAAACGGCAATCGAGCCGTCCTGATGGCCGGTTGCTGCGCGCCCCGCGAAGACGGCCAGCGCACTTGCTGCACCGGAATCGAGTTCGAGGGTGCGGACTAAATTCCCCCGCGCGGCATTCCAGACCTTGAGTGTGCCGTCTCCCGATGCTGTCACGATCTGCTGGCCGTCGGGCGCGTAGGCGAGCCCTGTCACCGGCCCGGTGTGTCCTTTCAGCTCAACGAGGGCGACATCCGCATAGGTCTGGCTCGTGAGTAAACCTGCGCCCTCGTGCCGAACCCTCGGGATGTGATCCTGCACCGCGACAACGGCCGCCGCCACGAAGACGGCGAGCAAAAGATGAAGGATCACGCCGCGCCCGCGTTTGCTACGCGGGCGTTTTCGCAATGCACGCGGCGTGGCGCGACGCGCACCTGGCTCCGGCTGAGGCGCAGGGACGATCGCCTTATTCTCGCGCGAAAAAATCGAGCGTCGCCGCAATGGCTTGGCTTCGGCATTGGCAGGCGCAAAGGAAGCCGCTGGCGTCTCGACCGACTGGGGTTTCACACGCGGCTTCTTCGTTTCCGGCTTATTCGCTTCAGGCTTGGGTTCTGGCTTTGACTCGGGCTTCGGTTCGCGCTGCGCACTGGGGGACGCAACTGCTGGCGCCTCGGGTGCGGCGGTTGGATTTGCCTTGCGCCAGCCCTCGAGGAACGCAGCCGCCAACCCGCCCGAGCGCCGTTCGCCGGCTTGACCCGCCGCATCTCCTCGGCTTCGCGACATGACGGCCACCCCAGCGGCCGCGGCTCCGTCGGTGCCTCTCGACGCGACTGGTTTTGCAGCAACTTCGGGTTTCGACGCGGGACGTGCGGCCTCAGCGGGCGGCGGTCCGGTCTTCCGCTTAGGCTCGGCGCGTTTCGGGGGCGGTGCCGGCGCCAGAAGCTCCGCGCGCCATTCGGCAACGCTGCGTGGGCGCTCTCCCATTTCGAGCCGAAGTGCCTTGTCGATCGCCGCTAAGAATCCCGGACGGTAGGATGACAGCGCCGCATCGGCCGTCGGTACCAGCTCATCGGACACCATGCGCGATGGCGCATCTGGTGGCCGCCGCCCCGTCACAGCCTCGTAAAGTGTCGAGCCCAGCGAGTAGATGTCCGTCCAAGGGCCTTGCTGCTTGGCGATGGTGGCGTACTGCTCGTAAGGGCTGTAGCCCGGCTTCACGAGCGCAGAGATCGTCTTCGTATGCTTGGCGATATCGCCGCGGGCCGAGCCGAAGTCGATGAGCACCGGCTGCCCGTCGCGACGGATCATGATGTTATCGGGGGCAATGTCGCGATGCAGGTAGTCGGTCGCGTGCACCGCTTCGAGCGCGTCCAGAAGCGGCTGGATCAGGCGATCCAATTCCGGTTGGCGTGGTGCCCGACCGAGGCCCTTGAGCCAGCTCTTGAGGCTCGCACCCTCCTCGTAGTGGAGAACGATGTAACCCGTGTTGCGGGCCTGAAAGAAGCGATAGACGCGGACGATATTCGGGTGGTTGAAGCGGGCGAGCGTCTGCGCCTCCGCCAAGAACCGATCGAGTCCCCAGGAATAGTCACCTTCGCTATCCCGAGAGCGCGGCACCACATCCTCGGCCTGATCGCGCGCCGCGAAATCGACCGGGAAATATTCCTTGATCGTGACCTTGCGAGCGAGCGCAATCTCTTCGGCAAGATAGGTGATGCCGAAGCCGCCAGCACCCAGCGGCCGTTCGATACGGTACTCGTCGGCGAGGATGGTTCCGGGTTTGAGGGCGACGAGATCGCTCATGTCGCAACGACCGCGCGACCGCGCACTCGACGCAGGACCTTGCAGGCGGCGCTCGTCCCCGCTTTCAGGATCACGCTGCCCTCCCCGTAATGCGCCGGCTACTGAGCCGGTCGGCCGGCGCGTCGACTCCCACCCGTCCGCACTCTCGCCATCAATATGGCAAAAGCATGAGTTGGCAAGCCCCAGGACGGCCAGCGTGCCGCCCGCTCAGGTGCTTAATTGGTGCATAGCGCGCTCTGCGTTGCATTGACGAGACACGCAAAGTAATTCGGCCATGTTGTGGCCGTCATCGGGCGGCAAACGTAACGACTCGACGGAGGTGCCATGCCCGGGCCACGGCACACAGGACCAATTTCCCGCGATTGCGCGCGTCGACCACAGGTCGCCGGAGGTTTTCTGCTCTCTGCATTGATGATCTCTGCGTGCATTGCGACAGGCGCTGCCGCCGACGCGCGGGAAGCACTCCTTATTCGACTTCCGGAGAGCGATTTCTTTCGATTGATGCGACAGGGTCTCGACCGTCAGCCCATCATCGCACTGGCTGGTATCGCAGCCATGACCATTCCGATTGTTGCGCTGGTGGGCGCCGCCGTGCGTCTGGCAGCGCGCTGGCGACAGGACGACTCGCCGGGGCTCCCGGCAGATGGCTCTGTCGTCCACCGCTCAGCCTGGATCGAGATGCCAGACCGGCGGGGACCGCCCTTCGCCGTCGGCGAGCTCATTAGAATTGGCGGCAGCGATGATTGCGATCTCGCCATTGCCGATGCCTCGCTCGGAGGTACGTGCGCTCTTATCCAACGCACGGCGGAGTGCGAGTTCATTCTGTTCGATGTCAGCGCCGGCGAGGCCCGACTCGCCGTCAACGGTGCGCCGTTCGATCGATGCCGCCTAAGCGACGGCGACCGCATCGAGATCGGCAATGCGTACATCGTTTTCAGGACGAGCGACGACAGCGACTTGACACCAAGTTCGCTCTGCGCCTGACCTCGCGAGCGTTATGTGTTCGTAGGGTGCGCCTGCGACCAATAGTGTGGCGCAAGTGGGGCCGGTTTGAGATCATAGAGAGGGATCGATGGCGAGCAAGAGCGGGGACGACGAAATGGCGGGTGGAGACCGGCGGATGGTCGGGTCGTTGCGCGAGGCGCTGGCGGCTGCTGCAAGAAGCGAGGGCTCGCCCGCGGCGAGCGACAAGGAGCCCAAGGCGCTGCCGAAGCCTGCGGCTCCGCCTCTGATCACGCCTCCCTCCGAGGTGACCGAGCGCCGCACCATTCCGAGTGCCGCCCAGGCCGTCGCGGAGGTTCGCGCATCGTCGCCCGCGGTCAGCAACGACACGCCGCAGACACGCGTAATGCGTCCCGGCGTCTCGCGGCAACCGTCCGCCGAAGGTGGTTCGCGAACCCAACTCGTACGCGGCAAGACGCTCGTCAAGCGTACGGAATTCCATCAGGATCCCGTCGTCGCCTGGCTCGTCGTAATCGGCGGCCCCGGCCTTGGAGCGTTCCGTCCAGTCTTCGAGGGCAACAACACTGTGGGCCGCTCGACGCGGCAGCGCGTCCCCATCGACTTCGGCGACGAAACCATTTCCAGCGAGGAACAGGCGTATATCCGTTATGATTCAGTTGACCGCCGGTTCCTCCTCGTGCCCAATCTGGCGAAGACGAACATCGTCGCAGTCAACGATACCAAGCCCACGGCGGCCATCGAGCTCAACGCGATGGACGTTATTACAATGGGCCACACCCAGTTGGTCTTCGTACCCTTCTGCGGGCAGGATTTCGACTGGGGCGAGCTCTCCGAGATGAAAGGCTGATGCTCAAGTTCCAGCATGCGAGCCGCGCCACCCAGGGCGCGCGGCCATATCAAGAGGATGCCTCGGCCGTCTGGCCGGGGCCCGATTTTGTCGCGCCTTCGAATGCTGCGGCTCCGCCGGAGGGAACCGCGCTCGTCGCTGTGCTTGCCGACGGGATGGGCGGTCACGCCGGTGGCGCATTGGCGTCGAGCACCATCTGCAGTACGTTTCTCGCATCATTCGCCGGGACACACGGCGACGGGCGCGCGCGCCTGAAACCCTGCCTTGCCGCAGCGAACGATGCGATCGGTGACAAAGTATCGGACAATCCTCAGCTTGCCGGCATGGGTGCCACGCTGGTCGGCGTTACGATCGGCGACGCAGGCCTGAGTTGGATCAGCGTCGGCGACAGTCCCATGTACCTCTTCAGAGCGGGCGAACTCGTCCAGCTCAACGAGGACCACTCTCTAGCACCTGTGATCGACCATCTTGTCGAGCAGGGTCGGATGTCGCCGGAAGAGGCGCGGGCCGACCCGCGGCGCCACTATCTGCGCTCGGCCGTCACGGGCGACGAGATTGAGCTGGTCGACGCGCCAGAGCGTCCTCTCGAGCTGGCTCCAGGCGACATCGTGGTGATCGCGAGCGACGGCCTTCACACTCTCGAGCCGGAAGCCGTTCGCGACATCATCGCCAGCCATGCTTCGAATGGCGCCGCTGCCATCGCAGACGCCTTGATTCAGGGCGTGACCGACGCGAACGAGCCCCACCAGGACAACACGACGGTCGTGGTCGTCATAGTTGACGAGTAGGGGCGCGCTTGAAGCAACGCGATGTTTGACGTTGGGTCCGCGCGTCGCTTCACCCCGTTCAAGTGGGCAGCATCGAAGCTAACCCGATTTCTTTTTGGTACCTCTGACCGCGCGGATGATATCGGCCATCACCGAGACGGCAATCTCGGCCGGTGTCTGTGCGCCGATGTCGATGCCGATCGGGGCGCGGATACGGGCAATCTCATCCTCCGTGAACCCCGCCGCCATCAGGCGCTCGCGCCTCTTGGCATGATTGCGCTGAGACCCCAGCGCGCCGACGTAAAGACAATCCGACCGTAGCGCGAGCTTCAGCGCCTCGTCATCGATATGTCCGACGTGGGCAAGCGTCACCACGGCCGTATAAGGGTCGAGACCGATTTTCGGCAGGACGTCCTGTGGCCATTCGGCATGCAGCGCTATGCCGGGGAAGCGATCGGGCGCGGCGAAGGCTGTGCGCGGATCGACGACCTGAATTTCGTAACCAGAAAGGCGAGCGATCTCCGCCAGCACCTGACCGATATGCGAGGCACCGACCACCACGATGCGAGCCGGGGGTACCAGCGCGTGCAGGAAGACGTCGCCATCAGGCGTTTCGATCAGGCCGCTTTTGGCTGTCGCAAAACGCTTGGCGACATCATCCGGCACGCTGGAATCATCACGAGCAAAGACGGTTTTTGTTCCGTCCTTGAGCTTCGTCTCGATGACGAGGCCGCGCCGCTCCTGCTGCGCATCGACAGCTTTGTCGATGAGCTCGAGTCCACCGCCCTCGGCCTTGACGCGCTCCACGTACACTTTCACCTTGCCGCCGCATGGCAATCCAGCACGCCAAGCCGTCTCGTCGGCCACACCGAATTCCATCAGCTTCGGTTCACCGGATTCGAGGATCTCGTCGGCTTCCGCGATGATGTCGCCTTCGATGCAGCCGCCCGAGACAGAGCCTTTGAAACGGCCGTCCGCGGAGACCGCCATCTGACCGCCGACCGGCACCGGCGCCGACCCCCACGTATCGACCACGGTCGCGATAGCGACGACGCCGTCCTTGGCGAGCCAGTCGCGCGCGGCCTCGAGCACGCCAATCTCATCGCGGGCGGTATGGGGCGTTGATGTTACGGACATGGAAGTGGCTCCGCTGAAGCGTTTAAGCCAAGGATACCGATTGGCCGGGTTCACGGCAAAGGAAGTGTTTTGCCCGTGACATGCGGAACCAGATCCATCGTCGGGCGCTAAATTGACCCGGCCGCCCCAAAGGATATGGTCGGCTCTGAAAGCCGCCGTCGCGGGAGAATGGCATGCAGGCGCTGGAACTTATCAACAAGGCGCAGTCGGGGGCGGCCATGGCCAACCTCGCCCGGACCCTCGGCATCACCGAGGCGGAAGCCCGGTCTGCGACCGAGGCCGCGTTACCCGAGCTTGCCGCCGCGATCGAGCGCAATACCCTTTCGCGCAGCGGCCTTGCCGATCTGGTCACGGCGCTCGGTCAAGGCCATCACGAGCAGGTGCTGTCGATGCCCACCGCGTGGACCGACCCTCGCGTCCTCGCCGACGGACAGGCAATCCTCACGCACGTCATGGGCTCTGAGCAGAAGACCGAGGCGCTTGCCGCACACACCGCGAGGGCATCCGGCCTTGGTTCCAGCATCATCGGAATTCTTCTGCCAATTCTGGCGCAGTGGCTGATGGGTGCGCTTGCAAAGGGTTCCAAGGGTGGCCTCGGTGACATCCTCTCGCGGCTGCCCATTCCAGGCGGCGGCTCGTCCGATCCAAATCCGCGACCGGGTTCGCGCAGGCGCGGTGACTTCGACACGGGTGGCACAATGGGCGACAACACCGGCTTCGAGCTGCCGAAGTCCGAGATGCCGAGCGGCGGCTATCCGATGCCACCAATTCCCGGCTCCGATGGAAGCGATGGACGCAGTGAGGGCAGCCGTTCTCCGTGGCCGGGCGGCACAAGCGAAGCACCCATCACGCGCGAACGGCCGCGTTCGGGAACCGGATTCGACCTTCCGACCTCCGAGACGCCGGCAGGCGGCTATCCGATGCCACCCCTTCCGCCGGCACCCGAGGGCGACGACTACGGGAGCGACACCAGACCTCGCCGAGAGGGTGGCTCACAATTTCCTTTCCCGCTTCCGGGTCCGAGCTCCGACAATCCTTACGGCGACTTGTCAGACATTCTCCGTCGTGGCGGACGCCTGCCCTCAGGCGAGCAAGCCGGCGGCCGCGGGCTTGGATCGGTCGTGCGCGACACAATTGGAAGTGCCCTCGGCTTCGGCAAGAAGGGTCTGCTGGGCTGGATCATCCAGCTCGTGCTGTTGCGTTGGGGATGGAGCTTCCTGCGGCGCATTCTACTTGGCCGCTAAACGTAACACTTATTCGCCCGCTTGCTCCGTCTCGGACGCGATCCATCCGAGAAATGCTTCCGATCCGCCGATGATCGGGAGCACCACGACCCCCGGATTGACGTAGGGATGGGCAATGCGAAGCCAGCCGATCACCCGGGGCGCCAGCGCGCGCCGCGTCTTGAGGATTGCAGCAACTTCCTCGTCACGCTCGATGCTGCCTTGCCAACGATAAATCGACCGCATGCCCGGGAACAGATTGGCACAAGCTGCTAAACCAACCTCCACGATGTCACCTGCGATCGTCTCAGCTAACTCAAGATTTGGGAATGTCGCATAAACGAACACGGCGTGGCCGCTACCGCCGTCGTTTCCCAACTCCTCGACGTTTACTCGCATCGCATTTTCTGGCACTGCAATAGTCTCCTCATCGAGGATGTTAGCGCCTGGTCAGCCGGGCAAATCCGGATGCCCGATAATGTCAAATCCCAGCGCAAGGTTCGAGCGGATCGCGTTCGTCAGTAGCGACGCGCCTGAGGCTCGGAAAGCCTTGCAGCGCATGTCCGAGCGATACGGCAACGCCGACATTTCAACAGCAGACGTCATCGTAGCCCTCGGCGGCGACGGTCTCATGCTCGAGACGCTCAAGCGCCACATGCACGATCGAATTCCGATCTATGGCATGAACCGTGGTTCTGTCGGCTTTCTCATGAACGAGTATCGCGAGGACCACCTGCTCGAACGGCTCGAGCGCGCCGAGCTGAGCCGCATTCATCCGCTCTCGATGACGGCCATCGATAAGGACGGCAAGACGCATGCGGCGCTGGCCATCAACGAGGTATCTGTCTTCCGCGAGACCTATCAGATCGCCAAACTGCGTATCATCGTCGACGGCAAGGAACGCCTCGACGAACTCGCCTGCGATGGCCTTCTCGTCGCGACACCTGCCGGGTCCACCGCTTATAATCTGTCGGCCTATGGCCCTATCCTGCCGATCAACGCACGCCTCCTTGCGCTGACGCCCATCTCCCCGTTCCGGCCGCGGCGCTGGAAGGGCGCGTTGCTTCCCGCCGTAGCGCAACTCGAGATCGAGGTGCTGGAGGCGAACAAGCGTCCGGTCAGCGCGGTTGCCGACAACACGGAGATCCGCTCCGTCCTTCGCATTGCCGTCGCGGAAGCCAGCGAGATCGACATCCTGATGCTGTTCGATTCCGGCCACAACCTGGACGAGCGCATCCTTTCGGAACAATTCCGCTACTGATCCGCCTGGCGCACGTTCACTGGGATGTTGTCCCCTGACAAACTGGTCCGACCGTTGTCAGTCTCGAGCCGGACCGCTAATCAACGGCGCGAGGCTAGAGGGCGGACTGCCAACGAGGACGAGCGACCGTGAGTACGAACGGCATCGAAAACTTCTTCGTCGGCATCGGCGCCCAGAAGTCCGGAACAACGTGGCTCGCCCGCATGTTGGCCTCCCACCCTGACATCTTCGTTACGCCGGTGAAGGAGATCCATTACTTCGATCACCTGCGAGGGCTCACCGAGCATCTCTCGCAAAAGAAGCGCCGCTCGCGATATCGCAAATATTATCAGCGTATGTGGACGCAATGGTCGCGGTATTCGGAGTATCGCACCCAGCGCCCGTGGTGGCGCGATTACATGGCCTCGCCGATCGATGACGACTGGTACCGCAGCCTGTTTCAGCATCGCGGGCAAGCGACGTTCGCCGGCGAGATCACGCCCGAGTACGCCATTCTCGGAACGGAAGGCCTCGGCCACATCAAGCGACTCGCGCCGGACGCCCGCGTGATTTTCATCATGCGCAATCCGGTTGATCGCCTCTGGAGCCAGGTGCTGCATCAATGCCGCTCACGCGGGCTCGACGCCAATCGCCAGTCGGCCGAAGCGATCGCGGCAATGCTTGCCGAGCCACGGTTCGGCGAACTCGCAGACTACGCGCAGACGCTCGACGATATGGACACCGTCTTTCGCGACGATCAGACGCTCGTCCTCTTCTACGAGGACATGCATGCCGATCGACTGGCGGCGTTACGGCAAGTGTGCCGTTTCATCGGCACGAGCTTCGAACCTTCGTACTTCACGGAACTCGGCCGTCGCTTCAATCGCAGCCAGCAAGCCGTTCTGCCGGAGGCCGTTCGCCGGCACATGCGCGATCTGTGTCGCGAGCAAGCCGAAGCTGTGCGGGAGCGCGTCGGCCGAATCCCCGGTGCCTGGGAGCGGGAGTTCGCGACCGGTCCAACGGCACCTGTTTGATTGTCGGCTCCGACGCCGCTCAGCCGCGCGGTGTCCCAGACTGCTTATCGTACTGCTGCCGCGCGACGGTGTGAATGGCGGCTCGAATGCGCTGATACGTTCCGCAACGGCAGATGTTGGTGATCGCGGCGTCGATATCAGCGTTGCTCGGCGTCGGCTTTTGTTTGAGCAGTGCAACCGCCGCCATGATCATACCGCTCTGGCAATAGCCGCACTGTGCCACGTCAAGCTCGAGCCATGCTCTCTGAACCGGGTGCGAGGCGTCCGCCGAAAGGCCTTCGATAGTCAGAATGCGTTGCTGTTGCGTGAGACTGCCAACTGTCACCTGGCACGCCTTTGCCGGCGCGCCGTCGATATGGACGAGACAGGCGCCACACACGCCCACGTCACATCCATATTTCGTGCCCGTAAGGCCAGCCTGCTCACGCAACGCCCACAGCAAAGGCGTCGCGTCATCGACCGCAATGTCGAGAAGCTTGCCATTGATGTTGAGCTTCGCCATCCATGCCTCGTAGACATCCAAGCGCTGACCGCCTTGGCACGGCTACAGATAGCACAATGATTACATGCTTGCGGATGCTCTTGGCGGCGCAAATCGACGCCGGTTGTGCGGCTTTGGAGCCCTACCCTCCGTGGAAAGAGTGGCCCGGCCGCGTCAGGCGACTGCGTCGAGGCACCCGTTCACGCTCTGCTGTGCCGCCAGCAGTACGGTTGCATATTCGGCCGGGAAGTAGACGCTATTGATGAAATAGTCCCCATCGTGAGGCTCATATGCGATCTCGACGCCCACGAAAGGCCATTCGATGGGCGGAAGGCGGGCGTCGAGCCTGCTCGGATCAAGCATCGTATCTTGCGCCATCAGCAGGTGCCTCTCGATATTGGCACGCTGGCGCTCGATCTCGCCGGGGGTCGCCGCACCGTCACGGGGCGCATTCGCCATGTTGTCGAAGAAGGCCGCGAAAAATGCGAGCTTGACGAGCATCGCATCGATCCTTTCGGCCACATCCGCGGTCTGGAGGGCAATGCCCAGCGCCTCGTCAATGGCGGCGCGCTGGCAGTACAAATTGAACGCCAGGAGTTCGCCGATGGTCTGTTGCAGATGGAACTGCGCATTCGGATCGATCGGATCGTCGCTATTCGGTCGCTGATACCCATAGATGACGTGCCCGAGGCCGACCGGGCCGTGAGTGACGAAATGCTGGCTAAACCCTCGGAGCAAGAACGGGCCGGCCTCTGGATCCGTCTCGCCGGCGAACACCGGTACCGAGATAAATCCCTGCTCACGCACCGCATCAGCCGCTCTTTGAGCGCTGCTCAGCAGCGCCATCATATCCTGCCGCAGCCGCTCGAGGCGCTCCGCCGATTCGATATTTCTGAGGCGACCGACTCCAGACATCGACGGGCTAGACGGCGCGGTAGCGCGCTTTCCGAAGGGCATGAAAATGTCCATCGCGATGGCGACACGGTTCGCCTGCTCAGAGCAGACACCACCATGCTACCGCTTCGCCGCTTAACGATGTCTTACGAAAGTATGCTCTCCGGCCACACCGAGCGGTGGCTGCCGAGCGGCATGGCTGGCCGCGCGAACCCAGCAGGCGTCTCCGAGAGATACCCGGCGTGGCGGACCGCGGTCATTGGCCCAAAGCCCGATGCCGAAGCCTCAAGAAGGTCGCGCACGTCATCGCGGCTCGGGTTATGGGTCTGCAGCGCGTCAACCGGCTGGCGCCCAAGCTTCCAGAGCCATTCGCCCATCTGAGCCAACGAGACACGAACGAGCCAGGATCCACCCTCCTCAGCCTGCCGCTTCAGCGCCATCATGACGCCGGTCGCCATTAAAAACCCGGCGCCATGATCAAGCGCCTGGCATGGGAGCTCCTTTGGGCCCTGGACGCCGGCCGCTTCCCCCTCAGCATGGTTCAGGCCGTTGGCATTCTGCACGAGGCTGTCGAACCCGCGCCGGTTCGCCCAGGGGCCCATGTGCCCCCAAGCGGACAGGGAGACACACACGATACCTGGCGAAAGCTCAGCCAGCGCCTCGGGCGAAAAACCCTTCGCCGCGATTGCGCCCGGTCGATAGCCCTGCACGAACACATCCGCTTGTCGCGCCAATTCCCGCAAAGCCTCGCGCCCCGTATCCTGTGCGAGATCGATTTCGGTCCGCAGCTTGCCGCGCCCGCCATCCATGACGAGCGTTTCCATGTCTGGGATGCCGGGTCCCGTAACCGAAAGGACATCCGCGCCGTGGGCTGCAAGTGTCCGTCCGCATACCGGTCCGGCGATGACCCGAGTCAAATCCAGGACGCGGATGCCCGTCAGCGGGCGCTCAACGGCCGCGCGCTGGCGCGGAGGCGCATCGCCGATACGTACGATTTCGAAGAGAGGCAACTGGCCGACGGCCTGACCGTGCGGATGGGCGCGCCATTCTTCCGGTGAACGCATCATCGTAATGACCATGCCGTTCTCGGCCGCCGCAGTTTCCAGCGCCTCACCAGCCCAGTCCTGGAGTTTCGCCTCGACGCTGGCCCGGTCGTATTCCGCCCCCAGAAACCGCAGGGTGCGCTCGCGATGATGGGGCATGTTCGCATGCACCCGAACGTAGCGACCGTCTCCCACGCGATAGACGCCTGCGACCTTATCCCAGACGCTGCGCTCGGGCTTGCCTTCGACTTGCAGGTAGCGCTCGCTGCGAAACTCGGTTGCCGCATGACGCATGTCTACAGCCGCGAGCTGTCGCCGACCGGTCCGCATCGCCCAGAATTCGGCAGCCGCCAGTGCGCTTGCCGCGATTGTCGCCTGCGCCATCGTACCGACGGCGAAAGTCGATGGAAGCACGGGCTCATGCCCGCGCAGCGCTACGCTGTCGAGCGCCGACATATGACCGCCGCCGATCTGCCAGATGTGCGCCGTCGCTTCCGCTGGTGACATGACCGCCCTCCGTTACCCGCGCCGACGAACTGACGAACCAGCGCCAGCTACAATGGTCCGGCACGTTCCACATATCCACCGCCCTCGAGACCTTGGCATCGACGTCCGCTACCTGGCAATCGCCGGACGAACTTGTCCCCCTATGGCATCGCCAGAAGCGAGAACGGCATCATCTCAATGGCAACCTGCGGCTGCACCATCGGCCAGGCCAACAGAGCGTGACTGTCGGCCTGTCGATCACATGAGTTTTGCGGCAGCGCATTTGCTCAATCAGCGCTGGCGCGTACCGGCCGCTTTAGGAAAGCCGGCATGTGATCGCCGAAAGCCAGCGGCGTCGGTCCGTCGTCGCGATGTCCTCCGCGACCCGGATTCGACCGTTCCCCTCCCCGCTGCGGTTGCTGCTGCGGACGCTCGCGACGCTGGTCGGCGTGACGCGATGGAGATGGCGAATCTTGCTGACGCTCAGCGTGTTGGGTGCGTTGTGGGCGTGCCGGCGTCTCAGGCCGTGCGGTCACATCCGAACCCGCTCGTTCCCGGCGTCGCACCGGCCGGCGCGGCGACAGAATTGCATCGTCGGAGATTTCCGGCTGCTCACCCAGCTCGGGACGGGTGACCCGCCGCGACACTTCGCGGCGCTCCTTGCCATCCCGTGGACGACGTGCGCTGCTGCGCGCGTCGTCGCGACCACGCCCGGCACCACGCCCACGCCGCTTCCGGCTACGGCCCTCGGCAAGCGCCTCCTCGTCGGGGGCTTCGCCAATCCACTGCGCATCCTCGCCGATCAGCTTTGCGATGGCATCGACGGCCTTGATGTCCTCACTGCACACCAAGGTTGCCGAGAAGCCCTCCCGGCCAGCACGCCCCGTGCGTCCGATGCGATGCACGTAGTCGTCCGGCTGCCATGGGACGTCGTAATTGATCACATGACTGACGTCGGGGATGTCGAGCCCACGGGCTGCCACGTCAGACGCCGCCAGAAGCGAGATCTCGCCCGAACGGAATTTGTCGAGCGTGGCCATGCGGCTCATCTGGTCCATGTCGCCGTGCAGAGCACCTGCGTTGAAGCCGTGCTTGGTCAGCGACTTGAGCAGAATCGCGACATCCTTCTTGCGATTGCAGAAGATGATCGCGTTGCGCACGTCCAGTGTCCGAAGCAGTTCCCGAAGCACTTCGCGCTTGGCCCAGTCCTCCGGATTCTCGCAGAAGCGGAAGCGTTGGGTGATGGTCTTGGCCGTGGTTGCCGGGCGAGCCACCTCGATCCGAGCCGGATCCTTCAGGAACTGGTCGACGAGCCGGGTGATCTCCGGCGGCATTGTCGCCGAAAAGAACAGCGTCTGGCGCTTCGGCGGCAGCAGCTTGCAGATCTTCTCGATATCCGGAATGAAGCCCATGTCGAGCATTCGGTCTGCCTCGTCGATGACGAGAATCTCGACGCCCATCAGCATGACGCGGCCACGCTGGAAATGATCGAGCAGTCGGCCCGGGGTCGCGATCAGCACGTCCACGCCGCGATCGAGCTTGCGGACCTGATCGTCCATTGACACGCCGCCGATCAGCAAGGCGACGTCGAGCTTGTGATTGATACCGTACTTGTCGAAGCTTTGCGCGCACTGGGCGGCAAGCTCGCGCGTCGGCGCAAGAATAAGCGATCGCGGCATCCGCGCGCGTGCACGGCCGCTCTCCAGCCGCGTAATCATGGGCAGCACGAACGATGCCGTCTTGCCAGTGCCCGTCTGCGCAATGCCAAGCACATCGCGCCCGGTCACAGCGACGGGTATCGCCTGCGCCTGGATGGGCGTGGGCGCAGGATAGCCCGCGGCATCGATGGCAGCGAGCACCTTTGCGCTGAGACCGAGCTCAGCGAACGTAGGGGTTTGCAAAAAAACGTCTCCGTAAACTTAGTGCGAGCCCGCGATTCACCTTGCGAAGAAGGCGAAAGCGGGCGTTGCGGAGCGCAGGGGCAGGTCAGTCGCACGACCGGACCTTGGTCCGGATGACTTCGTAAAAGCAGCATGATCGAGAAAGGGACAAATGAACAAGTTGCATCCCCTGCGCTCGATGGCGGCTAGATGCCACATTCCGCTCGCCGCAACAAGGCATTGCTTTCGGCCTGCGGCAGGCTGGCGCGGGAAAAGCGCCCGCAAGCGCAGCCAGGGACTTGCTCAGAGGTGCGCGCGCGAAGCGAATCGGCTCAGACACGAACAGATCCGACGTCGGATCATTCGTCTTGGTCCGCCTGAGGAGGTGATGCAACCGCTTGGCCGCCTCCGCCATTCGAGCGTTGCTCCACGATCTTCGTTGCGGTTGTTTTGATCCAATCCAAGTCCTTGAGGTGCACATCCTGCTGCGGATTGGCAAGCTGGACTCCGTTCTCCCTCAGGCTCTTGAGAACTTTCACGCGCAGTTCACTCGCAACTTTCCCCGCAGAATAGACATCGGCCACGGTCGCGCCGACCGTGAATAGGAGCTCTGTGCCGGTGAAACTATCGAACGAGGTGAACGGAGCCGGCACCTTCAGAGCGGAGGGGTGATCTTCGGCGCACTGCAGCAGAATCTGCATGACATGCTCGGGATCAGCCGTAGGCGACACCTGCACCTTGACGACCGCCCGGCCCATCGGATTGCGGTGCGTCCAGTTCAGCACCCTGCCGGTGATCAGCTCAGAGTTTGGGATGATCAGACTGGCGCGGTCGAACGTCTCAATCTCTGTCGAGCGCACGGATATGCGCCGGACATTGCCTTGCTCGCTGCCGACGACGATCCAGTCACCGACTTTCACCGGCCTCTCGACCAGGAGGATGAGACCCGAGACGAAATTATTGACGATCGATTGCAGGCCAAAACCGATACCGACTGAGAGGGCACCGGCGACAATCGCGAGGCTGGTGATATCCAGGCCACCGTACGACAAGGCTATCAGCAATGCGACGCCGACGCCGGCGTAACCGATCGCCGTATCCACCGAGTTGGCGATGCCCGGATCGACACGCGGCGGCACCAGCACGTTGTCACGCAACCAGCGCTGAGACAGCCGCGTGACGAACAGCAGCGCGGTGAAAAGCGCAATGGCGATCAAAATTCGCGCGAGAGAGATCCTGAATTGGCCAATCTCAAAACCGAACAGCAGGGCCTTCAGCCAATCGCGAATGTCCTCCCACGATAGGCCCCATTGCACCATCAGAAGCGGCAGGGCCGCGGTCGCGATGACCAGCGTCGCCATCACCTCGATGAGACGAGAGAGCTGGCGGCATCTGACCGGATCAATGCCGCCGAACCTGGATTCAAGTGTCTGCGCGACGAGATCTCGGTTGTCGGCTCGTCCGCGTGTCGCGGCCCTGACCGCGAGATAGAGCAGCCCGCATCCGGCAATCACCGTGCCGGACAGCACGACTTGATGCGCAACGAAACGGCCGAGGGCGATGTAACCCAGCAGCGACGATGCCAGAATAACGATCGCTGTCAGCGCGAGCGGCAACTTGATCCACAATGGCCTCATGAGCGAGACCCGCGGCGGCGCGTGGCTGCCACCGTTTACCGCTCGCTCAGGCCCCGTCTGGGGCACGAATGGGGTCAGGACAAGCCAGCCCATCAAGAGTGCAAAGGCCGTACTCGTGAGGGACGCTTGCGCCACCGTCACCGCTAGTGGGACGTAAAGTGCACGCCCTAGCTCGACGAAGATCGTGTCGACCAGATAGATCGTCACAAACCACTTCATCAGGCAGAGAATTCTACGCGCTGTTCGATCAGCGACCGGGACCAGTCGCCAAGCCGGCATTTTGGGCGCGAACGAGACCGTCAGCAGGGCTGATGACACGATGTATACGAGCAGCGCGCCGAACGTTGCCGATGCCAAATCGAGCCATGGCGCGAACAGGAGATCGAGACCGGCGAGCCCGAAATAGAGCGTCGCCACAGCGGCCGCCGGAGCCAACATACGGAGCGGGGCGACCCAGGCGGCCTTGAATGCGCGCTCGAAGAAGCTCGGTGGCGGCTCGGGAAGTGCCAATCGCCGCGCGATGAAGCGAGACGTCACGAGCTTCAACAAAGCGTAGACCGCGACAATTGCGACCCCGAGCGCTGCAAGCCATCGTCCAGCCTGCGACGCCCAAACGAGCCAATCGTCGCCGTAGTATTCGAAGCGGCTTCGGATTGTCGGCAACTGATCCAGCACATTCCGCCAGACGCTGGGCGACAGCGGACTGTCACGTCGCTCCAACAGATTGCGGGTGAAGAGCTGGTAGCGCATGACCGTGATGCGATCGATGAGCTGCTTGGCTCGGACCCACGCGAGTTCCGCGGTCTTGATAGCCCCATCGAGACTCGCCTTGGCCGCATTGAGACGCGCTCGCTCCGCGGCGACCGCGGCGGCTTCCGGCGGTTGATCTTTTGCCGGCGGCGGGCCGAGACGCTGGATTTGCGTCTCCACCTCGTCGAGCTGCGGCTTCAAAGCATCCACCGACGCCGTCGAGTCGTAGATGATCCGCTCGACGTCGCCGCGGAGGCGCGCCATTTCGCCTTCGATCTGGTTGAGCTGCTGGATCGCCTTCTCGGCGGTCTCGACACTGCGCGCGAGGCGTTCGACGGGCTCGAGCGTTCCGGGCGGCAGCACCGGAGGAGGCTCAACTTGCGGCTGAGGAGCTGCACCGGCAGTTGGAGGGACCGGCAATCCGGCAGCGGGCGGCGCAGCTGGAGGCGACTCAGCTGGAGGTGACGCTGGCGATGTCGCCTGGGCAGGGGCCGGCGATGGGCCTTGCGTCTGCGCGGCCGGTCCCCCCGGCATGGCAACGATGAGCGCAATCAAAACCGGGAGGACTGCGACAAGCTTCGCGAACTTCGACAATTTGCTCAATGAACACCCTCGGTCGTCGGAAATCTCTATCCGTCACACGTCCGCCCGATGCCGATCGGGCATGATCACCACGGCGGAGATAATGTGCTTACCGGACTGGGCACCCTCGAATTACGGCAATCCTGTGTCTAGCGTGCCCGATGCGTCGCTGAAACTCATGCCGTCGACAGCGGGCGGAGTGCGTATTTCGAGGTCGCCAAAAGCTACTCGATGGTTGGCTGTCCGCCTGCGCGCACGCCATTACGTTGCCGTCCGAAAACGGGCGGCTCGCGTCGCTCTTCACCATCTGCCCCCGCTACGCGCGAAAGCGCATCGGCGTCGATACTTGGCGCTTCGATGCCGGACTCGATCAGAACATCGACGGGGCCACCCGTCATGATCAGGTGCTCCACATTGTCGCGTCGCACCAGCACCAATCTGCGTCGCCCATCCACACTCGCGTGCTCAACAACAGCGAGGCGCTTGTCTGGTCGCGGGCCGAACAGTGCAGCCATCGGCGATTGCCCGCCGAGGGAATTACGCATAGCCCACAGACCTGCCAGCACTGCAAGTACGAGCAGCGCGAAGAAAAGCACATAGAGCAGAAGGTCGACCATCGTTCGAAGTCCTCGCCCAGGCCGGGAATCGCAAACCGAAATTCGATTCGCTGATAGCGCGTCGTTAGCAGATGTTTAGCGCACTTTTAACTCTAATGATCGACTTGTTGATGGAGTCGAGGCGACCGCGCCCGGTGAGATTTTGGCGAGGGGGACGAGGTGGTATCAGTTCGCGTGCTGTACTCTTCTGTGGTCGAAAGCCTAGGCTTCACTTGTCAACTTCAGAATCAGTCTATCTCTTTGCGTATGATCGGGACCGATGTGCGCAGCCCCGACGCTCCCATGGGGCCAACCGCCCCCGAGCCGGCACCGGGGATTGGAGTTCTGTTCGTCGTTCTGGCGATCCTGACGATCTTGGGTCTGGGAGCGCTTGTTGTCGTTTCTGCCCGCGCCAGTGATCCCATCCTGCTCGCCATTCTCTCTATCCTGGGCATGATCGGCAGCTTCTTCCTGTTCGGTCTGGTCGCGGGTCACATCCGCATCGGTGCTGATGTCGAGACGGATGGTGGCATTGCTGCCGCTGCGAGCGATCTCGTTCAGCATGGCGTCATGATCACGCGCCGCGACGGAAACATCGTTTACGCCAACGCCGCCTATCGCCACCTCGCTGGCATTGACCCGGACGGCGAGGCGCGAAGCATCGAAGTCGCCTTCGCTGGTGAGCCGCAGGCCGCCGAGTGCATCTTCCGTCTGATGCGTGCGGCTGAACTCGGCGAAACGCGCAGTGAAGAGTTTCGCGTCCGCGATCTCGAAAGCCGCAATCGCGCGGGCCGCTGGCTTCGGCTTTCGGTCCGGCCACTGAAGTCGAATATCGCGGGCCGCATTTCGGGGGCCGCGCGGTTGTGGGAAATCACCGACATCTCAGGCGAACGGGCCAGCGAAGCCGAGGCCATCCGTGGCCTGGAAGGCGAGATCGGCCGTTACGAGTCGATGCCGATCGGCCTGCTCGGAGCCGCACTCGACGGCCACGTCACGCATCTCAACCCGACACTATCGAGCTGGCTTGGACTCGATCCTGAGACAGCCCTATCGCGAGACCTCACCCTGTCGGACGTTATTGCCGGTGATGGAGACGCGTTGCTACGCGCTGCCCTGTCGCGATCGGGCGGCGAGACCGTGCGCCTCGATCTTGACCTCGTACGTGAAGACGGCGTTGGCATCCCTGTCGAAGTGGTGGCGCGTCTTGGTGGCAGCGGTGAGCGGGGCGTCGATATTTTGGCGCTCTTCCTCACCCGCCCTTCCCCGCACGCCCATCTCGCGCCCAGCTCCGGAGACGAGGCCCGGCTCGAGCGTCTTTTTCACTCGGCACCGTTCGGGATCGCAACGCTCGGCAGCGATGGGGGTCTTCTGTCTTTCAATGCGCCGTTCGCACGCATGTTCTTCGATTCCGGTCTCGGCCCGGCGGGCGACGTCCATACGCTGCTCAATAAAGCAGGCGATGCCGATGCGATAAAGGCCATGGAGGCCGCGTCGCACGAGGTCGCAAACGGGCGTACGCCACTCGCGCCGATCGAGATTTCGTTCGGTCCCGAAAAGCAGTTTACGCGCCGGCTTTATCTCGCTCCGGTCCGCGACGGACAGCCGGAAGAATCGGCCATGCTCTACGCGATCGACGCGACCGAGCAAAAAGCCCTCGAGCTCAAGTATGCGCAATCGACCAAAATGGAGGCTGTGGGCAAGCTTGCCGGTGGCATCGCGCATGATTTCAACAACGTGCTGACAGCGATCCTGGGCTTTTCCGACCTGCTGCTGCAGACCCATCGTCCGTTCGATCCGGCGCACAAAGACATCATGAACATCAAGAAGGAGGCGAGCCGCGCTGCCGGACTGGTGCGCCAACTCCTTGCGTTCTCGCGTCGGCAAACACTGACGCCCGAAGTGCTCGACCTGGGAGAGGTGTTGACCGATCTGTCGGTGCTCGTCAGCCGCCTCATCGGCGAGAAAATCGACCTGAAGCTCGTGACGGGCCGGGATCTGTGGCTGATCAAGGCCGATCGCACTCAGTTCGGCCAAGTCATCATGAACCTTGCGGTGAACGCTAGGGATGCGATGCCGAACGGTGGGCGACTTACGATCAAGACGCGAAATGTTACCGAGCGTGAATCGCTGAAGCTGCGTTCCCTGTCCGTGCAGCCGGGCGAGTACCTGCTGATCGAAGTCGAAGATACCGGCAGCGGAATGACACCCGAGGTCATGGCCAAGATTTTCGAACCATTCTTCTCGACAAAAGACGTCGGCAAAGGCACGGGTCTCGGCCTTTCGACCGTCTATGGCATTGTCAAGCAGACCGGTGGCTATGTGTTTCCTGAGTCTGCGCCGGGCAAAGGCACGACATTCCGTGTCTATCTCCCGCGCCACATTCCCGAGCCCGAGGCGATTGCGGACAGGACGGAAGCCCAGCCGCAGCCCAAGACCGAGCGGCCGCGAGATCTCACCGGTACCGGTCGCGTACTCCTCGTGGAAGATGAAGATTCGGTGCGTAACTTTGCCGTGCGCGCGTTGAAGCGACAGGGATATGAAGTTCTCGAAGCGACGACGGGGCTCGAAGCGCTCGAAATCTATACGGCTGAGACACAACCGATCGACATCGTGGTATCGGATGTCGTGATGCCTGAGATGGACGGGCCGACGATGCTGACCGAGATGCGTAAGTCGCGGCCCGACCTCAAGGTGATATTCGTTTCCGGCTATCCGGACGATCGTTTCAAGACGGGCCTCGATCCGGATGCCCACTATGCGTTCCTCGCCAAGCCCTTCTCGCTGCCGCAACTGGCTGCAAAAGTGAAAGAGGAGCTGGCTCGTTAGCGCCGCTTCTGATCGTGGGTGTCCGGGACTGCAACACTGGTCAGCGTTCAACGGTCAGGCGGTTTTGGCTCGCTCAATCGCCTCGACGATGAGGCGGCGAGCCTGTTCCGCATCGCCCCAGCCACTGATCTTGACCCACTTTCCCGGCTCAAGATCCTTGTAGTGCTCGAAGAAATGCCGGATTTGCTCGATCGTGATCTGGGGCAGATCGGCATAGCTGTTCACCCGCTCGTAGCGACGCGTCAGTTTCGCCGATGGCACTGCAATCACCTTCTCATCGCCACCCGCATCGTCCTCCATCAGAAGCACGCCGACCGGTCTGCAGTTCATCACCGCACCTGGAACGATGGCGCGCGTATTGCACACGAGCACATCGATCGGATCGCCGTCCGTGGCAAGAGTATGCGGCACGAAACCGTAATTCCCGGGATACCGCATCGGCGTGTATAGAAAACGATCGACGAACAGCGTCCCCGACGCCTTATCGAGTTCGTACTTGATCGGCTCGCCGCCGACTGGCACCTCGACGATGACGTTCACGTCGTCCGGTGGGCACTTCCCAATGGGGATAGCGTCGATGCGCATAGGTTTCGCTCCATTCTGGCGGCGTCTCGATCAACGGAATTCCCCGTCGCCGCCATATTCCGCTTTTCGTCGCATGCTAAAAGGCGCCCGTGGAGGGGAAATCACGATGCGTTCGACCCTATTGTCAGCCGTCCTGGCTACCTTGGTCTTCGCTGGGCCTGCTGCCGCGAACCCATTAAAGAGTCTTTATACGACGATCGACCTAAAGAAGTGCCGGCAAACGAGCAAGGGCCCGGATGGCGGGGCTTGGCTGTGCCCGGGCCTCGATGGTTATCCCGTCTATATCGCCGAAGGCGACCTGCGAACATTCGTCAGCGTGGGCCGGCAACCGCAAAAGCGGCGCGCGGCGCAACAGACGCTAAACCCGTTCAACTCGCTTTTCCGGGGAACGTCGCAACGAGCCACCCTGGAATGGCGTTTCGTCAAGCGGGATGGCAAGGTGCAGCCGTTCGCTACGATCCAGCGATATTTCACGAAGAACGACCGCGGCTCCGGCGAGGTGCTCGTCGTTACGAAGGTCACCACTACCGAGGATTGCCACGTCGCCCACATCGATGCGCTGGCCAACCCTCAGGCGATCATTCTTGCCCGTACGATCGCCGACACTGAGGCTCGCAATTTCGACTGCCGCTCCGAGCCGAAACGTGCCGGCAATCACGGCCGCAGTCCCATGTAGGGCTTCCCGCGAAGTATGACGAGCCGCGCTAGGACCGCCCTCCGGCCAGATCGGATAGAGGAGCCGTCGGCGGCGTCACGCCCAGCCGTAGCCGATTTTCTCGAGCAGCACGCCGCCAACCTTCTCGGTCATCTTGCCGACGGGTCGTCCACCTCGGCGCCAGTAGAAATCAGCCGCGATCTCGTTACCGGTAAGTGCCCAGACGATCAGGCCATTGAGCCGCCGCTCGTCGAGCGCGTAGCGCGCGCCCTCGAACAGGTGCTCACCCAATCCGACACCCTGATAGCTTGGCGCGAGGTAGATTTCGTAGATCTCGCCCTGATATTTACCGCGTCCCCGGGCTCGACCGAACGTCGCATAACCAGCCACCTTGCCGGCTACTTCGAGGACGAGCAATCCATCGGAGCCCCGCGCAGCATTTTGCCACCAAGCCTTATCGCGTCGGCGGATCATGCTTTCTAGGTGGAGTTGAGGGATGATCCCGCGATAGGCGACAAGCCATGACTCGCGGAACACCGAGGCCAAGGCTGCAGCGTCCCGCTGCATCCCCTTCCGCACCCTGACCTCTGTACGCGACTGGAGCATGATCGAACTATAGCGCGCCAATGACGGCCGCGGGAAGGGACTCGATGCGCTTGCCAGTGAATTTTCACACGCTCGAGGACGCTTCACC
>JBFWOB010000018.1:0-104419 GCA_050250755.1 Hyphomicrobiaceae bacterium
CGTTCTACATTGATGTCGATGACGTCGATGCTCTCTACGCGGAGTTGGCACCCCAGCTCGCGGCACTTCCCGCCGGACGCGTGCGGGCGCCGTTCGATCAGCCATACGGCCAGCGCGAACTGCACGTCATCGATGAGGATTGCAGCCTGATCTTTTTTGGCCAGCGCATCGCATCTAGCCCTTAGGCTTTGCGCCGATCCACGTCTGCAACGAACTCCCGGATGAGAGGAATGAGCTCCCGCCCGTAGAGCTCTGCATCCTCGAGCGGCTCGTAACCACGAATGAGCAGACTGGTCGCGCCGAGCTTATAGTATTCGGCGAGGGCCTTCGCGACGGTTTCCGGCGTGCCGACAAGTGCCGTGGAATTACCTCGGGCGCCAGTTGCTTCAGAGAGTTTCGTCCAGAGGCACGTATCGTGCACCTCGGAGGCGGCCGCGACTGCGAGAAGTCGCTTCGAACCCACGTTCTCCGGAACCGGAGCAGGTACGCCCTTCCGCTGCGCTTTCAAGCGCTCGAGCAGATGCCGAGCCCGATCCCAAGCTTCGGCATCGGTTGCCGCGAGTATCGGCCGCGTCGAGAGGCTGAACGTCGGCGGCACGGCGCCGGCAGCTTCTGCGGCCTTTCGGACTCGCGCCATGAAAGCTGCGGTTTCTGCGAGAGGTTCTCCCCACAGCATGAAAACGTCGAGCACCGGTGACAGCATCGCCACTGCATCGTCCGATCCGCCGCCGCCGTAGACCGGAATGCACGGGCTTTGGTGACAGCGAATATCGGAATAGGCCCCTTTCACACGGTAAAACTCGCCGTCGTGATCGAACGGCGTTGGCGAGGTCCATGTGCGCCGCAGCAGCGAGGTATATTCAGCCGATCGCCGATAGCGCTCACCGTGCGTCGTGAAATCGCCGTCCTTGGCCTGGTCGGCGTCGCTGCCGCCCGAGATGATGTGCACTGCGAGGCGGCCGTTGGAAAGCTGGTCGAGCGTTGCGAGCTTGCGTGCTGCGAGAGTCGGCGCGACGAAGCCAGGCCTGTGCGCGAGCAGAAAACCTAACCGCGACGTTACGCTTGCGGCATGCGCGCCGATGACGAATCCATCGGGTGCATCCGAGAAATAGCCGATCAGAACGCGATCGAAGCCGGCCGCTTCATGCACGCGCGCCGTGTTCGCAATGACCGCGGCGTCGAACGGCGGTCCTTGCGCGGGGACCACCTCCGACGAAACGCGCGGTGAGATCCAACCGATCATCTCGACGGGCATGGCTAACACTTTTGTAAAGAGAGAGTCAGACAGAGGTAGGCGGACGCGCTCGTTCGGGTTCGAACAAGCGCGTCCGGGTCGTCTCTAGGATTTTGCTGGCGCGTTATAATCGGTGTCCGACACCGCCTCGAGCCACTTCGTCCCCTCGCCCGTGTCGGATACTTCGGACATGGCGAGATGGGCGAAGAGATGTCCGGGTGCCGAGCCGTGCCAATGCTTGGCACCAGGCGGAATGATGACTGTATCGCCGGGCCTCAATTCGACAGCCGGGCTGCCTTCGAGCTGATACCGACCTATGCCGTGCAGGCAATATAGCGTCTGGCCAACGGGATGCGTGTGCCAGTTCGTGCGCGCGCCGGGTGTGAAAGAAACCCGCGTCGCCCGCATGCGCGATGGCTTCTCGCCGACGACAACCTCATCGGCATACACGGTGCCGACGAAGCTCGACGCCGGTTGCGTTTTGGTGGCGCGCTCGGATGCGCGGACGATTTTGCCCATGACTACTTTCTCCTCTTCCTCTGATTGGACGTCTCGCCACTCAGGCGAGCGTCCGGTGCACGAACTGGATGATCCGCTCGGTGGCCGAGCGCTTGTTGTCCTCGGATTTGGCTTCGCGCGTGACGAAGCCCTCAACCTCGCCCGGATAAAGCGCGAGATCCACGACACCGCCGCGCTTCTTGTAAAGCTCGACGAAACGATCGAGATGCGGGCGCGGGTGCATGCGATCGGCGTCGCCTTGAACGTAGAGAACAGGTGGCATTGCGACCGTCTCGTCTCGTGCGAGGATTTCTGCCGGGCTGCCTTCCGCCATCTGCGCCTCGCTTCCCCAATACTTGTCGTGGAGAGGAACGACATTATTGAGATTGGCGGGATAATCGCCGCCTTTCGCAATCATCTCCTTGCCGTAGCGATATCGCCCTAGCGGATCGATCACCGGCCAGCAGAGCACGACGCATTGCACGCCGGCATTGCCTTTAGGTACGTCCGACGTCTCGACTTCGCCGTAGCGCGGATCATCCGGCCGCATGGCCGCCAGCATGCCCTGATGGCCACCTGACGAAATGCCGACGTATCCGATCCGGTCGGCGCGCGCCTTGAGCTTCGTCGCATTGGCGCGGACCCAGCGCACGGCATAATTGATATCGGCGAGTGATCCCGGATAGGACGCATCGGGTGGCATGCGGAAGTCGAGTGCGACAACGAGCACGCCACTCCGCGCCAGCGCCTCGGAGAGCACAGCATCGTTGGTTCGCTCTCCATTGCACCATGCACCACCGTGCAGGTCGATCATCACGGGGAACGGTCCGTCGCCTTTCGGCTTGTAGAGACGCGCAAGCAGCGGCTTCTCGCCGTGCTTCAGATACGTCACGTCCTCCACGTCGATCTCGTAGGACTGGCGCACAGTCTCGGGTCTGGCATGGGCAGCGGCCGTCATGGCAACCTCCTTATTCGGTCGACGATGGGAAAGACTGGCACGCGGTCGGCGACCGTTACAAGGGGCGCCGTCTGCAAAGGATTTGACGGAGGCTCACAGTTCTCTAATCTTCTAGCGTATCCCTCCTGCCAAGCCTCGAGCCAAGACGGACGCCGCCCCGCGCATGCCTAGTGTTGCCGAAAAGATCACCATTCCTTCGCCGCCTGGCGAGGTTTGGCCACTTCTCTCAGATCCAGCTCTCGTAGCCTCCTGCATTCCGGGGGCAACTCTGGCTCCCGATCAAAGCGGCGGTGACGTTTGGAAAGGCTCTATCCGCGTCAAGTTCGGACCGACCGTAGCGGTATTTCGGGGCGAGGCGACGCTCTCCTACGACCACTCCAATCGCCGTTGCACCATAGAAGGTCGCGGCATCGATCAGCGGGGCGCATCGCGTGCACTCGCCAACGGTGAAGTTACGGCCAGTGGCACTACCGAGACGGAGCTCGCCGTCCAGGGCGAGTACACGGTGACCGGGCCGCTCGAGACGTTTGCCAATGCCGGCGGCGTCCATGTGGCGCGCGCTCTGCTGGCCGAGTTCGCGAAGAATATGAGCACACTTGTCGCCGAGCGTCGCGACGGCGCCCCCACCACGGCCGCTTCGCCAGATCCCGCCGCCGCGCCAGCGGCATCAGGCACGGCACCTGCTACATCCGACGCTGCGCCCTCAGCGGCAGCAAAGCCGACACCATCTGCTCCGGCGCCGCGTCAAGCCGCCGAGCTCAATGCGTTCGCCCTTCTCTGGGCTGCGTTCAAGTCATGGCTTTCGAGCCTCTTCGGAAAACGGAGTTGAGATCTCATGAGCAAGCTCAAGACCCAGGATATGCTAGCCCTCGCCTTCGAGGCTGAGGGCGTTGATACGCTCTTCACGTTGATGGGCGACGCCAACATGTACTGGTCGACGGCGATGGCCGAGCGACCCGGCATGCGCGTCATCCATGCGCGCCACGAAAGCTGTGCGGTATCGATGGCCGACGGATACGCCCGCGCCACGGGCAAGGTCGGCGTCGCCTCTACGACCTGCGGCCCGGGCTTCACCCAGATCATGACTTCGCTGGTCATGGCATCGAAGGCCAACACGCCTCTCGTCGTGTTTGCCGGCGACAGCCCGATCGCAGCGGCTTGGTATCTGCAGCAGATCGATATGGGGCCCCTCGCACTGGGTACGGGTGCTGCCTACGTTCCTGTCCGGCACATGGACCGGCTGCTCGACAACGTGCGCGAGGCATTCCAGATCGCGCAGGTGGAGCGTCGCCCCGTGGTCCTGTCGGTACCGATGGACATGCAGAAGCAGCTCTGGCCGCATCTGACGGACTACAGCCCGTCGGCCGATGTCGTACCGATTACCCAGCGTCCCCAGCCCGATCCGGTTCTCGTCGAGCAGATTTGCGACATGATTGCGGAGGCTGAGAAGCCGATCCTCATCGGTGGGCGCGGAGCAGCTCGCACCGGTGCCAAGGACGCCATCGTGGCCTTGTCCGATCAGTGCGGCGCGTTGCTTGCGACCTCGCTTCTCGCCAAGGGGCTCTTCCATGAGAATCCTTGGAGTATCGATATTGCCGGTGCCTATGCCAGCGACTGGGCACGCGAGCGCCATGCCGAGGCGGATCTCGTGATCGGTTTTGGCGTCGGACTGGGTCACTACACGACGGAGAGCGGCTACCTCTTCCCGGGTGCGCGCGTCGTCCAGGTCGACACCAATCCCCGCGGCTTGTGGCAAGGCCTGCGCACGGCGGACCTGCACGTGCGTGCCGACGCCAGGGCGACTGCCGAGGCGATCCTCAATCGCCTGCAGCAGCGCAACATCAAGAGCTCGGGCTTCCGCTCCGAAGAGATCCGCGCCGGGATTTCCCAAGATCACCCCGATAGCAAGGAATATCCGGTTCAGCCGAACCTGGTCGATCCCCGCAGGGCGATGGAAGAGCTGGACCGTACCATCCCGAAGGATTGGGACATCGTCATCGGCGGTGGACACTACCTGTCGATTGCCATGACGCACCTCAAGAACCGGGCGGCGGACAAGTACAACGTCATCGTCGACTTCGGCTCGATCGGCTCCGCACTCGCGGCGGCGATCGGCGTCGCGCAGGCGCGCGGCGACGGCAAGGTCTGCCTGATCGAAGGCGATGGCAGCATCATGATGCACTGCCAGGAGCTCGATACGATCAAGCGGCATGGAATTCGGATGCTGACGGCGATCATCAACGACGGCGGCTATGGTGCCGAGTTCCACAAGTTCCGCGCCAACAACGTCGATCCGACCGGGGCCATGCACGGCCGCGGAGACATCGCCGCCATGGCGCGCGGATTCGGGTTGCGCGGTGCCAGCATCAATACGCTCGGCAAGATGGACGGGCTCTTCAAGGAGCATCAGGGCTCCAACACGGCAACCCTCTGGGATGTCCACACAGACGATCTCATCCCGTCGCGCGCCTACCGCCGCATTCACTACGGCGAGGCATGAGGCCAGAACGCGAGAACCCGGCGAGATATCTCGCCGGGTTCCGGAAGATCATTTCGCCGGGAGCACTGCCCGCGGCTCAAAGGTCGTTGAAGCGCGTACCGATCTGACGCTCAATATCGTCGGTGATAAGGCCACCGTTGCGGGCGATGAATTCACCGATCGCTGCCTCCGTCTGGCGCACCTGCGCGGCGCGGGCGCGCGTGGCTAGCCGCTTCAGCAGGGCGCTCAACGAGAACGTGGGAAGGGTTACGTGATCGGATGGGGACGGCGCGTCGACCGGGTAACCGGCTACGAGGCTTAGCCTGAGATTAGTCATGATCAGCTCCTGAACATCTATCTGTTCTTTTTTTGGAGTCCGACCCTTAGGTGTTTCCGCTCATGACGGGGCGCTTCGTGGCTCCCCGGCTTCTTCCCACATAATATGGCGGAGTCTGCCCCCTCTCCACCAGCCACACCGGCGCATTGCTGCAATGCAATAAAATACTGGCCAGTGTTTACCCGGCGGCCATCAGCCAAAGTCCACGAACAAGAAACGTGGCCGCTACGGCGTGCACGATACGCCGACTCCACATGCGGAAATCGGCATCCGTCATGCGCTCGAGAACGCGCGCGGCAAGGGACGTGCCGGTAAAGGCCAGCGCCAGTGCCGCGCCGATGGCCCACGCGGGCACGTGGCCATCCAGGGACGTGGCCAGCGATCCGAAGTAGAGCACCCGGAACAGATGGGCGGTGGTCTGGCAAACGGCCTTGGTGCCGACGATTCCTTTGCGATCCATTTCGCTTCGATTGAAGAACATATCAAGAATATGTCCCGCGGCCCCAGCCAGAAGTTGCAGCACCATTATGACGACGCCGCAAATATAGGGACCCCATGGGCGGGTGATATCTGGCCACATGCTCCGAGGCAGCAACTCGGCTGCGAATGGAAGAATGCCAAGCCCGAGATAGACCAACGCCTTGTCGGGCACGAAGGCGACGAGCCGCATGAGCAAAAACGCGGCCGTAGCGCCAATCAGATAACGCCCGACAAGACCCCAGCGCACATGCTGGCGCCACAGAAGCGACCGCCAGCCATTCGCGCCCATTTGGATGATCCCGAATACGATCATCGCTGGGACCACGTCCATGAACATCAACAGCACGCCGAGCAGGATCAACCCGCCCGCCATGCCGAAGATGCCCGAAATGAACGACGTGCCAAATACCGTCACGCCGACGACGGCGAACGCGGCCGGTGTCATGCAGTGTCCCCCCGCCGTCGCGCGATCAGCCCTTCAGCCCCCTGAGGTGCTTCTCGCGCGCCGCCGCCGACTGCATCAGATATGCCATGTCGCTGCCGGCCAGGACCATCTTGATACCCATGCCGATGTACTTGGTGAGCCCCTCGTCTGTGTAAACCCCGCCCATGCCGGCCCACTTGCCGTGCTTCGAGCAGGCCGCAATGACCGTCTCGTAAGCTTTCACGACATCAGGGTGCATGAGCTGCCCAGGCAGCCCCATCTCGAGCGTCAGATCGCTCGTGCCAATCAACAGCACGTCGACGCCAGGCACAGCCGCGATCGCGTCAGCGTTCTTGATGGCGAGCGGCGACTCCAGCATCACCACGACAAGCAGATTGTCGTTCACGCGCTTCGTCGACTCGGCAGGAGGGAGCTGGGCGAAAGCGAGCTGTGGCATCGTGCCACCGATCGAGCGATGCCCCACCGGCGGATAGCGCAAGCGGTCGGCGATCGCCTTGGCTTCCTCGGGCGTATCGACATGGGGCATGACGATGCCGTAAGCGCCGCCATCGAGCACGCGGGTGGCCATGTCGAGCTGGCCTTGCGGAACACGCACGATTGGGCTGATGCCCGTGGCGTTGGCCGTGATCGAGATCTGGACCGCCATGTCGAGCGTCATCGAGTTGTGCTCACAATCGATGAACAGCCAGTCGTAGCCGCAGGTCTTCATGGCGGGCGCAATGTCCACGGTGCGCGCCTGGCGCAACCCAACGCCGATTGCGAGCTCGCCGCGCTTGAGCCGTTCACGCGCTGGATTGAGCCCGACCGCTGCTGCGTCTGCCATGGTGTGTCTCCTGCCTAGGGGAATTTGATCGTGGTGGTTGAGCTCAGACTAGAACTTGCTGGTGGGCGCGCGCAACTGCCGTGGAAAAGCAAAACGGCCGGTCGCCATTGGCGCCGGCCGCTCGAAACTGCAGAAAGTCGGGGAGGCTACTTCCACTCGATCTTCAAAACCTCGTAGCTCCGGGTCCCCTTGGGTGTCGTGACGTCTGCCGTCTCGCCCTTGGACTTGCCGATCAGGGCACGCGCGATAGGACTCGAGATCGAGATCAAGCCCTCCTTCACGTTCGCCTCGAGATCGCCGACGATCTTGTACTTGACCTTATCGCCCGTATCCTCGTCCTCGAGGTGGACGGTCGCGCCAAATTTCACGGTGTTGCCGGAGAGCGTCGTCGTGTCGATGACATCGGCGCGCGAGAGCTTGTCCTCAAGGTCAGCAACCTTGGCCTCGTTCATGCCCTGCGCTTCCTTCGCCGAATGGTACTCGGCGTTCTCGGACAGGTCGCCGTGCGCGCGCGCCTCTGCGATGGCCTGGATGATGCGCGGCCGCTCCTGAGCTTTCAGCCGATGCAATTCGGCCTCCAGCTTCTTGAAGCCCTCGACCGTCATCGGCACCTTTTCCATTGCCATTTTACATCTCCAGTCGACGCGACCCTGTCGGTCGCGCCTTGACAACAGTCTCACCCAGATAGGGGGATTTGGCCAGCCCTTTGCCCACAGCCGAGGGCCAGGATGGAAATCGAGCAGGCGGCCAGAAGGTTCCCGCGAGATCAACGAACGTCCGCAACGTCTACGCCGGGCCTGTCACAGCTCCGCCGATTTGACGTGCATGTCGTCTCGCACGTTCCCTCAGCCTTGGTAGCTTTGCAAAGGGGCAACATTCAGACTGTCAGTCTTCAGTGCCCGGATCGCATCCACCACGGCAACCGCGCCTGCTAAAGTCGTATAGTAGGGAATGCGGTTCAAGAGGGCCGTGCGGCGAATATCTTTCGAATCCGCCAGGGCCTTGGACCCTTCAGTTGTGTTGAAGACGAGTTGCACCCCGCCATTCTTCATCAAATCGACGATGTGAGGACGGCCCTCGAGCACTTTGTTCACCTGCTCGCAAACAATGCCGTGCGCCTCGAAATGCCGCCGCGTGCCGCGCGTCGCAACGATGCGGAAGCCCATTTCGTTGAGCTCCCGCATCGCGCCGAGAATGTGATCCTTATCGCCGTCCCGGACAGAGACGAACACGGTGCCCGACGTCGGCAGCGCCGTACCCGAGCCGAGTTGGCTCTTCGCGAACGCGATGGCGAAATCGCGATCGATGCCCATCACCTCGCCTGTCGAACGCATCTCGGGGCCGAGAACCGTGTCGACACCGGGGAACCGCGCGAACGGAAAGACAGCTTCCTTGACGGCCACATGCTTGAGACGCGGTGGCTTCAGGTTGAACTCGGCCAACGGCGCACCCGCCATGACGCGCGCGGCAATGCCGGCGATCGGCAAACCAATGACCTTCGCGACGAACGGCACGGTGCGCGAGGCACGCGGGTTGACCTCGAGAATATAAATCTGCCGGTCCTTGATCGCGTACTGCACGTTCATCAGACCGACAACGCCCAGCGCGAGCGCAAGGTCGCGCGTCTGCTTCTCGAGCCGCACCTGGATCGAGCTGTCGAGCGAATGCGCCGGAAGCGAGCACGCCGAATCGCCCGAATGAATACCGGCTTCTTCGATGTGCTCCATAATGCCGGCAATGAACGTGTCCCGACCGTCCGAAAGACAGTCCACGTCCACCTCGATCGCATCCGCGAGATAGCTGTCGATCAGCAGCGGGCGGCGCTCCGACACGGTCAGTTCGGAATGGCCTTTGAGCGTGGCGGTGAGCCGCTGAATATAGCTTTCGAGGCCCAGCGTATCGGCCACGATCTCCATCGCACGCCCACCGAGCACGAAGGACGGACGGATGAGGACCGGGAAACCGATGCGGACGGCGACCTCCGCCGCTTCGCCTGGGCTTCTCGCGATCCCGCTCGCCGGTTGCTTGAGACCGAGCTTGTCGACCAGCGCCTTGAAGCGATCGCGATCCTCGGCCAGGTCGATCGCTGAAGGCGATGTGCCGAGAATGGGCACTCCCGCATCGCCCAACGCCTCGGCAAGCTTCAGCGGGGTCTGCCCACCGAACTGCACGATAACGCCTTTGAGCGTGCCCTTCTTCTGCTCGAGGCGGATGATCTCGAGCACGTCTTCAGCCGTCAGAGGCTCGAAGTAGAGCCGGTCGGACGTGTCGTAGTCGGTCGAGACGGTTTCCGGGTTGCAGTTGACCATGATGGTCTCGAACCCGGCATCAGAGAGCGCGAAGCACGCGTGGCAGCAACAGTAGTCGAACTCGATGCCCTGCCCGATCCGATTCGGCCCGCCCCCCAGAATGATGATCTTCTGCTTGTCGCTTGGATCGGCCTCGCAGACAGGTTCGGCGAAAAGTCCACGCTCGTAGGTCGAGTACATGTAGGCCGTGGGCGAGCGGAACTCGGCGGCGCATGTGTCGATGCGCTTGAAGACGGGATGTAGATCCAGTCGATTCCTCAGGGCGCGAACTTGGTCTTCCGTCTTGCGGGCAAGCATCGCCAGCCGCGCATCGGAAAAGCCCATCGCCTTCAGGCGGCGCAGCGCGTCGACGGTCTCGGGTAGCCCGTGGGTGCGGATCTTCTCCTCGACGTCGATGATCTCCTGGATGCGCGCCAGGAACCATGGGTCGATGCGGCAGGAACCATGGATCTGCTCGTGATCGACGCCGAGACGCATCGCCTGCGCGACCTTCAAAAGCCGGTCGGGCGTCGGACGTCCAAGAGCCGCACGAATGACGTTCTTGTCGTCGCCCTGGCCGAGGCCTTCGAACGCCACGTCGTCGAGGCCGGTGAGGCCCGTTTCCAGCCCGCGCAGCGCCTTTTGCAGGCTTTCCGCGAACGTGCGCCCGATCGCCATCACCTCGCCGACCGACTTCATGGCGGTCGTCAACGTCGGATCGGAGCCGGGGAATTTTTCGAAAGCAAAGCGCGGGATCTTGGTGACGACGTAGTCGATGGTGGGCTCGAACGCTGCCGGCGTCGCACCACCTGTGATGTCGTTATCGAGCTCGTCGAGCGTGTAGCCAACCGCCAGCTTCGCCGCGACCTTGGCGATCGGAAAGCCCGTCGCTTTCGAAGCGAGCGCCGACGACCGCGAAACGCGCGGATTCATCTCGATGACGATCAGTCGTCCATCATCCGGATTCACAGCAAACTGGACGTTTGATCCACCGGTCTCCACACCGATCTCGCGCAGCACCGCGATCGAGGCGTTGCGCATCATCTGGTATTCTTTGTCGGTGAGCGTCAACGCCGGGGCGACCGTGATCGAATCACCCGTGTGCACGCCCATCGGATCGACGTTCTCGATGGAGCAGACGATGATGCAGTTGTCCGCCTTATCGCGGACCACCTCCATCTCGTATTCCTTCCAGCCGAGCAGGCTCTCGTCGATCAGAATCTGGGCCGCGGGGGACGCGTCGAGACCCGATCGGGCAATCTGCTCGAACTCCTCCCGGTTGTAGGCCACGCCGCCGCCTGTGCCGCCGAGCGTGAAGGCCGGGCGAATAATGGCTGGGAGACCAATCCTGTCGAGCGCCTTGAGGGCTTCAGAGAACCCCGTCGCGCGGTCGTAGTCGACGATCTGCCCCTCGGCGTTCCGGATCGCTGGCGACGAGGCAATCGCGGCGCGTGGGCTCTCGAGCCCGATTCGATCCATGGCCTCGCGAAAGAGTTTCCGATCCTCGGCCTTGTCGATCGCCTCCGCCCTGGCGCCGATCATTTCGACACCGAAGCGGGCGAGCGTGCCATCCCGGTCGAGCGCCAGCGCCGTGTTCAGCGCGGTCTGACCGCCCATCGTCGGTAGAAGGGCATCGGGGCGCTCCTTCTCGATGATGCGGGCGACAATTTCGGGCGTGATGGGCTCGATGTAGGTCGCATCGGCGAGATCCGGGTCCGTCATGATCGTTGCCGGATTCGAATTGACGAGGACGATGCGGTAGCCCTCGGCCTTCAACGCCTTGCATGCCTGCGTGCCCGAGTAATCGAACTCGCAGGCCTGGCCGATCACGATCGGCCCTGCCCCGATGATGAGGATGGATTTGATGTCTGTGCGCTTTGGCATGGCGCCGCTTATTAGTGTACTGCGGGGAGATTGGCTATACCGCGCTTACGCTGTGCGTGAACGGCATGTACCGCAATGTGCCGTGCGCGACGGCCTTGCGACACATCACGGCGCCGCTGGATGCACGAGATCAGCGGGCGCGTGATACCGTCGCACTTAATCCGGACCGTGCGTTAACCAAGATGGCCGCCCAGAGTTGTAGCTCCGATCTATTGTCCCCAGAAAACGGTCCGGACAACTCGCATTGGGGACTAGATGCTGGAAAATCGAAACGGCTTTAGATCCGGTCTAGCGACGCTTGCCGGAACGTTAGTGCTGCTGGCGATGCCGTCCGTGGCCGACGCCAAGCGACCGGGGGGACGCCATTGTGCCAGCGGCATATGTCATCGCGTGATGACGCTGGCCGAGACAGAGGCCCAGATCGGCAAGCTTCGGCGCTTCAAGACCTCATACTATGACGATTGCCGCCGCGACCGCTTCAACCCGTGCGGGCTGACCAGCTCGGGCGAGGTATTCCGCCCTCATACGCCCGACAACGCAGCGAGCGCCATTCATCCGGATGGAACGATCCTAGTCGTCAGGAACCCGGAAACGCGTCTTGCCGCGGTCGTTCGCGTCAACAATTTCGGTCCCTTTCGCGGCGACCGAAAGCTGGACGTCTCGCGCGCCACCGCACAGCGCCTCGGCTTTGCTCGTCGCGGTGTGGCTGCGCTTGAGGTGATGGTTGTCCACGCACCGACGCCCGCAGAGACCCGCTATGCGCGCAAGCGTCGCTATGCGACCGTGCCTGGGTTCATCGGCTCGGCAACGACGATCGACAGCGCCTACATGAGGTACGCCGATCTGACGTTGCATACGAGAATTGCTCAGCTCGACAAGACGACCTGCCACGTCGCAGCAAACCGGCGCACGCCGCGCCTCAAGCTGATCGCGTCCTTGCCAAACGGAAGCACCACCCGCCTTGCACGGAACTGAAAACAGCCGCCGCCTGGGAGATTTGCTCCCGCGGGCGGCGGACTTCTCGTTTACGCGGCGGGCATCGCCGTTTCCACGAGACGCGCCCAATAGGACACGCCCACAGGAATGGCCTCATCGTTGAAGTCGTAGGCTGGATGATGCAGGCCCGCAGTCGATCCGTTGCCCATGAAGATGAAGGCGCCGGGACGGGCTTCGAGCATGTAGGAAAAATCCTCTGCACCCATTACCGGCACCATGTCGAATTCGACGCCGCCTTCACCTGACACGTCGCGCGCAACCGATGCCGCAAACGCCGCTTGCCGCTCGTGATTCTGGGTGACCGGGTAGCCCCGCCGGTAACTGAGCTTGATCTTGGCGCGATGTGTTGCGCCGACGCCCGCACAGATTTCGCCCATGCGCGCCTCGATGAAATCGCGCAGCTTGGCATCGAGCGTCCGCACCGTACCCTGGAGCTTGGCCGTCTGCGGGATGACGTTGGTCGCCTCGCCGGCCTGAAACATCGTCACGGAAACGACGGCGTTCTTCAACGGATCGACGTTGCGCGCGACGATCGTCTGCAGCGCGCTGTGGAGCTGGCAACCGACCGAGACGGGGTCCACGCTGACATGCGGTCGCGACGCGTGCGCGCCATAGCCCTCGATGTCGATCGCGAACGTATCGGCGGCTGCCATCAGCGGCCCCGGCCTCAGCGCGAAATGACCGACCGGAATCCCGGGCATGTTGTGCATGCCGTAGACTTCCTGAACCCCAAAGCGGTCCATCATACCATCTTTCACCATCGCGAGGCCGCCCGCGCCACCTTCCTCGGCCGGCTGAAAAATGATGACTGCGGTGCCGTCGAAATTCCTAGTCTCGGCCAGATATTTGGCAGCGCCGAGCAACATCGCGGTGTGACCGTCATGGCCGCACGCATGGGCCCGTCCTTTGACCGTGGACGCGTAAGGCAGGTCCGTCGTCTCGGACATCGGTAAGGCATCCATGTCGGCCCTGAGCCCGATCACCCTGCCCGATGTGTTGGTGCGCCCCTTGATCACCGCGACGACTCCGGTGCGACCGATCCCCGGGACGACCTCATCGCAACCGAACTCGCGCAACCTCTCCTCCACGATTCCCGCAGTACGGTGCACCTCGTAGAGAATTTCGGGGTTGGCGTGGAAATCGCGCCGCCAAGCCGTGATCTCTTCTTTCAGACCAGCGGCACGATTGACGATCGGCATCGGTGTCTCCTCGGGATTAGACGCGCGTTTCGGACGGGCCGCGTGAGACCACGTCGAGCTCCGGATTGGACGGAACCCGTCCAAGGTAGCGCAGCACGCCGTTTCCGGCAGCATATCCCGTCGCAAAGCATCCCTGCAGCAGATAACCGCCGGTGGGCGCCTCCCAATCCAACATCTCGCCCGCCACGAAGAGGCCGGGACGTGCCTTGATCATCATGCCAAGGTCGATCTCGTCGAGTGCCACGCCGCCGGCGGTGGAGATCGCACGTTCGAGCGCGCCCATTCCGACAACGGACAGCGTCACCGCCTTGATGGCGCGGGCTAGGCTTTCGGCATCACCCGGCAGCGCATTGGCCGTCGCCTCGCGCAAGAGTCCGATCGCGACCGGCGCCAGATGGACCGTCTTTCGGAGCCATTCGGAAACCGACTGCTTGCCGCGAGGCCGCGAAAGGCGGGCCATCAGGTCAGCATGCGACAGATCGGGACGTAGATCGATCGCGAGCGAAGCCGAGCCGCGTCGGGCCAGCGCGGCGCGAATCGCGGGTGTCATCGCGTAGACAGCACCGCCTTCGAGCCCATCGCGAGTGACGATCGCCTCGCCGCGCATGCGAACGTCGTCGACCGCGAGAGCGATGCGCTTCAGCGGCGCACCTGCGAATCGATCACGAAAGTGCGCTCCCCAACCAATCGTCACCCCGACATTGGACGGTGCGAGCGATTTGACAGAGATACCGAGCCCATCAAGCCACGGCACCCACGTGCCATCGGAACCAAGCCGGGGCCAACTCCCGCCACCGAGCGCCAGTACAATGGCGTCGGCCGCAACTGCCTCAGGCGGCGAATCACCTGCGGCAATGCAGGCAGCACCGCTCTCATCGAACCCCGTCAGTCTGTGGCGCGTGCGGATCTCGACGCCCTGCTGCGCCAGCCGCACCAGCCACGCACGCAGCAGTGGAGACGCCTTCATGGCGCGCGGAAAAATGCGCCCGCTGGATCCGACGAACGTCTCCTGTCCGAGGCCGGCGGCCATCTCACAGAGGGCTGCTGGTGGAAACGCTCCGACCACGTTTTGCATGAAAGCACGGGCAGCGCCGTAACGGCCGAGAAACGCTTCCAGTTCTTCGTTGTGCGTCAAGTTGAGGCCACCGCGCCCCGCCATCAGCAGTTTTCGGCCGACGCTCGGCATCCGCTCGAAGACGGTCACGTGGATGCCTGCCGAGGAGATGACATCAGCAGCCATGAGTCCAGCCGGCCCCCCACCGACAACGGTGACGCGCGTCATGCAGGTCTCACAGGTTGCGTTGTGGTGTCGGTTTTGTCTCTGGTGCTGGTGCTCACCAGACGCCTGTATTCGGCATGGACGCCCACGGCTCGGCTTTCGCCTTCGATTCGCCCTTTTGCAGCAGCTCGATCGAGATATTGTCGGGCGAGCGAACGAACGCCATACGCCCGTCACGCGGCGGCCGGTTGATCGTAACGCCCGCTTTCATCAGGCGGTCGCAGGTGGCGTAGATGTCGTCGACCTCGAAGGCGAGATGTCCGAAGTTGCGTCCGCCTGCGTAAGCCTCGGGATCCCAGTTGTAGGTCAGCTCGAGCAACGGCGCCCGGGTATCGCGTCCCGCCTGCTCGTCCTCGCTCGCTGCAAGGAATACCAACGTGAAGCGCCCGGCATCGTTGTCGATGCGGCGGACCTCCTTCATGCCCATCTTGTTGCAGTAGAAGTCGAGGCTCTGTTCGATGCTGGTGACCCGGACCATCGTATGCAGGTAGCGCATGGCGTCGTTTCTCCGGAGTGACGAAAAGCTGGCGCATTGTGTGATCCCGTTGATCGGGATGCAACGGTGCTGTCGGCCGAGGCGCTGACGGGCCTCGATGTTCATCGCGGTGGTGCGGGAGTGAGGGCGGCGCTCGCCGACAGCCAAGTGATTCGCTACGAACGCGATTTGAACGCCTCTCAACCCCCTTCCCGCCACCATCTCGCCCCATTTCCGGGCCGTCCACAGGGGACTATGCACAGCCTTCGTACCAGTCTGAAGAACGCCTTTCACCGGAGGCGAATTTTAGTTGGTTAACCATATCTTGACGCCTTTTTGCTGCCACGCGACGGGAGCTGGAAATAGGCGCCCGGCAGGGCCGTTCCCGCAAAAACCGTCTGGACACTCGATCGTACGACATGCCTATTTCCCGACGTCACGAAGCGGCGCCCGGTGAGGGGGCAATCGAGCCAGGTAAGACCGCTCGGGACGGGGGATGATCCGTAAAGGGCCGGATGTCTTCTCGAGTCAAAACCGTAGAAAGTAAGCGGGGTTTCGAATGGGGGATGCAGCGAAGTTGTCTCCAGACACACTGGAGACACTCAACGAGGAACTTAGGAACGACGTTGCTGGTGGTCTTGAGGTTTTCGAGATCGCAGGCTCGATCAAATGGTTCGATGCCTCGAAAGGGTACGGATTCATCGTTCCCGACAACGGCCTTCCGGACGTTCTCCTGCATGTAACTTGCCTCCGGGCGGGTGGGCATCAGACCGCCTATGAGGGTGCGCGTGTTCATGCACAGGTTCTGCGCCGGCCGAAGGGCATGCAGGCCTTCCGCATTCTCAGCATGGACGAGAGCACAGCCATCCATCCCTCGCAGCTTCCGCAGCGCACGCATGTCGTCGTGACTCCCGAAAGCGGCTGGGAACGCGCGATGGTGAAGTGGTTCAACCGCGTCCGGGGCTTTGGCTTCTTGACTCGCGGCGACGGAACCCCCGATGTGTTCGTGCATATGGAGACGTTGCGCCGGTTTGGTTTCACTGAGCTGCGTCCGGGCCAGATCGTCCAGGTCCGCTGGGGCATGGGCGAGAAGGGCTGCATGGCTGCCGAACTGCGGCCTGACGGCTTGACCCCGACTTTGCAGTCGCACTGAAGAACGACTTGGCGCACGCGGCTCTCCAGGATTCACTCCGATCAAAGCAAGTTGCATGCGCCGAGTAAGTTCGACATTCTCCCGCAGGGCTGCGACTATCGCGGCCCTGTTTCTGTTTGCCCACATCGCTATGGCGATTGCAGGTGCGGCATCGCTTCGGGCCGAGATGCGCAAAGACGTTCTCAAGCTGATCACGGCCAGCGGCACGCATGCCTTCCAGATTGAGGTAGCGGAGACGGCCGCGGAGAAATCGCGCGGCCTCATGTTCCGACGAACGCTGGCCGCCGACGCCGGGATGCTGTTTCCCTATACGCCGCCCCAAGAGGCGACGATGTGGATGCGCAATACCTATATCTCCCTCGATATGGTGTTCATCAGAAAGGATGGCATCGTTCATCGCATCGAAGCGAACACAGAGCCTTTCTCGGAGGCCGTGATCGCCTCCAACGGCGACGTCGCAGCCGTTCTCGAGCTCAAAGCTGGGACCGCCCGGCATATCCAGTTGAAGGCCGGCGACAAGGTGTTGCACAAGCTTTTCAGCACGGCACCGTAGGCCGATGGACGCTGGGCGCATCGCGCGTGGCGCCAATCTCCCGGCACGTCACCAATGACCTTGACGTGGCCCAGCGAACCGGGCAAATCGGGACGACGATGACGGGGCATAGCTCAGCCTGGTAGAGCGCCTGCTTTGGGAGCAGGAAGTCGGGAGTTCGAATCTCTCTGCCCCGACCATTCGGCCGCCGCCGGATGATCGGCCGTTCCATCGGTGCTCAGCCAACGAGACACATCAGATCATGGTTGCCCGCATCTACAAGCCCGCTCGCACCGCCATGCAATCGGGCCCAGCCCGAACCAAGGAGTGGGTGCTCGAGCACGAGGCGCAAAAGCCGCGAGAGATCGATCCCCTGATGGGGTGGACGTCATCGCGTGATACGCGCACCCAGATCAAGCTCGAATTTGCGACGCGCGAGGAAGCGATCGCCTATGCGGAGCGCAACGGAATCCCCTATCGCCTGAGTGAGCCGCCGCCGCGCAAGATCCAGCGCAAATCCTATTCCGACAATTTCCGCTTCGGGCGCATCGGTTCCTGGACTCACTGAGATCACCTCAGCACTGAAAAGAGAAAGGCCCCAGCAATGATGCGGGGCCTTTCTCTTTTTCATGTAAGCCACCGCCAGTGCCCGGCCCGACCGTTCACGTTCAAGTCCGGCGGGGCACTCCTTGCTGGCGTCATCAGGGCGCCAGGGACGGCGGAGGCGGCGCGGGAGCATCCGGATCGTGCTCGCGATCGCTGCTCAATTCCGCCAGACCGTCGCGGCCGTAAATGTCGGGGCGAAATTCAGCGTGCCCTTCAGCATCGGCCCAGGCGGTGATGTAGACGAAGTACACCGGCACCGGACGGGCCAACGTAATGTCAACGGGAACGCCGCCGGCAAGGATCTCGTCGACGCGCTGCCGGCTCATGCCAGGTTCGTCCTTGGCGATCCAAGCCGCCAAGTCGAATACATCCTGCACGCGCACGCATCCGGCGCTGAAGGCACGCTGAGCGCGACCGAACAGCGGCTTCATGGGCGTGTCGTGCATGTAAACACCGTGCTCGTTCGGCATGTCCAGGCGAACCAAGCCTAACGCGTTCTGAGGTCCGGGATCTTGACGAAACTTGGTCGTCGATGGGTCAAACCGCGCCCAGTCGATCATCGAGGCGTCGATCACGGGGCCATTGAAATTGCCGCTGAGGACGCGGATCTGCTCTTTCTCCAGGTAGTCGGGTTCCTTCAGAAGACGCGGCGCAACATCAAGCTTCGCGATGCTGTCGGGCACGCGCCAGTAGGGGAAGAAATTGAGCGCGCGCACGGCCGCCTTGACGACCGGTGTGTCGCGACCGGGCCGACCGGCGATCACACGATGGCGTTGGACGACATGGCCCCCCTCAACCGCCTCGAGCTGGTATCCCGGCACGTTGACGAAGATGTAGCGCTCTTCCGGATTGCGCTTGTCGATCATCGACGCAATACGGTCGTAGTTCAGCTTGATCTGCGCGAGCCGCGCCTGCACAGGCACGTTCATCGCCGCGATCGTGCCGCGATCGACCCGCCCGGTGTCGGCTAGGCCATGCCGCCTCTGGAAGCGTCGAATGGCGGCCTCGAGCTCGCCATCCAGCGTGTACCCTTGGAAAAAGCCACCATCGCGCAATTCGCCGGTGGCGCGCAGCCGTTTGCGAACCACGGGGACGCGCTCATCATCGTCACCTGGGCGCATCATCTTCGTGCCTGGGATCGCTGGCCATCCGCCGCGCGCGGCGATCGCCTTGTAGCGCCCGTAAGCGAGATCGAGAGCCTGCAGCATCGCCTCGCCGCGAAGTGGCTGATCGCCCTGTCGCAAATCGTCGAGCTGAGCCTCCTTTCGAGGCCGCTCCGATGGGGCGCGCTCGAACGAGGACGTCGTCGTCGGCAACCCGAAGATCTTGTTCACCCACTCCATCTGGGCATGCGCGGTGCCGGTGTCCGCCACACCTCCCAGCGTCAATGCGAAAAGAGCAGCAAGTAACGAGCGGCACCCAACGCCGGCCGATCCACCGCCAACCTTCGCGTCGTTACGTGCCACGCCCATCGTGCCCCCGCTGCTAACCAGATTTCCTTCGAATTCCCCACGCGCCGGATCCGCAACCGGCCCACCACTGCATGTGACGCCAGACATCGGCGAACAAACGCTTTTTTTGCGGCCATCATGTGGTCTTATTCGGCCTGCGGCGATCTCCCTATAGAGCATCGCGCCGCTCCGCCATACACACTTGGGTGACATGCAGTCATCTGCTGTGCGCATGACGTCACACCTCGACGTTGCCCACAGGGACCACCATGATCGCTCACACTCAATGCAACCGAAAGCGGAGAAAATCATGTCCTCTTCCCCCATCCTGACGAACCTCGACGCACGCGGGGTCGCCACGGTCACGTTCAACCGCCCCGAGGTGAACAACGCCTACAACGGAGATTTCATCCAAGGCGTCCTCGACGGCCTCGACGCGCTTGGACGCGAGAAGGGCTTGCGCGCGGTCGTGATCAAAGGAAACGGACGCCATTTTCAGGCGGGCGCCGATCTCAAGTGGATCAACTCGGTCCGTCCGCAGAACGCTGAGGTCAACCGTGAAGTTTCCCGAGCCACCGCTGAAGCCGTCGATCGTCTCAACCGTTGCCCGGTTCCCGTCGTCGCACTGGTTCACGGCGGCTGCTTTGGCGGCGGCACTGGAATCGTCTCGGCGTGCGACGTGGTGATCGCCGCCGACAACTCGATTTTTTCCATTTCCGAGGTCCGCTGGGGCCTGCACGCGGCCATCATCGTGCCGCACCTCAACGACGCCATCGGCATGCGTCAGACTCGCCGCTATGCACTCACCGGCGAGCGCTTCGGCGCCGAGGAAGCTCGTCGCATCGGCCTCGTTCACGAAGTGGTTGCGCTGGACAAGCTCGAAGCTCGCGGCGCCGAGATCGTCGCGCAAATTCTCGAGAATTCATCGTCCGCCATGGCCAAGACGAAGCAGCATATTCTGGAAAGCTCTTGGGGTGGGTTCGAACAGGCGACGCTCGACGCGCTGATCGACAGCCATGCCGCCGCTCGTCAGAGCGACGAGGCCGCCGAGGGACTTGCCTCGTTCGCCGAGAAGCGCCGCGCCGCCTGGGCGCCGAAGGCCTGATGCACATCGCCCGGCCACGTCGCATGACGGGCCGGGCGATCCATATCGAATGACGTTGTGTGAACCGAATGGCCTGCAGACCTACTCAGCCGCGCGCTTTTGCTCGAGACTGACGGGGCACTCCCCCCAAAGCGACGACAGCGCCATGCACAGATGATCCATATCGGCGTCCGTGTGCATCGGTGTCGGCGTCAAACGCAGACGCTCCGTGCCTTTCGGCACCGTTGGGTAATTGATCGGCTGCACATAGATCCCGAACCGGTCGAGCAGCGAATCCGTGACCCGCTTGCAGATCATCGGATCCCCCACGAGAACCGGAACGATGTGGCTCGGGTTGTCGATCACAGGCAGACCGGCATTCTTGAGCCGACGCTTCAGCGTACGCGCCCGTTCTTGGTGGCGAGCACGCTCGAAGTTCGAGGTCTTCAGATGGCGGATCGAGGCGACCGCGCCAGCCGCGATGGCGGGCGCTATTGATGTGGTGAAGATGAAGCCCGGCGCGTAGCTGCGGATGGCATCAATGATATTGCGGCTCGCGGCGATGTAGCCGCCCATGACGCCGAAGCCTTTGGCCAAGGTGCCATTGATGATATCCACCTGGCCCATAACGCTGTCGCGCTCGGCAATGCCGCCGCCGCGTGGGCCGTACATGCCGACCGCATGTACTTCGTCGAGGTAGGTCATCGCACCATACGCTTTGGCCAGCGCGCAAATCGCGCCGATCGGCGCGATGGTGCCGTCCATCGAATACACGCTCTCGAAGGCGACAATTTTCGCGCGATCACGTGGCAGGGCGGCGAGCTTCCGTTCGAGATCGGCGAGGTCGTTGTGCGCAAACACCATCTTGTCGCCGCCGCCGTTGCGAATACCGGCGATCATCGAGGCATGATTCTTCTCGTCGGAAAGAATCATCGAGCCGGGCAGCAACTTCTGCAACGTGGCGAGAGTTGTGTCGTTGGCAACGAACGCAGACGTGAATACGAGGGCCGCTTCTTTCTGATGCAAATCAGCAAGCTCAGCTTCGAGTTCGACGTGATAGTGGGTGGTGCCGGAGATGTTGCGTGTGCCACCGGACCCCGCGCCAGCGACGTCGATCGCCTCGTGCATGGCCTTGAGGACCGCCGGGTGCTGGCCCATGCCAAGATAATCGTTAGAGCACCATACTGTGACGTCACGCACTCCACCGCCATCGTGACGAAGGGCCTTGGGGAAAGCGCCGCGCGTGCGGCAGATGTCGGCGAAGACGCGATAACGGCCCTCACCGTGAATACGGGCCAATGCGTCTTCAAACGCGCGCGCGTAGTTCATTGTCGTGCTCTCCAACCTCTGCGGGCCCGTCCCGAGGTAATCGGAACCGGCCTGGCAATGCGATCGCGGCTGCCTGCCGGTGCCGCGCCAGCCGATCGCGAGCCGCACCATACATGCGGCGTCGCTTATATGTCACCCCGCCACGCCCCCCGTCCGCGCTATGTCGCACGAGGTGATCAAGGGACAATTGACACGGCGCAAATGAGGCGGTGCGGCGATGTTGCGAGGCCTAGATCTGTGCCGTCACACCGCCTGAACCATCCTTATTGGGCGCGGTCAGCTTGCATATGCCGATTGTGACGCCAGCGATGATGATGCCAACCACATCCGTATATGACTCCGGGATGAGGAGCATCAACCCGGCGATTCCAATCGGAATTCGGGCCCAGACAGCCAGCCTCCCCGCTCCGTACAGGTAGCCTTCAAACGCCGCAGCAAGCAAAATCACTGCGATGCTTGCTGTAGCCGATACTTGCAATATTTGCAGTAGCTCCCCCTTCAGGATCAACGCTGGCTGTAGAACAAAGAGCACAGGTAACAACAGCAAGAGGCATCCAATCCGCAGCGCTTTGAAGCCTACCGCCATGGCGTCTGCCTTCGCAATCGAAGCGGCCGCGATCGCCGCTAGCGCGACCGGCGGCGTAATGAAGGAAACAATCCCCCAATAAAACACGTAAAGATGCGCCGCCATCGGATCTATGCCGGCCTTGACCAACGCCGGAGCAAGAACGATCGCTAGAAAGATGTAACAAGCGGATGCCGTCATTCCCATACCGAGAATGAAACTGGTGACTGCGCCGGTCGCCAAAAGAAGTGCGATATTGCCACCAGCGTATTGCACGAGCTCACGCGAGAACGAATTAGCGACGCCGGTGATCGACATCGCGCCGATAATCAACCCAATGCCGGCGATAAGCATCATGATCTGCGCGACGGCCTGACCGACATCGACCACGAGACCTGCAAACCGGAGCGGTGTGAATCCGATCGATTTGCTTCGGATCAAGGCCACGCCGATGAGGAATAACGAGATCCAGAATGGCGCCTCAGCCTCGATCCGCCAAGCCAACAGCAGAACCGTCAAGCCGACAATTGCCGCGATGTAGTACCATCCACCCACAAGCGTGCGCATCAGCGGCGGCACTTCACTGGCGGAGACACCGCGCAACCCGTTCCGTGCTGCATAAAAGTCGGTTTGAATAAACAGTGCGAAATAATAGAGAATTGCCGGCAAGAACGCTGCGATGACTACGTCGGCGTAGGGCACGTTCAAGAAGTTCGCCATGATGAAAGCAGCGGCGCCCATGACCGGAGGCATAAGCGCTCCGCCAGTCGAGGCACAAGCCTCTACAGCGCCCGCATAGGCGGCAGGATAGCCACATCGCTTCATCGTAGGGATAGTCAGTGTTCCCGTCGTCAGCACATTCGAGGTCGGACTTCCGGACAGCATTCCGAAGAAACCCGACGAGATGATTGCAACCTTGGCCGGCCCGCCGCGCGAGGTCCCCATCAGGGCCGACGCAAAATCCATGAAAAAGGTGCCGCCGCCGGTCGTCGCCAGAACCACGCCGAATACCAGGAAGCCGATCAAAGTATCGGAAACGACCTGCGTCGGAATGCCGATCACGCTTTCGAGCCCATAGACGTGCTCGTTGAGCGTCTGCGCCAGATCGAGTTGCACACCCCACAGGAAACCCGGCATGGACCCGGCATAGAGGGGATAGGATGCGAAAATTAGGCAGAAAATAAAGAGGATCATTTCACCGCTTCGCCGGAGCCCTTCGAGCACCAGCGCGACGTAGAATCCGGCGACGATGGTGGCGTGAAGCGGTCCCGCCGTGTTCCATCCGCGGTCTATGATATCTTGTGCCTGTCCCGCAATCCAGATCGACAGACCGAGCAGCAGCGCTGCCAATACCCAATCGAACCATCGGGCGCGATCTTTCTGGGACTTCAGAAAAGGCATCGCGAGGAAGCCGATGGCGCCGAAGATTCCGATAATCAGGTAATAATACGCCGTGCTGATCGGTCTGAACCCGCCGAGCCCGAGGTTAAACACTTGGTTTATGGAAAGCGCGACGCCTGCCACGCTGAGAACGAACGTGGCCCAGAATGCCGCACCGGTCAGACGGCTAGAACGCGCTTCTGGATCCTCCATGACAACAACGTCAGGGGAGTCCACTTGGCTGGTCATGCAGGTGTACCTTGGCAGCAGAACAGGGTTGCAGGGCAGGCCAAACCCGCACCAGAAGTAACCCTTCTGATGCGGGATCTACTCAAGAAGCTCGCGTCACAGCGACTTCAATACCTCTGCCCGCCGCGGAGTCCAAAGCTCGGTCAGCTTCGCCGGATCGGCGCCCTTTGCCGCGGATTCCTTCGCCATCATGTCGGCCCAGGCCTGCCGGAGCAGCCCCTGCCGCTTCATAATGCCGTCCTGCCATTCTTGATGCCCGGGGCTCCAGATACCTTTTTCCTTGAGATACTTGATCGCGCCGTTATGGAAGGGCGCGTCCATCGGGAAGGCTCCTGACTTCGACAGCTCCCAACGTGACATGATGGGGCTCGCGTCCTTATAGAGATCGTAGTTTTCTGCAACCGCTTTGGTTACGGCATAGACCTCGTCTTCCTTCGCGTCCTCGTACACTGTGATCATCGGATATTTGAAGCCCATGATCCAGATCGGCTTGTCCTTCGTAATGCCGGCGCCGAGATCTTCCTGATAGGGCGAGGCGAGCGGAAGATCCTTCTGCACCTTGGCCCAGAATGCGGTATCGCTCTTCGGAAGCTCGATCCACGCAATCCCGTTTGGACTCGCCTCGAGTTCCTTCAGCGTTACCGTATGCGGCGAGGCGCCTGCAGCGTCTGCCTTGCCTTCCACAAGCGCCTTCATCGTGGCGCCGTAGCTCGGAAACTCGATGACCTGCATATCCTTCAGCGAGATCCCGGCGGCATCCAGTAATGGCTGCACCTTGGCGTTGACGGACGTATTCGCCTTGGCTAGCGCGTAACGCTTGCCTTTCAAATCGGCTAGAGTCTTGATACCGCTTACTTTAGTCGCCACGACAGACAGCGTATTCACGCGGCCGAGAAGGGTTCTCAGATTCTGCGGTCCCCAATCTGGTGACGCATACTCATAAAGCGCCTCGGCCGCGAAATAGACTTCCTGCGCGAGCCAACCGTGCGTGGCACGGCGCTGCTTCACAGGGAGAAGGCGCCCAATCGACGTGCCCGATGGCTGCAGCCGCACGCGGGTTCCGTATTGTTTGCCGAGCGCGTCGGCAACTGCCGATGCTTCGACATAGCCCGAAGCGCCCACATCGTAGACGCTCCAGATCATTGTCGACGGTAGACCGGCCAAGGTCTTCTGAGCGGCGGCCGTGCCTGGCAGCAGGCTCGCACCAATTGCGGCACCCATACTGCCGAGATAGCCTCTCCGACTGATTTCCATTTCTTCCCTACCTCCCTGGGACCAAGGGCTTACCCTGGCCGACCTGAAACCGCGCGAGCCTCGGCTCGACGCGGGCATGAAAGCGGGTGGCCCCAGGAGAGGCAAGCATTGAATTACCCAAACTTTGGATATCTCAGGCTCAACCGACGACTGCAACACTGACGTGGCGGGGAGCGCCCGTAGTCGCGCCCTGGCTGTCCGTCACCACGACATCGAAGCCGCCTGGTTCCACGCCATCTCCCTGATGGACGAAAAGGACGGCGCCCGATGAAATCTCACCTTGCGTGAAAGTCTGGACGGCCTGCTCGGGCGCCGACGCGAGCGCCAGGAAGCCCTGCTCCATATTGCTGACCGTATAGACGAGTTCGGAGTCGTCATCCTCCGCGTCCGTGGCGCAAAGGTCGGCGGTCGTGACTCGCACGGATTGGCCTTGCCGTACCATCAGCTCGAAATCCCCTCCCAACTCGGGTGGTACGTTGCGCACCTCCCCGGACAGGGACCCGCCCATCGCCAGCGAGAGCCCGCCATAACGGACGTCTCCGCGCACGGAGCCCGATGATCCAATATTGATCAAATTGCGAATTCTGACCTTGCCGTCGAGCAGCCCCTGCACATCCGCCGCGCCGGCCTCGACCCGCCCCTTGACCTGACCGCCTGGGTGAATGACGACATGATCGGCCAGAATCGCACCGTCGACGATCCCCCAAATCTCGACCATGGTTGCATTGCGAATAGTGCCTTGCACGGCAAGGTTTCTTCCGATCACCGCGTGCCTCGTTTGTGTCGTCACGCAATGCTCCTTTTTGCTCGCCAAAGTGCCCGGCCCTTTTTCGAGATGAACATACACTCGCGACCAGATAATGGCTTTCCCGGAGATCGTTAGATGAAGCGCAGAGGCCAACCGCAATTGTTTACCATGCCGTTCCGTCGCACCTGCGTCCATCGCGCTCGAAATTGCGCTTGCAAGTGCAGCACTTGCAGCGGATTCTCCGGCACAATTTTCCCAAAACCGGTCCGTCCGCTCTCGGAGCCCCTCCAATGACCATTGCCCAGCGTCGCATCGAGCCCCGCTCCGAGCAGATCATCAGGAGCACTCCCACACCAACTGCTCCCGGATATCCGGCAACGCGCATGCGCCGGAACCGCAAGACGGATTGGTCACGGCGCCTCGTCGCCGAAAACCGGCTTGCGACCAGCGATCTCGTCTGGCCGATCTTTCTCGTCGATGGCCCCGAGCGGCGCGTTCCCGTGGCGCATATGCCGGGGGTCGACCGCGTCAATATCGAAGAGGCGATCCTCGAAGCCGAGAGGGCCGCGGCGCTCGGCATCCCTGCTATAGCACCGTTTCCGAACGTTGATCGCGAGTTGCGCGATCCGATCGGCTCCGAGGCCGTAAGGGCCAACAGCTTGATGTGCCGCGCCGTCAGCGCGATCAAACGGGCCGTACCGGAGATCGGGATCATCACCGACGCGGCGCTCGATCCCTACACCAGCCACGGTCACGACGGCGTGCTCGACGACTCCGGTCGCATCCTCAATGACGAGACGATCGATATCCTTTGCCGTCAGTCGCTGGCCCTCGCTGAGGCCGGAACGGACTGCATCGCCCCCTCCGACATGATGGACGGCCGTGTCGGTGCAATCCGACAGGCCCTCGACCTCTCGGGCTTCGAGGACGTTCAGATCCTCTCGTATGCGGCCAAGTATGCGTCTGGCTTCTACGGGCCGTTCCGGGATGCGATCGGCACAAATGCGACGCTGATCGGCGACAAACGCACCTACCAGATGGACCCCGCCAACGCCGACGAGGCGCTTCGCGAGGTTGCGCTCGATCTGGCCGAGGGCGCGGACATTGTGATGGTCAAGCCCGGCATGCCCTATCTCGATATCGTTCGCCGCATCAAGGAGACATTCGGCGTTCCGACGTTCGCGTATCAGGTGTCGGGCGAGTATGCGATGCTCGAGGCTGCCGCCCGCAATGGTTGGCTCGACGGCGATCGCGTGATGATGGAAACGCTCGTTGGCTTCAAACGCGCAGGTGCCGACGCGATCCTCACATACTTCGCGCCCCGAGCCGCGGCCATCCTCAACGCCAATAGCTGATCTTTACGGCGTTTACTGACTTCCATGGCTAACGCCGCCCTCGTGCGATGCGACACGGTCGCGTCCCCGTCGTGATGTGTCTAATGATCGCGATGCACGGAAAGGCCCATGCCCGTGTTGTGCCGCCACTTGATGCGGCACGCTGATCTTCATAAATTGGATCGGTTGGGAGGCTTCGCGCACACCATGGCTTCCTCCACCATCGACGAAGGAAGTCACGCCGAATGTCGGAGCAACAGAAGAACTTTCCCGAGTTCTATGTAACGGCTCCGCAGGCGTGTCCCTATCTTTCAGGACGCAAAGAGCGCAAGCTCTTCACCCACCTCACCAACGACAAGCCCCGGGCCCTGGTCGACAGTCTCCTGCGGGGAGGCTTTCGGCGGAGCCAGAACATCGCCTACATGCCCTATTGCGAGGGCTGCCAGGCGTGCATCTCGATCCGGGTGGTCGTCGACGAATTCGAGCCCAGCCGCTCTCTCCGCCGAGTTAGTGCGCGCAATGCCGACCTCGTTGCCAAGCGCGTCGCCGCCGTGCCCACTTCCGAACAGTATAGCCTTTTCCGCGGCTACATCGATCAGCGCCACAGCGACGGCGGCATGGCCGACATGACGGTGCTCGATTACGCGATGATGATCGAGGACTCGATCATCGATACGTTCCTAACGGAATATCGGCTTCCCGATGAGGCCGCTTCAGAGACAAACGGCGGACGCCAATTGCCCGGCGCGCTGAAGGGCATCGCGCTTTGCGATCGCCTCTCTGACGGGATTTCGATGGTCTACAGTTTCTATGACACCGACGAGGAAGAGCGCAGCCTCGGGACCTACATGATCCTCGAGCAGATTGCCGAGACGCGCCGGCTGGGCCTGCCCTATCTCTACCTCGGCTATTGGATCGAAGGCTCCCGTAAGATGGCCTACAAGGACCGCTTCGGACCTCAGGAGCGGCTTGGCCCCAACGGTTGGCAGCGCGCGAAGTAAAGCCAAAGCCCGTCGCGTCGCGGGACACGGACATCGACCCTGGCCTCGGCTTGATTGGTTCTACTGATGTCTCAGCGCGACAGTTCGGCGCCCACCCGCTCGAACATGTAGATCCACTTTGCCTTTTGGATCGCGACGAGATCGGCCATCGACTTGCGCACTTCGACAAGCCGACCGCAATCTGGCGACGCGGCTGTGGTTCCTTCCGCGCCGAGTTGCTCGATACGGGCAAGGAACGCGGCCGACTGATCGTCGAATGTTGCGATCTTCTGATCTTGGACGATGGGGATGGCTTCGGCCAGGAACTGATCGTGCGACCATCCCCGCTTCGATTTGAGTTGCCTCAGTTTCGCCTGGAAGGCGGGCTTATTTTCGATATTCAGCGCCCGCAGAGCCTGGGCCGCTTCGCCCACCACCGCCTCGAAGTCGGCGCGTGAGCACGACTGTGCAGCGGCCATGGGGGGCATGGCCACCCACAACGTCACCAGCAACGCCATGGCCTCGAGCTTCGCCGACGTCATGTCTCCCCCTCCCGGCCGTCTAACCGGTTGATCGTACATGCCGCGCGGCGCGGCCGCCGACAAGACATGAACGCAGCAATTTGGGGGACTTATCCCCGGTCTCCGTAGCTGTGAGAGGATCGCCTCGACCCACAGAAACGGAACCCAGCATGCTGTCCCGCGCCCCCTCCCACATCACGAACCCGCAACACACGACGACCATTCGCACCTACGCTCCGGGAACGCCGCCCATCACGCGACCGTATGTTCGCGAGCGCGACTTGCCCGGCCTGCTGCCCGTTTGGCCCCGTGAAATCAGGAACATGACGCCGGAGAAGCACCATCGGCTGATCCAGCGCCTCAAGCGCGCGCTGCGTGAAGAGCGGCGACGCGGGATTGCGGGGTCTTGGACATACGATCTCGCCCGGCACGCGCGGCTCTTCCGAGCCTTGCAAGCCGAGATGGCGGCTACGCCACCACCCCTTTCATCCTGGGCGACCGCCACATATCGGAACGAGCGTGACGGCGATCTGGCCGCTGGATTGGCACGTGATCAAGGCGCGGTGACTGAACCCGCCGAACTCAGTCGCGGCGCGTGCCAAGCCCCATCTTCTTCGCGAGTTGCGAGCGCGCCGCGGCGTAATTCGGCGCGACCATCGGATAGTCGTGAGGAAGCTGCCACTTGGCCCGGTACTCTTCAGGCGACATCTTGTAGTGCGTCCGCAAGTGGCGCTTCAGCGATTTGAACTTCTTTCCGTCCTCGAGACAGACAATGTAGTCGGGGGTGACCGACTTCTTGACCGGAACGGCGGGCTTCAACTCGTCCCTGTCCCCAATCTCGATGTTCCCAGAAGCGCGGACGAGAGCCTGATGCACATCTCCGATCAACAATGGCAGGTCGCCGCTCGCAAGGGCGTTTTTGCTGACATAGGCGGAGACGATCTGAGCGGTCAGCCCGATCAGCCCTTCTTGCACCTCTTCCTCCATTCACGCCTCCTACCTGAGCCCAGCATTTTTACGGACCCAGGCTTGCTCATTTCTACGTATGCGAGAACCGTAATACCTGAACAACAATACAAATCGAGAATGGCTACAGTATTGATGCAGGTACGGCCCGCGCGCATTAACGTAGTAACTGCAGCCTCTCTTGTCATCGTCAAATCAAGACTTGACAGATTTTACTTGCGCACCTTCCCGGACGCACGACAACCGCAGTGCCCGCAAAGTTGGCGAACAGGTCTGACGCCGTGCTAGCAATCACCCTCAGCGCGCTCGGGTAGCCGGCGGTTGGGCCTGAGCCATCGCGCAACGGTCTGCGATTGGAAGCGAACGCCATGTCTAACGTGACTCCTCTGAGGCCCGCGGCCCCCAGCGCCGAAAGGCGCCCAGTAACAGCCTCGCACCACGGCACAACGCTTGTCGATGATTACGCTTGGCTGCGCGCGGACAATTGGCAGGACGTGATGCGCGACCCGACCGTGCTCGATGTGCAGATCAGGGAGCATCTCGAGGCGGAAAACGCGTACACGGAAGCCACCTTGGGCGACACGAAGGTGTTGCAGGCCACGCTTTTCGAGGAAATGAAGGGCCGGATCAAGGAAGACGATACCTCCGTTCCGGCGCCTGATGGTCCGTTCGAATACCAGAGCGGTTACGTGACCGGCGGACAGTACCCACGCCTTCTGCGCCGTCCACGTGGCGGCGGCGACGGTACGGAGACGGTTCTGTTGGATGGTAACGCAGAAGCTGCCGGTAAAGCGTACTGGGGCCTTGGTGGCGCCACGCATAGCGACGACCATAAGCTCCTCGCTTATGCCGTCGACGAAAAGGGCTCGGAGCTTTTCACTGTCCGCGTCCGCGATCTCGACACGGGCGCCGATCTCGAAGACTCCATTCCGGACACGCGCGGCGGCGTGGTGTGGGCCCGCGACGGCAAGACGTTCTTCTACGTCCGGCTCGATGCCAATCACCGGCCGCTTTACGTCTACCGTCACGTGGTCGGTACGCCAGCCGAGAGCGACGTTCTGGTCTACGAGGAAAAGGATCCCGGCTTCTACGTCGGCGTGGGCGCCACGCAGTCAGGCCGCTTCATCCTCATAGATGCGCACGACCACCAGACGAGCGAAATTTATCTGATCGACGCCGAGCGGCCGGCCGATCCAATGCGTCTCGTCGCGCCACGTCGGCATGGCCACGAGTACGGCGTCGAACATCACGGCGACCTGCTCTACATCACGACCAATTCGGACGGTGCCGAGGACTTCCGGATCGTGACAGCACCCGTCGCCGCGCCAGCGGAAGAGAGCTGGAAGGAGCTGGTTCCGCACAAGCCGGGCCGCCTCATCATCGACGTCGTCCTTTACGCCGATCACCTCGTGCGCCTGGAGCGCGAGGACAGCCTACCCCGCATCGTCGTTCGCCGCCTTTCCGATGGCGAAGAGCATCAAATTGCCTTCGATGAAGAAGCCTACAGCCTCGGCCTGTCGCACGGTTACGAGTTCAAGACGACAACCATCCGGTTTACCTACTCGTCGATGACGACACCGGCAGAAGTCTACGACTACGACATGGTGAGCCGTGCGCGAACATTGCGAAAACGGCAGGAAATTCCATCGGGCCACAACCCGTCCGACTATGTGACGCGCCGCATCCTGGCGCCTGCAAAGGACGGCGAGTTGGTCCCGGTCTCGCTGCTTTATCGCAAAACGACACGCCTCGACGGTACCGCCCCGGTCCTGCTTTACGGATACGGTGCCTACGGCATTCCAATTCCGGCGTCCTTCTCGACAACGCGCCTATCCCTGGTCGACCGCGGGTTCATCTACGCAATCGCCCATATCAGGGGTGGCAAGGACAAAGGTTATCGCTGGTACACGGGCGGCAAGGCCGAGCACAAGGTCAACACCTTCACCGACTTCATCGCGGCGGGTGAACACCTCGTCGCCCTCGGCCTCACGCGACGCGGCAACATCGTCGCCAATGGTGGCTCCGCTGGCGGCATGCTGATGGGCGCCGTCGCTAACATGGCGCCCGAGCTCTTTCTCGGCATTATTGCCGACGTGCCGTTCGTCGACGTGCTCAACACCATGCTCGACGCGACGTTGCCGCTGACACCCCCCGAGTGGCCCGAGTGGGGCAACCCGATCGAAAGCGCCGACGACTTCCGCCGCATCCTCTCCTACAGCCCGTACGAGAACGTCGAGGCTAAGGCATACCCGCATATCTTCGCCTACGGCGGCTTGACCGATCCCCGCGTCACCTACTGGGAGCCGGCCAAGTGGATTGCGCGGCTGCGCGAGCGCAATACGAGCGGCAACCTCGTCCTCCTTCAGATCAATATGGAAGCCGGACATGGCGGCGCGTCCGGTCGCTTCGAAGCGCTGAAGGAAGTCGCCCTTGACTACGCGTTCGCGCTCAAGATCGCCAACAGAATGGACCTTCAAGCCTGAGCCGGGACATGATCGCTCCTGCATCGCACGTCGCTGCCCAGCATGGCACCCTCGTTCTCGGTGGGAGCTTCGAGGTGCCCGCGGCGCGGCTTTACGCAGCCCTCTCCGAACCTCTCGAGCGCGCGCTCGTCGGCACGCTCAGCGACGAGCACGTCGTGCTTATCGACGAGAGCGACTTCCGTGTCGGCGGTCGCGATTTCTATCGGTTCGGCTTGAAGGGAGCCCCCGCATTCCGGGCCGAGACGATATTCCATCGGATCGTGCCTCAGACCCTGATCGTTGCGACCGAGATCGTCCACACTGGTGAGACGTGCGTGTCGATCGAACTCGTCTCGATTGTCATCTTCGAACGAGCCGGAGCAACTGCCCTCCGGCTCACGGCACAGGTCCTGTCGCTCTGTGCGGACGAGGACTTGTCGGATGCCGCCAGCACCCGCCACCCGGCACTCATCGAAGCCCTGACGCGCCATCTCGGTGCTCCAGCCCGCGACCAGCGTCGGCCTTTCTCGCGGCGCTGAAGGCTGATCCAGAATCAGACACCGACGACAACCACGCAGCGCACACCGAGGCGCCATCCTCGCGATTGGCAGATGCCCGTCCGGTTCAACCCGGGAGACGTTTCGCCCGCGCTCGAAGGATACTCGTTCAAAATCCAGTCTTAATCGGCCGCTTCATCCTCGCGCGACAACGCCTTGTTCTAGCGTCATCCCCGCGAAGGCGGACCCACGCGGTTCGCCCACACGCAGGTGCCCGTGGGAGCCCGCCTGCGCGGGGATGACGTGTATGGGGTGATGTCGGGCGGTGATCAACGAAGCTGGCGAGGTTCCCGAAACTCGCTGAAACCAAGCTTTATCTCCTAACGTGGGAACTCAACCGGACGGGCGTAGGATGTGCTCCGCGACGACGCCAGTGATGACGGCGCTCCCCGAGGCCACTCAGAGGCCCGCTCTACAACGCCCCCTGGCCGGCCAAGGCCCCTTTCCTAGCAAACGCCATTGTACTGGCGGCCAAGCTGCACTAAGTCGTCGCAACGGTACGGACTGTCGCAGAACTGTTGTCTCTGCCTGACAACGTGGCAACCAACCCCCGTCAGCTCTGGGAGATTGATTTGGACAGTGTTCTCATTATCGGTGCGGGTGCCGCAGGCTCTGTGACCGCCCAGAAGTGCGCGATGAACCGCGATGTGTTCAAGAAGATTCATCTTGCCTCGCGCCGACTTGCAAGTTGCGAGGCGGTGGCCAAGCGCTGCGTCACGCCGATCGAGATCTCCCAGGTCGATGCCGACGATGTGCAGGCGACCATTGCGCTCATCAACAAGGTCAAGCCTGACCTCCTCATCAATATGGCGCTGCCCTACCAGGACCTGCCCATCATGGATGCGTGCCTCGCCACGGGCGTGCATTACATGGACACGGCCAACTACGAGCCGCGCGACGTCGCCAAGTTCGAGTACTCGTGGCAGTGGGCCTATCAGGACCGCTACAAGGCCAAGGACATCATGGCGATCCTCGGTTGCGGCTTCGATCCGGGCCAGTCGAACATCTATTGTGCGTACGCGCAGGAATTTCTGTTCGACACGATCGAGACGATCGACATCATCGATTGCAACGACGGCAGCCACGGCAAGGCGTTCGCCACCAACTTCAATCCGGAGATCAACCTCCGCGAGGTGACGCAGCGCGGCAAGTACTGGAAAGACGGCAAGTGGATCGACATCGATCCGTTGTCGATCTCGGCGATGATCGACTATCCGGAGGTCGGCCCGCGCAAGTCCTATCTTATCTACCACGAGGAGGAGGAGAGCCTCGTCCAGAACATCAAGGGCCTGAAGCAGATCCGCTTCTGGATGACGTTCTCCGATAACTACATCAAGCACCTGGAAGTGCTGCAAAACGTCGGTATGACGCGCATCGATCCTGTCATGTACAAGGGCAATCCCGTCATCCCGATGGAGTTCCTGAAGGAGTTGCTACCGCCTCCGTCGTCGCTGGGCGAGAACTATTCGGGGCGCACGTCGATCGGTTGCATCTTCCGCGGCAAGAAGGATGGCAAAGAGAAGCTGGCGCTGATCTATAACGTCTGCGATCATGCCCAGTGCTACAAGGAGACCGGCGCACAAGCCGTTTCCTACACGACCGGTGTGCCGCCCGTCGTCGGTGCGATGATGCTCTTCAACGGTGCGTGGAAGAAGCCGGGCGGCGTCTATAACGTCGAGCAGCTTCCTCCCAAGCCCTTCATGGACGAGATCGGCAAACAGGGCCTGCCGTGGCACCTGAAGGAGATCACGGTAGAGGATCAGGCCGAGCTGTTCGCGGTGAACACTTAAGCGGATACTCGTCCGATACGGCCCAATCGCAGAAAGGGGCGGCACCGTGCCGCCCTTTCTCAGTTTCCCGGCTGCGCCCCAACGGTTCCGAGCAGCCGATAGCCGAACGTGTGGCACTCTCCGAGTCCACACTGCACCAGCACCGACACGAAATTGATCACGCACAGCGCCGCGACATAGATCGCGACCATCTTGGCGATCGATGCCATGCCCGGGAACGACATGCTCGGCGTCTCCAGATATGGCGAGCGACCGCCCGGCAGCAGCAGCGTCGCGATGTGGGCCACGATCAGTGCGAGCGCAATCAGAACGCTCCATACCGGCATATGCAGGCCGAACACTGCGCTGCCGATATATTCGTGGCCAGGGCGCGGACAAATATCGAGTAGCGTCTGGCGTACTGAGATAATGAGTAGCACCGTCGCAAAAAGCAGGCTGATGCCGGTGAAGCGATCTGCGAACCCACGCCGCAAGTTGAGCACGGCGCCGAACGCTACGCCAAACAACGCCACGCGCTGCAACAGGCAAAGCGGACACGGCAACTCGCCGTAGGCGTACTGCATAATCATCGCGCCACTCAGGATGGCAGCGACCACGATGACCTTGAGCAGTTCGCAAAGATACTGCAGACCCGCCCAAGCCCGCGCCTCGTCGGGCGCTCCCATAGTCGTTGTCATGTCATGCCCCCTTCACGAGCACGCCGACGGTGTTGTCGACCTTTAACCAGGGCATTTTGAATCCCGTGGTCGGGCTGGAGATCTCGAACAGGAACAACCAAATCGTCAGCACGAGCGAAATCGCCAGGCTCGAGACCGCCAGTTGCCATCGCCCGAACGCTTCGAGACCGAAGGCAAGCGTGAGAAACAAAAAGATCCAGAACATCATCAGGGCTACCCTCACGGAGAGATATCCAGCATCAGATATTTGCCCAATCGGCAAAGCAAGCGGTCTTCATGCCACTCGGCTACCGGTGTCCGTGATGCCAGGGATGGCGCACGTCCCTATTTTGCGTATCGTGACGCCGCCGGCTCGGGGATATTGGCGCCGGCAGGAGTTGCTTTCGGGGGAAGTATGACCACAGGCGTCGCGCAGCGCGAAATGACAGAGCTTTTGTCTGCCTCCCCGCGCCACGTCATTGTCACCGTGCACGGCACCAACGACCACCACCCCGATGATGCGGGTGACTGCTGGTGGCAAGGGGGCTCCGCATTTACGGACAACCTCAAGAGGGCGCTCGCACAATATGGAATAGTCGACGCCGACATCCTCCCGCTGCACTGGACGGGAATGAATTCCGACTACGATCGCCTGCGCGCCTCCGCAAAACTCGCCCGCACCGTCCGAAAACTTGAAAAATCCGGAACACCCCATTCCATCGTCGCGCACAGCCACGGCGGCAATGTTGCTGTCGAGGCGCTTGCCCGCCTTCGCCCGTCGATGCTTCGCGGTGGCGTGGTGACGTTCGGTACGCCGTTCTTCAAACGCCGCCTCAAGACGGTACCGTGGCTCATAGCGCTCTTCCAATCGGTGATGGGCCTCGTGATCGCACCCATCATGGTCTGGTATCTGGTCACGGTGCTCGAGGGCGGCACGAACAAGCTCATCGAAGCTGTCGTCGGCTTTGGCGGCCTCTTCCTGGTGGCCGTCTGGAGCGCATGGCGCGGCTTGCGCACACTCCTTTGGCGCGCGCGTGCGCGGAGACGCTGTCGCAAGGGCATAGGTCCCGGCCAATGGCTGGTCGTTCACAGCCCCCGCGACGAAGCGATGCGCCTCCTGGAGACGGCGGCTGCGATCTCGCCGCAGTATGTCACGGTCGGTGCCGCCATGCGGTCGCTCACGGCGTTTGCCCGCCTTGCGGGCGTGGTCGGAACCATCGGCTTCTTTGCGCTCACCGCAGGCTATTTTGCGACGCCGTTGATCGAGAAGTGGAAGGCCGGAACGTTCGGTCTTGCTGCGGCGGCCGACCTTACGTTCCTGCTGCTGGTACCGTTGGTCTACGGCGTCATCTTTGGAACTGTCTGGCTGATTGCCAAATTCGGTGGTGCATGGCTCTGGGCCAAAACTCTCACGGCTGCCATACACGGCGGCGTGGTCGGCGCGGCCTATGGAGGCGATGCCGCCTATGTGCTCGAAGGCGTAAGCCACTTGCCGCCCTATATCGATCAGGCGTCCGAAGCGCGTCTCGAGGCAATCAACCTCGGTGGCATCGACGACCAGGCGATCTTCGTGGCGGCACATAAGCTCTACAATTCCATCGTGGCAACAAACCCACCCGATGGCGGCCTCGCCGATCCCGACGCAATGTGGAAGCACTTGAGTGACGCGCTTTATCACAATGCCTATATGCGCGACGCGAACGTCATCGCGGCTGTCACCGAGCATCTGGTTCAGGTGACACGGCGCTAACCGAGCTTCGGTCAGGCCGAGGCCATAGACTTTCAACCGCCATCCGTGAATGCCATATAGCGGGCGGACCGGATCATCCGGCAGAGCGCCGACCTGCAACGAGAGCCATTTCCGCCATGCCAACCCGCCTCCCCGATACCCTGGCAACGCCGGCCTACGTTCTCGATGCGGCAGCACTCAAGCGAAATCTGGCGACCGTCGAGCGCATTCGACGCGAAGCCGGATGCAAGGTACTGCTCGCGACGAAGGCATGGGCCATGCCGGCCGCATTTCCCATGATGCGTGACGTGCTCGACGGCACCACGGCGTCGGGAGAGTACGAGGCGCGCATGGGTGCCGAGGAATTCGGCAAGGAGGTGCACGTCTATGCACCGGCGTACGCCCCCGGAGAAGTTGAGCGGCTGACGCAAATCGCCGACCACATCTATTTCAATTCACCCGAGCAGATCACACGGCTGGGGCCTATCGCACGCGCCGCGGGCAAGAAAGTCGGCATCCGCATCAACCCCGGCTACTCGAATGCCACCCTCGGCGGGGCGCTTTATGACCCTTGTGCGCCATGCTCGCGGTTTGGCACCACCGTTTCCGAGATCGACAAACTCCCGTGGGGCGAGATCGACATCCTGCACACGCACGCGCTGTGCGAGAGCCTTGCCGATGGCTCCGTCGGATTGATCGAGCACGTTGCGCGGACACTCGCGCCCTACGTGCGCCAGGTGAAAGCCGTCAATTTTGGCGGAGGACATTTCATCAACAAGCCCGGCTACGACGTCGGCAAGTTGATCGGGGCCATCAAACAGTTCCGCGCGCAATTCGGTGTCGAAGTCATTATCGAGCCGGGCGCGGGGATTATCGTCGATACCGGCTGGCTCGTTGCGACCGTCATTGGCCTGCATCACAACGAGAAGGACATCGCGATCCTGGATACGTCGGCGAGTTGCCACATGCCGGATGTTCTGGAAGTGCCTTACACGCCCGAGATCGTGGGCGCAGCCAAGCCGGGCGTGCACCGGCATAGCTATATCCTCGGTGGCAAGACGTGCATGACGGGCGACGTTATCGGCGAATATTCATTCCCCGAACCGCTGCACGTCGGCAGCCGCATCATCTTTACCGACATGATGCAGTACAGCTTCGTGAAGAACACGACTTTCAACGGCACGCCGAAGCCGGACATTGCAATCTTGGACGACGACGGCCGTTACCGTGTCATCCGCAGCTTTGGCTACGAGGACTTTCGCGCCACGCTCGGTTGATGATGCGCGGATCCGTCTAAGCACTTGCGCGCGGGATCTTTCCCTATATTCGGCCGTTCTCGGCTATTGCTCCCACAAACGGACTGCGGATAGAAAATTATTTCTCAATCCGGGCACGCAGCGTTGCGTTGCCCTCACCGGCGAAGCGTGTTAGCGATCGGTCAACAAGCAAGACGACACACGTCCTGGGGAGGACTCGACATTGAAACGCGGCTGGATTGTCGCGAGCATCGCCTTTCTCGCTCTCTTCTGCGTCACCATCTGGGAATCGACCACACTTGCGCTGTTCGATGAGCTCGGGCCGGGCCCGGGTTTCTTCCCATTGACGCTGGCGGGCATCGGCGCCGTGCTCAGTATTTGGCTCATCATCGAGACGGCGCGCAGGCCGTCTGATCCATCCGAAGAGGCACTGACGCCCGATCGTGCCGCGATGTTCCGCATCCTGTCTGTCATCGTGATGCTCGGTGTTGGCGCTGCTCTCCTCGATTGGCTGGGGTGGCGACTGACCGCCCTCATCGTTACCGCCACACTGCTTCCAGCGCTTGGCGCGCGTTCTCCGGTGGCTATCATCCCCTTCGCGCTCGTGGCGAGCTTCGGGGTGTTCCACGTCTTTTACTATTGGCTCAAGGTGCCGCTGCCGATCGGTACGTTCGGTATCTGAGGACTGCGCTTAATGGAAACACTCAGTCACCTTCTCGCGGGCCTCGACGCAGCGCTTAGCCTGCAGAACCTCGCATTCGCGCTCATCGGCTGCATTTTCGGAACGCTCGTCGGGGTTCTGCCTGGTGTCGGTCCCGCTGCCGGCACTGCAATTCTGATCCCGATCACGTTCAATCTGGATCCCGCCGGCGCCATCATCATGCTGTCGGCGATCTACTACGGTGCCATGTACGGCGGCACGATCACATCGGTGCTGCTCAACGTGCCAGGTGAGGCCGCATCGGTCATTACCTGTATCGAGGGCTTCCAGATGGCCCGCAATGGCCGTGGCGGCGCGGCGCTCGGCATCGCAGCCATCGGCTCATTCATCGGCGGGACGTTCGCGGTTGTGGCGCTGGTCGTCGTGGCGGCACCGCTCGCCGCTCTGGCGCTCAAGTTCGGACCGCCCGAGTTCTTTGCGCTGATGTTGTTTGGCCTCTGCCTCGTCACCGGCCTCGCGGGTCGCTCGCTCATTGCGGGCATCCTGATGACTGTTGGCGGACTGCTGATCTCCTTGATCGGCATCGATCCCACCCGAGGCGTGCCACGCTTCACGCTGGGCATGCCAGAGCTCTATGACGGCCTCGGATTCATCCCGGTTGTCATGGGCCTTTTCGGCATTGGCGAAATCCTGTCGACGGCCGAGAAACCCTATCGCGAAATCGTGCGCACGAATTTGCGCGATATCCTGCCGAACAAGGAGGAATGGAAAGCGTCCGTAGGCGCGATCTGGCGAGGCACCGGCGTTGGTTTTTTCCTTGGTCTCATTCCGGGCGTCGGGGCAATTATCCCGACGTTCATGTCGTACATTCTCGAGAAAAAGATCTCGAAGCATCCCGAGAAATTCGGCACAGGCGTGATCGAGGGCGTGGCTGGGCCTGAAACGGCCAACAATGCCTACGCCAATGCAGCCATGGTTCCATTGCTGACCCTCGGCATTCCGTCCTCGCCGACAATCGCGGTGCTGATGGGCGCTTTCATCATCAATGGCCTGACGCCGGGACCATTCCTCTTCACCGAGAAGCCGATCCTGGTTTGGACGATCATCGCCTCGTTCTTTATCGGCAACGTCATGCTGCTGATCCTGAACCTCCCGCTCGTGGGATTGTGGGCCAAGATCCTCGAGGTGCCTTATCAATACATCTGTGTCGGGACAGTGCTCTTCTGCATGATCGGCGCCTATTCGATCAACTCGAGCGTCTTCGACATCTGGGTGATGCTCGGCTTCGGCGTGGTCGGCTACCTGCTGCGTAAGCTCGATTTCCCGCTGGCGCCGGCAGTGCTCGGATTGATCCTGGGGCCTCCACTCGAAAAGTCGCTGCGAACGTCGCTCGAGATGTCTGCTGGAGACTTCAGCATCTTTTTCACACGTCCAATTACCGTCGTCCTGCTCGTCATGTCGGTTGTCGTCTTGCTCATTTCGGCGCTCAACCTGGCGCCCTCCCAACTACGCGAGGCTGCCGACGACTAACGTGACCGACAGATCGATGCCCAACGATAGAATTCAAAAAGGGAGGTTCAAGTCCATGTTCAAGACGATTCTCGGCGCCGCGGCGGCACTTGCATTGGGAGCCAGCGCGGCGCTCGCCCAGACATTCCCCGATCGATCGATCAATATGATGGTCGCATTCCCGCCCGGTGGTTCGACCGATATCGGGGCGCGCATCGTTTCAAGCATCGCCGAGAAGCTGATCGGGCAACCAATCGTCGTGGTGAACAAGGGCGGCGCCGGCGGACAGGTTGGTTGGACGGATCTCGTCCGCCAGAAACCCGACGGTTACAACATCGGTTTCGTCAATCTACCTGCGACAAACACCATCTACCTCGACCCGGCACGGCAGGCCGTCTTCACCGACAAGAGCTTCACGCCGATCATCAACCAGGTACTGGATCCGGGCGTCGTCTGGGTCGCGGCCTCGAGTCCGTTCAAGACATTGAAGGATGTGATCGACGCGGCCAAGGCAAAGCCGAGCGAGTTGAGAGCTGCAACGACAGGCATTCTTTCCGACGACCATCTGGCCATCCTGATGCTGGAGGAAGCGGTTCCCGGCATGAAGTTCAGGATCGTTCATCTACTCGGCGGCGCAGCCCAGATGAAGGAAACGCTCGGCGGCAATATCGACGTGTCGTTCGACAACGTCGGCTCGATCGTCAAGCAAGTTCAGGGCGGTCAAGTGCGCGCTCTGGCCGTCATGGACACCGAGCGATCCAAGTTCCTTCCCGACGTCCCGACCACAAAGGAAGTCGGCTATCCGACTGTCATCTCGTCATCGACCCGCGGCATCGCGGGGCCAAAGGGCATGAAGCCCGACGTCGTGGCCAAGCTTGCCGACACGTTCGAGAAGGCCATGAAGGATCCCGAGCACCAGCAGAAGATGGATGACGTGGGTCTCGCGGTGAAGATCATGAAGGGTGAGGAATACCAGAAGTATTTCGACGAGACGCACGCGAAGGCAGCGAAGTACGTCGAGTGGGCCAAGAATCGCCCGCAGAAATAACTACCGTCTGAAAGCTGCTTCGAATGACACAGGGCCCGGTCACACCGACCGGGCCTTTCTTGTTGCGGTCAAACTTCCAGCACCTCGATGACGCCCGGCACCGTCGTCAGTTCGCCTCGCTCCGCTGCGCCGATCTCGTATTTACCGGGCAGGACGAGTTCGATCTCGCGGCCTCCCGGCACGCCCGGAACCCCGGCAAGCTCGAGCGAGAGACGTACCTCGCCCTTGCCGCCAGGCTTTAGAAGACGTGCAATCTCGCCCACGGTCTGGCGTTGACCGACCATCGCGCGCCCATCGAGCACGATCTTCACGCCACGATTGACATTGGCTGCAGCCGCATCAAGCGCTTCGATCGAGTTGACGCGCATCTTCACCGTCTCGCCATCGCGCTCGGCCTCTACCGAAAGCAACACCGCTGTTCCGGCTTCCAACAGATCGCGTGACCGCGCCAGCGTGTCGGAAAACACCACCGCTTCGAATTGACCGGTGGCATCCGAGAACATCGCGAATGCGAACTTGTTGCCTTTCTGTGACCGCCGCTCGCGGGCCGAAACGACAATGGCGGCAAGGCGGCCCGCCATGGCAGTAAGCCCAGCCTTGGCTTCGAACTCGGCATACTTCGAGACGCCAAGCTTCGGCAGGATGGCGCCATATTGATCAAGCGGGTGGCCGGAGAGGTAAAATCCAACGCCCGCAAATTCATTCTGCAGACGCTCCATTGGTGTCCACGCCTTGACCGGCTTCAGATCGAGGCGCGGCCCTTCGCTGGCGCCGAACATATCGGCAATGCCGGACACCTTGTCGGCATTGAGACGATGGGCGTTGCCCACCATCACGTCGGCGTTGCCATGGACCAGTGCGCGGTTCTTATCGAAAACGTCGAACGCGCCCGCCATTGCCAGCATCTCAAGCGCACGCTTATTCACCTGCTTCGGATCGAAGCGGCTGGAGAAGTCGGCGAGCGACTTGAACGGCCCATTCCCCTCGCGCGCGGCAACGATGGTCGAGACCGCGCCAGCACCGACGTTCTTCAATCCGGCGAGCGCATAGCGGATGCGACCGTGTGTCTGATCGCCCGTTGGCGGATCGACAGAGAACTCGACGTCTGACCGGTTCACACAGGGTGGCGCCACCTCGATGCCCGAACGACGGGCCTCGGCGGCAAAGTTGGCGAGCTTGTCCGTATTTGCCATGTCGAGGGTCATCGACGCGGCCAGAAACTCCTCGCGATAATTAGCTTTCAGGTAAGCCGTATGGTAGCTGACCAGCGCGTACGCGGCAGCATGGCTTTTGTTGAAGCCGTAACCGGCGAACTTGTCGACCAACTCGAAGATGTAGGTGGCGTCAGCTTTCGACACGCCGTTCTTGATTGCGCCCTCGACGAACCGCGCCTGCTGGCGGGCCATCTCGTTCTTGTCCTTCTTGCCCATGGCTCGGCGCAAGAGGTCGGCCTGTCCCAGCGTGTAGCCGCCCATGACCTGGGCGATCTGGATCACCTGCTCCTGGTAGATGATGACGCCGTAGGTTTCCTCAAGGATCGGCCTGATGAGTTCGTGCGGATACTCGATCGGCTCGTCGCCGTGCTTGCGGTTGATGTAGGTCGGAATGTTATCCATCGGCCCCGGTCGATAGAGGGCCACCATGGCGATGATATCCTCGAAGCGGTCCGGCTTCAGCCGCTTCAGGCTCTCGCGCATACCTGTCGATTCAAGCTGGAACACGCCCACCGTATCCGCCTTGGCGAGCAGTTCGTATGCCGCGAGCACCTTTGGGTCGCCACCACCGATGGCCAGCTTTGGCAGATCGATGTCGACGCCCCTGCCCTTCTTGATGAGTTGCACGGCCTTCTGGAGCACCGTCAACGTCTTCAGGCCGAGGAAGTCGAACTTCACAAGGCCCGCAGCCTCGACCATCTTCCAGTTGAACTGGGTGATCGGGAAATGCGATTTCGGATCGCGGTACATCGGCACCAACTCATCGAGCGGGCGATCGCCGATCACCATGCCCGCCGCGTGCGTCGATGCATGTCGATAGAGGCCCTCAAGCTTTTGCGCGATCTCGAGGAGCCGCGCGACCATCGGATCTTCGTCGCGCGCCTCCTGGAGCTTCGGCTCGCCCTCGATCGCCTCGGGCAGGGTCACCGGGTTGGCGGGATTGTTCGGAACCAGCTTGCAGAGCTTGTCGACCTGCCCATAAGGCATCTGCAGCACACGGCCGACATCACGCAGCACCGCTCGCGCCTGCAGCTTGCCGTGGGTGATGATCTGCGCGACACGGTCCTCGCCGTACTTCTGCTGGACGTACTTGATCACCTCGTCACGGCGATCCTGACAGAAGTCGATGTCGAAATCCGGCATCGATACGCGTTCCGGATTGAGGAACCGCTCGAACAGCAAACCGAACCGTAAAGGATCGAGATCCGTAATGGTCAGCGCCCATGCGACGAGACTGCCCGCTCCCGAACCACGACCTGGGCCGACGGGGATTTCGTTCGCCTTCGACCATTTGATGAAGTCCGCCACGATCAGGAAGTAGCCGGGAAACTTCATCTGCGTGATGACGCCGATCTCATAGGCGAGCCGCTTCTCGTAGTCGTCACGCGTGAAGCCGGCCGCGAGCGGCACGACTTCGAGCCGCTTGACCAATCCCTCTTCGGCCTGCCGCTGCAGCTCCGCCGCTTCGGCCGCCTGGCGATCCTCGGCGCTCGCGCCATCTCCGGTCTTGACGAATGCCGGCAGGATCGGTTTACGGCCACGCGGCCGGTAGGCGCACAGGCGCGCGATTTCAACGGTGTTCTCAGTCGCCTCCGGCAAGTCTTCGAAGAGGCGCACCATTTCGGCGGCACTCTTGAAATAGTGCTCACGCGTGAGGCGTCGGCGATCATCCTCCGTCACGTAGCGGCCATCCGCGATGCAGAGCAGCGCATCATGCGCTTCGTGATCATCCGCCTTCGCGAAATAGCACTCATTTGTCGCGACGATGGGGAGACCGAGCTCGTAAGCCAGCGCGAGAAGTTGCGGCTCGACCTCCGCTTCGCTTGGCAAGCCGTGGCGCTGGATCTCAACGTAGAGCCACCGACCGAAGATCGACTTCAAGCGCTCGAGCCGCGCACGCGCCAGCTCCGGCTTACCATCCCGCAATGCTTCATCGACAGGTCCATCAGGGCCACCGGTCAGCGCGATAACGCCATCGGCCCGAGATTCCAGATCTTCGATCTTGACGTGGGGTGGCTCCAGGTCCGGCGTCTTCAGGAATGCAGCGCTATTGAGCTTGGCGAGATTGGCGTAGCCAGGCTCGGTGCGGGCAAAAAGAGCAACCGGCCCAGTGGGCTTGGCCGCGGCTCCAGTCGCCAGACGCAGGGCCGCCAGCTTGTCCTCGTTGTCGCGAAAATCGACGCGCAGCGCGACGCCGACAATCGGCTGAATGCCCGCGCCGGCCAGCTTGTCCGAAAACTCGAGCGCACCGAACATGTTGCCGCTGTCGGTGAGACCGATCGCAGGCATCATCTGCGCCTCGGCGAGCTTTGCGATCTTCGAGATCACAAGCGCGCCTTCAAGGAGCGAATAGGCCGAGTGCACTTTGAGGTGCACGAAACGCCCCGCATGAGCGGGCACGGCTGCCTTGGTGTCGTCGGATCGAATCGGAGCTTTCATGACCTGAGAATATCACGCGAAACGCGAGACAGACCGCGTGGCGCACCCAGTCCACGAAATCCACCGCGAACGTGGTATGCGCTCGCTGGCTCTGCTCAGTCCGCGAGCGGTCGGAAGCGTTCCCGGGCAAGCCGCGTGCGGATCAGCGGCAACTCCTTGCCGTGTGGCCGGCACATTCTCATGACCGTATCGACCGCCTCGAAGCCGAGCTTCTCCTGCACGCGAAGCGAGGCGGCGTTGCCGTCGAACACACCCGACGGGATGGAAGCGGTTTCCGACACATCGAAAGCGTATGAAATCAGTGCGGATGCCGCTTCAGTTGCATAGCCGTGGCCCCAATAGGGTTCGCCCAGCCAGTAGCCGAGCTGAGTCTCGTGATGCAGCGCCTCACCCGACGCCGGAGCACGACCATATTCGATCAGCCCGATCTGCGTCCCCTCGCGGCAGATCGCAAACACCGGAAATCGAGACGATTTGCGCGGAGCTGCGATCGTCCCCAGGAAATGCTCCATGTCGGCCATTGTGTACGGCCACGGCACGACGCCCAGCCATTGCGCTACCGCCCAGTTGTTGATCAGAGGGAAAAGTGCGTCTGCATCAGAAAGGGCGACGGGCCGAAGCGTGAGGCGATGGGTCTCAAGTCGAACCTCGGGCATATTCTGGTCTCCAATGGGAGCCCGGGCAGGTTCGTCAGAGACTCGCCGGGGCGAGTTCCACCAGCTTGCCCGCCTCCATGCGCAGCACCCGGTGCATACGCCGCGCGAGATCCATGTTGTGCGTCGCAATGAGTGCTGCAACGCCCGTGCGCTCAATCAGGCCGACAAATTCGTGAAAGACATGCTCCGACGTCGATGGGTCGAGATTGCCTGTCGGCTCGTCGGCGAAAAGTAGGCGTGGCGCATTCGCGAGCGCGCGGGCGATGGCGGTTCGCTGCTGCTCGCCTCCCGACAGCTCGGCCGGCCGATGCTCTAGTCGCTCGGCGAGCCCCAGCCCTGTGAGAAGCTCGGTCGCCCGGGCGCGCGCCTCGTGGTTGCGCCTGCCCTGAATAAGCTGCGGCAACATCACGTTCTCGACCGCGGAGAACTCCGGCAGCAACTGGTGGAACTGATAGACGAAGCCCATCTCGCCGCGCCGGACTCGCGTTCGTGCCGCGTCGTCCATCTGCGAGCAGTCGCGGCCGTTGACGAGCACCTGGCCGCTATCCGGAGTCTCGAGCAGACCCGTTATGTGCAGCAAGGTGGACTTGCCGGCACCGGACGGCCCGACCAGGGCGACGGCCTGTCCGGGCATGAGGGTCGCGTTCGCACCATCGAGAACATGGATCGCACGCGCACCCTGATGAAACGAGCGCCTGAGCTCGACAAGCTCCAGAACGGGCACCGCGGTTTGAAAGCTGTCCTGCACGGCCCACCTCACTCGTAGCGAAGTGCTTCGACCGGATCGAGACGCGACGCGCGCCACGAGGGATAGAGGGTCGCCAGCACTGAGAGGACCAGGGCCATAGCAACGATCCATGCCGTTTCTATTGCATCGATCCGCGCCGGCAGCCGCGTCAGGTAGTAGACCTGCGGGTCCATCAGCTTTGTGCCGAGCAGGCTCTGCAGGCCCTGTCGGATTGTTTCGATATTCGAGCAGACCGCTATACCAAGAATGAGCCCCGCGATGGTTCCCACCACGCCGATCGAGGCGCCGGTGATCAGGAACACGCGCATGATCGCGCCCTTGGTTGCTCCCATGGTGCGGAGAATGGCAATGTCGCGGCTCTTCTCCTTCACCAGCATCATGATGCCCGAGATGATGTTCAACGCCGCAACGAGAACGATCAGCGACAGGATGATGAACATCACGTTGCGCTCGACCTCGAGCACGGTGAAGAACGTCTCGTTGCGTTTTCGCCAGTCGGTGAGGTGGAGTGTCGGCCCGGCCGCGAGGCGCAGCGGGCCAATGACATTGTCGACATTATCCGGGCTATCGACGATCACCTCGAGCACATCGACCTCGGCGCCACGCGAGAAATAGCGCTGCGCCTCGGCCAGTGGCATGAACACCATGGTCTTGTCGTATTCCGACATGCCAAGCTCGAAAACTGCGGATACGAGGTAGCGTTTGATGCGCGGCGCCGTGCCGAACGGCGTCGACGCTCCCTTCGGGGCGACAAGCGAGATGCTGTCCCCAACATTCACACCAAGAGCGTTGGCGAGCCGCGTACCGAGCGCCACACCTTCTTGCTGATCGAAGCCCTTGAGCGTGCCGAAGCGGACATTGCCGGATACGAGTGGGAGTTTGTCGAGACTGGCTTCCGAAAGGCCCCTGACCAATGCGCCGAGCGTATTCGTCGGCGTCGAGATCATGGCCTGCCCTTCGACCAGAGGCATCACCGCCTTGATGCCGGTCACGCTGCGCAAGCGCGCCGCGGCCTGATCGTAATCGTCGAACGGCGCCTGGATCTTATGGACGATGACGTGCCCGTTGATGCCGAGGATCTTCTGGAAGAGCTCGTGTCGAAAACCGTTCATGACGGCCATGACGATGATGAGCGTCGCGACGCCGAGCATGATCCCGATAAACGAGATTCCGGCGATCACGGAGATGAAACCTTCCTTTCGGCGAGCGCGCAGATAACGCTTTGCGAGCATCCACTCGAAAGCCGCAAAGGGTGCCGTATCGATCGAGCGCGCAGCCGCAGCGGGCTCCTGCCCGAGGGCTGTGTCGGTCGCTGCGATGGCCATGCCGTTCCCCTCCAACTGACCGGACCAGCGCCCGTCTCGCGCGACAAACCGCGCGGCATGGGGCCGGTGAGCCGGCGGACCGAGCGCCCCCGCACCCAGTTACGAAGTCCGCCGCCGGCTCCTAAGCCAAGTTGCGTCCTGCCTTCACGTCGTCGATCAGTGCCGTCAGGGCAGCGCCGGGCGCGAGCGTGCGCCGGGCGCCATCGCGACGCGTCTTGATTTCCACCTCGCCAGCCTTCACGCCCTTCGGACCGACGATGAGCTGATAGGGGCAACCAATCAGGTCCATGGTCGCAAACTTTGCACCCGGGCGGTCGTCGCTGTCGTCGACCAACACTTCGATTCCGGCTGCTTCGAGGCCACGCTCCAACTCGTCCACAACCCGATCGGTGTCCGCATCGCCCGGTTTCAAGTTTACCAGCGCCACCTCGAAGGGCGCGACCGAGACGGGCCACACAATGCCATTCTTGTCGTGGCTTGCCTCGATGATCGCTGCGACCACCCGCGTCGGACCTATACCGTAAGAGCCCATATGCACTGTGACGGGCTTGCCGTCCGCGCCTTGCACAACTGCGCGCATCGGCTCGGAATACTTGGTGCCGAAGTAGAATATGTGACCGACCTCGATGCCGCGCGCAGAGACCTGGGCGTCGCTGGACAACGAACCGTAGGTCGCCTTATCGTGCATCTCGGAGGTTGCGGCGTAGAGCGACGTCCAGCGATCCACGGTTGCCTGTACGCCACCGACATCGTCGAAATTGGTATCGGCGGGCGGCACTGCGAAGGACAGGTAATCCTTGTGGCAGAAAACCTCGCTCTCGCCGGTGTCCGCCAGGATGATGAACTCGTGCGAGAGATCGCCACCGATCGGTCCTGTATCCGCGCGCATGGGGATCGACTTCAAGCCGAACCGTGCGAAGGTCCGCAGATAGGCAACGAACATCTTGTTATACGCGTGCCGCGCGTCTTCCTTGGTGAGATCAAACGAATAGGCGTCCTTCATCAGGAACTCGCGGCTGCGCATCACCCCGAAGCGGGGGCGCACCTCGTCCCGAAACTTCCACTGGATGTGGTAGAGATTCAGCGGCAGATCCCGGTAGCTCTTGGCGTAGGTGCGGAAGATCTCTGTGATCATTTCCTCGTTCGTAGGGCCGAACAGCATCTCGCGCTCGTGCCGATCCTGGATCCGCAGCATCTCCTTGCCATAGGCGTCATAGCGACCCGACTCGCGCCATAGATCGGCGGATTGGATCGTCGGCATCAGAAGCTCGATCGCGCCGGAGCGGTTTTGCTCCTCGCGGATGATCTGATTGACCTTGTTGAGCACCCTGAGCCCGAGCGGCAGCCACGCGTAGATGCCGGCGCTCTCCTGGCGGATCAACCCAGCGCGCAGCATCAATTGATGGGAAACGATTTCCGCCTCTTTGGGCGTCTCCTTCAGAACAGGCAAGAAATAGCGACTGAGGCGCATGGGCGGAAATGATCCTTGTCGAAGGGCGTGCGCATATTCGGCGAAACGCGCGCTAACCCGAACGGTCCCTCACAGATACCCCGATCGGCATCACGTCGCCCGCGGCTAATAGCCATTTCCCCGTTTCATGGCAACGATACCGCAGCGGCGAACCTTACGGGCATGTCATGCTCAAAGGGCAAGTCAATTTGTCACGGAATTGTGCTGACAAGCCGCGTTGCGTTCGCTAACGTGCGACCCGTTGCACAGAAAAGGGGTCCGCTCCGATCATTATTCGGTAAGCAGCCCGGGTCTGGGGAGACCATGCGCTCCTGTTCCAACTCTGCGGAGTTGGGCCACGAGCGTTGTTTATATGGGTCAGTGATCTCCGATTCAACGGAGCAGTGGCTCGGAATACAACGATAACAGATAATTCCGTACTTCGTTTTCGGGGCAGGCTTGGCGGCCAGCCCCGGTTGTTTTTCAAAGCGCCGACGTGAGTAGGCCTGTGGTCGTCACGACCCTTCGAAATCTATGATTCCCCAGTGCATGACCGCCCATAGGGCGAGGAAAACGATGGTCGCCGCGATCGTCGTGATGCCGACGACGCGCAGCAGACGAAAATTTGTAGGCGCACTCTCCGGCGTTCCCGGAACGACATCACCGGCTTCGCCCTGGGTCACGACCCCGAACGGCAGTACCGCGAAAAGCACCACCCACCAGATGATGAAATAGACGGCGACAAGGAACGTGATGTTCATGGGCGACCTCCGCGCGTCGCTCTTAGCAGGCCAGACCCGACCTGTCTCGTGACGCGCCTGTACCCACGCTTGCGCACGTGTCACGCATTGCGCCCTCGGTTTTGCTGGCGCTGACACCCCGATGTCACCCCGCCTCCGTTCACGAACACGTGATTCGATACGATTCGATCCGCATTTGACTTCATAATTGAACGATGTTTATATTTATTTGCCGAACACAGAAACAAAACTGCCCGGCACCGGCGAGCAATCAGCGATCTCGGAGACTTCTCATGGCGACGATCCTTGCCTCGATTATGGCCCTCGGGCTCTTCGCCTGCGCGGCATCGGCATCCAACATGACCTTTGCACGGGAGACGCCTCGGCAATGGGCGCTACGCCTCACCCCGCGATCACTCTCACGTTGAGATCACTCATCAATAATCAGGAACATTGGAATACTTCGGCCGACACGGTGATCCTCCGGTGTCGGTCACATACTGCCTGACGTATATTCACGACGCATATTCCAGCATTGGGGTCCTCGGCTTAGCGGCCGGGGACCCTTTGCCGTCTGCTATCGGGCAGATGTTTCAGTCCCTAAAGCGAGGCCGCTGAATTGGCTTCGGGGCCGCTAGGTGCCCCGCCGGACGGCTGATCGGCCGAAGCGACGCCTCGATGCGGCCGCCTTCGGTCCTCTGTCGGCGCAGCTTCCAATTCGCCTCGCGGGTCTTGTGCGCCGCCTTTTTCTGCACCTTGGGTCCTTGGCCACCCTCAGCGGCTCTGAAGTCCTCGGCCGCCTTTACGTCCGCCAAACGACGAGCGTCCGCGGCTTTCATCCGGGCGATCCGGGCCGCCTCTTTAGCCTCGACTTCTCGGGTTGCGTCGGCCTTGCTGAGCTTCTCAGCTTGACGGGCCGCTTCCACCGCCCTCGCTTCCGCCATTCGCGCTGCTTCTGCGGCCTTGCGCTGTTCCTCGGCCTTACGGATCGCCTCGGCCGCCTTTGCTTCTGCGATCCGTGCAGCTTCTGCGGCCTTGCGCTGCTCCTCGGCTTTTCGTTCTTCCGTTGCTTTGCGGGTGACCTCGGCCCGTCGAGCTTCCTCTGCCGCCAGCGCTTCGGCGAGACGTGCCGCTTCGGCCGCTCTCAGCCGTTCCTCGGCTATTCGTTGCTCCTGGGCTTTTCGCGCCGTCTCGGCCTTGCGGGCATCCTCGGCCGCCTTCGCTTGTGCGATGTGTGCGGCTTCGGCCGCCTTGCGCTGTTCTTCGGCTTTTTGCTCCTCCGCCGCTTGACGGGCCGCCTCGGCTCGTCGCGCGACCTCTGCCGCCAGCGCTTCGGCGAGACGTGCCGCTTCGGCCGCTCTCAGCCGTTCCTCGGCTATTCGCTGCTCCTGGGCTTTTCGCTCTACCTCCATCTGACGGGCGTGCTCGGCCGCTTTCGCTTCTGCGATGCGTGCGGCTTCTGCGGCCCGACGTTCCTCTTCGGCCCTTCGCTTTGCCTGTGCCGTTCGAGCCGCCTCCGCTTGCCGGGCGGCTTCAGCAATCTTGGCTTCGGTCGCCTTTCGCTCCATCTCCGCCTTGCGGATCATCTCGTCGCGACGCGCTTCTTCCGGGCTAAGGATTCCTATTCGCCGATCGCGCGACGACGTGGGCATAGTGGCACCGGCATGATCTCCAGCTTTGGAGCTCGGTGCGCTGTCCAATCCGGTCTTCGCGGCCGCACCGTATGAGGCTGCCACGCCATCTCCAGCTGCGCTCGGCTCCATTTTGGGCTTGGCGCCAGGCATTTGCGCTATATCCGGCTCGGGCACAGGCATTTCGCGCTGTGACGGCGCAGCGAGCTTGCCGACAACTTCGTCTCGAAACAGACGATAGCCTCGATTGAGCCAGCCGAGGACGCCCGCCCCATCGGAATCGACCGTTGTGCTCGGTGCATCCGTTGTGTCGGATCGTCCTTCGTCGGCCGGACGCTCAAGATCTGGCACGGTGTCGTGGGGACCCGCCCGGGGGGCTTCGGGAGTTATCTCTGTGACAGTTTCTCCAGACCGTGCACCTTTCAAAAACAACTCCCGCTCTGCGGCAAACTTGCGAGCCGCGTCGACGACGGGGTTCGGCACGGTGGGCTGCGAAAGGCGCTCCATCACCGCATCGTAATTGCGCTGCGTGCGCGCCAGCCAGTCGCTCGCACTTTCGATCGCGCGAGGCGACCGATCGCGGACGGGGAGGTCGGTGGTCGGTCTAGGATGGACTTTCGTTCCATTCGGGCTCTCGCCGAGCAGAAAGCGGTCGAAGGCTTGGCTTGCCTCCTGAGCGAGACGCTCGGCGCGGTCTTGAGCAGAACCTGGCGCTGTCGGAGCGATTTGCGGCGACGGTTCCGAAAGCACAGGCGTCGCCATAAGCACAAACGTGAGCAACCCGACAATTAGCCACGTCGCGCTGTCGCCCGCCTTCGCCGATACGGTCGGCCAAGTCTCGTTCATTCTTGCTGCCTTCCACGCGGCGACATCGCGACGCGCCGCGGCGCGCCATCACAGGGCCCGGCCCGTTTGGACCCAGCGGGGCCGGACCATAGCCAAATTCATAAGTTTGGAGTCAATACGAACGCTCGCCGTGGTTGACGACCATCCCGACGGCCATGCTCGGCCGGGGCCCGTGGCTACTGCAGCGGCTGGCATCGAACCCTCCCAACGAACGCAACGCGACAGGGCGTTCGCGCGTTTCCAGAGGTCGCTCCCGAAGCTGATCGTGCCTTATTTCCTTGGTCGATGAGGGCTGCGCGGCCCGCCGAGCCGTGCGCGCCGAATGGAGGCTGAACCACCGTCGTAAAACCGCCGGAACGAAAATGTGAATTAAGCGATCGCAGGAAATTCATTCCCGCTTATCGCGCTTTCGAGATAGATTCGACAGAATGCAAAATAGAAACGATGAAAATCCCAAACTGGGGCCTTCTGGTTCCAATTCCGTTAGAAAGCCCCTACCAGAGCGGAATGTTTGCGTCTTCTGCGGCTCGGGACCGGGTCGAAATCCGGCTTACGTGGAAGCGGCCCGAGCCTTCGGGACGGGCCTTGCCGAGAACGGTATCGGCCTTGTCTATGGTGGTGGCAGCCTCGGCCTGATGGGCGAGATTGCGCGCTCAGTCCTCCAGTCCGGCGGGTATGCCACCGGCATCATCCCGGAGTTCCTGACTGAAAAGGAGCACATGCTGCGCGACGTCGACGAATTGATCGTCACGCGCAACATGCACGAGCGCAAACAGCGCATGTTCGAACGCTCGGATGCCTTCGTCGCGCTACCGGGCGGCATCGGCACGCTCGAAGAGCTCATCGAGCAGATGACCTGGGCCCAGCTTGGGCAGCATGACAAGCCGGTCGTCATCGCCAACGTCTCGAACTTCTGGGCCCCCCTCAAGGGCTTGCTGGATCATATGCGCCAAGAAGCCTTCATTCGACCAGGCCTCGAGGTACGCATCTCGATCGTCGACGATATCGAGGATGTCATTCCGCTTCTCGCGGACGCGTTCTCACTGGGCACCGGAGACGAAGGCAACGAAGGACTGATCGAGAAACTGTGAAGGCGCCATCAGATCGGATACGACGTGTCGCCCAACCGCCGGGCGACGCATGGGTCAAGCAACCATGCGACTGGCTGCGATTTACGAACGACGCGCGGCGTGATGTTGCCGCGCGCCTGATCGAGCTTACTAGCGGTAAGTGCCGCTGAACTCCCCTTCGGGGCGAAGGTTGACGACCTTCCCATCCGCATCGACCTCGGGTCGATTCATGCTGAATACGTTCTCAGGATTGAGCACGCCGTATTCCATGTATCCCAGCCGCGCGATTGGCCGCATGGCGCCCGTATCGACCAGTCCGTCCCTCACGAAGCGATCATCGATGTGAATGCCGATGACCTCGCCGATCACCATCGTGTGGGTCGAGGCTTTTCCAGGGCGCCCCGGCAGTTCGATCGTCTGCCAAAGCTTGCACTCGAATGCGGCAGGACTCTCCTTCACGCGCGGCGGTTTGACGAGGCTGCCTTTTATTGCGGTGAGGCCGGCGATGGGAAATTCATCAACACCGTACGGAACGGCGGCCGAAGTCGCGTTCATCTTGTAACGCAAGTCCCAGGTCGCAAGAGAGCACACGAACTCCTTCGTCTCGAGAATGTTCGTGAGGCTGTCTTTTACCCCTGACGAACCGAACGCAACATAGGTGGGCCGCTCGCCCATGGCGTTGAAGAAGCTGTAGGGCGCGATATTGGCAACCCCGCTCGCACTGATCGACGAGATCCACCCGATCGGACGCGGCACCATGAGCGCCTTGAAGGGGTCGTGCTTGAGGCCGTGTTGATTTTCGCGGGTGTCGTAGAACACGATATCGCGCTCCTCCGTGAGCAGGTCATATGGCACCACCATAGCGGTACCTGACCGGAGCGCAAAGCCGACGTTATCCCTGCCGTAGCCTTCCATTTGGCCAGCCTAGAGATTAGGCTCGCTGCCAAGATCAATGAGCGCAACCTGAGGAATCGCATCGTGACCATCCGCAATGGCGTCGCCGACGCCGTCGGCCGCACGCCGCTGATCAAGCTTCGGCGGGCCTCGGAAGAGACCGGCTGCACGATCCTGGGCAAGGCAGAATTCATGAACCCTGGCGGGTCCGTGAAAGACCGTGCCGCGCTTTTCATCATCGAGGATGCCGTCCGACGCGGCACGCTGAAGCCGGGCGGAACGATCGTTGAAGGCACTGCCGGAAATACCGGCATCGGGCTCGCGGTGGTTGGAAACGCGCTCGGCTACAAGTCCGTGATTGTCATTCCCGAGACGCAAAGCCAGGAAAAGAAGGACACCCTCAGGCTGCTCGGTGCCGAGTTGGTGGAGGTGCCTGCGGTTCCCTACAAGAATGCCAACAACTACGTGAAATACTCGGCCCGCTTGGCGGAAACGTTGGCCAAGACGGAACCCGCCGGTGCGATCTGGGCCAACCAGTTCGACAACGTGGCGAATCGCGAGGCCCACATTGCAACGACAGCGCCAGAAATCTGGGATGAGACGGGCGGCAAGGTCGATGGGTTCGTCTCGGCGGTCGGCTCCGGCGGTACGCTCGCTGGTGTAGCGATGGGCCTGCGCGCCAAGAAGTCCGACATCAAGATCGCGCTGGCCGATCCGCCTGGCGCCTCTCTTTATGCCTACTATACATCGGGCGCGCTGAAGGCCGAGGGATCATCGATTACCGAAGGCATCGGCCAAGGGCGCATCACCAAGAACCTGGAAGGGCTTGCGGTCGACAAGGCCTACCTCATTCCGGATGCGGAGGCGGTGACGCAGGTGTTCCGGCTTCTCGAAGATGAGGGGCTGTGCCTTGGGTCGTCGTCGGGCGTGAACGTCGCTGGCGCGATCCGCCTCGCGAAGGATCTCGGGCCGGGACACACGATCGTGACCATCCTTTGCGATTACGGGACGCGCTACCAATCCAAGTTGTTCAATCCCGCTTTCCTCGAGGAGAAGAATCTGCCGGTGCCCGGCTGGCTCGCAGCACCACGGACAGCGCCGCCAAAAGTCTTCGTTGACCCCGACGCGACCTGAGCCACCCCCTCCTCTATCCGGACTCCCCGAGTATGACCGAGCAGCTTTACCGTACCGATCCTTATTTGCGTGAGTGCGAAGCGAACGTACTCGATGTCAACGAGCGTGGCGGTATCGTGCTCGACCGCACGCCATTCTACGCTTCGGCCGGAGGTCAGCCGGGGGATCGTGGTTCGATCCGCTTTGCCGGTGGCGAGTGCCCGATCGCGACCACCGTTTACGACACGGCGGACAAATCGCGTATCGTGCATGTCTCAGCAGAAGGTGTGCCTCGCCCCGCACGCGGAGATGCGGTTACTGTCGTGCTCGATTGGCAACTGCGCCACCGGCACATGCGCATGCACACAGCCCTGCATCTCTTGTGTAGTCTCGTGCCGTTCCCGGTCACAGGTGGTCAGATCGGGGCCGAGGAAGGTCGTCTCGACTTCGACATCGAAGACGCGTCGGCCGTCGACAAGGATCAACTGACAGCCGATCTCAATGCTCTCGTCGATGCCAACCATCCGGTCGGTGAACGCTGGATCACGGACGCGGAACTCGAAGCAAACCCTGGCCTTGTCCGCACGATGTCGGTCAAGCCGCCGATGGGTACGGGTCGGGTCCGCCTCGTCTTGATTGGAGCGGACGGCAGTATCGATATGCAGCCGTGCGGCGGAACGCATGTCCGCTCGACGGGCGAAATCGGACACGTGACCGTCACCAAGATCGAGAAGAAGGGCAAGGTCAACCGACGTATTCGCGTCGTGTTCGCCTGAACTCAACAATCGTCACCAACACAACGCATCAGCATCGCAAGGGAGTGAACGAATGGCCGATCCGGCGCAGTGGCTCGTCGAGACGGAATGGCTCGCGCAACACTTGGATAGCCCCGATATCGTCATCCTAGATGGCTCCACGCATCTACCGACGTCCGGCCGAAACGCGCGCGCCGAATTCACTGCCGAGCACATTCCCGGCGCGTATTTCTTCGACATCGATGAGGTGTCCGACAAGAAGAACCCGCTGCCGCATATGCTCCCCTCGACCGTTCAGTTTGCCTCCCAGGTCAAGGCCATGGGCATCGGCGACGGCTCCCGGATCATCGTCTACGACAGTGAGGGCCTTTATTCGGCGGCGCGCGTCTGGTGGATGTTCCGGGCCATGGGACATGACGACGTAGCGGTGCTGAACGGCGGCCTGAAGAAATGGAAAGCGGAAGGACGCCCTATCACCGAGGAGCCGAGCGCAAAGCGCCAGCCGCGCCATTTCACGCCGAGGGCCAATGCTGCACTCGTGCGGGATGCGGCCGACGTGAAAGCCCTGATCGGCCATCCGAGCGTGCAGATCGTAGATGCCCGCGCCGCCGGTCGCTTCACGGGAACGGCGCGTGAACCGCGAGCGGGCCTCCGTTCTGGGCGCATTCCGACCTCGCGCAACGTGCCGTTCGGAACGCTGCTCAATGCAGATGGAACGCTGAAGAGCCCGGACGATCTGCGGAAGGTGTTCGCGGATGCTGGCGTCCACGTCGGCCGCCCCGTGGTCGCGAGTTGCGGCTCGGGCGTGACAGCAGGCGTGGTGGCTTTCGCTCTCGCTCAGCTCGGCCAGACTGATGCGGCAGTCTACGACGGTTCGTGGAGCGAGTGGGGCGCCCGCGAGGATCTGCCTATCGAAACGGGACCTTTGTGAAGCAATAATGCTGTCGGCCAAAGCTGAACGGTAGCCAATATGAGCGTCGCGAGACAATTGCTCGCGGCGCTCTTGTTATTCACAGGCGCGACTCAATCAGAAATATTTCGTCAATTGACAGTGGCTAATCCGCAAGACCACCATTGCTCAATGGTGAAGAGATAGTCATTCGACAACCTCACGTTAGCAAACGAGGTTGCTTTAGACGAGATGCACGATCGTTGCCTCGCCGCCTAAGAAGCTAGACGCACGGAATTCGACTGTCAGCGTGGCCTTTTCGATGCCGCGCCGCTTCGATGAGTGAGCAAAACCCACCGGACCCTGCACATACGCGCCAAGCGCAGCGGAACGGGAGAGAAGACCGCATCCCCTCGGTTGCCGGGTATCCTCCCCCATCCTGGCCCGGATGCCGAGAGCACGGCCCTGGTGCATGTCCTCCCTCATGCGCCAGGGCTGTTGATCTTCACGTTACACATGCTCGAAAAGCGAAACACGCGTGGGGTCTTCACCGATTGTCGGCAGGCCTCATAAGTGGTGCCATGTGGCAACGGTTACCCACAAAGCAGTCGACAATGACAACCTCGTCGTCGGCAAGCGTGCCATGATCCTGCTAGGTTCATACGCATCATAACAATTCGCCGACTTGATATCTTCGAGTCCGCTTCCTCCGCGATCCGAGGTGGCATGATGCTGTACCGATGCCTGGCCGCACTTGTTCTCAGCGTGGCCGCTGCCACAGCCGTTGTGGCGGAAGACAATCCGGTGCCTTCGCCAGCCGAAGCAGCCCGCGCAGCCAGCGGCGACGGGAGCGAGGCCCAAAGCACGGACTCCACAGCGAGCCCTGCACCCACATCGAGCGCTTCGCCGACATCGACCGAATCGGCGGCTTCGAGCGTCGTCGAGCAGCCCAAGCCGACTGCAGCCACTGAAAATGCGCAGTTGACGCCGGCCGAAACGCTAGCAACACCACAGACGCCCGCCGCGACCAGCGATACGGCGAGCGCTCCGGCAAAGCCCGGACCAACTACGCCCGCCGACGAGACGGCACCGCCTCCCCGCGAAACGGCGACAGCGACCACACCTGCCAGTGGTGAAGGTGGTGGCCTCGACGCCGTGCCGGCCGAAGCCGATCCACTGACTCCACCGCCCGAGAACACCAGCCCGACCAGGGCGCCGGGTGCACCGGAGCGTCCCGCCGTTGCGCGATCCATTGCCGAAGTCGATCCATTTATTACCGCGCTTCGCGCTCGCTTGACGGCATGGCCGGAAAGCCGAGCCAAGTCGGACCAGGAGGATTTGGCCGCGCTCAAGGCCTACTACGGCGAGAGCGACGCGGCGCGCGTTTGGACGACCTCCAACGGCTTGTCGCCACGCGCGGAAGCCGCCGTAAGTGCGTTGCAACGCGCCGACGAATGGGGCCTCGATGCGGCGGCATTCGACCTCCCCGCGCGGCCGAGCGCCGGTGCGCTGCCCGAGGCGCTCGTGGACGTCGAGATTCGGATCGGGCTGGAGGTGCTGAAGTACGCGCGCCACGCCCGAGGGGGCCGCACCGATCCCGCTGCAATCAGCCGGATCATCGATATGCGCCCACATCTTTATGAGCCGCGCTCGATCATAGAAGCCATCGCGGAAGCACCATCCGCCGATGCCTACCTGGAAGGCCTTCACCCCCGTCATGCAGGCTTTGTTTCGTTGAAAGGCGCCCTGGCCAAGCTACGGACCGAGCATCGCGGGACGACTGCAAATTCCGATCAGAAACAGAAGTCCAAGCGCGAAATTTCGAGCGAAGAACGCCGCATCATCGTCAATCTGGAGCGCTGGCGGTGGCTGCCCGATAACCTCGGCGAGTTCTACGTCTGGGATAACATTCCCGAGCAGTTCACCAAGGTGTACCACGACGGAAAGATGGTGCATCAGGCCAAGATCGTGGTGGGTAAGCCATCGACTCCAACGCCGATCTTCTCTTCGCCGATGCGCTTCATTATTTTTCACCCCTCGTGGGGCGTGCCGGACGGCATCAAATCAAACGAGCTCGGCCCGATGTTGCGCCGGTCTCAGGCCTATTCGTCCGGTTGGTTCTTCTCCGACAACGACGGCGCCTCGCGCGCGCTTCGCCGGCATCAACTTCGCGTCTATCTCGGAGGTCGCGAAGTCAATCCGGACAGCGTCAACTGGTCGTCGGTCGATATTCGCCGCTTCAGCTTCACCCAGCCGCCCAGCAGCAGCAATGTCTTGGGCGTCGTGAAATTCCGCTTCCCCAACAAGCACGACGTCTACATGCACGATACGACTGAACGGAATCTGTTCGCGCGGACGTCGCGTGTGTTCAGCCATGGTTGCATGCGCGTCGAGGATCCGCTGAAGCTCGCCTCGACAATCCTCGCTTACGACAAAGGCTGGAGCCGGGAGCGCGTCTCGCAGATCGTCGCGCGGGGTGGCACGACCGACGTCACGATCGACAAGCGCGTGAATGTTCACATTGTCTATTTCACCGCCACGGCAGATCCGAACGGCAAAGTGCATTCGTTCAAGGACGTCTATAGCATTGACAGCCGCGTTGCTTCGGCACTGGCTGGACGTTCCGTGGTGCTCTCCTCAGCGCATACGGACGACGATGTGCAGCCGTCGAGACCGCAGCGGAGAGCTACCGCGCCTCCCCAGAAGGCGCGTCGGCAGGCGGCGGGGGCCGCCCCGAAGCCGGTCGGTCAGAAGCAATGGAACCCATTCAGCTCGGGTTTTGGAAATTGAAGGCCCGCCCGTGGGCGCGGCGACGACACATCGAAGGGGTCGAGGCGCGAACCAAAAGCGCGCTACGCGATGTGAATTTGGGGGTTGCCAGTCAGTGTATCTCGGCTGACTGGGGGTAAACGGGGGTCGAGATGCTAAACGTCTGCAATTCATCGCGCGCCATTGCCGCGGCGTCGCTTCTCATGGCCTCGACAATGTCGGCAGTCGAGGCAAACCCGGTGCTGCTGTTCGAACCGGCAACCGGGCAAGTGCTTTATGCCGAGGAGCCGGATCGGCTCTGGTATCCGGCATCTGTGACGAAGTTGATGACGGCCTACCTCACATTCGATGCCGTGAAGACTGGACGCCTTGCATGGGACGATGATGTGCCGCTCTCCGATCACGCTCGCGGGCAGCCGGCGACGCGCATCGGCCTCCGAGCCGGCATCAAACTGAATGTCGAGCAGGCTATTCGTGGTCTCGTTCTGCGCTCGGCCAACGATTTTGCCGTTGCACTCGCCGAACGTGTCGGCGGCACCGAAGACGCGTTCGTATTGGCCATGAACGACACCGCCAAGCGCCTCGGCATGACGCGCACCGTCTTTCGCAATCCCCACGGACTGCCAGATCCCGACCAGGTCACGACGGCACGCGACCTCGCGACGTTGACGACGGCGTTGCTGAAGGACTTCCCCGATCGTGCGGAGGTCTTCTCGACCCAGACTGTGCGTATCCACAAGGGCACGTTCCATTCGCAGAATGACCTGCTGCGCTCCCTCGAGGGCGCGGATGGCATGAAGACCGGATTTACATGCGCCTCGGGTTACAACGTGGTTGCCAGCGCCACGCGCGATGGGCATCGCCTGATCGCCATCGTGCTCGGCGAGTACAATCGCAACCGGCGCTCAGAACGCGCAACGGAGTTGATCGAGGCCGGTTTTGCGCATCTGAGCGGCGATCCGGCCCTGAGAACCGCGGTCGTCGTTTCGCCTGCCGCGCCCATTAAGTTGAGACACGCCGCAGCCGTGTCGACCGAGCCGCACCCGTTCATGCCGGTCACGTTGCGCAACCTCGCTGTTGAGCCCCCCGAGCCGATGCCACCAGGAAACGTCGGCCGGGATCTCCGCGCCCGCACGTGCTGGGGCTACTCGGGCTTTTCCAAGCCAGAACCTGAGCACGAGCACGATGGCGACGATGAAGTCGCGCAGCATGTGGTGACCGGTTCCGTTGCGAAGGCCTCAGGCACTGTCACGCATGCGAACGCAGCAGCCGTCACGATCCGCAAAAAGCCTGCTGCGGTTCGGCGGGCAGACGGGACCGATAAAATTCAGTCCGCGACTGCAAAACCGCGGAAGGCGATCACCCATCGCCAGCCACGTAACACCATCGTCGCCCATCCCGCGACTGCGGCGGTACCCTCGGCAAGTTCAGAGTCGGCTATGCACCTACCTTCAGACATCGCGCCTCCCGCATTCGGGAATTGACGACGATCGCGACCGAGAGAATTATCCTGGCGCCGGGATGAACTCGATCTCGTCGCCCGGCACCAGGGGGAAGCGCTTCGACTTCCAGTCCTCTTTGGCTGCTTCGATACGATCACGAGACGACGAGACGAAGTTCCACCAGATATGCCGTGGCCCATCCATCGGTTCGCCACCGAGCATCATGAGCCTTGTCTGGGCGGTTGCGAGGATCGAGATGCGATCGCCGGGCCGGAACACGAGGAGGCGTCCCGCTTCGAATTTGTCGCCCGCGATATCGACCTCGCCGGAGGCGATGTAGATCGCCCGCTCGTCGTAGAAGTCATCAAGCGGCAGCACGGCACCCGGAGCGAGAACGGCTTCCGCGTAAAGCGTCGGATGCGGGAATTCGACCGGTGATCGCCTGCCGAACGCCTCGCCCATCACCAACCTCACGCGCTTACCTTCGCCTTCGATGCGGGGCAGATCGGCGAGGCCGTGATGCACGAATCCCGGGTCTCCCTCCTCAACGTCCTTCGGAAGCGCAAGCCACGCCTGGATTCCGAACATATCGCGCGTGTGCGACTGGGCCTCGGGTGTTTCTCGCTCGGAGTGGACGATACCGCGACCAGCGCTCATGAGGTTCACCTCGCCGGGCTTGATGACCACCGACGTCCCGAGACTATCGCGGTGCCACATCTCCCCCTGGAAGAGATAGGTTACGGTCGCGAGCCCGATATGCGGATGCGGTCGGACATCGACGCCTTTGCCAATCAGAAACTCGGCCGGTCCCATCTGGTCGAAGAAGATAAAAGGGCCGACCATCTGACGCCCTCGCGCTGGAAGCGCACGACGCACCTCGAAGCCGCCGAGATCATGCGCTCTTGGAACGATGACCTGCTCGATCTGGGCGCATGACTTCGCATCACCGGGTACGGGATCGTTATGCGGTAATGTGCTCATGGCTGACGCTCCAATCTCGACGGCTCACGCAGAGGTCACTGCGCTTAACATATTCATTTGCGGCGCCCAGACCAATGCCACGCTTGCCGGCTGACATGAGGTGCATGGGGCGGCTAGATTTCGAGACAAGGGGGAGAGACCCCGCAAATCGCAGAGTGAACTATCGGCCATGACCATCACTTTCATCGATCATGCGAGCCAGCCGAAAGACGAGTGGCGCCAGGGCGTGCTTACGCGCATGATCGCCTCGGCGGCCGTTGGTGCGCAGCAGCTTTGCGTCTTCGAGCAATGGTGCGATCCCGGCCTCGGCGCGCCGCCCCATCTGCATGCGGTGGAAGAAATCCTTACCGTGCTCGAAGGCGAGGCGGACATCATGGTCGACGGCGAACGACGCCACACGACGGCGGGTCAATCCATCGTCATTGCCGCAGGACGCAAGCATAGCTTCACGAATTCGGGTAACGGCACACTCCGCGTCCAGGCGATCCTCGCGAGCCCGGTGTTCGAGGCGGCTTACGACGACGCTCGTGAGACGCCGCGGCGGTGGCTACCGAAGCAGGGCTGAACCGTAGACGTGCGCTAGATGGCGCGACAATTCGCAGACGAGGCAAAGGATCGGCGAAGCGCCAAGAGACGTGCCAGAGACGAGCGCGACAGCAGCGTCGCCTGAGCGACCATCAGGACCATTCGCATGACGGGCATGACACGCCGCAAGGCCTTGGCTGGAGCTGCGGTCGCTGGTCTCGGCGCTGCCGTGATTTCTCCAGCGGCGGCGACGGCCGAAGCGGCAAAAGCGGAAACGTCCCCGACGTGCACCCTGCTGCTCGTCAACGACATCTATAAAATGAGTGAGGTGAAGGGCCGCGGTGGTTTCGCGCGGCTCGCTGCGATCGCGCGCGCCGAGCGCGCAAAAGGCGTTCCGCTGCTTTATGCGCACGCGGGCGATATGTTTTCGCCCTCGCTGATGTCGGGTTTTGATCAGGGAGCACATACGGTCGAGCTGCTGAATGTGATGCCTCCGGATGTGTTCGTGCCCGGCAACCATGAGTTCGATTTCGGCCCGGACGTTTACGCGCGCCGTTGTGCAGACTCCCGCTTCGCCTACTTCGCCGCGAATTTGCGAGATAACGCAGGAGCACGGCTTCCAGGCCATCAGGACCACCGCATATTTGAACTCGGCACGCTGAAACTGGGTGTCTTCGGCGTGGCGCTGGCAACAAGCCCGCTTATGTCGCAGACGGGATCACTCCGATTCCTCGATGAGATGGCGACGGTACGCGCCGAATCCAAAACCTTGCGGGAAGCGGGCGTCGATTTGGTGATCGCCGTCACGCATACCGATTTCGCGCGTGACCTCGAGATCATGCGATCCGGCCTCGTCGACATCTTGTTGACGGGCCACGATCACGATCTGCGCATCGTCTACGACAACCGCGTCGTCATGGTCGAAAGCGGCGAGGAAGGCGAGACGGTCACGGCGATCGATATCTACGCAAACGCGACCGAGAAGGACGCTAGAGGTCGGATCGACTGGCATGCCCGTTTCCGGCCGATCGATTCAGCAAGCGTCGAGCCCGATCCCGAGACGCTGGCCGTGGTCACGCGGCTCGAGGCAGAGCTCAGCCAGCAGCTCGATGTCCCGATTGCGACCCTGAACGTCGCGCTTGACTCGCGGTCCTCGGTCGTGCGTTCCGAGGAAGCCGCGATCGGCGATCTCGTCGCGGACGCGATCCGCCATGCGACCTCCGCGCAGATCGCTATTACCAACGGTGGCAGCCTCCGTGGCAATCGCACCTATCCGGCTGGGCACGTACTCACGCGCCGAGACGTGCTCAGCGAGCTGCCGTTCGGCAACCGGACGGTGCTGGTTGAAATCACAGGACGTGATCTCAAGGCGGCGCTCGAAAACGGCGTCTCCGACATCGACAATCGAAGCGGGCGCTTTCCGCAGGTGTCGGGGCTGCGCGTCGTAGCGAATCACAAAGCGCCCGCCGGGGAGCGCGTCAAGAGCCTGACTCATGACGGCAAGCAGATCGATCCAGACACAAAATACAAGGTCGCCTCGAACGACTTCCTGCTCGCCGGTGGTGACGGATACTCGTCGCTCGCCCGAGGCCGCATTCTGATCGGCAAGACCGACGGGCGGCTGCTTGCCGATATCGTCATGAGCTACATTCGCAGCCTGAAGACGGTGGACGCGAAGGTCGAGGGAAGGATCGTGTTCGAGTGAAATCCGTCGGTTGGATCATGTGCGAGCGATGATCCAACTCATTGCGCCGCCGTATCGATGGCTCACAATCACTCCTCCCAAGGCACGCCGCCTGCGTAGGTGCGATAAGGCACACCCGCGAGCCAGCCGGAATCGACCGGCAGGAGAATGCCGGTGATCGCGCGTGCCTGATCGGATGCGAGGAAGGCAATGGCATCGGCGATGTCGGTGGGCTCCGGCAGGTAGGGAAGCGCGTGCACGCTCATGATCTTGCCCATATCGCGCTCACCGTCGGCCACTTTCTGGCGCAGCGGCGGAGTCATGACGTACGTGGGGCCGACGGAGTTGACGCGGATCGAATGGCGGCCGAGTTCGACAGACAGGAGCTGCGTCAGCCGCTCCACCGCGGCCTTACCCGGGTTGTAGGCCGGAAGCGGCAGCGGCATGCGTGAATTGATCGAGCCCAGTGTAACGATGGCGCCGGCTTTGCGCGGTATCATGCGCCGAGCGAATGACTGACAGGCGTGAAGGGTGCCGTTGTAGTTCACCTTCCACATGCGCTCGTGATAGGCCATGTCCATGTCGAGCACGGACTCGGTGTTCGGGATCAATCCGGCTGCTGTCACGAGAACGGCGACCGGCCCCATCTCCTTCTCGACCGTCTCGCACAAAGTCTCGACCGCGGATGCGTCCGCGACATCGCACTTGTAGAATTTGCTGTTCCGGCCGCGACCCGAGATGTTCTTGGCTGTCGCCTCGCCACCCTCGGCGTTGAGATCGATCACGGCAATGTCGTAGCCATCCGCAGCCAGTCTTTGCGCGGTCGCGGCTCCGATCCCACTAGCGCCGCCGGTGATGGCGGCAACACGTTTGGTCGTCATGGGTGCTCTCTCCGGCTCGTTTCGTCTGGTTCGTGGCCGAAGGTTTAAGCGCTCTCAGGCATCGAGGCCAGGGGTCCAGGCGACCGGGCAGAGCGCCCACCGGCCAACCGTCTCAGCCTGCCACGACCTTCTTCACGACGGCAGAAATGCGGTGACGGATGGCGTGGAAGCCTTTCGAGCCTTCGCTCGTCATCCAGTTCATCTGCAGCGAGCGGCGCTGTCCCTCGAACGGATGATGGCCGTGCCAGGAGTTGTCGGACCGCTTGAAGACAAGCAGCGTGCCGTTGTCGGGAGGGACCTCGGCGGCAAAGTCGTCCACGTCGTGGCCGTTATTCAAAATGCGCAGCCGGCCAACGTCCTGCTTCCAGTCCTCGTTGAGATAGACGAGCACCGTGATGATCTTGTCTTTCGAGTCGGTATGTATCTGGCCGTCCTTGGCGCGCGTCCAGCCGCGGAGCGAGTACATTTTCGGCCGGCCGTCGAGCGACACATCGAACTTCTCCTCGATGGTCGCCTCGAACTCAGGCCCGTCGAGTTCTTTGATGACGTCGCGGATCGCCATGCTGTCGTCGAGGCTATCGATCGGGAAGCTTCCTCCCTTTTCGATCCGCGGATAGGTCGCGTTGATGGCCCGCACGGTTTCCGGCGAGAGGAAGCCGGGAACGATCACGTAGTTGAACGGCTCCTTCTCGACCTTGGCGGCCCGCAATTTGGCGATGTTGAGATGGCCCATCGTCAATCCCCTTTGCTCTGCGCCGGCCGCCAATGACCTGTGCCGCATCCTATGCGACACGCCTGGGGCTCAAGCCCCGGCAACCAGCCCGTCCGAAACCAGGCCGCTCAGCATGCTCCGCCTCCGGAGAAGGCGCTCCTCAATGGCCTGCGCGATCTCGGCTGCCGAGTCCAACGGCTCGTATGTCCACCCGTCGAGACTCTTAACCTCAGTGGGCAGCGCGCGTGTGGCGCCATAGCGCCGCAGCGACTCATGGAACCGGCGAAACTTCGGGCTGCCCCCTGACGGTTCGAAAACGTAGACGGGACGGCCCGTCGCAAGAGGTTCGCCGGTCATGTTCACGCTGTCACCCGTCACGACGAAGAGGTCAGCGTGCGCGAGAAACGCGGGATAGGGATTGTCGCCCGTGCCGTCCCAGAAGAAGCGCGGCGTACCTTCCGTTGCGCGCAGGACAGCGCGAACGAGGCGCTGGTGACTCCGACGCGAGGGCGTGATGAGAAAGCTTGCCCCGAGCCGCGCGATCGAGGCGATGGAGGCTTCGAGGCGGTCATCGTCGGCATCGGTGAACTTGTAGACGGCGTTCTTCCCGCCGAGGATCACCGCGACGCGCGGCCCCGGCAAAGCCGAGATCGCGGTGGGCACCGAGCTTCTAAGGGCCGCGATCCGCTCTGGTGAAAAGGCGTGGGGGGCCGTGAGGGTTGTGATCACGTTCGACCCGCGTCGACGATCGTGCTCGGGAACCCAGATAAGATCGGCCGTTCGCGCACTCGTCTTCGGATCTTGCAGCACCACCGTAAACGTCGAGACGCCCGCGTGCCGACGAAGACCGCGGATGTAGGGAATGCTGAGGCGTCCCGTGGCGATGGCAATATCCGGCCAGGGTGGTGCAAGCAGCTTGCCGGCGCCAATACCGTCGCGCGGGTCGAGCGGGCCATAGGGGGCGACGAAGCGCCAGACGCCCTGCGGCGCAACCTGCTTCAACTCCCACGTGACGCCAAGCGCCTCGGCGACGCCTTCCGCCTGCACCTTCATGCCGGCCTTGTCGTCGGTGATGAGCCAGGCCTTGAGGCCAGCGAGCGGTCGCGGGCGAGCCATTGTCGGGACCTCGTCGGATGACTGCGGATCAGCGCAAAATTCGCAGCAGAATTGCTTGATTCTCTTCGACGCCCGCACCTCGCCGTGCTTGAACAGGCGCCGGACTCGAAGCCCGTGAACTACGTAGGAGGCACTATCGCCGATGCGCGCGCGTCTCGATGCTACCGATTGGCGCATCCTGAAAGAGCTGCAGGCCGACGGCCGCCTCACGAACGTGGCCCTCGCCCAGCGCGTCGGGCTTTCTCCTCCGCCATGCCTGCGGCGCGTGCAGGCACTGGAGCAGGCGGGGTTCATCCGCGGCTATCATGCCGTGCTCGATGCGGGCCTTACCGGATATGAGGTAGCTGCCTTTGCCATGGTGACACTGCGTGCGCAGGGCGATGTGGAACTGCGGGAATTCGAAAAGCGGGTTCTGACCTGGCCCATCGTTCGGGAGGCCTACATGCTCGCGGGCGACGCCGACTACATGCTGAAGTGCGTGGCGACGGATATGACGAGTTTCCAGACCTTCGTGCTCGATCATCTGACGCCGTTGCCCAACGTGGCGAGCGTCAAGACGACTGTAGTCCTGCGCGAAGCAAAACACGAACCGGGCGTACCGATCGAAAAGGGCAAGTGAGCGCGGGCCTCGACGAGATGAGCAGCGCCTCAGAACAGCCGGACCGCCAAGATCCAGGCCGTGACGAAGATCGGCGAGAGTGCCGTCGAGATGACAACTGCCGTGGAAATGAACTCGGCCTCGGTCTTGTATTCCGCTGCAAAGATCGTGACGAGCACGCCGACTGGGGTCGCGGCGGCAACCACGATCACGGCCGTCAGGTCAGGCGTGATGCCGATGGCCCAGCAGATTCCCCAGGAAATGATCGGCGCAACCAGAAACTTGAGGAACAATATGAGGATCTGGGGCGCCCATTCGATGCGGCCGAGACGCGCCGTCGCCACCTGCGCGCCCAGGGTGTAGAGCGCGAGTGGCGTGAAAATCGAACCCAACAGTTGCATCGGCTGCGACATGACCGTCGGGAGCTCGATCTGGAAGCCTCGCAGGGCCAATCCGAGCGCAACCGATGGAATGAGTGGCGTCTGGAACGCAATGCGAACCTTCGCCAGTGGGCTCCCGCCGGGCGGCGCGAGCAGTGCAACGCCGACCGTGCAAACCAATATGGCCATCAGCGCGGTCAAGACCGATTGGTGGATGATGTATTCCTGACCGAACGCGAGTTGGGTCACCGGGATGCCGAAGAACCCGACATTCGCGTAGGCGGTACCGAGGCCCATCATGGGCCCTAGCGACTTGCGCATGCGGAAGAGAATGACCAGCAGCCAGCCCAGTGGGATCAGGATCAGGAACTGGATCGCACCGAAATAGACGACCGGCCAGATCACCGAGATCGGTTGCGTTCCACTCGACAGGAAGTGAACGAGGAACGCGGGCATCACGACATAGACTTGCACGCGATTGAGCGTGCCGATGTCGAGCTTCAGTCGCGGTTGCGCCGCGTAGCCAATCACCACCAGCGCGATGATGGGTAGCGTCACCTTTGTCAGGATGTCTTGGAAGAGGTCCATGGGCTCGCGCAGCGTTCTCCACGGCGCACGCCGCGGGTGCCTTTTCGTTCAGCCGCAACGGGAGCGCAAGGCAGATTTCTGGTGGCGTCGGCTGTGGCACTCGCGCGGTATTCGCGGCGACGTCGCACGCACTTTCCCTGCCGCTGCTTCGATTTGGCACGTGACAAGCCTGCCCCCGTGACGCCTTGCCTCCTAGGGCGCGACAAATTCCGAGTGCTAGTGGGGGAAATAGCGAGACGCCACGGACACACTCGCCTGACTTGCCTGCGAGCGCAGGCGCCGAGCCAAGGGGGAAGCGTAGAGATGTCCAACCAGACCAACGCGATCACGACCGCGCTCCTGAGCAGCATCGAAGCTTCGGAGAAACTTCCACGGCCCTATCCGCACTGGTTCCTGACCAAGTGTCTCCCCGCGGACGTTGCCGACGACATTGCGGATTTGCCGTTTCCCGCGCCCGCGCTTGGCGGGGTATCGGGCAAGCGCGAGTTGCATAACGCAACACGCAGATATTTCGACGTCGAGAACAGGGCCAAGTATCCTGTCGTCGGCGCGTTCGCCGAGGCGTTCCAGTCGCGCGCGGTGACCGACCGGATCGCGAACTACTTCGGGACGAAGCTCGGCGGCACCTATCTGCGCCTCGAGTACGCCCAGGACACCAATGGCTTTTGGCTGGAGCCACATACCGATCTCGGCGTGAAGGTGTTCACGATGCTGCTCTATCTGTCGAAGGATCCCAGCCACAAGAACCTAGGCACCGACGTCTACGATGCTCAAAAGCAGCACGTCGGCCGCTCGCCGTTCTCACCGAACGCGGCCATGGTCTTCGTGCCGTCGACCGACACCTATCACGGTTTCGAGCCGCGGCAGATCGACGGCATCCGCAAGTCGATCATCATCAACTATGTCACGGACGAATGGAGGGCGCGTGAGCAGCTCTCGTTCCCCGATATGCCAATTGCAGCTTAGGGCGCAACGCCTTCGCTAACCTATCGGTTCGGTGTCACAGACCGGCCGCATGGTTCGCGATCGCGGACAAACTACGCCACGTGATCCCGGGTCGTTGTGCGAGCCTCCCGTCCGCGCTCTGCCCGGGAACACAACAGGATATGGCAACGCCATCTATCTGGATCGGCCGATTGCAATCCCGACCACAAGGCCGATCACTGCACCGAGCGGTCCCGCGATCAGCGCCGATGTGGCTGCGATCTCGACGGACTTGTCGTGCGTGTTGTCCGAAAGTGTTGAAACGAGTAGCGCACCGATCCCCACGCCAACGGCATAACCGACGAAGTCCAAGCACTGCCCATAGGGCCGGTCTCATCAGACGCCCAGCTCCCGCCGAACCTCGAAGACTTCCATGATCCGGGCGCCCTTGTGAGGGCCGTCACAGACGAATTGCCACTTGCCCTCGGAATAGGTGTCGCAGAGCTTGACGCCCTTGATCAGCACCCAATGCCCTTCCTTGCCTTTGTGGATCGCCAGGATGTAGTGGGTCCACGCATTGCGCGGCTTCTGCATCCAGCTCCAGAGGCTCGGGCGCTCCTTGCGAGCGAGGTGCATGTAGCTTTCCTTGACATCCATACGATAACCGAAGCGTGAGAGCGCTGCCGCCACCTCATCGGTGTTGGTGCCTTTGACGATCGATTTCGTATTGGTGTCAGGCGCGCGGAAGGCACGGATCTCGTCCTCGATGCGCGAGATCGGATAACCGGTGATTGCGGAAAGCACGAACGGCCCGCAAAAGGCAACCCGGCCCGTATCGTTTCTGACCTCATTCAATGAGGATGTGAGGCGCGCGGAGGCGCCGACCTTTGCCAGCATGGCACAGGACCTGGGAGTTGGGGATGATGATTAATGGAATCTTTCCATTGAAGTCTTGATGAAGCGTTAAGTCCGGGCGCATCCTCTCGGCGATCCTCGTTGGTTCTGCCGAGCGCGCGCGAACACCCGACATCAATCCGAGCGGTGACGGTTGGGTCTGGCTCTGCCCGGCCCCGGCCACATATGCTGGCGGATCGAGAGGTGTCGGCAGCTCACCCCTGACGATACCCAGCGACGGACAATGCGGATCAGACCGGCAAGTATGCAGCACCCGCCGGAAGACCCCTGAATGACGCGAGAGGAGCAAAGGCGGCATGGCAAAGAAAACGAAGGCGGGGTCGAAGGCCGGTGGTAATGCGGGCGACGGCGAGAAGCTGCCCTTAGGTCAGCGCGCCGCCCGCGGATATATGCGAGGCCTGCAGAACTACGGCGACCCGGATTTCTCGGTCTACCTGCGGCGCGCCTTCGCCCGCTCGATGGGCTATTCTCTGGATGAGCTTTCGCGCCCGGTGATCGGCATTGCCAACACCTACAGCCGCTTCAATCCATGCCACCGTCACTTCCCCGAGTTGGTCGACGCGATCAAGCGCGGCATCCAGGCGGCGGGCGGTCTCGCGCTCGAATTTCCGACCATCTCCGTGCACGAATCCACGCTGCAGCCGAACTCAATGAAGTTTCGCAACCTGATGGCGATGGACACCGAGGAGATGATCCGCGCGCAGCCGATGGATGCCGTAGTGCTGATGGGCGGCTGCGACAAGACTGTGCCAGCGCAGCTCATGGGCGCAGCGAGCGCAGCCAAACCGGCGATTCAGTTGATCGGCGGGCCACAGATGACGGGCCGTTTTCGGGAGCATCGCGTCGGCGCGTGCACCGATTGCCGGAAATTCTGGGTCGAATACCGGGCCGGACGGATGTCGGCGCCAGAGCTCGAAGAAGCCGAGGGACGTCTGGTCACGACGGCGGGGACGTGCGCTGTGATGGGCACGGCTTCGACCATGGCGGCCATCGGCGAGTCGCTTGGCATGACCCTACCCGGCACCGCTGCTATTCCCGCCGTCCATGCAGACCGGCTTCGGGCCGCAGAGGCGACCGGCACAGCCGCGGTCAGGCTCGCCCATTCGGGCCTTACCCCCGACCAAATCATCACTGCGAAGTCGCTCGATAACGCGACGCGTGTGCTGCTCGCCCTCGGCGGATCGACAAACGGCGTCGTGCATCTCGCCGCCATCGCGGGACGTCTCGGCCTGACATTCGATCTCAATCGCTTCAATGAACTCTCCGATACGACACCTGTGCTGGCGGCGGTGAAGCCGGTCGGCAACGAATTCTACATGGAGGACTTCTACGCGGCCGGCGCTATTGGGGCCGTGCTGCGCGAACTGAAACCGCTTCTGCATCTCGACTGTATGACCGTCGCCGGCGAAACGCTCGGCGACAGGCTACAGGCGGAAGAGGCGATCTGGGTCGATCGTCGCGTGATCAAGCCGGCTTCCGATCCGATCGAGCCGGAAGGCGGTCTCGTTGCACTGTTCGGATCGCTCGCTCCGGAAGGTGCCATCATCAAACGCTCGGCCGCGACGCCAGCGTTGTTCGAGAAGACGGGGCGAGCCGTCGTCTTCTCGAGCCTCGACGACATGAACGAACGCGTTGACGATCCCGATCTCGACGTGACGGAGGACGATTTCCTGGTGCTTCAGAATGTCGGACCGGCCTCGCCCGCATCGATGCCGGAAGCCGGCTTTCTACCGATCCCAAAGAAGCTGCTGCGCAAGGGCGTGAAAGACATGGTGCGCATGTCGGATGCGCGGATGTCGGGCACGGCCTACGGGACGATCATTCTGCATATCGCTCCCGAGTCGTGGATCGGAGGGCCACTGTCGCTTGTCCGTTCGGGCGACATGATCAAGCTGTCGGTGAAGGAACGGCGGCTCGATCTTCTCGTGGACGAGGCCGAGTTGCAGAGGCGGCGAGAGGAATGGGCCAAGGAGAAGCGCCCCCTTCCCGACCGTGGCTACGACCGTCTGTTCCGAGAAAGCGTGCTGCAGGCGCCGCAAGGCGCAGACTTTGCTTTCCTCGTGAAAGGCGGCGGCGCGAAGGTGTGAAGCCACGTCGGCCCACGTCCGCGTTTACGGCTTATTTACCGCGCCAGTCTGCACCTTCTGCCAGTGAGCGGACTTTAATCGAGTCTGTGCTAGCCGTGATGGCTGCCAATTCGAGGCAGGTTCCGTCTGAGGGCATAGGGGCATTCGATGCATGAGGCCGACGTCGCGATCGTGGGCGGGGGCGTTGCAGGGTCGCTCGCGGCTCTCATGCTGGGCCGAGCAGGTTACCGGGTCTGCCTTGTCGATCCAGCGGAGCGTCACGGTCCGGACTTCAGGTGCGAAAAGCTCGAGCATACCCACTTGCGGGCTTTGAGCCGGGCCGGTGTGCTCGGGGATGTGTTGCCTGGAACCCTTCGTTACGAAGACATCTGGATCGGGCGTGGCGGGCGCCTTGTCGAGCATCGCCACGCGGTCGAGTACGGCATCGACTACGCCAGTCTGGTGAACAGACTGCGCGGCCTCATCCCGCAGCATGTGTCTATCCTTGCGGACAAGGTGATCGAAGACGAGCAGGACCCGCAGACGCTGCATCGGCGATTGCGCCTCGCGAGCGGCGCCACGATCGATGCGCGGCTGGTTGTATTAGCGGCAGGCGCGAATGCCGACACACTGACGACCTTCGGCTATGTCCGTCGCATGGTGCGCCCGTGCCATTCGATCTCGATCGGCTTCGATCTCATTCCAAGCAACAGCCGGCTGAAGGATCTGGGCGCGCTGACGTGGTTCGGCGAGCAGCCGCAGGACCGCATCGCCTATCTGACGATTTTTCCGCTTCCTGATCGGCTGCGAGCGAACCTGTTCGTCTATCGATCGACCAACGACCCGTGGCTACGGCAGTTTCGCGATCGTCCGGCCGCAACCCTCATCGATAGCCTGCCGGGCTTCTCCAACGCCATCGGATCGCTCGAGATTGCGAGTCCCATGCGTTTCCGGCCGGTCGATCTGATCGATACCGATGTCGGTGCTCAGTCCGCGGTGGTGGTGGTCGGCGACGCTTTCAGCACGGCCTGTCCGGCAAGCGGAACGGGCGCCAGCAAGGCGATGGTCGACGTCGAACGGCTGTGCAATGCCTATATTCCCAGTTGGCTCGAGACAGGTACGATGGGCGCTCGGCAGCTTTCCGCCTTCTATCGAGACCCTGAGAAACGAGCGAGCGACAGGCATTCGCGCAAGACCTCACTCTTTGCCCGCCGCATTGCGCTCGAGGAGGGCGGGCTATGGAGCGCCTACCGCTGGATGCGCGGCGCCGCTTCCCGAAGCCGGCACTTTCTCCCCCACCCCCGTGAGGCCGTCGAACCGGTTGCCGCAACGCGGCACTCCGCGGCCCACTGAGGCCAGATCGCCGGGCAAGGCCCGTCGAGAGTAAGCTCGCGAAGCACGCCGCGCATCACTTGACAGCACTCCCGGCTCGTCCGTATATCCCGCAGCTTACGGCGGGATAGCTCAGGTGGTTAGAGCGAAGGTCTCATAATCCTTAGGTCGGCGGTTCAAGTCCGCCTCCCGCTACCATTCCCACGCTTTCCAGCCACCACTGGCGACGCTAGCCGGAAGGCTACATCAGAGCAGCACGGTGGGGATAAGTTGGGCATCCAGACGCCTGATTTCTTGGGCGCTCATATCTCAGACTGGCAACTCGTAGCCAATCGCTTGCTCGATCTCGATCGTCCGTTGCACGGCCGGGCGCGCCATCATGCGTTGGTAGTGCGCTTCGAGTGATGGGAACGCTTCGGGCTCAGGTTTGATCGAGTTGCGCATTCGCCAGTAGAGCCGGAAGAGGTGGATATCGGCGATGCTGTAGCTGCCCGCAGCCCACTCCCGCCCACCGAAGCGACGATCGGCAATGCCGTAGACCTTCCGCACATGGTCCAGCCCCTGTGTCCGTGCAGGATGGAGTGTCGAGGCAATGAACGACATCCAGGATACGACTTGCGCCTCTCCTTCGGGATCGCTCGCCGGCCAGAGTTGGACGTGGGGCATAGCCTTGGCCACGTAATAGAGGATACCCGCCACCTCAGTAAGCGGACGTCCCTCAATCAGAAGCAACGGCACCTTGCCTGCCGGATTGCGTTCAAGGAACTCAGCCGATCGCTGCTCTCTCTTTGCAAAGGAAACGGGCCTGCCCTCGAAGGGGAGGCCCGCCTCGTGAAGCGCGATGTGCGGAGCCATGGAACTGGAGCCGGGTGCGAAGTAAAAGACCAGCATAGCCAGAACTCCGCGAAGGGATCAGCTTTCCTTCGGCTCCTTGGCAGGTGCCTCGTTCGGAATGCCGTACATGAGCGATGACGGGATCATCTCGACGAGTTCATCGACATTGAACAGGCCACCGTCATCCCATTTGTATACCGAGCGCTTCACCTCGCCGTAGTAGTAGGTGTGATAGTGCCCCTTCTCGGCGTGGAAGATCTGGCCGTTCACATCCTTCGCGGCGTCAGTGCACAGGTAGCCGACCATAGGGGCGATGAACTCCGGCCCCGGCATGGCCATGCGCTGCTCGAAGTCTTTCTCGGTCATGATGCCGCTCTCGACGCGACGCCTCCAGTTGGCGATCACCGCGTCGTTGACAGTCATACGGGTGGCCGCGAACGGGCACATCGCATTGGCCGTGATGCCATATTGGCCGGCCTCGCGTGCGATCGTGCGTGTCAAGCCGATGATGCCGGCTTTCGCCGCTGCATAGTTGCACTGGCCGACCGAGCCCTTGAAGGCATCGGACGAGAAGTTGACGATGCGGCCAAAGCGCTGATTGCGCATCATCTTGGTGGCGTGCGTGCACATGTTCCATGTGCCCTTGAGGTGGACGCCGATGACGAGGTCGAAGTCCTCCTCCGTCATGTTCCAGATCATCCGCTCGCGCAGCATACCGGCCGTGTTCACGACGAAATCGATCTTGCCGTAGGTCTCGGCACACGTACGGACCATGCGGCCTGCAGCTTGATAGTCCGAAACCGAATCGCGATTGGCCGTCGCCTTGCCACCAGCCTTGATGATCTCCTGCACGACCTGCTCGGCAGAGTCGTCCTTGTCCTGCTGGCCCTCGCGACCGGCCCCGACGTCATTGACAATGACGCTTGCGCCTTGCTCCGCCATCAGCAGCGCGACAGCGCGGCCGATGCCGCGGCCCGCACCTGTGACGATACCCGCTTTGCCTTCCAGGTTCTTCATCGTGGCGTCTCCAGTTCACTGTGGTGATGCCAATCGTAGGCGGCCAAGGTCGGTGCTGTCACGTGCTGAGCGACCCTCGTCGCCGGGCGACACTCCAGATCCCGTATTTCCGCCTGAGGAACTTCCGACCGGGCGTGGCTGTTAACAGGCGCCGGGCGGGAGACACATCACGATGACGACCGCACAGACTTCGGGAGCGGATAATGCACCCAACGAAAGCGAAATCCGCCGCCGACGCATCTCGGCGTTTTTCCGGAGCGCACTGAAATACTGGAGGGCCGACAGGCGCGCCAACGCCTGGACACTGACCATCAGCCTCCTTGCCATCATCATTGCCGGCCTCGGTACGGCATATGCGATGAATCTCTGGCACCGAGCGATCTTCGATGGGCTCCAGCAGCGCAACGCTGCCCGCGTGAGCTGGCTGTCGATCGTGTATTTCGCCATTCTCGCCGCGAGTGTCGGGCTGAGCGTGGTGCTGGTTTACCTGCGCATGAAACTGCAACGCCGCTGGCGCGTGTGGCTCAGCAGCCGCGTGATCGACCGATGGCTCAATGGTGGGCGATACTACCAGCTCAATCTCGTTGTCGGCGACCACGCCAACCCGGAGGCACGCATCGTCGACGATATCCGGCAGGCGACCGAGGCGCCGGTCGACTTCGTGAGTGGCATCGTGCAGGCGGCGCTCTCCGCCGTCACGTTCATCTTCGTGCTGTGGCACCTCGGCGGGGCGCTCGATCTCTCCTTCACGGGCTACGACATCCAGGTGCCCGGGTTTCTGGTCGTCACCGCTTTGCTCTATGCGCTGATCGCGAGCGGCGCCATGGTGCTGATCGGCCGCCGCTTCATCAAATCGTCGGAGGACAAGAACCAGGCCGAGGCCGAGTATCGCTACGTGCTGACACGCCTGCGTGAGAACGGCGAGAGCATCGCGCTCATTCGCGGCGAGGATGAAGAGCGCGCCGGCCTGCAGCGGGCGCTCGACAAGGTACGCCTCTCGTGGGCCGACATTGCGCGTCAGACGATGAAAACGACGATCGTCTCGCAGACGTCGGGGTTCGTGGCACCCGTACTGCCGATCATCCTGTGTGCTCCGAAGCTGCTCGCTGGGTCGATGTCGCTCGGCGAGGTAATGCAGGCAGCCTCCGCCTTCACGATCGTGCAAGGGGCGTTCAACTGGCTTGTCGACAACTATCCGCGCATGGCCGACTGGACGGCGTCCGCCAGCCGCATCGGCGCATTGATCGCCGCCCTCGATGCGCTCGATGAAGCCGAGCGCTCCGAAACGGGACGCATCGAGGTCGGCACCGCAGCCATGGAGCCTGCGCTGACGCTCTCGAATGTCGCTGTTCGCCTCAACGACGGAACGGCGGTCGTGGGCGAGACCGATGTCTCGATCGAGCTCGGCGAGCGTGTCTTGATCGCGGGCGAGTCCGGTACCGGCAAAAGCACCCTGGTGCGTGCCATTGCCGGACTGTGGCCATGGGGCGGCGGCAAGGTCACGGTGAAGGAAGGCGCGAGCATCTTCCTGCTGCCGCAGCGGCCCTACATTCCGATGGGAAGCTTGCGCCGCGCGGCAGCTTATCCGGAGTCGCCCGAAACCTACTCATCCGAGGAGATTGCGGAAGCCTTCGAGCAAGTCGGGCTTGGCCAGCACACGGCGAAGCTCGACGAGGAAAGCAACTGGGACCAGACGCTTTCGGGCGGTGAAAAACAGCGGCTGGCGTTCGCACGGATCCTCATTCACAAGCCCGATATCGTGGTGCTGGACGAGGCGACGGCCGCGCTGGACGTGAATAGCCAGCTCCAGCTCATGGAGCTCCTCGCGCACGAATCCGAAATGACCGTTCTAAGTGTGGGACACAGGCCGGAACTCGAACAGTTCCATTCGCGCAAGATCGAGCTCGAGCGCAGAAAGGGAGGCGCCAAGCTGGTGCGCGACGTCGACATCTCATCAGCCATGAAGTTCCCAGGGATCGGTCGCCTGAAGAAGTTCATTCCGTTCGCCCGCCGCCACCGGCATCAGGAGTCGAAGGTGGACGCCGCAAAGAACGACGCCTCGTCGAGGGACGATCGACGTCCGCCCCCGCCTACCTAATCGCAAGTCCAGGGCTTGCAGCTTTATCCCTTGAGCCGGCTCCAACCCTGCAAGCGGCGTGCGGCCTCTGCCATCCGATCTGTCGCGCCAGCATAGGAGAAGCGCATGAAGCGGCGTCCGCGGGCTTCGTCGAAATCGACGCCCGGCGTGGCCGCGACGCCAGCTTCGGCGAGCATCAGTTTGGCAAATGCCAAGCTGTCATCCGTGAAGCGCGATACGTCGACATAGAGGTAAAAGGCGCCATCGGCCGGTACGATTTCGCCCAGACCAGCCTTCGGCAACTCATCGAGCAGAAGGGTGCGGTTCGCGGCATAGACACGCTTGTTGGCTTCGAGTTCGTCAAGCCCATCGAAGGCGCCGAGGGCAGCGACCTGGGAAACGGCGGGTGGCGAGATGTAAAGGTTCTGCGCGAGGCGCTCGACCGTGCGCACAAGCGCCTGCGGCACCACCATCCAGCCAACGCGCCACCCAGTCATCGAGAAATACTTCGAGAAACTGTTGATGACGATCGTATCATCCGAGAATTGCAACGCCGTCGCCTGCGGCACACCCCACGTCAGGCCGTGGTAGATCTCGTCGGAGACGAGCCAGAGCTTGCGTTTCCGAGCGAGGCTGGCGATCTCGGACAGGCGCGCGGGCTCGAGCATCGTGCCGGTCGGATTGGCTGGACTCGCCAATAAGAGGCCCGCGAGATCATGCTGCGCCGCGGCAGCCTCGATGTCGCCGACCGCCGGCATCCAGCGCGTTTCCGGCCCCGTTTCGATGGTGATGGGACACGCGCCAAGCGCCGTCAGGATATGGCGATAGCAAGGGTAGCCTGGAGCTGGCAGAGCGACTTTGGCGCCGACATCGAAGAGCGAAAGAAACGCGAGCACAAACGCACCCGAGGACCCGCTCGTCACCACGACACGCTCTGGCGAAATATCTACGCCGTACCAGTCGCGATAGAGCCGCGCGATACGCTCTCGCAATGGATCGAGGCCCAAGGCCAGTGTGTAACCGAGATTGTCATCGAGCGCGCGTTTGACGGCCTCGCGTGCGGCACGCGGTGCTGGCGTGGCGGGCTGGCCGACCTCCATGTGGACGATGTCGCGTCCTGCCGCTTCCGCTGCGGCGGCTTGGCGCATGACGTCCATCACAATGAATGCGTCGATGTTACTGCGCTCAGGCAGGGCGCGAAGCAGACCCGCAGCAGCCGTCCGTCGATCGCTCGCCATGTCGCACCTCTTCCCGACGGGCCCTGCCGCCATGTTGTCGCCACGTCCGCGGCACAATGACTGTGCTCAGAGCAGAACTTGCCCGAGTCACAGGCGTAACGCGCTTATAGCGGCATGTGGGCAGACGGGCCAGAAGGCCGCCAGAGCGGCTCTTGCGCAACGGGCGCTGATTGACCCTTAAACCCGAGGTGCCTACGGTCCGCGCCGTACGACACGAGGGCGGGCGAGCCAGGAGATCGGCAATGAAACCGATGGAGGCGGAAGTCGGAAGGTTTGCGAAAAGTACGTTCGCTCGACGCCTTATCCGGCAAACGGCCGCGGCCGCTCTGACCGCGACTCTGGCCTTCGCGGCGATGCCAACCGCGCACGCGCAACAGATCAGCTTCATCCGCGATACCGAGATCGAACGCCTGCTCAGCGATTATTCGCGGCCGATTTTTCGCGCGGCGGGGCTCGGCAGCCAGAACATCGCCATGCGGATCGTCAAGCACGACTCGTTCAACGCGTTCGTGCTCGACGGCCAGAACGTGTTCGTGCACACAGGCGCCTTGATGCAATCCGACACGCCGAATCAGGTGATCGGTGTGATTGCGCACGAGACCGGACACATCGTCGGCGGACACCTCGCGCAGCTCCGCGACCGTATCGCACGAGACCAGACAAAAAGCCTGCTGATCAAGCTGCTCGGCGTCGGCCTGATGGTCGCCGGAGGTGGCAGCGGCGTTTCCGGTGCCGGCACTGGCGTTCTCGTCGGTGGCGATCAGATGTTGATCCGATCGCTTCTGGCGGACCGGCGTGCGCAGGAATCCTCGGCCGACCAGTCTGGCCTTCGCTTTCTCAATGCGACGAAGCAATCCGGCCAGGGCATGCTCGAAACCTTCGAGCGTTTCGCACAGCAGGAATATATCTCCGCTTCCGGCTCTACGCAGGACGCGTTCGTGCGTAGCCATCCCGTAGCGACCGATCGTCTGGCGCAACTCCGGCAGCGCGTGGCTGCCAGCCCCTACGCGCACCAGAAAGACACGCCCGAGTTGCAGCTACGGCATGATCTCATGCGGGCCAAGCTTGCCGGGTATCTCGAGCGGCCTCCCATCGTTTTGAACCGTTACCGGCAAAGCGATCAAAGTCTCCCGGCGCGCTACGCACGGACGATCGCTACCTTCTTCGGTCGTGGGATCGAGGCGGGGCTGCCCGAGGTCGACAAACTGATCCGCGAGAATCCGAAGAACCCCTATTTCCATGAGTTAAAGGCGGATTTTCTCATGCGGTCCGGCCGCGCGCATGACGCAATCGTCCCGCTCAGAACTGCACTCAAGCTCGCCGGTGACGCGCCATTGATTGCCGTTCGGCTGGCGCAGGCTCTCGATGGCGAATCCGACAGTGCCAGCGTCAACGAGGCGATCTCGCTCGCCCGGCACTCGATCATCAAAGACAGGAACCCGCAGGCCTACCGGCTGCTCGCCTCGGGATATGCCAAGCATGGCCAACTCGCAGAAGCCGATCTCGCCATCGCCGAGGCGCATTTTCTGGAAGGTGATCTCAGGCAGGCCAAGATCTTCGCCAAACGCTCACAGCGTGGCTTGAAGAACGGATCGCCGGAAGGCCTCCGCGCTGGCGACATCGTGAGTTACAAGGCGCCGAAAGACGCGCTATAGAGCGCGGTCACACCAAGGAGGTTTGCCTCTCATGATGCGTTTCGCGCAGCGGCTCGCCCGCTCTCGTCTCGTTCTTGCGGCCGCTGTTACCGCACTCGCAGCCGCTGCCGGAGCCCAGCTCCTGGTCGCCGGCGAGCGACGGGACGCACCGTCGACTTCGGCCACGATACGGCTTGCGCAGGCGACGCCGTCGGCCACGCCCGACGCCGCGGCCGCGAGCCCGTTCGATGCCAAGCAGAAAGCCGCCATCGAGTCGATCATCAAGTCCTACCTGCTCGAGCATCCGGAAGTCATGTTGGATGTGCAGGCGGCGCTCGAAGAGAAGATGGAGAAGATCCAGAATGAGAAGATGAAGGTGGCGCTCTCCTCGAACGCTGCCGAAATCTTCCGCGATCCATCTGCGCCGATTGCGGGCAATCCATCCGGCGACGTCCCGGTCGTCGAGTTCTTCGACTACAACTGCGGTTACTGCAAACGCGCGTTCTCGGACGTCGCCCAGCTCGTTGACGACGACAAGAAGATCAAGCTGATCCTTCGGGAATTACCCATTTTGAGCAAAGGGTCGGAGGAAGCATCGCGAGTAGCGCTGGCTGCCCGGAAGCAAGGCAAGTACTGGCCGATGCACCAGGCTCTGATCTCGCTGCGCGGCGAGGCCAATGAGCAAACGTCATTGCGCGCCGCCGAGAAACTCGGTCTCGACATGGCCCAGTTGAAGAAGGACATGGCGTCCGAAGAGGTCACGGAAGAAATCAATCGCGTGCGCGAACTTGCGCGCAAGATGGGCATCCAGGGCACACCGCACTTTCTCATCGGCGATCGGGTGATTGCCGGGGCCCCGGGAAACCTGCGTGAGCAGATCGAAGGCCATGTCGTCGAGCTGCGCAAAGGCGGCGGATGCACGGTCTGCTAAGCCGATCCGCTGCTACTATACAAGCTAAGTCTGCTGCCGGGAGCGGGTGGTAAAGGGGTGCACTTTCGCAGCGAAGCGAAAGCTGTTACATCCTACCCGCCCCAAATCCTGGGTGCCGGATCGTCTTCGGCCTCGCGGAGGGGAACCGGGAGCCTCACCAACGTGCCGATCGCGAAGCCCGTCTATGTCCTGAACGGCCCGAACCTGAATATGCTTGGGCTGCGAGAGCCCGAGATCTACGGGCGCGAGACGCTTGCGGACGTTGAAACTGCCGTGCGCGGGCACGCGCAGACACTTGGCTTCGGGATCGAGTTTCGGCAGACGAATCACGAAGGTGAGCTCGTCACGTGGATCCAGGAGGCACGCGACACCGCATGCGGCATACTGCTCAATGCCGGTGCGCTGACGCACACGTCCGTGGCGATTCTCGATGCGCTCAATGCGGCGGAGCTTCCGGCCATTGAAGTGCATCTGTCGAATGTGTTCCGACGCGAGGCGTTTCGCCATCATTCTTACGTTTCGCTGGGAGCAGTCGGGGTAATCTGCGGTTTCGGGTCGTCAAGCTACCTTCTGGCGCTTGATGGGCTCTCGAAAATTCTGGCTGGCAGGCAGGCCGGCACCAAAACGCCTGCCCGACCGTGATGGTTGGACCAGACCTGTAACACTTGCGCGGAAACGAGCATGGCCAAGGATGTGAAAGACAAGGATGGTTTTGAGCGGGCGCTCATCCGAGATCTGGCTCAGCTTCTGAACGAGAACGGCCTGACCGAGATCGAGATCGAGCGGGAAGGATTGAAGCTGCGTGTCGCTCGACAGATGACCGTCGGCGCAGCAGTTGCATCTTCCGCAGGAGCGTCCGCCGCCCCCGCACGCCCAGCGCCGTCTCCCGCCGCAGCGGAACCGGCCCTTTCGGCTGCGGCCGAGTTGGCGGCTCATCCGGGTTGCGTGCGCTCTCCAATGGTCGGCACGGCGTATCGGTCGCCTGAGCCAGGTGCCCCACCATTCGTTGAGGTCGGAGCCCGAGTGACGCAGGGCCAGACCCTGCTGATCATCGAGGCCATGAAGACGATGAATCACATCCCGGCGCCGCGCTCGGGCACCATCTCGCATGTCCTCTTCGAGAACGGGCAGCCGGTGGAGTTCAACGAGCCCCTCGTCGTCATCGAATGAAAAGGAGAGGCAATAGGCGATAGGCAGTAGGCAGTAGGGCACCGCCGCAAATAACCAAACCCTACTGCCTTCTGCCCATTGCCCACTGCCTGATCACCCATGTTCGACAAGGTCATGATCGCCAACCGCGGCGAGATCGCGCTGCGGATTCAGCGGGCCTGCAAAGAGCTCGGCATCGCCACGGTCGCTGTACATTCGACCGCGGACGCGGATGCGATGCACGTCAAGCTCGCGGACGAGAGCGTGTGCATCGGCCCACCGCCTGCTGCCGATAGTTATCTCAACATCCCGCGCCTGCTCGCTGCCTGTGAGATCACCGGGGCCGACGCCATCCATCCTGGCTACGGCTTCCTCTCCGAGAATGCGCGTTTTGCCGAGATCCTGGAGGAGCACGGCATCACGTTCATCGGCCCGACCTCCGAGCACATCCGCATCATGGGGGACAAGATCGAGGCGAAGGAGACCGCCAAGCGCCTCGGCATTCCCGTCGTGCCAGGCTCCGATGGCGCCGTTACGAACGAGGCGCAAGCCCAGCGCGTCGCCAAGTCGATCGGCTTCCCCGTGCTGGTGAAGGCGGCGGCTGGCGGTGGCGGCCGCGGCATGAAAGTCGCCCGTTCGGCCGAGGAGCTGGACAGTGCGCTGAAGACGGCACGCGCCGAAGCAAAGGCCGCCTTCGGCGACGACAGCGTCTATCTCGAGAAGTATCTCTCGCATCCGCGCCACATCGAGATTCAAGTTTTCGGCGACGGCAAGGGCAACGCCATCCATCTCGGCGAGCGCGATTGCTCGCTTCAGCGCCGGCACCAAAAAGTGCTGGAGGAAGCGCCATCCCCCGCACTCAACGCGGAGGCTCGCGACAAGATCGGCACCACTGTTGCTCGCGCCATGCAGAAGCTGAAGTATCGCGGCGCAGGCACCGTGGAGTTTCTGTACGAGGATGGTGAGTTCTACTTCATCGAGATGAACACCCGTCTGCAAGTCGAGCACCCGGTCACGGAGATGATCACCGGCGTCGATCTCGTGCTGGAGCAAATCAGGATCGCGGCTGGACACCCCCTTTCACTCACTCAAAAAGAGGTCACGTTCTCCGGGCACGCGATCGAGTGCCGCATCTGCGCCGAGAACCCAACGACGTTCCGTCCTTCGCCCGGCCGGATCACCTATTGGCATCCGCCTGGGGGACTGGGCGTGCGCGTTGATTCGGGTGCCTATCAAGGCTACCGAATTCCGCCCAACTACGACTCGCTGATCGGCAAGCTGATCGTTGCCGGCAAGAACCGCAACGAGTGCCTGATGCGCTTGAAGCGGTGCCTGTCCGAATTCGTGATCGACGGGATAGAGACCACCATCCCGCTGTTCACCGAACTTGTCCGGCACCCCGATATTGCCAACGGCGCGTACGACATCCATTGGCTCGAGCGACACCTGGGCATCAAGAGCTGAGGGACGTCGCTTCTTATTAGGGCTCATGGTCGCTCCTCATCGCTTTCGCCCACGGCCGCAGCTAGAATGTATGTCGTTCTCTCGGCTCGAGCCCAAGCCATGCCCTCGCGCGACGACATTGCCATCGAGATCACGCCGGAGGTTCTGCTCAAGGCCTACGCGTGCGGGATATTTCCGATGGCTGAAAGTGCCGACGATCCAGCACTCTATTGGATCGAGCCGCAGGCGCGCGGCATCCTTCCGCTCAACGATGTGCACGTCCCGAAGCGCCTCGCCCGCACAATCCGATCGGGGCGTTTCGACATACGTATCGATACCGACTTCGAAGGCGTGATCGACGGTTGTGCGGCCTCACGCCCGGGACGCCGATCGACTTGGATCAACGCGCGCATCCGCCAGCTCTACGGCGCGCTTTTCGACCAGGGGCATTGCCATACGATCGAAACCTGGCACGAAGACCGCCTCGTCGGCGGTCTTTATGGCGTTGCGCTCGGAGGCGCTTTCTTCGGCGAAAGCATGTTCTCAACGGAGACCGATGCGAGCAAGATAGCGCTGGTCTATCTCGTTGCCCGGCTCGTCCACGGCGGTTTCTCGCTGCTCGATACGCAGTTCGTGACGGAACATCTGCGACAGTTCGGTACGGTCGAGATGGACAAGACCGCCTTCCATCGGCGGCTCGAGCGTGCCCTCAACCAACGCGCCAACTTCAACGCGTTGGATGCGCGTGCGTCGGCGGAGCGTGTATTGGAGATCGTCCGGCATGCGAATCACGGCGCCCCCAGCGGCTCCAGATGAGCTGCTCGCTTATCTCCACCAGCGCTCGAATCCCATGGCGACATTCTGAACTGCCGCTAAAGGCAGCATTCAGTGCGAGTTCACGGGCACTCTCTCAATGTGCACCTACGGTCGAAACGAGCAGATCAAAGCTCCTGATCGACGCGACGGTCCAATCGAGGAGACGTGCCTTGAAGAACGCCATCATCATTGCTGCGCTGACCGTCGTCGCCAGTACCGCCACGGCGTCCGCGCAAAGCTACGCTGAGACACGCATCGATCGCCGGGGAGCCAAGCAGAACCACCGCATCGAGCAAGGGCAACGAACCGGGCAATTAACAGTATATGAGGCTCGCGGCCTCAAGCTGCAGCAGGCTCGCATCCACGCGATGGAGCGTCATGCGAAGTCGGATGGCTACATCGATCGCCGCGAGGTGCGGCGTATCGAGCGCGCCCAGGACGCTGCAAGCCGACGCATCGCTTACCAACGCCATGACCGCGATCGGCGCGGCTACTGGTATCGACGTTGGTGGTGAACTCACCGGTTCTCTTTCTTCCGACGCATATCACCTTGCGGCCGCCTCCTCCGGGTGGTCGCCTGCTCGTTGAACTCCAGGTGGACGCACGCTCAGCGGCGGCGCAAGGTTTCCGACGGCTTCTCGCCGAACTGTTCGCGATATTTGCGCGCGAAGACTGTCATGTCGCTGAAACCGCATTCGAGCGCGATCTGGGTGACGGTGGTGCCCTCGCCGGCGGACAGCAACTGGCTGCGCGCGAGTTCCAGCCTGCATGTCATCAGATATTCGCGCGGCGAGCACCCGAGCTCCCGGCGAAAGGCCAGTTGCAGAGCCCGCAGACCAACACCGAGCCTCGCCGCGAGTTCGGAGAGCGAGATGGCATCGGCCGCGTGCGCGTGAATGTACTCACGCGCCATACGCACACTCTGTGAGCCCGACGCCTTGGGCGCGTCCCCGACAAAATTTCGCACGGCTGGCGAGATCGAGACGGCAGCCAATCCGAGCAGGATCTCATCGAAGTTGGCCATAGCGAGCTTTGAGAGCCCCGAACGACCGAGAGCCTGCAACTCGTGGAATACGCCCGTAACATTGCGCGCCAACGTACCACCCAATGGTTCGGCAAGATCGAGCGTCGTAATCGCTGACGGCGTCACCGCGATTGCTCGCCCGTCGCCAACCAGGCGTTCCACGTAGGTTCGAACCGCATCCTCAGTCGTGATCATCGAAATGCCAGCACTATCAGGGGCGACCCCGCAACGACCGTGCGCGTTCGGCCCGAGAATCAGCCCCTTGCGGCGAGCAACCGCTTCCTCGCCCCGGTGATCGCCTGAGAACGTGACTGTCCCGCTCTGGAGGATGATGAAGTGATACTCGCCGCTCTGCGGCACGCGATAGCGTAGCGTCGACGTCGCGCCTCGATGCAATGCGCAGTGGCCGATCGAGCCGCCCGCGTAGGACATGTAGAAGCCGTCGTCCTCGAAATCGACGTCCTTTATGCTCGCTGCGATATTGGAGAGGTAATCTTCAGCCTCTTCGGGAGTCGCGAATACGATCTCCCTCAATCCCGTGCCCGAAGCGGTGCTCATCGAGGCTCTTCCGGTCACTGTGTGCTGCCTTGTCCAGGGTTTCGCAAGACCCGGAGGCGGTTCGCGTCAGCCGTAGTCGACGCCCTGCGAACGTGCAAATCAAAAAGGGTAATGAGGCGCCCGAGATTCTACTCTCGAACGCCTGATCTATCGAATACGTGGAAGATTTTGCGAGGAATTTCCCGGCTCTTTCAGAATTGAGAACCAGCCGGTGACATTCTCGTGATCGGGATAGCCGCCTCACCGAACGCGGTGGGTTTATGCGGGATTTCGCGAGATTTCCTGCAGCGGTTTTCTATGAGCGAATGGATCAACTATTCATGCGCCAGAGCGTAGGAATGCGCGCGCCTGTCGGCGTGTCCGCGAGGGCCGATCCGCGCCTGCTGCGCGTCGCCGCCGCGATCGATGGCGGTGACCTTCCACGGGCTTGTCGATTGCTAGAAGGTGAAGTCCGCAGGGCACCTGCGAGCATTCGCCTGCGCCTCCAATTGGCCAGACTTAAGGAGGCTGCACGCGACCGTGAAGGTGCTGCTGCAGAGCTCACGCGCGTTCTACGTCTCTCGCCCGGCGATGCGCCCGCGGCACAATCCCTTGGCCGGCTCCTCTCGGAGGGTCGCCTCACCTCTCACAGATCTCTCGATCCTATCGGCTTTGCTGCCAGCCTCGCGCACAGAACAGTCGACCGTGATCTCCTGGGCGCTGCCGCACTCGAATTGCTGATAAATGACGGATGTTTGACACCGGTCTTTGCCCACGCCCGTAGCCACGACATGCCAACCGCGGTGCGAGCGGCCCTCAATCGGCGCTCCGCGCCGCTACTGCGCGACCCGCTGTTGCTGAGTGTTCTCGAGCACTGCACCGTCGCCAATATCGAGGTCGAACGCCTCCTCACGGTGATCCGTCGCACGCTCCTGTTGGAGTTACCCAGAGAGCGTCTTGCTGAACCGGACCTCGCTCGCTTTACGACAGCACTTGCCATTCAATGCTCAAGCAACGAGTACGTATTTTCTGTCGACGCCGACGAGATGGATGCACTCGCCATGCAGCCCTCGACCGGCGCCTTGCTCGAGGGTGACAACGAGGCCGGACGCGAGCATCTATTGTGTGCGCTTTACCGAAATCCCCTGCTCGCATTTCCAGACGCCATAACGGCCGAGGCACTCGCACCGGTGCGGCCGAAGCCGTTTTCTCTTTTCCTCCAAACGCTCCTTAGAGAGCGCGATGAATTGCGCTCATTATTCCCCACTATTACTCGGATCGGTTCGATTGAGCAGCCCACCTCACTCAAGGTCAAAGCTCAATACGAAACGCATCCCTATCCGCGTTGGCAGGGAATGAAATTGTATTCTGACGGCTCTTTCTTCGATTATTTATCTAGCTTTTTTACGAAACGCGAACTCGCTTTTCTCGAAAAACCGTTCGAACTGCTTGTTGCCGGATGTGGCACCGTGCAGGCCGTCTCGGCAGCGCGCGATTATGGTGAGAACGCGCGAGTCACGGGCCTCGATATTTCGTTGGCAAGTCTCGGGTACGCCGCGCTGATGGCGCGCCGACTGGAGGTCGGGAATCTATCGCTCGCGCTCGGCGACATCAGCAAGATCGAAACCTTCGAGCCCTCATGGAAGCATCGGTTCCAGATGGTCGAGTGCGGCGGCGTTCTCCACCACATGGCCGATCCGTTTGCCGCGTGGCGCGGACTGCTCGATTGCCTTGCGCCAGGCGGATTGATGCTCATCGGCCTCTATAGCGAACTCGCCCGCCGCGATCTCGCGACACTCCGCGAGCAACCCGAATACCCCGGGAGCGAAGCCGACGACGATGCACTGCGCCGCTATCGTGCGCATCTGGTCAACCGCGGCCCTGGCGCCCCCGGCGCGAACTATCTCAAAGCACGCGACACTTTCACGACCAGCGGCTTCCGCGACTTCTTTCTTCATGTCAGCGAGAAGACCACCAACATCGGCGAGATCAAACGCTTCCTCGACGAGAACGGCCTTGCGTTTCGTGGTTTCGTCAGCGTGCCGTTCGGTATGCTGAAGCAGCGGTTTCCGACCGAGACCTGGCCGGGCTCGTTGGATCGGTGGGCCGATCTCGAACGCGAGCGGCCCAACCTTTTCATCGGCATGTATCAGTTCTGGCTGACGCGCCAGTAGGTGGCGATCGCAGTTTCCGGCGATCACCTCTACGTCATGCCGACTGCCGTGCGTCCTCGCGAATCATGGATGCGCCCTTTTCGGCAATCATGATCGTCGGCGCGTTCGTGTTGCCCGTCGTGACGAGAGGCATCACCGAGGCGTCGATCACGCGCAACCCCGAAAGCCCGTGCACCCTGAGCCGAGAATCGACGACGGCCATCGGATCTTCGCCCATGCGGCACGTTCCAACAGGGTGGTAGAGCGTGGTTCCGAAATCCCGGGCGTAGTCGGCAAGCTGCTCGTCTGTCTTCACGTCCGGCCCCGGAACGATTTCGGCCACGACGTTCTCCTTGAATGCAGGCTGCGCGAAGATGCTGCGCGCGTGGCCAATTCCAGCCAACAAGACCCGCAAGTCGGCGGGGGCCGACAGATAGTTCGGCCGAATGACAGGACGATCATACGGATCGCCAGAACGCGCCATGATCGTGCCCCGACTTTCGGGCCGCGCGATCGACACGGCGACCGTCGCCCCCGGCTCACGCTCGAGCGCGCCGAACACAGCCGGATCGTAGCTCGCCGGAGAGAACAGAAGCTGGATGTCCGGACTCGCGAGCCCTTCACGGCTGCGGCAGAAGCACTGGGCACTGGAGACACCGAACGTCAGAGCGCCGCGCCCGACTGTCACCCACTTGACCACCTCTCCAGCCAGCAATAGCCCGCGCGACATCTCATTGATGGATCGCGCATTCTTCACGCGGACAGAGACGCGTGCGACGTAATGGTCGGAAAGATTCGAGCCGACGCCGGTAAGGTCGTGCAGGACATCAACGCCGATCGACTTCAGGTGCTCGGCAGGACCTATTCCACTGACTTGCAGGAGGTGCGGCGAGTTCACGGAGCCCGACGAAACGATCACCTCGCGCCGGGCCTTGATGTCGATCTCGCGCCCCATCTGATCGATCCGAACGCCCGTGGCGTGCCGGCCGTCGAGCAGAACGCGAAGAGCCGTTGCATTGGTGAGAACGCGGAAGTTCGAGCGCCGCCGCGCATGGCGCAAAAACGTCTGCGCGGTGGACCCCCGAAAGCGTCCGTTGCGAGACATTTGCGAATAGCCAACGCCTTCAGCCGGTGTTTCGCCGGAAAGATCCTTGGCGAAGGGGAAACCGGCTTGCTGCGCCCCTTCCACGAACCGATGTGTGAGCGGTAGAATGGTACGGTAGTCCTCGATAAGTAGCGGGCCGCTCTTGCCGCGGTGCTCCGTATCACCAGGTGCGTACCGCTCGATCGCCTTGAAATGCGGCAGGCATTCCTCGTAGCTCCAACCGCGTGCGCCCATTTGCGCCCAGTTGTCGAAATCTGCGGGATTGCCGCGCACGAACAACATGCCGTTGATGGACGAAGAGCCTCCCAGAACACGCCCCCGCGGCCAGTGAATGGCGCGATTGCCAGAGCCCGCCTGCGGTTCCGTCTCATAGTTCCAGTTGACGAGTGGATTCTTCAGAAGCTTCAGAACACCGGCCGGAACATGGATCCAGGGATGAAAGTCTCGCGGGCCCGCTTCGAGCAGAATGACCTGCGCGCCGTCCGCCGAGAGTCGATCCGCCAGCACACAACCCGCCGACCCTGCTCCGACGATGACGTAATCCGCCTCCATGCACCTCTCCCTCACGGCATCCACGTTGGTCGCGAGCATAACCGCCGTTTCTGGGCCCGCAATGTACAGTGAGCATGGCTGGGTCCCGCAAAACGCGAACCGAGGCGGCAAAGTGGCGGATCGCTGAACGGATATTGAACGCTGTCTTCAGAGCCGGTTCAGCCGAGATTCGACAATCTCCTCCCCATCGAAATGGAGCTGGAGATTTCACCGATGTCGCTCTTCAAATCATCCACGATCGGCATGCTCGTTCTGGTCGGCGCCGCGACCTCAGCCTTCGCGCACGACGGTCGCCGCCTCGAGCACATACAGGCGCATCAGCGGAGTGCGATCGAGAGTGGACGTTGGAACGGTTCCATCACCAAGCGGGAGCAGCGTGCTCTTCTCGCCGAGCAAGAACGGATCGATGCGATGCGCCGCCGGGCCAAGGCAGACGGCCGCGTGACTGCCCGCGAATCGCGTGAGATCCGGAGCGCTCAGCGTGTGGCCCGGGCGCACATTCTAGAGGAGCGCAGCAATGGCCGGGTGAACTACTGGCGTCGTTGGAAAGCGAAGCGCGGGCTCTGATCGACGACCGGATCTCCGAGGCTGCTCTGATGGTTCCGTGTCCGCCATATACGCAGGGGTTGCTTCCAGTCGGAGCAGCCCTTTTTCCGCAATCAGTCGACGGAGCAGAACAGCTTGCCAAGGCTGCTTCTGGCGGACATATTGTCAGGAAAAGCATATTCGTGTGCACCGTAAGATCATCCGTTTTTCGCTACTTCAGATCATTTTTCTCGAGGGTTTGCCGGCTTCCTAAAGATGGCCGCTCGCACCCAGGATTTGGCGTGACGAGACGTTGAAGGAACGCGGCAAGAAGATCAAAGCGGTCAAGAAATGTGCCGGGACGCCGGCGGGGGTTACCAATGGACTCGAGAGGATCGGCCGGCGTGCCGCTCGGCAGCGACAGATCCACACAACCGCTACTCATCGTGCTTCCTTATTTTTCGTTCGATTCGTTGCTGTCACGCGGTTTCACGCGGAGCGTGACGCTCAGGGTCACGGAGGTCCTGAGTCGCGTTGACGATCTTCGTGTTACGGCCGCGGCTTCCGCCATCAACATCCCCCGGAACCTAACAATTCCCGAGATATGCCAGCGGTTTGGCGTCGACTATGTGCTGCGCGGCCAGATCGTTCGGGTAGATCAGACGCTTTATTTTACGCAATGGCTCTACGAAGCGCCCACCGGTGCGCTTATCTTCGAGCACAAGGTCGAATGTGGTCTCGGGCAACTCGAGGAATTCGAGCGCGACGTTCTCTCCCGCGTGATCGCCAGCATTCGGGTCCCGCTGAAAGAGAACGAAATCGACCGCATCATGCGGGAGCGGCCACGTAACAGATCGGCCTATGAGCTGGCGCTGCGCGCGCAGGTCACCATACACCGGCTTGATCGTCGAAGCTTCGCGCTGGCAAAAAAGCTATTGCTCCGCGCGCTCGATAAGGACCCCGGATACGCGACGGCCTACGCATGGCTCGCGCGGCATTATGCAATCCTGATCGGGCAAGGCTGGAGCTGCGACCGAAACTCGGATGCCCGAGAAGCGAAACGGCTTGCAGACCTCGCCGCAAGACTCGATCCTGACAACTCTATTGCGCTAGCGACAGCCGGCCACCTGCGGTCCTACCTTTACCGGGATTATCAACAGGGCGAACTGCTCTTGCGGCGCGCAATTCGTTCGTCACCCAACGAGCCGCTTGGCTATCTATTCTTGGGCGGAACACTTGCTTTCACAGGTCGGGGGCACGAAGGCCGCGCGTGCGTCGAGTATGCGCTCTCGTTGTCGCCACTCGATTCCCAAGCCTTTCTTTTCCTCAATTTCGCGGCCGTTTGCTGTTACGCTGACAGTGACTATGCGAGCGCGATCGCCTACGGTCGCCAAGCGAAAAGGCTGAACCCGAACTACACGACAACACTGAAAGTTCTTTCGGCTTCGCTGGTGGCGCACGGCAACGTCAATGAGGCTCGCGAGATAGCGGCCCGGTTGCGCCGAACGGAGCCTTCCTACACACCCGCAGCAGCTCAGATGACGCTCCCGTTCCGTGATCTTGCGGTGCGCGATCAGTTCGTCCGGCAATTACGCACGGCGGGGTGTTTCGATGCGCGCACGCGTCTGCAGCGGACCGCCGCCGATTGAGGCGCGTGCATCACCAGTGCAGCGCCCCCAGGGCCGCACCAGTAGCAAGGTTTCGCGACGCAACTGCCACGATGTTTATGCAGGCGGAGCACTCCTCAGCCTACTCAGCCAAGGCCACCGAATCCGCTTGGATGCTTGGCAGTGGCATGCCAAACGAGGCGCGAGGGGAGATTGGCCATGATCCTCAGTCACGCTCACAAGTTCATCTATGTGAAGACCTACAAGACCGGCTCAACGTCGATCGAAGCAGCACTGTCGGCGGTGTGCGGACCCGATGACGTCATCACCGAGGCGAGTGAGCAGTTGCGCGGCGTGCGTCAGAAGCCCGCCCAGAACTACCGGATCGACCATCCCGACAAACCCGAACGGCCGCTATGGAAGCGCCTCTTGGGTCGACCCGAGCGGCACTATCATCCCTCGGTCGGCTTCTACGAGCACATGCCGGCCTGGCGTATCCGCCGCTATGTCAGTGACGAGATCTGGCGGAGCTATTTCAAGTTCAGCTTCGAGCGCAATCCGTGGGACCGTCAGGTGTCCTGGTATCATTACAAGACCAAGTCGAAGCCTGCCGATAGCCGCCCCTCGTTCGATGCCTTCAACCGCGATCGGCGCCGTGCGTTCGTGGAGAACTGGAGCCTTTATACCCAGGATGATCGAGTCATCCTGGACTTCGTTGGCCGCTACGAGAATCTGGACGCCGACTTTGCCCAAGTCCTGGAGGCAATCGGCCTAGGCGGTCAGGTAACGCTGCCGCGCGAGAACGTCTCGAAGGGGCGCCGCGGCAGCTATCGCGATCTCTACACAGATGCTTCGCGCGGCCTCGTCGCCGATTGGTACGCTCCCGAGATCGCCCACTTCGACTACACGTTCTGAGACGTGCCAAGCCCGCGGCGAAACCAATCGGCAACTCAGCCGCAATCCGACACCCCGGTTAGCAACTTGGTAACCGCAGCGCCTTAGCGTCACGCCACTAGGGCGGCGTGAAGTGGGTGGCATGGGCATGCTGGCATCGATACCGGTGGACGAGATCCGCCGCAGAGGAAGCATTCGGGATAGCGACGTCGTGGCCTTGCGCGCCGCGTACACGGCCCATGACGAGATAACCGCTGAGGATGCCGACGCCCTCTTCGACATTCATGCTGCCACGCCCATCCAGGACCCATCGTGGACGGATCTGTTCATCGAGATCGTCAGCGATTTCATCATCGAGCAATCGGCGCCTGCCGGCTATATGGTCGAGGAAAACAGCCGCTGGCTGATCGAGCGGGTCAGCACGTTTGGACGTATCGAGACGACGTCCGAGTTGGCCCTGCTGCTGAACGTCCTCGAATGTGCCAGGTGGTCGCCTCCGACACTTGCGGCCTTCGCTCTCGATCAGATCCGGCATGCCGTCCAAAGTGGTAAAGGGCCTCTGCGTTCCGGACGAAGAGTTCCGGACGGCACGATTTCGGCCGCCGAGGTCGCGCTCGCCGGCCGCATTCTTTCGGCCTTTGGCCGAGAGACAAACCTGGCGATCACCAGAACCGAAGCCGAGGCTTTAATCGCGATTAATCGCGCCATTCCTCTCGGCGGAGCGTCGCCGGCATGGAGCGAATTGCTCGTCCGAACCGTGGGTTCCGGGGTCCTCGCATCCCTTGGGCATGCCGTCGCACCCCGACGCGAGATCATCGAGTCTCTCGGCAATCCTGATGGCGCCAGCGAGCTGATTGCGATGTTGCTCGGAGACACCGCCGGCCATCTCGACCAAACTGGTTATGCGGCACAATCCAGCGCGGCAGCCTGCCGGATTTGGCGGTCGGCGCGTCTCTTGACATCGGAAGAGCGCGCGCTGGTGCGGCTCGAACGCCAGCGGCTTGAGATCGTCACCAACGAGGTGATCGAGGAAACGACCGATGTCTGGCTGATCGACACCCTGGCACGGTCACGTCCGGACGACGAGACCGAGGCGGCGTTGCTCGGCTTCATTCTCCGCGAGGCGAGCCAACTGTCGCCGGAAATCGAGCAATACGCTCGGCGTCGCGCCATCGCCGCCTGACATTTCCAATCCATCGGAGGTGCGCCCCTACAGTCGCACCACATAATCCCGTCTTGCCGAACAGGACATTCGATCGCTAGCTTTCGCGCGACATCGCGACAGGCAGGAGAATGGATATGGCGATCGGTTTCGTCGGAATCGGCAACATGGGGCTTCCCATGGCCGATAAACTTGTTGGGGCAGCGGACGAGTTCGTCGTCCATGACGTTCGCGAGGAGGCTCTTAAGCCACTGATCGAGAAGCAGGCTCGGCCCGCTGCCACGCCACGGGAAATCGGAGACCGGTGCCGCATCGCATTCGTGTCGCTCCCGACTCTCGACACGCTGCGAGAGGTCGTGCTCGGCAAAGATGGCCTCATCCATGGCACGACCGTGAAGCTGGTCGTCAACACCTGCACCGTTGGCGTTCCTCTGGTCGAGGAATTGGAGGCGGCACTGGCTGCGCGTGGGATCGAACTCGTCGACTGCCCGATCAGCGGCGGCCCTCCCGGAGCCCGCGCGGGCACGCTCTCGGTCATGGTGTCGGGCAAGCCCGAGCTTGTGGAAGAGATCCGGCCGATGATTTCCCGCTGGGGGCCAGTCACTGTCGCAGGCCCTAAGCCCGGTCTCGCCCAAGTACTGAAGCTCACCAACAACATTCTTTCGGCCGTCTCATTGGCCGCGTCGCTCGAGGCCTACGTGATGGGCGCCAAGGGTGGCCTCGATCCGGAAGTGATGACGGAGGCAATCAATCGCGGCAGTGGGCGCAACAGTGCCACGCAGGACAAGATCCCCCGCTCCGTGCTGAACCGCGCGTTCGACTACGGCGCACCGATGCACATCCTGACCAAGGACGTCGACCTGGCAATCCAGCAGGCTGACCGGCTCGGCATTCCGATGTGGGTCTGCACGGCGGCTCGTCAGATGTTCAAGAACGCCATGTTCGCTGGCATGGAGAACAAGGACATCACCGAGCTGGTGACGATGATCGAGCGGGGCGCCGGGTTCGTCCTGCCGAAGACACGATAGTCGTACCCGGGTGCGGCTTCCGTTGGATCGGGCCGCACCCACCCATCAACGCGACGAACTACCGGTCGAGGACCATGCAGTCCATACGGCGGTCGCGAAGGCTGGCGCAAACAGACAGGGCCTGCGTCGGCTCAGAGAACGAACTGATGCGGACGCGGTAGAAGCGCCCCATGTTCCCATAAACGTCTTCGACAATCTCGAACGTCCGCGAACTCAGCCGCGTTGGTTCCTCGCTGCGCGCCTTTTGCGCCATCGCCTCAGCTTCGGCCTTCGTGCGGACGGCAGCCAACTGCAGCTTGTATATTCCATCGTTCGATGGCGGTGATGCTTCGGGCAGGGGCACGGCCGGAGCCGCTTGGGCCGGCGCAACCATCGCTGCCGCACGCACTGGCGCGGATCGAGGTGCGGGCGCAGACGAAACGCGCGGTGGCGCCGACGAAATGCGCTGCGGCTCCGAACTGCTCACCGCTGGTCCGCGCGGGCGGGGCATTTCCGAGGTCACGGTTGCCGTCGTCGCCGGCGCAGCCTCGGACGAGGATGATTGCCCGCCTCCGAACAGATTTGAGAAGAATCCGGTGATTCCACCGCTGCTCGATTTACTTTCCGCGACTTCTTGCTCGACCGGCGGTGGCGCCGGTTTGCGAGCGGTGGACCAGGCGTCATCGTGTGACGGAGATGGCGGTGTGACTGCCGTCGGACGCTCAGCGGCCCGTGTCGGCGCAGGTGTTGCTGAAACCGCGCTACTCCATGCGGGTTGCGGGTTCGCTGGCCGCGGAGGCGGAAGCGATGCTGATCGCGTGGGGGGCGACGATGGACGGGCTGGTGCAGGAGCGGCTTCAGGCATAGGGAGTGGCGCCTTCACGACCGGCTGGGCGCCCGCGATGCCACCGCTCTGCATAGCCTTGCTTCGGGCGGCGGTCGCAACGGCGCGCTCCTCACCGGACAGACCACCTTTAACCCACAGCGCACTCTCAAGGTCGGCTATCGCCTCAGCAGGACGCCCCTGATTCAAATAGGCTTCGCCGCGGATGGCCAATGCCCGGGCTGTGTTGCGCGCATCCTTGTTGTTGGAGATCAGCACCGCACTGGCGAGCTGCTGCGCTGTTTCTGCCTTGCCCTCCGTCAGAGCGCGGCGGGCCTTGTCGAGAGACGCCTCGGCGTCCGGGCCTTTTGCGCCCGCCTCCGCAGCTCCCGATTTGTGCGCAGACTTATGCTTCGCCGCAATCTGCTGGGCGTCGGCAACTGTCACCCATTGCGATGTGAAACTCACCATCGCGGCAGCCATGGCTACCGTCCGGACGATGTGCATCATGGCTCCCCCGCTCGATTCGCACGATCTCCCTTGCCCCAACGTATTCATGTTCGGGAGAATGCGGCAACCCGACGACGAACAACAAATCCGTCGCAGAGCATAAGAGCGACTTCCGCCTTGCGAATCGCTCTACTCGACCGTCACCGACTTCGCGAGATTGCGCGGCTGATCCACGTCGGTGCCCATCAGCACTGCCGTATGATAGGCGATCAACTGCATCGGAAGCGCATAGACCAGCGGCGTCACGAACGGATGTACCTGGGGCATCCGGATATGTGCCGCGACCGGACAGCCGACCGATTCCGGATCGGCGTTGGATACGAGTACGATGCGGCCACCGCGCGCGGCGACCTCCTGCATGTTCGAGATTGTCTTCTCGAAGAGATCGTCCTCAGGCGCGACGACGACGACAGGCACATTCTCGTCGATCAGCGCAATCGGACCGTGCTTCATCTCGCCTGCGGCATAACCCTCGGCGTGGATGTAGGAGATTTCCTTCAGCTTGAGCGCGCCTTCGAGTGCCAGCGGGAACGATAGGCCGCGCCCCAGATAAAGAACATCCTGGGCCTTCGACATCCACGGGGCCAGGTCATCGTATCGCCGATCATCACGCAGCAAGGTGGTCAGGTGCCTCGGCACCTCGACGAGTGCCTGCACAAGCTCTCGCTCGCGATCGGCCGACAAATGGCCGCGCGCACGTGCCAGACCAAGCGCAAGGCACGCGAGCGCCGAGAGTTGGCATGTAAATGCTTTTGTGGACGCAACGCCGATCTCCGGTCCTGCCAGCGTCGGCAGAACCACGTCACTCTCGCGAGCGATCGTTGACGAGTGGACGTTGACCACGGACACGATGCGCTGGCCGGCTGCTTTGCAGTAACGCAGCGTTGCGAGCGTATCGGCTGTTTCGCCCGACTGCGACACGAAGACTGCGAGACCGCCCTCCGGCAGCGGCGCCTCGCGATAGCGCATCTCCGAAGCGACATCGATCTCGACCGGGAGCCGCGCATATCTCTCGATCCAGTATTTGGCGACGAGGCCGGCATAAAATGCCGTGCCGCATGCCGAGATCGTGACGCGCGAGATCTTCTGCAGATCCACACCGAGATCCGGAAACCGCACCTGCCCTGTGGCCATATCGAGATAGTTCGTCAGCGTGTGGCTGATCACCTCCGCCTGCTCATGGATTTCCTTGAGCATGAAATGGCGATGGTTGCCCTTGTCGATCAGGAAGCCCGTCGCCTGGCTCGTCACCATCGGCCGGTCGACCCGCCGACCTTGCCGATCGCGGACCTCGACGCCTTCCCGGCTCAAAATCGCCCAATCGCCCTCCTCGAGATACGTTATGCGATCAGTGAACGGTGCCAGCGCAATCGCATCCGAGCCGAGATACATCTGGCCGTCGCCGTGACCCACCGCGAGGGGGCTACCCTCGCGTGCGCCGATCATCAGGTTGTCGTGGCCTGCAAAGATGATGGCCAGCGCGAACGCTCCTCGCAGGCGCTTCAGGGCGTTTCCGGTCGCGACGATCGGATCGCCCCCCTTCTTCATCTCGTACGTGATGAGATGGGCAATCACTTCCGTATCGGTGTCCGATGTGAAGGCTGCACCCGCCCGGATCAGTTCGTCGCGCAGCTCTCGGAAATTCTCGATAATTCCATTGTGCACGACCGACACGTTTTCCGACATATGCGGATGCGCGTTACGCTCGCTCGGTGCTCCATGGGTTGCCCAACGGGTATGGCCGATGCCGGCTAGTCCATTCAGGGGTTCGCGGGAGAGGCGCTCGTTCAGGTTGCGCAGCTTTCCTTCGGCACGCCGCCGTTCCAGATGGCCGTTCTCCACCGTTGCGACGCCGGCTGAGTCATAGCCGCGGTATTCGAGCCGGCGAAGCGCATCGACGAGGTCGAGGGCGACTGGCTTTGCCCCAAGGATTCCGACAATCCCGCACATTTTGGCACCTCTTGATTGTATCGCCATGAAGCGAACAGGCCGGGATCGGCCCGATCAGAAGCCGCCGCCGCCATATCTTGCCACGCCATGCAAGAAAGCGACCATATCATTCGGCCGTCTGATCTCGTCTTATGCGCCCGTCTTGTAGCGAGAATTTGCCGGCGCTCTAAACGCAGCTTTCGAGCAGAGACGCGAGTCGCTCAAGACACGTTAGGTTACACGACCTTACGCTTCTGCATCGAGTGCTTCCGCCTACTCTGCTGCTCGCCCTGCTTTGCGGCGGTTCATCATGGTTCGGAACTTCGCGGCCCAGTCGGGACGCTCGGCCTGGGTCGGCCGTGTGATCGCGAGCGCGTTTGGAGAGACATCCTTCGTCACGACGCTGCCGGAGGCAACATAGGCCCCTTCCCCGATCTTCACCGGAGCAACAAGCGATGAGTTCGAGCCGATGAACGCGCCGGGTCCGATGACCGTCTCGTTCTTGAAATACCCATCGTAGTTACAGAAAATGGTACCCGCACCGATATTCGCGCCGGCGCCAACGTGTCCGTCGCCGATATAGGCGAGGTGATTGGCTTTAGCCCCCGCCTCCATCTTCGCGTTCTTGACTTCGACGAAGTTGCCAACGTGGACGTCCGGCCCCACGTCCGCGCCCGGTCGCAAGCGGGCGAACGGCCCAATCTCGGAGCCAGCTCTTACCACCACACCAGCACGGCTTTTCTGATCGAAGCCTTGTATGTGCGAATTGGCCTTGATCGTCACTCGATCCTCGATGGTGACTCCCGGTCCGAAGAAGACGTTCGGCTCGATAACGACGTCCTGGCCAATCCGTGTATCGGTGCTAAACCATACCGTATCGGGCGCAATCAGCGTGGCGCCGGCGAGCATCACCTCGTGCCGGCGAGCCTCCTGCCAGATGGCCTCCGCGGCTGCAAGTTGATCCCTCGAGTTGACACCCATGACCTCGCGCTCGGGGCACTCGACGGCGGCCGCGCGCAAGCCATCACCGCGCGCGATCTCGACTGCGTCGGTCAGGTAGTATTCGCCCTTGCTGTTCTCGTTCGCGATCCGGTCGAGAATCGACAGCAACTGGGGTGTTCGGAATGCCATCACTCCCGAGTTGCAGAAGCCCACCGCACGCTCGCCCTCGCTGGCGTCCTTTTCCTCGCGAATGGCAATCAGATCGCCGGCGCCATCGGTCAAGAGACGGCCATATCCGGTCGGATCAGCCGGTCGGAACCCGAGCACCGCCACGGCCGCGCCGTCATCGAGGGCGCCTCTCAGGGCCTTCAAAGTCTTGCCGCCGATCAATGGAGTGTCGCCATAGAGCACCATGACGTCGCCAGCGTGTCGCTCGAGCAGCCGCCGGGCTGCGAGCACCGCATGGCCCGTTCCGAGTTGCTGTTCCTGGACGAAGACCTCGATCTGTTCGCTACCCTGACGTGCTTCGCGCGCAACTTGCTCCATGCCGGGGCCTACCACCAACGCCGACATACCAGCGCCAGCGGTTCGAGCGGCGTTGAGCACGTGGCAGACCATGGGCAATCCAGCGATCGGATGAAGAACCTTCGGTAATACCGATTTCATCCGTGTGCCCTTGCCGGCGGCAAGGACGATCGTCAGCAGAGGATACATGCTGCGCTCCCCTTCAATGAGGCCGCCCACTAGCACCCTCGGGCCAGCGGCGCACAATCAATGCCCTTGATATAGCAAGCGAACCGGCCACCGTTAGCGCGGCACGGCACGCGCCCACAACTTACCGTGTGGTGCGAAGGTTTATCTTTTACCAAAATTAGCGCACGCGCGGCAGCCCGCTCAAAGCTGGCTGGCGTTGAAGGTATCGCACTGCTGGATCTGTGCCGTCTCCAGTCCGCGGCTGAACCAACGGACCCGCTGCGCCGAGGAGCCATGAGTGAAGGCATCAGGCACCACTCTCCCCGTTTGTTGGCGCTGGATCATGTCATCACCGATTGCCTGGGCCGCATTAAGGCCCTCCTCGACATCACCGGGCTGCAGGCGATTCTTGACCTGATGATTGAGTGACGCCCACACACCCGCAAGGCAGTCGGCTTGCAGCTCCATGCGAACCTGGATCTGATTGGCCTCGCGTTCCGAGCGAGCGTTCTGCTTGGCTGCTTGAACCTTCTCGGCGATGCCAAGCAGCGTCTGCACATGATGACCGACTTCATGCGCAACCACGTATGCCTGGGCGAAGTCGCCCGGCGCCTGGAAGCGGCGCTTCAGCTCCTCGTAGAACGAAAGATCGATGTAGATCTTCTGATCCACTGGGCAATAGAACGGCCCCATGGCGGTTTGGCCCGTGCCGCAAGCCGTTGGATAGGCGCCGGAGAAAATCACCAGCTTCGGCTCCCGGTACGTGCGTCCAAACGATTTGAAGACACGCGTCCAGACGTCCTCAGTGTCCGCCAGCACGCGCCCGACGAACTTCTTCATCTCGTCCTGGCTGGCGTCGACCCGCTTGCCCTGGCCGGGGATTTCAAATGGGCTCCGGCTGCCTGTTTCATTGCCTGGATCGATGCGCGGGAATTGCGGAATCTCGATGCCACCTCCGCCGCCGCCACCGAGCCCGCCGCGCAGAATGTCGAGCGGGTTGATACCGAACAGAAGCATGACGGCGCCGATGATCAGCAGCGTCGTTATGCTGAAACCGCCCCGTCCGCCGCCCATCGGGATCGGAATTCGCATCCCGCCCCGGCCGAATGGCGAGCCACCACTTTGTCCGCGTCGATCTTCGACGTTGCTACTCTCGCGGTCGCTGTCATCGTAGCGCATCAACATCACCCTTGGTGAGCGACGGCATCGCCTGACCGAAGTTCGGCGGTTTGCCACATTTTCCGATGGAATTCAGCACGCCGCACGATCCCGCACAAGCTGGAAACAGAGCCCGTTGGAATGTGACAGCGCATCGTCTTCACGACTTCGTCGAGCCTCCACTTGCTACCGATTGGGCGCCGCCCGATTTGTCGGCAAGAGCTAGACCCGCCTCCGCAGGCTTGGCCCTCGACTTGGCTTGTGGCCGCAGCAACGCTCTGACACTTCGCGATGCCACAATCTCACCGTCGTTGGCGTAAGCCTCGTGGTTGCGTTCTATGTCCTTCAGCTCGTAGAGGTAGTTGACCATCAGGCCGTGCGCCTCTCGCAATCCCTTCTCCGACACGTCGCCCAACCAGTTGATCCGCTCGAGCCGCGCGCCATTGCCGAGATGGAAACGCGCGACTGGGTCAATCGGACGATTATCGTGGGTACGCGATTGCAGGAAATAATGTGCAGCGAGCGCGAGCAGCGTCGGTTTCAGCGCATCGGCCTCATCGGGATCGTCGATCCAACCGGGATCACTCAGCATCTGTAGCGCCACGCGGTCGGAGTCCGTCACGACACGCGCCGCTTCATCCGCGACTGCGCGATCGAGCCAGCGGGCGAACGTCGGCACCGGCGAGAGGGTGACGAACGTCTTGAGCTGAGGCTGCTCGCGGGCGAGTTCTTCGACCACTTGCTTGATCAGGAAATTACCGAAAGAGATGCCTCGCAACCCCTCCTGGCAGTTCGAGATCGAATAGAAAATGGCTGTCGTTGGCGCGGCCCTCGCCTCAGACGCCAGCGGCGGTGGATCGCCGATCAGGTCTTGGATATTACCCACCACATCCCGCGTCAGGGCCACCTCGACGAAGATGAGCGGCTCGTCGATCAGCGACGGATGGAAGAATGCAAAGCAGCGCCGGTCGGCCGGATCGAGACGACGCCGCAGATCGTCCCAGCCTTGAATTTCGTGCACCGCCTCGTAGCGGATGATCTTCTCGAGGATCACCGCTGGCGTCTGCCAATCGATGCGTCGCAACACGAGGAAGCCACGATTGAACCAGGACGCGAACAGGTGGGCCATATCCTCGTCCACGATCGAAAAGCCAGGCTCGTTCTTCACCAGCCTAAGCAGATCGCGTCGCATGGCGACGATCTCGGCCGTAGCTCCAGCGGCGAGGTTCATACGCCGAAAGAACTCTTGCCGCGGACTCTCAACGGCTTCGCGCAACTCGCGCAACGACGCTGCGCCCGGATTCTCGACATACGCTGCAGCCGCCGCTTTGACAGCTTCTTGATCCGGCTTGAATTCGTCCGCGATGATGCGAAAAAACGCCTTGCGACCGTCCTGGTCCAAACTGCGATACCGGTCGAGCAGCTCACGAGCGATCGCCACGCCTGAAGCCTCGCCGCGCCCGGAGAGCAACGCTTTGGCAAGCGCCCCCACGTCCTCCTCTTGGGTGCCGAGCAATGCACTGGGAAGATATTGCCGGCCCTGCTCTGCCACCGTTGTCAGCAGATCCTGCAGGAATGACACGTTGATCGGCATGATACCTCCCGCGTTGCGTGCGTGCGCGCGCCCCATACGGGGACGCTCCCGGTTTAGAGAAGACGGGGACGCTGGGCAATCCCATCGCGGTCCGTTCACGGCATCGTCGCCTCGAAACACTCGACCGAGGCCACGCGAGCCGTCATGCTCCACCTGACTCGAACGAGCGGAGGACGCCGATGTCTGAAACCTACGAAATTCTCGCCCTCAAGTATGGAGAGAACACGCAGCGCAAGGCCGCTGACAATTTCATGATCCCGACCCCCGATGATCATGCGTCATCGATGCCGATCGATTATTTTGTATTTCTGATCCGCAATGCCAATCGCACGATCCTCGTCGACACTGGCTTCGATCACAAGGAAGCGGCCGCACGGGGTCGCAAGATCACCGTGGAGCCCATCGAGGTCTTGAAGCGGATCGGCGTGGAGCCGGACTCGATCAAAGAGACGATCATTACGCACCTTCATTTCGACCATGCCGGCACGATGGATCAGTTCAACAACACGAAGTTCCATCTGCAGGCCGCCGAGATGGCCTATGCGACGGGGCCGTGCATGTGCGAAGCCTCGATGCGCACGCCCTTTACGGCCGATCACGTGTGCCAGATGGTTCGCCACGTCTACTCGGGCCGTGTTCAGTTCCACGATGGCGAAGGACATATCGCGCCGGGCATCTCCGTGCACCATTGCCCGGGCCACTCGAAGGGCATCCAGGCGATCCGCGTGAACACCGCCCATGGTCCGGTCGTGCTCGCCTCGGACGTCGTACACTTCTACGCCAACATCGAGCAGCGCCGGCCTTTCTTCATCACCATCGACCAGGAAGCGACGCTCAAATCCTACGACCGTCTCATATCGCTCGCAGACGAGGGCCTGAAGAACGTCATTCCCGGCCATGACCCGCTGATCTTGAAGCGCTACCCGGCCTGGAAGCCCGAGACGGAAGGCCTCGTCCACAAACTGGACGCACCGCGTATTGGTTAGAGTTTGTTCGGGTCAACTAAGCCCGCTGCTAGAGCACGTTCACTTCAGGTGGACGCATAGCCTGCGTTTCGGAGGTAGTTGGCGCATTCGCCGGACTGGACGTTCGGCAGGATCCGGCCAATGGCCTCTCCGACCGCCTCGCAGGTTCGCACTCTGGCTTTGCGCAGCAGCGTCTTGAGCTTCGAGAACACCTGCTCGATC
>JBFWOB010000019.1:0-102269 GCA_050250755.1 Hyphomicrobiaceae bacterium
TTCCAAAGGCTTTGCGTCAGTCCGATCGGCGCCCGGCGCATCACCAATTCGCCGACCTGTCCCGCCTGCGCCTCGTGGCCATCATCGTCGAGGACGGCCGCATCGGTCCCGGGTACTGGTCGGGTGTAGGAACCGGGCTTGATCGGACGGGTCATGACCGAGGTGACGATACCGCCCATCTCGGTCCCGCCTGAGAAATTGATGATCGGAACGCGTTTTTTGCCGATGGTCTCGAACAGCCAGAACCACGCGTCGGTCGTCCACGCCTCTCCCGTCGAGACGAAGATCCTGAGCGGGTCGAAATCATAGCGCGTGGCATCGAATGATGAGTCAGCCATGAACGAGCGCGCGATCGTCGGCGCGATACCGAGATAGCTGATCCTTTGGTCGGAAACGATCTGCCAGATCCGGTCCGAGCGAGGGTAGTCGGGTGTGCCTTCGGCCAGCACCATCGTGCCGCCCATCAGCGTGGTGCCGTAGACCAGAATTGGCCCGACAAGCCAGCCCATGTCGGACATCCAAAGCACCCGGTCGCTGGCCTTGAAGTCCATGCAGATGCCCATGTCGAGCGCGGTCTTCACCGGGAACCCGCAATGCGTATGGACCACACCTTTCGGTTTGCCGGTCGTGCCGGACGTGTAGACGAGCAGATACGGGCTGTCGGCCACCCTCGAGGCCGTCGATGTGTCATCGTCCGGACCGGCCGCCGCTGCCACGTCGCGCCAGTGGTGGTCCCGGCCCTCCGTCCAGGCCATCGGTACATCGGCCCGGTGGCACACGATGACGTGCTCGAGTGTCGGCACGTCATCGAACACCCGGTCGACCACCGGCTTCGCCGCGACCACCGCTCCGCGTCGGTACGAGCCGTCGACCGTGATAACGGCCTTGGCGCCGGCGTCATTAAGGCGAGAGGCGACGGCGTCCGCGCCGAAGCCCGAAAAAAGCGGTAGCACAATCGCACCGATCTTCGGCACTGCCAGCAGCGAGACGGCTGCTTCAGGGATGTTCGGCAGGTAGATCGCCACGACGTCGCCCGGCCCTATTCCGAGACGCCGCAGGCCCGCCGCCAGCCGACACACTTCGTCATTCAGCTCAGCGTATGTCTTCGACTGCCGGTCGCCATTCTCGCCGAGCCACTCGAGCACGACTTTGTCGGCCGTGGGTGTACCCATCCACTTGTCGAGGCAGTTGAGGGCAACATTCGTACGCCCATCGACACACCAGCGCACGTGCTCGATTCCCCGCGAGGCGTCCATAGCTTGGGTGAACGGTTCGAAAAAGCGATAGTCGACGTGTTTCAGCAGGGCCCGGTAGAAGGCTTCCGGGTCATCGATCGACCAGCGGAGCAGGGCGTCGTGATCGGCCACACCGCACGCCGTGATGAACTTTGTCAGATTGGCATCGGCAATTGTCTCGGGCGTGGGGTGCCACGCGAAGTCATCGTTGGCCATGGCAGATCTCAAACGCCTTCCAGGAAATTACGCACGATGGCGATCTGGCTCTCCACGTTGAGTGCCGGCGCATGTCCGCAGCCTTCGATCTCGACGATCTTCGCCTTCGGGCCGCGCTCGGTCATCTTGCGCGCCGTATCCGCCAGCAGCAGATCGGACTCGACGCCACGTAACACGAGCGCCGGCGCTTCGATGCGATCCCAGTGCTCCCATTGCTCGTAATCGAGCGGATGGACGAACATCTGGCGCACGATCGCTGGATCGTAATGCGTGGTGAGCTTGCCGTTCGGCAGGCGCCGGAGCGAGGTTTCGGCCATGTGGCGCCACTGCGTATCGGTATGATGCCCGAACGGCTTGTAGATCGTACGGAAGTAATCCTCGAGCTCCGTCACGGTGACGAACTCGGGCGGCTTGCCGACATAGGCCTTGATGCGCTCGAACGGCACCTCGGGAAACGTCGGGCCGATGTCGTTGATGACGAGCCGCTGGATGCGTCCTCGGAGAGACGTCGAGGCGACCCGGATGCCGAGCGAGCCGCCCATCGACGTGCCGACCCAGTGCATCGACTTGAAGCCGGCCGCATCGGCCACGGCCGCGGCGAGGCGGGCATAGACGTCGAGGCAATAGTCCTCGTCGGGCTTGTCACTCCATTCCGACAGGCCACGTCCGACTGTGTCCGGGCAAATGATGTGGAATCGATCCGAAAGCGCGCTCGCGATCGTATCGAAGTCGCGTCCCGACCGCGCCAGCCCGTGCCACATGACGACGGGCTCGGCGCCCGCGTTTCCCCACTCCGTATAATGGATCTCTCGACCAAGAGCCTTGACATAGCGTGACCGGGGCTGGCCTGCTTGAGCGTCCTGGGCGATGGGGCTTGCCATCGGAATCTCCGTCGCGTGAAAAGTTGGGCGCATGAAAAGTTGGGGAAGTCTCACACGAGGCCGCACGGACTGCCAAGTCGCCGCGGCGAGGGATAAGGAGCAAGTGTGCATGCCTTACGCGTTCCGGCCGGAATTGAGGGAGTGCCTCGCCGGCAAGATCGGCGCGTTCGAGCGGCGGCCAATCGACAATCCCGACCTTCGAAGGGCCGGAGTAGCCATTGTTGTCGTCCAGAGCGAGATCGACGACGAAGCGTGCGTCCTGATTACCAAGCGCCCCGCCAGCCTTCGCCGCCACGCCGGCCAATGGGCGTTGCCGGGCGGCCGGCTCGAAGAGGGCGAAACGCCCGAGCAGGCGGCCTTGCGGGAGCTGCACGAGGAACTGCGGCTTGAGCTTCCACCGGAGGCGATCCTAGGCCCGCTCGACGATTATCCGACCCGCTCCGGCTTCCGCATCACGCCTGTCGTGGTTTGGGGTGGCATTGTCGGACATATCGATCCCGATCCTGTCGAGGTCGCGTTCGCGCTGCGCATCCCTTTCAGCCAGCTCGATAGCCCCGAGATTCCCCGTCTGCGTCCGACGGAGGAAGGCAAGCCGCCCGTATTGTCCGCCCCGCTTCCGATCATGGGCAGTGAGGTCTTCGCGCCGACTGCCGCCATGCTCTACCAGTTCCGTGAAGTCGCTTTGCGTGGCGTTGCAACGCGCGTCGCGCACTTCGACCAGCCGCGCTTTGCCTGGAAGTGAGGGCCGATCCGATGTCGGACAGCAAGCTCGATGTTGTTGGCGAGGACTTGAGCGTCGATGTCGCGCCATGGGGCCGCATTCACGTCCGAAACAAGCGGGCCGCCGCAGTCGATCGCTTTGCCGCTGACCGCATCGTCATCTTCCAGCACGGCGCCACTTATGGAGGCGAAGCATTCGACATTCCTTTCGGCGGCATGTCGTGGATGGATTACGTCGCAGCGCGCGGATTCGACTGTTACTCGCTCGATCTCCCTGGGTACGGGCGCTCGGAGCGCCCGTCTCAAATGAACGAGCCGGCCGACAGGAATCCGCCCTTTATGCGAACGCCGGATGCTGCGCGCTGTCTTGGCGCCGTCGTCGATTTCGTCCGGGCGCGGCGCAGTGTCGATAGGGTCTGCCTTGTCGGCTGGTCGTGGGGCACGGCGATCACCAGTGCCTTCACGGCCGATCACAATGACGCCGTCGAACGCCTAACGCTGTATGCACCCGTCTGGGACCGCAGCACATCAGCGCCCTCGCCGATCCATGTCGAAGGCAGCGTCGGTGCCTATCGGACCGTCGATCGCGAAGCGACGCTCAAGCGGCGGCTCGGTGGTCTCGATGCAAGCAGGAAGGCTGACATCATCCCCGCCGGCTGGTTCGACCAATGGTGGACCGCCGTCGCCGCTACCGATCCGGCGGGCGGCGGCAAGACCATCCGCGCACCCAACGGGGTCGTGTTGGACGGCATCGAATACTGGAACGCCGGGAAGCCTCTCTACGACCCCTCGCGCATAACCGTCCCGATGCTCGTCGTCGTTGGCGAATGGGATAACGACACGCCTTGCTCGATGGCCGAAACGGTCTTTCCACTCTTCACCCAGGCCCCCTGGAAGCGGCTCGCAATCCTTGGCGGAGGCACGCACGCCATGCTGATGGAGCGCAATCGCATTCTGCTCTTGCGGACCGTCCAGCAGTTTCTCGAGGAGCCGCCCCCAGGTCCCGACGCCTTGGCGTGATGCGGCATCACCTGAAGCGGCGACGCTTACGGCTTGAGCCGAACAATCTGCTTGAGCACCCAGAGACTGCGCCGATGCGTCAGCCGATCGAGCAGCTTGAGCGCTGCGAGGCGCCAGACGTATGATCTGCGCGGTGATCGCGTCGCCACCGAGCTTTCGCGAGACTGCGGTCCGGAACTCTCCGTCATGGGAACACACTCTCTTAGAGTCGATGACTGCATCGCCTCTTCACAACAGCGTCACGATACCGGATTGTCGCTGCCAGCCAACCTGAACCATCCAGCACGGAACTGAAATCTCATGTCCAAACCACGCATCGTAGTCGTCGGCGCAGGAGCTGTGGGCGGTTACATCGGTGCCCACATGACGCATGCCGGGCATGACGTCACCATGGTCGACCCGTGGCCCGAGCACGTTGAGACGATGCGTACCAAGGGGTTGTCCATCTCGGGTATGAGCCCCGAGGAAAGCCTTACCGTGAAGATGCAGGCGAAGCATCTCACCGAGTTGCAGGACGTCGTCAAGGAGCGCTCGGTCGACATCGCCATCGTCGCCGTCAAGTCGTACGACACCATCTGGGCGACGCAGATGATCGCACAGTATCTGTCGCCCATGGGCTACGTCGTCTCGGCGCAGAATTGCGTCAACGAGGAGCGCATTGCCGGAGTCGTCGGCTGGGGCAAGACCGTCGGCTGCATGGTCGGCAACAACTTCGCCGTCGAGCTTTACGAGCCCGGCGCCATCCGCCGCACGATGCCCAAGGACGGCAAGATCCCGACGCTCGAAGCCGGCGAGGTCCATGGCCGCATCACACCACGCATCGAAAATTTGGCCGAGATCTTGTCATCGGTCGATCGCGCCCGCGCGACAACCAATCTGTGGGGCGTGCGTTGGTCGAAACTCTGCGTCAATGGCATGCGCAATGGCGTCTCGGCCGCAACTGGCCTCGGTGGCAATGCGCGCGATCGACATGACCGTATCCGCCGCGTCGTGGTGAAACTCGCCGGCGAAGCTGTGAAGGTCGGTCGCGCCCTGGGCCTCGACCTCGAGCCGATCGCCAAGATCGATCCTGACCTCTGGGTGCGCGCGACTGACAACGAGCCGAATGCGGTGAAAGAACTCGACGAACTGATCTTGGCGGGCACCTCTGGCGCTGCTCGCAGTGATCTCCAGCGCCCGTCCATGGCCCAGGACATTGCCAAGGGGCGCCGGACCGAGATCGATTACATGAACGGCTATATCGCCGAGAAGGGCGAGGCCGCCGGCGTGTCGGCCCCGACGCACGCCGCACTCACCCGAATTGTCCGTGACGTCGAGCGCGGCCGCCTGGAGGCCAAGCCCGAAAATCTGTTCGCGCTGACGAACTGACGACGATCCAGGCCCAACTCGGAGCGTCTGTAGAACTGTAGGCTGGGTCCCAGAAGCGCGGACCCAGCCTTGCGCGCCTGTCGCCCGCTCTGCATCGTGGGTGTTTGACTTGGTCGATGCGTTTCGAAATTACGGCGGCCGTTCCGTGCCGTCCCATAGCTCTAGCGGCGGTTCCATTCCCCCGCCGTGCGGGTAACCTATCTGGTGGCCGTCTTTCGGCGCCGCGAATCTCTTCAGCACTCCGCTCGGTCGGGCTCTCACCCTTGCCTTGGCATTGTCGTCCTGGGTCGTATCCTCAGGCGACGGATGCCTTTGTGCCGTGAAAGCCACATGGAGTCCTGGCGGTCTCACGTAACAGCGCGCCTTGCGCCATAGGGATTTGAATTAAAATAGAAAACTTAAAGCTCCTTCGCTCGGCCCAGTGTGCGTCGAGTGTTGCTTTGCGAGCGCTTGCCCAATTGATGCCCACAATTCGCCGAATGAAATCCTTAAGAATCCATTGACTCCCATCAAATACCATGAGATCCCATAACTGCCCGTCCGCACCGGGCCTAGGGACGCGGGCCGCGGCGCTGAGACCCGACAGAGGGATGGGGCTCATGCGACCGCCCGCTCCCGGCCCGTGCGGTGCGGAAGGGTTGAGTAAGGGGTTCGTCGGGCGCCGGGGGACGTCCGGCGAGCCCCAATTGGTTCAAGTTGTCGAGGAGCGTAGCGTTGTGGCCGATCTGGCCCGTCTGAACCCCGCGCAGTGTCTGTGGTGTCGAGAGGTGCGCCGGCGTGTCCGGGGCGCGTTCAACGAGGCTTGACGCAAGGGGATGGACCGCTTTGTCTCGACATTCACGAACAAGATCGACGCCAAAGGGCGGCTCTCGATTCCTGCGCCGTTCAGGGCGGTGCTCGAGCGCGACCGCTATACTGGCGCACCCGGTCCGGGCCTCTACTGCTACCCCTCGCTCGACGCTCCGGCCCTCGATGCGGGCGGCGAAAGACTTGCACAGAAAATCGATGGGCTTCTCGGCGGTCTGCCGGATTATTCGGACGAGCGGGACGAGCTCGCTGTGGCGCTCTATGGTGAGGCGCAGTTCATCGCAATCGACGCGGACGGCCGTATCGTGCTTCCAAAAGAGCTCCGTGCCCGGATCGGGCTGGCAGAAGGTGTCGCCGAAATCACTTTTGTCGGCCTGGGCGACAAATTCCAATTCTGGTCGCCGGAGCTCTTCGAAGAGCGCCGCGCGAGGGCACGCGAGAAAGTCCGCCAGCACAGACAGCTTCTCGGCGCGGGGCGCCGCTCGTCGGTGGGGACCGGTGACGGCGGAGGAGAACGGGAATGACGGCGAGGCGGGAGACCGCTTCGGGGGATAGCGGCTCGGTCGCGGCGCCGCGTCACGTTCCCGTTCTCCTCGACGAGATCGTGCAATATGTGGCGCCCGGCCCTTCCGACCACATCATCGACGGAACTTTCGGTGCCGGAGGGTACACGCAAGCCCTCCTGAAGGCCGCCCCGGACGCTCGTATCCTGGCGATTGAACGCGATCCCGATGCCCGAGCGGCCGGCCAAACCGTGGTCACGCGCTTCGACGGTCGCCTGATCCTCGCCGGGGGCCGCTTCGGCGATCTCGCTGAGATTGCAAACAGTCACGATTTCCTGCCGGTCAACGCCGTCGTCCTCGACATCGGCGTTTCGTCGATGCAACTCGATGAGGCCGATCGTGGCTTCTCGTTTATGGCAGATGGCCCTCTCGACATGCGCATGGAGCGCGATGGCCCGACGGCGGCGGATCTCGTCAACGAAATGCCCGAAGGCGAGCTGGCCGATCTGATCTTCGCGTTCGGTGAGGAGCGCCAATCGCGACGTGTCGCCCGGACGATCGTCAAGGCCCGTGAAGCGCGCCGAATCGATACCACGCGCGAGCTGGCTGCCGTCGTGGAGCGCGCACTGGGGCGCCGTCACGACGACGATCGCCACCCGGCAACGCGAACCTTTCAAGCGCTGCGCATTGCCGTCAACGACGAGCTCGGCGAGCTGGCGCGTGGTCTGGCCGCGGCGGAGGCCGTGCTGGCGCCCGGTGGCCGCCTGGTCGTCGTGACGTTCCATTCGCTCGAGGATCGCATCGTCAAACGATTTCTCGCGCGCCGCGCAGGGCGCGTTTCCGCAGGATCGCGCCACGGCCCTCCGGTGGCCGCTGCCGCGCAACCAAGTTTCCAACTCGTTAACCATCGCCCTGTTACCTCTTCTCAAGCCGAGCTCGCGGCAAACCCTCGGGCTCGCTCTGCCAAGCTCAGGGCAGCGCTGCGTACCGACGCGGAACCTTGGGCCGCGGAATCACCAGCCGAGCTGGGCCTTCCGACCGCCGTTGGGCAGCGCCGGTCTCGGGGCTGAAAGGCAGGGCTGACGGCACATTCGAGGAGGCAACGCGTCATGCGCCGACTGCTCGCCATCCTTGCCGGTCTCGCGACGGTTTTCGCCGCGACTTGGCTCTATGCCCTCAAGCACGATACCGCTCGCATCGAGGCCCAGGTGCACGCCACCGAGCGCGCAATGGAGAAAGCCGAAAGCGATATTGCCGCTCTGAAGGCTGAGCGGGCTTGGCTCGGGCGGCCAGAGCGGATTGATGAGCTCGCACGGCAGCAAGGCCTCGAGCCCATCCGCCCCGAACAGTACGGACGGCTTGGGAGCGGGCGTTGACCGTCATCGCCGAAAATCGCTCCGCCATCTCGATCCGACTCCGCATCCTGGCGGTGGCGGCTGGATTAGGATGCGCGACGATGGCGGTCGCCGGCCAGCTCCTGAGCTTTGGCGTGGAAAATCTGACTGAAACGCGCGCGGCCTCGGCCGAACCGATCAGCCAGACCTACTCGCGCCCGGATATCATCGATCGTGACGGCCGGATCATCGCGACAGACGTTGCCGCCAATTCGCTGTTCGCCGATCCGGCAATGGTTTTCGATCGCGACGAGGTTGCGGAGAAGTTGGCGCGCGCTCTGCCCGGCCTCGACGTGAACGAGCTTCGCGCCCAGCTTGCTGATCGCAATCGCCGCTTCGTTTGGATCCGACGCGGTCTCGCGCCGATCGAAGCGCAGCGCATCCATGATCTCGGCCTGCCCGGGCTCGCCTTCCGCCGTGAGCCGAAACGCGTCTATCCCTCCGGAAAACTGCTCGGGCACATCATTGGCCAAGTCAATCCCGATAATCGCGGTATTGCCGGCATCGAACGCTATATCGACGAAAAGGTCGGCGTTGAACCCGTCCATGGCGCCGTTCCTTCGTTCGCACGCCCTGTGCGCCTGTCGATTGATCTCGGCGCCCAGCACGCGGTCGCCGATGAGCTGGCATCTGCGGCCAAGCGGTACGATGCGCGCGGCGCGGCTGGCCTCGTCATGGATGCCGTGAGCGGTGAGATCGTTGCGGCTGCCTCGTGGCCACCGATCGATCCGAACGTATCGGGCGCTGGGCTGGACAAGGACAAGCCGGATCGGCTCGACGGCGGTGTCTACGAGCTTGGCTCGATGTTCAAGGCCCTCACCATTGCCATGTCGCTCGATGATGGGCTTGCCAGGCTCGACAAGGTCTATGATGTGACGAAGCCGCTTACCTTCGGCCGCTTCGAGATCCGCGATCTTCATCCTCTGGGCCGGCCTCTCACGGTGCGCGAGATCTTTATCCACTCGTCCAATGTCGGCGCGGCAATGATGGCGCGGGAAGCGGGCAACTCGCGGCAACTCGTGTTTCTGGCACGTATGGGGCTCACGGAGCCGATCCGTACCGAGGCCGGTCCGGTGGCTCCGCCGCTGCTGCCGCAACGCTGGGGCGAGGTCGAAACCGCAACCATTTCGTTCGGGCACGGCATTGCCGTCTCGCCCATGCAGTTCACGGCCGTCATGGCAAGCCTCATCAACGGCGGCCATCGGGTGCTGCCCACCTATCTTGCGCGAAAGCCGAAGGAGATCGCGCCCGGAGAGAACGTCATCAAGCCCGAGACCAGTGCCGCGATCCGCGAGCTGATGCGCCTCAATGTGACGATGGCGCACGGGACCGGCCGACGCGCGGACGTGCCAGGCTACCGGGTGGGAGGCAAGACCGGCACCGCTGAGATTCCCGGCAAAGGTGGCTATCAGGCAAAGTCTGTTATCTCCTCCTTTATCAGCGCGCTGCCGATGGATCAGCCGCGATACATCATGCTCGTGTCGCTATTCGAGCCTCAGCCGGAAGAGGGAAAATCGCGCGGCATAACCGCTGGTCTGAATGCCGCGCCAGTAACCGCAGCCATCGTCGAGCGCATCGCCCCCATCCTCGGCGTCCTGCCGCGCAGGGTGGAGGCCGTGCCTTGAGCCAGCCGATTGATCGCCGTCTCGCATAACGGCTCATTTGACCGCCAGCGTCCCGACTCATATTAGAAACGCCTATCTCGGCCGGGGGTACAACTCGGCGGGATGCGCAATCACGGCATGAAAGGCAACGAAGTGCATCTTTCTGCTCTGATCGGTCCCGAAGTTGCAATCGAGGCGGGTCGTCACGACACGAACATTGTGGGGATCACGGCCGACAGCCGAGCTGTCGAGCCGGGCTGGCTGTTCGCCGCGCTGGCGGGAAGTCGCACGGATGGACGCAGGTTCATCGCGGATGCCGTGGCCAGGGGAGCTGCGGCCATTCTCGTATCCCGTGATGCTGACGTCGAGGTGGGCTCTCGTGTCGCCGTCCTGCGGTCCGAGGATCCTCGCCGCGCCTTGGCTTTGATGGCGGCCCGGTTCTACCCTCGACAGCCCGCTACGATCGTCGCCGTGACGGGAACCAACGGTAAGACCTCGGTCGCCGAGTTCGCGCGTCAGATTTTTGCCGCCTGCGGTCGCTCGGCTGCCTCGCTCGGCACCATCGGCGTCGTGAAGCCAGACGGCGCCGTCTACGGTTCGCTGACGACGCCCGATCCGGTCGCGTTGCACGCGACCTTGGATCAGCTCGCCAGCGAGGGCGTGACGCACCTCGCACTCGAAGCGTCGTCGCATGGTCTGGACCAGCGCCGTCTCGACGGCGTGCGCATTCGTGCCGCTGCATTCAACAATCTGGGCCGCGACCATCTCGATTATCACGCGACCATGGAGGCCTATCTCGCCGCCAAGCTGCGGCTTTGGGAGCTGCTGGAGCCGGGTGCTACCGCCATCGTCAACATGGACGGCCCGGCAGCCGCCGAGGCTGTCGCCGCAGCTCGTGCGCGTGGCCTGGGCGTTAAGACGGTCGGCGCGGAGGGGGAGGTCTTGCGGCTCGCCAAGCTGTGTCGCGAGGGCTTCCGGCAAATTCTCATCGTCACGCATAGGGGCGTCCCGTACCAGATATCGCTGCCTCTGATCGGCAGCTATCAAGCGGGCAATGCGTTGATGGCTGCGGCTCTGGCGACGGCCTGCGGCGAAGACATTCGGGAAGTCCTGCAGGCGCTTTCGAAATTGAAGGGCGTCAAAGGGCGCCTGGAAATCGTAGCCGAGGCGCGGGGAGGCATTGCCGTTGTCGACTACGCTCATAAACCCGAAGCCCTCGAGGCCGCCCTCGATGCTCTCCGCCCATTCGCCAAAGGCAAGCTGATCTGCGTCGTCGGCTGCGGTGGCGACCGCGACCGCGGCAAGCGCCCGATCATGGGGCGGATCGCGACCGAGAAGGCCGACGTCGCCATTATCACCGACGACAACCCGCGATCGGAATACCCTGCCGCGATCCGCGCCGAGATGCTTGCCGGTGCGCCCGGCGCACTCGAGATCGGCGATCGCGCAGAAGCGATCCGTGCGGGTGTCGCGATGCTCGGCCCCGGCGATGTTCTGCTCGTCGCGGGTAAAGGCCATGAGACGGGCCAGATCGTCGGCGACAAGGTGCTCCCGTTCTCCGATCATGTGGAGATCATGAAGGCCGTCGAGGAGCTTGGCGCATGAGCCGTCCGCTTTGGACGCTAGCAGAGGTCATCGCCGCGTCCGGCGCCAAGCGAGATCAATCGGATTCGGCGGTCGCGGACGCCCAGGACCCGCCCATATCCGGCGTTTCGATCGACACGCGCTCGCTCGAGCCAGGCGACCTGTTCGTTCCGCTTACAGACGCCCGAGACGGCCACGATTTCGTCACGGCCGCTTTCGAGCGTGGCGCTGGCGCGGCGCTGGTGCGCGAGAGCTACGTCCGCAAGCCTGGCGATGGTACGCTGCTCCGCGTCGACGACCCGCTCCGCGCGCTGGAGCGCATCGGCATCGCAGCACGCGCACGACTCTCGGGGGAAGCGCGCATCGTAGCCGTCACTGGCTCCGCGGGGAAAACCGGCACGAAGGAGATGCTCCGCGCCTGTCTCAAGGTCTGCGCCGCATCACCCGATAAGGTCCACGCGCCCGAGAAATCGTACAACAACCACTGGGGCGTACCGCTGACGCTCGCCCGTATGCCTGCCGACACGGAATTCGGCGTCTTCGAGATCGGCATGAACCACGCGGGCGAAATTCGTCCGCTCACGAAGATGGTTCGGCCTCATATTGCCATCGTGACCAATGTGCTTCCCGTCCATGTCGGCAATTTCGAGGACGGTGAGATTGGTGTCGCCAACGCCAAAGCCGAGATTTTCGAGGGATTGGAAGCGCCTCGCTCCAAGCACAGCTCCCGCACTGGCACCGGCCCTCCATCCCCTGCCGCTTCACGGCACTTCTCCCCTCCCCCTGGCGGGGAGGGGGATGGGTCTGAGCAAGGCGCGGCGCGCGAGGCTACCGCAATCATCCCGCGCGATGGTCCACACTACGAGTTGCTGCGGGCGGCAGCCGCGGCGTGGGGGGCGGCCGTGCTCACGTTCGGGTGCGACTCGGCCGCAGACGTTGCATTGGCCGACTATGGCGAGCGCTCGGATGACGCAGCCGAACCGGTTACTACAGTCTCGGCGCATTTCGCCGACGGCGAAGAAGGATTCAACGTCGATTACGACCTCGGCATGCCAGGGCGGCACATTGCAGTGAACTCGCTGGCAGTCCTTCTCGCATTGAAAACCGTTGGAGGTCTGAAACCCGCCGCGCTGAGGCGACTAGCCGAACTTCGCCCCGCTGGCGGCCGCGGTGCGCGGGCCATCGTTGGTCGCGGTGAGGGCGCACTGCTGCTTCTCGACGAGAGTTACAATGCCAACCCCGCCTCCATGCGCGCTGCCTTGGAAAGTCTCGCAACCACGGATCACGGCGGTCGCCGCGTCGGCGTCCTCGGGGATATGCTCGAACTGGGCGCAGACGCGATCCGCTACCACGTCGAGCTGAAGGATGCGGCCGAGCGTGCAGATGTGATTCTCTGCTGCGGCCCTAATATGCGCCACCTTTACGACGCACTCGCGCCCGACAAGAAGGGCGCTTGGGCTCCTTCCTCCGGCGATCTGATCCCTCACGTCCTCGCCACGCTCCGTCCCGGAGACGCCGTGATGGTGAAAGGCTCGCTCGGCAGCCGCATGGCGCCCATCGTCGAAGCCATCAGGACGCACTTTTCCATCAGTTGAAGCAAATCTAGAAGGTCCCCCGCACTTCGGGGGAATCATGCCCGCACCGCAGGGCCACACGAGAGGTGAGGATGCTCTACGAGCTCGTCCAATTCAGTGACGTGTTCGGTCCGTTGAACGTGTTTCGGTACATCACGTTCCGCACCGGCGGCGCCATCATGACGGCGCTGTTGTTCGTGTTTCTGTTCGGCCCTGCGATCATCGATATGCTGCGCGTGAAGCAGGGTAAAGGCCAGCCGATCCGCGACGATGGTCCGCAGTCGCACCTCGCTAAGCGCGGCACGCCCACAATGGGTGGCCTGATGATTCTGTCCGGAACGCTTGTCTCGACGCTGCTGTGGTCAAACTGGTCGAACCCTTATGTCTGGATCGTCCTGGGCGTCACACTAGCCTATGGGGGCATCGGCTTTTATGACGACTATCTCAAGGTCACCAAGCAAACCGCGTCCGGTTTCGGCGGAAAGGCTCGACTCGCGCTGGAATTTGGCGTTGCCGGGCTGGCCGCATTGGCCATCATGAGCGTCGGCCAGCCCGGCTTCTCCGATGCGCTCACGCTGCCTTTCTTCAAGAACGTGATCATCCCGCTCGGCTATATGTTCGTTCTGCTCGGCATCCTCGTCATCGCGGGCGCCGGCAACGCCGTGAACCTGACCGACGGCCTCGATGGTCTCGCCATCGTCCCCGTAATGATCGCCGCGGCGACATTCGGCCTGATCGCCTACCTCACCGGCCACGCCGTCATCTCAAAGTATTTGCAAATCCATTACGTAGCGGGCGCCGGCGAGCTGTCAGTGATCTGCGGGGCGCTGATCGGCGCCGGCCTCGGATTTTTGTGGTTCAACGCGCCGCCGGCCATGATCTTTATGGGCGATACGGGTTCGCTGGCGCTGGGTGGCGCGTTGGGCTCCATCGCCGTCGCGACCAAGCACGAGATCGTTCTCGCGATTGTCGGCGGATTATTCGTCCTCGAAACGATGTCAGTGGTCATCCAGGTCGCCTCGTTCAAGCTCACCGGCAAGCGCGTCTTTCGGATGGCGCCGCTGCATCACCACTTCGAGCAGAAGGGCTGGAAGGAGCCGACCGTCGTTGTTCGCTTTTGGATCATCTCGGTCGTACTGGCGCTGGTTGGCCTCGCCACGCTGAAGCTCCGCTGATGATGCCGTCGACGCAGAGCGCAGTGGTTCTTACCGCGGCGCTTGCGCTCGGCCTCGGTACACCGATCGCCCAAGCCGAGGACATCCTCGGAAAGGCCCCCACCTATGCGACGCGCTCGCTCGGAACAACAGGTGCCGACGGCCTGCCGAACGCAGCCGCCATGACGCGGCGAATTTGGGCGCCGGAACTTGATGATGGGTTCGTACCGCAAGGTCTGACCTTCGTCGAGGGATCGCTTTATCTTGGCGCCTATCAAAGCGCCGAGCGAGCGACGGGGCGGGGACCCTGCCGTGTGTTTCGCATTGACGCCGAAACCGGCGGCGTGACGGCGAAGCTCGATCTGCCGGCGTCGTGTGGCCATGCGGGCGGCCTCGCCAAAGGTGCGTCAGGCCACATCTGGGTCGTGGATACGCGAACTATGTTCGAGATCGCACCCACGGCACTCACGGTCGGCGCCAGCAACTCCCTCGGCCGAGTGGTCCGCGAAGTACCGATCGAACCGCCGGTCAAAGGCTCGTTTGCGGCCGGGGATGGTCGCGCGATTTGGCTGGGCAGTTACGAACGCGACAAGCCCGGACGCCTGTACCGCATTCCCCTTGCCGCGATCGACGGCGCAGCCGTCGGTGCCGGCCAGGCCGACACGTCGATAGAGTTGCCGTCGCGTGCGCAGGGCGCGGCATTCGATCGGAATGGCGATCTCTGGATCACACGCAGCGGCGCCGCATTCGGCGAGCTCCTGCATCTCAACTCAGCGACGGGAAAGACGACAGCACGCTACGCGATGCCGGATGGCATCGAGGATGTGAGCTTCGACCCGTCCGGTATGATTTGGGCCGTCAGCGAAGCCGGATCACGCCGATGGAGCAATTGGGCGACCCATTTTCCCGTCGTGTTCCGTATCGATCCCTCCAGATTGCGCTGATCTGGGGGCGCCCGTGCAACCCACTTCGGATAAGATCCGGAAATGATTCGCGCTACCACATTTGCCGGCAAACGTGTCGCCGTATTCGGGCTCGGAGGGTCCGGTCAGGCGACGGTCGCATCGTTATTGGCCGGCGGCGCCGATGTCGCCGCCTGGGACGACGGCGAGAAGTCACGCGATGCCGCCGCCAAAGCCGGTGCACCGCTTGTCGATCTTCGCACAGCAGATTGGTCCACCTTCGCGGCGCTCGTGCTGGCGCCGGGCGTGCCGCTGACCCATCCCGAGCCGCATTGGACCGTCGTTGCCGCGCACGCCGCTGGCGTCGAGGTGATTGGCGACATCGAAATTTTCTGCCGCGAGCGGCGCGCCCATGCGCCCGGATCGCCATTCATCGCCATTACCGGTACCAACGGCAAGTCGACGACGACTGCGCTCATCGCACACATTCTGCGAGCGCTCGGACGCGACGCCCAGATGGGTGGCAATATCGGCGTGCCGATCTTGTCCTTGGAGACGCCCACGCCGGCTGCTGGCGGGCGACTGAATGCGCCAACAACAGACCGCGTTCATGTCATCGAGATGTCGTCGTTCCAAATCGATCTGACGCCGTCTCTCGCGCCGAGCATCGGTGTCCTGTTGAACCTTTCCCCGGATCACCTCGACCGCCACGGCCCCGCCGAAGATGCCGCGTTCGCCATGCAGAATTACGCCGCGATCAAGGAGCGGCTGGTGGTTGGAGCGGACGTCTCAGTGGTCGGCGTCGATGACGAGCATTGCGTCGCCATTCTCAAGCGACGAGCCGGCATCGGGCCGGTCGCTCCGCTCAGCGTCAAACAGCCGATTAGGCCCGGTTACTGCCTGCATGATGGCTGGCTCATCTGCTCCGATCCGACCGGCCTCGCCGTCAAGCTCGCCACCACGTTCAGCATCTCGACATTGCGGGGGGCGCATAACGCACAGAACGCGCTTGCTGCCATTGCTGCTGTGCGCGAGCTCGACAATCTGCGCGGTAGTGCGTCGGCCGTCGACTGGCAGGCCGCGTTGGCCTCTTACCCTGGGCTTCCTCACCGGATGGAGGAGGTCGGCCGTGCCGAGAGGGTCATCTTCATCAATGACTCGAAGGCAACCAATGCCGATTCGACCGAAAAGGCGTTGTCATCCTGGGAACGCGACATCTTCTGGATTCTCGGCGGTAAGCCGAAAGAAGGCGGCATCCGGCCGCTCGAGTCCTATTTCCCCCGCATCGCCAAGGCGTATCTCATCGGTCAGGCCAGTGACGACTTCGCAGCGACGCTCGATGGCAAGGTGCCGTTCGAAAGGTGCGGAACGCTTGACGTCGCGGTTGCGAGAGCAGCGAAGGATGCGGCCGCTTCGGGCGGGGGGGAACCGGTCGTCCTCTTGTCGCCGGCTTGCGCGAGTTACGACCAGTTCCGCTCCTTCGAGCATCGCGGCGACGTGTTCCGTGACCTCGTGCGGGCGCTGCCATGAAGTTCGCGCGCGAGGACCGCAGCGTGCTGGCCGATTGGTGGTTCACCGTTGATCGGCAGCTTATCGTGGTGCTGCTTGCGTTGATGGGTATCGGCTGCATTCTCTCCCTCGCGGCCAGTCCCGCTATAGCCGTCAAGAAAGGTCTGCCGCCCTTTCACTTCGCCGAGCGCCACTTTTTCTTTTCCGGCCTCGGACTGGTGCTGATGATGGGCGTTTCGCTGCTCTCCCCACGGCAGATCCGCCGGCTCGCGCTGGTCCTGCTCCTGGTTTCGATCGCGCTGATGGCGTGGGCTCTGATCGGCGGCCCCGACATCAAGGGCGCGCGCCGATGGGTGCACGTGCTTGGCTACTCGCTGCAGCCATCGGAAATCGGCAAGCCGGCCTTGATCGTGCTTGTGGCATGGCTTTTCTCGGAGGCCTCGATACGAGATGATGTACCCGCCGTAGGTCTCGCCGTCGCCTTCGGTCTGATCTTCGCCGTGCTGCTCGTTGCTCAACCGGATGTTGGCCAAACATTGCTGGTTGCGGCGGTTTGGGGTGCGCTTTTCCTGCTCTCCGGCCAGCCGCTGCGTTGGGCGCTGGCGCTCGTGCCCGTCGGAATTGTCGGCTTTGTCGGCACGTACTTCGCGTTCGATCACGTCAGACGCCGCGTCATGCGCTTCATCGATCCGTCGTCTGGTGACAATTATCAGGTCGAGCGCGCCATTCAGTCGTTCTCGGAGGGCGGCTTCATGGGGCGTGGGCCGGGCGAAGGCGTCATCAAGTCCGTGCTTCCGGATGCGCACACCGATTTCATCTTCGCCGTCATCGGCGAGGAATACGGCGTCTTGGCCTGCCTTGCCCTGGTCGCGCTGTTCGCCTTCATTGCGGCCCGCGCGTTTCGCCACGCCTGGCGCGAGCCCGATGCCTTTGTCCGTCTTGCTGTGATCGGCTTGTCGCTGCTGATCGTCCTGCAAGCGCTGATCAACATGGGCGTCAATGTTGGACTGCTGCCCGCGAAGGGCATGACGCTTCCATTTCTGTCGGCGGGCGGTTCGTCGACGATCGCCACGTCGCTGACGGCAGGAATGCTCTTGGCGCTGATGCGACGGCGGTCAGGCCCCGGTCGCGTGCGCAAGCCACAACTTCGCCCGACGCATGCCGGCATCGTTGTCCGGTAGCGAGGAGGATTGACCCCGTGAGCACGTCTGGTCCCGAGGGAAGCGTGATGCTGGCAGCCGGCGGCAGCGGCGGCCACCTGTTTCCGGCCTTTGCCCTCGCCGAGGAGCTTGGTCGGCGCGGCATCGCCGTCGATCTGATGACCGACATGCGCGGCGACCGCTACGGCACCGGATTTCCGGCGCGTCAGGTCTATCAGGTGCCGGCCAGCACTATCGCTGGCTCCAATCCTGTCACGGCCGCCAAAACCATCTTCACGCTCGCAAAGGGCGTGGGCGCGGCCCGGCGCATCCTGTCGGAGGTGAGGCCGAGCGTCGTTGTCGGTTTCGGCGGCTATCCGAGCTTTCCGCCGCTCGTGGCCGCGTGCCTCCTGGGCTTGCCGACCGCGCTGCATGAGCAGAACGCCGTACTTGGCCGTGCCAATCGCATGCTTGCGAGGCGCGTGACGACCGTTGCGACATCCTTCGAGGCGGTCCGCTTACTGGAGGGGGGCGCTGCAGAGAAAGCGCGCTTCACGGGTAATCCCGTGCGTGACGTGGTTCTGCGCGAGGCCAATAAGCTCTATATGCCGTCGCTTCAGGGCCAGCCGTTTTATCTGCTTGTCTTCGGTGGCAGCCAGGGCGCCCGCTTCTTCTCCGAAGTGGTACCGCCGGCCCTGCGCCTTCTGCCACAGCACCTTCAGGCGCGCCTCAGCGTTATTCAGCAGGCCCGTCCCGAGGATGTCGAGGCGGTTCGCAGCGCTTATTTGGGCGACACTGAAACGCCGACGATCGCCGCCGAGATTGCTCCGTTCTTCAAGAATCTGCCCGAGTTGATGGCCGCATCGCATCTCGTTATCGGCCGCGCTGGCGCGTCGACCGTCGCTGAACTCACCGTTCTCGGACGGCCCTCGATCCTGGTGCCGTTGCCGCATGCTCTTGACAACGATCAGCTAGCAAATGCAACTCGGCTGGCCGAGGCCGGTGGCGCCATCTGCCTCGAGCAGAGCGGGATCACGCCCGAAAGCCTGGCGGCTGAGATCGGCCGCGCCATGGAGGACCCGGCGCGTATGGCCGCTTCTGCCGAGGCAGCGAGGGGGGAGGGACGACCCGACGCCGTGGAGCGGCTCGCCGATCTCGTTGTCGAGTTGATGGCACAGGACAAAGAGGCGAAGAGCTAGCTCGGGCTGCCCCATGCCGCCGCACGAGCTTCAATCGAGGGGGACGACACATGCAGATGCCCGGCGATCTCGGCCCGGTCCACATCCTGGGAATTGGCGGCATCGGCATGAGCGCGATCGCCGAAATCCTGCGCGCCAAGGGATACACGGTGCAGGGCACCGACCAGAAGGAAAGCGCCAACGTCCAGCGCCTGCGCACGAAAGGCATCAAGGTCTTCATCGGCCACGAGGCGGCCAACATCGAAGGCGCGCGGTACGTCGTCATCTCGACGGCCGTGAAGGCAGGCAACCCCGAGCTTGAAGCCGCGCGCGCCAAGGGTATCCCGATCATCCGTCGAGCAGAGATCCTGGCGGAGCTGATGCGGCTCTATGCGACCATCTCGGTGACTGGTACGCATGGCAAGACCACCACGACCTCGCTCGTCGCCCATATCTTGAAGGACACCGGCCTCGAGCCGACCGTCATCACCGGCGGCATCATCAACGATTGGGGCTCGAATGCCCGTCTCGGTGCGGGACCTTGGATGGTCGTGGAGGCGGACGAGTCCGACGGCACCTTCATCAAGATCCCGACCCAGATCGGCGTCGTCACGAATATCGACCCCGAGCACCTCGACTACTTCGGCTCCGTCGCGCGGATGCACCAGGAGTACGAGACATTCTTCCGCAATATCCCATTCTACGGGCTCGCCGTGACTTGTATCGATCATCCCGTCGCCCGCGAGATGATCGAGCGCCTGGGCTTGCGCCGCGATGGCCGCCGCCTACTGACGTACGGCATTTCGCCCGAGGCTGATTTGCGGTTGGTCTCGACCCACGTCGATGGCGTCAATACCGTCTTCAATGCGGAGCTGAGCGAGCGCGTTGCGGGTGGAGCGCGTCGCATCGAGGGCTGGTCGGTGCCAGTGCCGGGCGAGCACAATGCGCTCAATGCATTGGCCGCGATCGCCGTCTGCGCCGAGACGGGTCTGACCGATTGCGCCATTCAGAACTCGCTCGCGCGGTTCGCAGGCGTCAAACGCCGTTTCCAGCCGACCGGCGCGTGGAACGGCATCACCGTCTACGACGACTACGGCCACCATCCGATCGAGATTGCAGCCGTGCTCAAAGCCGCGCGCGCCGGCGCCAAAGGCCGCGTCGTGGCAGTGGTCGAGCCGCACCGCTACAGCCGCGTCAAGGATCTCTTCGACGAGTTTGCCAACTGTTTCGGCGACGCTGACGCCGTGATCGTCGCCCCGCTTTATTCCGCCGGCGAGGCGCCGGTGCCCGGCATCGATCACAGATCTCTGGCGGCAGCCATGGTCAAGGCCGGGCATTCCTCGGTCTCGTCGGTCGATAGCGATCAGGATCTCGCGAGCGCCATTCGCGCCATCGCGCGCTCTGGAGACATTGTGCTGTGTTTCGGCGCTGGCAATTCGACGGAATGGGCGCATGCGCTCCCCGCTCGCCTCGCTGAGACTGCGCCCAAGCTCGCGGGGGGCATCGGCTGATGCCTGGATTGTTCGGAGAGCTGAAAACGGCACTTCCAGATCTGAGGGGACGCCTCGCCGCCGGATCTCTCCTGTCCGACATTACTTGGTTTCGCGTCGGCGGTCCCGCCGAGGTGCTGTTCACGCCGGCCGACGAAGCCGACCTCGCCTACGCCCTGGCACGAATTCCGTCCGAGGTGCCTGTGTTCGTCCTCGGCCTTGGCTCGAACCTGCTCGTGCGCGACGGCGGCGTGAAGGGGGTCGTCGTTCGGCTCGGCCGCGGTTTCAGTGGCACCGAAGCGCTTGACGGTCATCGCCTGCGCACCGGCACCGCCGTCCCCGACGTCAAGGTCGCGCGCGCGGCAGCCGATGCCGGCATCTCGGGCCTCGCCTTCTATCGTGGCATTCCGGGTTCGATCGGTGGTGCGCTCCGCATGAATGCCGGCGCCCATGGCCGCGAGACCAAGGACGCGCTGGTCCAGGTCCGTGCCGTTGACCGAAGTGGCACCGTGCACGAGCTGACTAACGCCGACATGGGCTTCACCTACCGCCATAGCGCCGTGCCGACGGATTGGATCTTCACCGAGGCGACCTACGCTGGCGAACCGGACGAGCCCGCGAAAATCCTCGCCGAAATGAACGAGGTCGCCGAGTATCGCGAGAAGAACCAGCCCATCAAGGAACGCACCGGCGGTTCCACCTTCAAAAATCCGCCGGGCTCGAGCGCCTGGAAACTCGTCGATGCGGCCGGCATGCGTGGTTTCCGCGTTGGGGGTGCCAAAGTCTCCGAGATGCACTGCAACTTCCTGATCAACGACGCGAATGCCACGGCCGAAGATGTCGAGCGCCTGGGCGAGACCGTCCGCGCCCGCGTAAAGGCAACTCAAAGTGTTGCGCTCGAATGGGAAATCATCCGCGTGGGCGAGTCCCTTCCCGGCCACGAGCGCGGCGAGAAGCTGGCTCTGGAGACTGCGGTATGAGCGAACGAGAGCCTAGTAACACGCACGTCGCTGTATTGATGGGCGGCTGGTCGGCAGAACGCGAGGTCTCCCTGTCGTCCGGGAAAGAATGCGCCGATGCTCTCGAAGCCGAAGGCTTCCGCGTCACGCGTGTCGATGTCGACCGCAACATCGCCGCGACGCTCACCGCACTGCAACCCGATGTCTGCTTCAACGCCCTGCACGGCCGGTGGGGCGAGGACGGTTGCGTTCAGGGCGTGCTGGAGGTGCTCGGCATTCCCTACACCCACTCGGGCGTCATGGCCTCGGCACTGGCCATGAACAAGGAGGCGACCAAGGATATCGTCTCCCGTCACGGCGTCCCTATTGTCGAAGCGGTGCTTGTCCCGCGCGACGAGGCGGCGCGCGATCATGCGATGGAGCCGCCATACGTCGCGAAACCGCTCGCCGAGGGCTCGAGCGTCGGTGTCGTCATCGTCCAGGCCGGGGCCAACCGCCCACCGGAGGCCATTCGGCGCATCACGACGACGCGCGAAGGCATGATCATGGTCGAGCGCTATGTGGCAGGCCGCGAACTGACCTGCGGCGTGATTCGTGGCGAGCCGACCGCGATCATCGATATTGTCGCGGCAGGACATCTCGAATTTTACGATTACGAGGCCAAGTACGCTCCCGGGGGCTCCCGACACATCCTGCCGGCCGACATTCCGGCGTCGCTGGCCGAGACCGTCCGTCAGCACACACTCACGGCACATCGGGTCCTTGGCTGCCGAGGCGTTTCGCGCTCGGATTTCCGCTGGGATGCGGCGACCGGAACACTCGCTTTTCTTGAGATCAATACGCAGCCGGGCATGACGCCCACATCGCTCGTGCCGGAGCTCGGTGCCTACGCAGGGCTCGACTTCCGGAAGCTCTTGCGTTGGCTCGTCGACGACGCATCCATCGACCGGTAAGGCCGCGGCCCCAACGCGACGTAACGTAAAATTAACCGAACTCGTTAAGGTTGTGTCCTGATGGCCCGGTCCGCACCGCGCCACCGCGACCGTCCCGGCTGCGTTGGCCGGGGACCGCGGTCGTGGCGGCTGCGATCGGACTGAGGCCGATGGGTTTCATGACATGCTAGCGAGAGGTCGGCAAAGCGCGGGGCAATTCTGGTGGCGGGCAACGGAGCCGATTCCGGCCCGGCCGGAACGGCTTGAGGTCGTGGATGATCAGGACCCGGCAATGGTGACTGCGCCGCCGGAGCATTCCCCACAACCCGCCGCCAGCTCACCCGCAAAGCCGACTCTGAACCAGCCCCGCGACCACGAACGCCCCACCGTCGCCGGTGATCTCGGTCGCTACCGTCCAACCGCGGGGGATAGCGGTGAGGACGGGCCACCGCCGCGCGCAAAGGGAGCACAGCATCAGGCCACCGCGTTCGAGCGCATTTCCGGCGTCGAGGGCGTCTATGGGCCGATCCCTCCTGGTACGAGAATGCCGCTGGTTCGGCGGCGTTACGCACTTGTTGCGGCAGGCTTCGCCGGAGCGCTGCTGTTCGCCGCTGCCACCGGGTTCGGTCGCAATGTCCGTCATGTCGAATCGCTTTCCGGCGAACTCGACAGGCTGCTTGTCGCCCTGGGGCTAGGCATCAACGAGATCTCGTTGACCGGCCATCGCCACACGCTCGACCAGGACGTTTTCCGCGCCCTCGGTGCCGGTCGCGCAACCCTGCTCACGCTGGATTTCGATGCGGCGCGCGCCAGGGTCGAGTCGCTGCCGTGGATCGAGAGCGCAACGCTTGTCCGCATTTTCCCTGACAAGCTGCGCGTCGAGTTGCGCGAGCGACATCCGGCTGCCATCTGGCATGACGGAGAGCGCACCGCGTTGGTCGATGCGGAAGGGCGCGTGCTCTCGTATGTCCCCGCGTCGGATCTCCCAGCCGAACTGCCTCAAATCGCCGGACCGGGTGCCCCGGTAGCGGCTCTCGAGTTGCGCGATGCGTTGGCACGCTACCCGGCGATCGCCTCTCGTGTTCGCCTGGCCAAGCGGATTGGCGAGCGTCGCTGGGATCTCGAACTCAAGACGGGCGCTCGCGTGAAACTTGCGGCTGGCCCGACAGCACCCTCGCTGGAACGGCTGGCGCGACTCGAACGCGAAACGCGCGGGCTCGATCATTCCAAGCAGATCGTCGACCTGACCGTCGCGAGATCTATTGCCGTGTCCACCCCCGTCTCGCTCCGCGGCAGTCAGCGCGCATCCGCGCGCGAGACACCCGCGCGGCCGCTGTAGGGGGCACATGGCGATCTTCAATCACATCAGCCGCGGAAGCGAGATCATCGGTGCCATCGACATTGGCACGGCAAAGGTCTGCTGCATCATCGCCGCGCGCCATGAGGATCAGCCGGTGCTTCTCGGCATCGGCCACCAGCGCGCGCGTGGGTTGAAATCGGGCATGATCGTGTCCCCAGACGACGCCGAGCGCTCGGTTCGCGCCGCGGTCGGACAAGCGGAGCGCATGGCCGGTGTCTCGCTCGACCGGGTCATCGTTTCGGTGAGCTGCGGGCGCGTTCGGTCGGCAAGCTTCGCGGCGCGCGCAAATATCGAAGGCCCCGTTGTTCGCGAGCACGATCTCGACCGTATTTTGGGAGCCGGCGAGGCTTACCTCGATCGTTCCGGGCGTACGGTCATCCAACTCATGCGCTCCGACTGGCGCCTGGACAGCGCGACAGACATCTCCAATCCGCGGGGGCTTGCCGGCCGCGAGCTCGCTATCGACCTTACAGCCGTGACGGCCGACGACGGCCCCCTGCGTAATCTTCTCGGTATCATCGAGCGCAGCCACATGGTCGCCGATCGGCTGGTTGCATCCGGCTACGCCAGTGCACTTGCCGTCACCACCGACGACGAACGCCGGCTCGGAACGCTGGTGGTCGAGATGGGCGCCGGCGTGACCTCGCTCGCAGCCTTCGCCGAAGGCCGCCTCACTTACCTCGACACGATTCCGATTGGCGGCAATCACGTGACCTACGACCTCGCGCGCGAGATGGTCACGACGGTGCAGGAGGCGGAGCGGGTCAAGACGCTCTATGGCACGCTGGTCAAGGCTGCCTCGAACGATTCCGAAATCTTCGCCTACCCGCTCGCCGGGGAGGAGGAAGGCGCCACGCATCAGGTTTCGAAAGCTTTCGTGCGTGACGTCATCAAGCCGCGCGTCGATGGGCTGATCGACCTCGTCAAAGAACGTCTCGACGAGGCCCGACTCGGAGAGCACGTCGGCCGTCGCATCGTGCTGACCGGGGGGGCCAGTCAGTTGCTCGGGCTCGATCAGCTGTTCGGGCAGCGCTTCGGCGGCATGGTGCGGATCGGCAGACCGCAGCCGATCGGCCGGATGCTGCTCAGCATGTGCAGTCCCGCGTTTTCCACGGTGCTCGGCTTGGTTGCCATCGGCGGTCAGCCGCAGATCGAGATGGGCGGGCTTGCCGGCATCGACAGCCGCCGTCGGGACCTCGGCTACATCGACCGCATGCAGCGTTGGATCCGGGAAAGCTTCTAGCTTCGCGCGCGGTGCGCAAGGACAAACCGAGCGGGTCGCTCAAGACCATGGCTCACAGATCAAAGGGGCGAGGTTCGCATGAGCATCAATCCCGAGTTGCCCAAACTGACCGAGCTGAAGCCTCGTATCGTCGTGATTGGCGTCGGCGGGGCGGGTGGCAATGCCATCAACAACATGATCGCCTCGGGACTGGAGGGCGTCGAATACGTCGCCGCCAATACCGATTCCCAGGCACTCGTTACTTCGAGCGCAGAGCGCCGGATACAGCTTGGCGTCAATCTCACGGAAGGCCTCGGCGCCGGATCCAAGCCCGAGATCGGTGAGGCTGCGGCCGAGGAGGCGATCGACGAGATTCGCGGCCATGTCACTGGTGCGCATATGGTGTTCATCGCTGCTGGTATGGGCGGTGGCACGGGAACCGGCGCTGCGGGAGTGATTGCACGTGTGGCGCGTGACCTTGGCATTCTGACGGTCGGTATCGTTACCAAGCCTTTCCAGTTCGAGGGTAGTCGCCGCCTGCGCACTGCCGAGGCCGGCATCGCCGAGCTGCGCAAGTATGTCGACACATTGATCGTCATTCCGAATCAGAACCTGTTTCGCGTCGCCACCGAGAAGACGACCTTCGCCGAAGCGTTCGTGCTCGCCGATCAGGTGCTCTATTCCGGTGTTGCCTGCATCGTCGATCTGATCGTCAAGGATGGCCTTATCAACCTCGATTTTGCCGACGTGCGCACCGTGATGAGCGGCATGGGCACCGCGATGATGGGCACCGGCGAAGCGACTGGCGAGCGACGGGCGTTCCGCGCGGCCGAGGACGCGATCACCAATCCGTTGCTGGATGAAGTGACGCTGAAAGGCGCGAAGGGCGTGCTCCTGTCCATCATCGGCGGCAGCGATATGACCCTTTACGAAGTGGACGAGGCGGCGAGCCGCGTGCGCCAGGAAGTCGATCTCGAGGCCAACATCATCGTCGGCGCGGCCTTCGACGAGCAACTCGGCGAGAAAATCCGCGTTGCGATCGTGGCGTCTGGACTGAACACCGGCGAAATCATCTCGCGATCGCCACAGCCAGGTTCTGCGGCACAGGGAATGCGGTTGCCACCGCTATCGCCGGCCGCCGCTCCACCGGGCATGCCACCCCTACCGACGGGCGCGCAAAACGCCAACATACAAGGCGCATCACGGGCTGGCGCGGCGCCTCCCCCGATGCGTCCGCAACCGCAACCGTCGAAGTCGGATAGTGCGCGCGACAACCAGCAGACAGGTTCCCCATTCGCCACGCGGCCCGCGACATCCGAGCCGCCGCGTGAGCTGTGGCGCAGCCCGACCAATGTCGTAATAGAAGAAACGCGAACACCAGGGGCGGAGCCTTCGCCACAGCAGCGCGTAGCGATCGCGGGAGACACAAGGCCGCCCGAGCCGCCGGCCCGATTCGAGCCGACCGCCCCTGAAGATGTGCGCCGCCCATCGTCGCGGCGGGTCCCTGATCTCGAAGAGTTTCCGCCAGTCGGGCAACGCGAGTACCGTGCCAAGTCGGGCCAAATCGACCCAGCCGCCGCGTCGTCGGGCCGGTACCCAACTCAAGCTCCTGCGCCTCACGATCAGCAAGCCCGTGGCGGATTGCTGCAGCGCATGATAGGAACGGCGAAGAAATCGATTCGTCAGTAGTCGAAAATGCGCCTCCGATAGCCCCTTTTGGGGTTCATCGCGGGCGCATATTTGTTTTGCGAATCAGCTGATAGCGCGCGCCAGTGCATCTTCTGCAACATAAGGTAACACAACGTAAGAAAGCGTGATTTGGCGGCCGCACTGCAAGTACGTAGTGTCGATTCAAGAGGACAGGCCGAATCGCCCGGAAGTGGTGGGGTCGAACCGAAAGTTCGATCACTTCTCGAGCAAAAAAAGTAATGCGGGGGCTTGTCCAGGGGGCGGTATCGCAAAGTTGGTCTTCGGAGTGCTTTGCGACCGCAGGGGATCGAGGGACGGCGCATAATGTCGAAGCGATTCATCGGCGCTCGCCAGACGACGCTTGCTCGCGAGGTCACGGTCGTTGGCGCGGGGGTGCACAGTGGAGCTCCTGCTTCTGTCACGCTACATCCGGCGCCGGCAGATGCAGGACTCAAATTCCTCGTCATGAGACGGGGGCGGGTTGCGGCAGAAATCGCCGCTAGCCATTCAGCAGTAAAGAACCTCACGCTCTGCACGGTGATCGGCGACGAGCGTGGCGTAACGGTCTCTACGGTGGAGCATCTGCTCTCCGCGCTCCGCGGTCTCTCGGTCGATAACTGCTACATCGAGATCGATAGCCGCGAAGTTCCCATCATGGACGGCAGTGCGGCTCCTTTTGTGACCGCGATCGATGAAGCCGGTATTCGCGAGCTCTCGGCTCCGCGCAAATTCATCAAAGTCCTGAAGAGCGTGAAGGTGACGGAGGGTGACGCGCTCGGCGAGATCGCTCCGCACTCGAGCTTCCATCTCGACGTCGAAATCGATTTTCCGAGCCCGGTCATTGGCCGGCAGCGCATGAGCCTGGATCTCAATCCAGGCAACTACCGTAACGAGGTCTCTCGCGCGCGCACATTTGGCTTTATGAGCGATGTCGAGCGCCTCTGGAAATCCGGCCTCGCCCTTGGCGCGTCTCTCGAGAATACGGTCGCGATTGGCGACGATCGCGTGATCAATCCGGAAGGCCTGCGCTACCCGCAGGAGTTCGTTCGCCACAAGCTTCTGGATGCGGTTGGCGATCTGACGCTGGCTGGCCTGCCACTGCTTGGCGCGTTCCGGTCGGTACGCGGCGGACACCGCCTCAATTCCATGGTTCTGCAGGCACTTTTCAGCGATGCTGAAGCTTGGACGCTGGTTGAGGCGCCGCGCGTTCGCGATGTTGCCTCGCTGGATCGTTCGTTCGCGAGACCTAGCTTGGGGTATGCCGCGGAGAGCCCCTGAGCGTATGCGACAGGACACGCCGTGGTCGGACTTTCGGCGGTCCACGTCAGGGTGCAAAAAGCACCAAAGCGCGGGCAGCGCATTTGAGCACGCTGGCAGCGCGTGCTAGCACAAGCCTTGTCGCAGATTCGAATCGCACGCGACGCACCGTTTTCTTCGATGGCGCGCATTCAACTCTTGCCATCGTCGTTCGGCCTCATTCGTGACGTCTTGTCAGCGGATCATGGCAGCGGGAGCGAGGACGATCAGACGCTCGTTGGAAAGGCCCACAAAGGGTGCCATCGGCAAGCGGTTGAACGTTTCGGCGGGGGTCGAGCTAGGGGATGGCTCGCGGTACAAGGGCACCATGATGGCATTTCGGACGATGTCGAAAAAAGCCGGCGCGCGAATGGCATGCGCGCTTTTCGTGGCTGCCGCCCTGGTTGGATGCGCGTCATCGAACGATATGACGAAAGCGCTCAATCCAGACCCGCCCGGCAAAATGTACGCCGAGGCCGATGCCTTCATGTCGAAGGGCTACTACGATGAAGCCGCGAAACGCTTCGAGGAGCTGGATCGCGACCATCCCTACGCTACCGAGGCGCGCCGCGCGATGGTGATGGCGGCATACGCCTACTACAAGGGCGGCAAGTACCCTGAGGCGATCGCCTCGGCGCGCCGTTACACGACGTTGCATCCCGGTTCGAAGGACGCCGCGCTCGCGCACCACGTCATTGCATCATCGTACTTCGACCAGATCAAGGACCCCGCGCACGATCAGACGGCGGCTCGTCGCGCGCTCGCTGAATTGCGCGTTGTGGTCTCGCGCTATCCCGAGAGCCCCTATGCGCGGCAGGCTGAAAATCGAATCCGTATTTCCGAGGATTCGATTGCTGCCTCCGAGATGAACGTCGGCCGCTACTACCTGCGCAAGGCGCAATACGTTGCCGCCATCAATCGCTTCAAGACGGTCGTCGCCGAGTATCAGACGACGCAGCATGTCGAGGAAGCACTCCACCGCCTCGTTGAGGCCAATGTGGCACTGGGAATTATTCCGGAAGCCCAGTCGGCCGCGGCTGTGCTCGGCTACAACTACCCGAATTCCAAGTGGTACAAGGATTCGTTTGCCCTCCTGCAGAAGCAGGGCGTGAAGCCGCAGCACTCCGAGGGAAGCTGGATCACGCAGCAATGGAAAAAGATCGCGCCTGGCGGCTCGGCACCGAAGCCCGCGCCCGCTTCACAGCAAGAGCCGCAGCAGCCGAACTCCCCGGTGCTCGAGCCGCTGCCCCCGGAGCGTGAACCCGCCGTCGACATCCCGACCGCGAGCACGACTCGGAGCCCGCGTCCGATGGGCTTGACGTCGCTACGGTAGCGCAGTAGCGCGGCGACCTGCCACGTACGCTACAAAAACGTGCGGGCAGCGTTTAGGCGATCGGGTGGCCCTGGAGTGGTCGCGCCAGTTGCGGCAATATCCGTGCATGAGCGCCAAGAGCAATGCAAAACCCGAAACACCGCCCGGTGATCTGTCGCCCGCAGAGGCTAAAGCCGAACTCGCGCGTCTTGCCGCCGAGATTGCGCATCATGACGAGCTTTATCACGCCAAAGACGCGCCCGAGATCTCGGACGCCGAGTATGATGCCCTCGTTCAGCGCAACCGCGCGATAGAGGCGGAATTTCCCGACCTTGTGCGCGATGACAGCCCGTCGCGCCGCGTCGGTGCGGCTCCGGCCGAAGGTTTCGGCAAAATTCGCCATCTGGTGCCGATGCTGTCACTGGGCAACGCCTTTGCGGACGAGGACGTGGCCGACTTCGTCGCCCGTGTGCGCAGATTCCTGAACATCAGCGCAACCGAGCCGCTGGGAATCACCGCCGAACCCAAGATCGACGGCCTCTCCATTTCACTCCGTTACGATAACGGCCATCTCGTTGAAGCCGCCACGCGCGGCGACGGCACCGAAGGCGAGAACGTCACCGCCAACGTGCTGACGATCAAGCAAATCCCTCACCGACTCCACGGCAAGGGCGTTCCGGAGCGTATCGAGGTGCGAGGCGAAATCTATCTGGCGCACGACGATTTCCGTCGCCTCAATACCGAGCAGGAAGCCGCGGGCGACAAGGTCTTCGCCAATCCGCGCAACGCCGCAGCCGGCTCTCTGCGCCAGCTTGACTCCAGGATTACGGCGCGCCGTCCGCTTCGCTTCTTCGCCTACGCATGGGGATTCGCGTCATCGTTACCCGCGAAGACGCAATCCGGCGCGGTCGAGGTCTATCGCGATTGGGGCTTGCCCACCAATCCGCTGATGCGCACGTGCACGACGGTCGAAGAATTGCTCGCCTACTACCATCGCATCGCCGAGGAGCGTGCGACTCTGGGCTACGATATCGACGGCGTCGTCTACAAGGTCGATCAACTCGATCTGCAGGAGCGGCTGGGCTTCGTCTCCCGTAGCCCGCGTTGGGCCATCGCGCACAAATTCCCGGCTCAGCAGGCCGACACCATCCTCGAAGGTATCGACATTCAGGTCGGCCGCACGGGCGCCCTGACCCCCGTTGCCAAGCTGAAACCCGTTACCGTCGGAGGCGTGGTTGTCGCCAACGCGACGCTGCACAACGAGGACGAGATCGCCCGCCTCGATGTCCGTCTCGGCGACACGGTTCTGATCCAGCGCGCAGGCGATGTGATTCCTCAGGTGTTGGGCGTGGTGATGGATCGTCGCCCGGAAGGCGCCGTACCCTTCGAGTTCCCGCACACGTGTCCCGTCTGTGGTTCGGCCGCCGAGCGGGATGTCGACCAGGTAACGGGCGAAGCGGATGTCGTCCGCCGATGCACCGGCGGCCTCGTCTGTCCGGCGCAGGCTCGCGAGCGGCTGCGCCATTTTGTGTCGCGCAATGCCCTAGATATCGAAGGTCTCGGCGAGGAGCGAATCGCACTCTTTTTCGATGAGGGTTTGATCAAGTCGCCGGCTGATATCTTCACGCTCGAAGCGCGCGATCGCACCGGCGACGCACCGCTCAGCAAACGCAAAGGCTTCGGTGCAAAGTCTGTCGAGAACCTGTTCAAGGCCATCGAGGCTCGCCGCCGCGTCCCACTCGAACGCTTCCTCTTTTCTCTCGGTATCCGTCACATCGGCGAGACCACCGCTCGCGATCTCGCCAAGGCATTTCTGACGTGGCAGGCCTTCCACGCCGCGATCGTGAAGGCCATCGACGATGCACCCGGCCCAGCGTGGCGCCGCTTTCATGGCCTGCCGGGCGTCGGCCAAAAGACCGCCGAAGCCGCGGTCAAGGCGCTTGCGGCAGCCGGTGGCGATTTGTTGTTGGCGCAGGAGGACTTGCTCGCGGATCGCACCCTTGCGGAGCGCATCACCGCAGCTAAGCTCGCCCCGGCAAAGGCTGCGGCCGCCCTCGCCGAGGCCTTCGCAGACGACGCGAAAGAGCTGATCGCGACCGCCCGCGAGGCCGCGCATCAGATGGCCGGCGACGGCTATACCGACCTCGCCTCGCTTTCGGGGGTCGGCGTTGTGGCAACCGATGCACTGGTCGACTTCTTCCGCGAGCCGCATAACCAAGAGGTTTTGCAAGCGCTTCTCTCCGAAATTGAGGTGCTCCCGTTCGATCGTCCGGCGGCCAGGGAATCGGCTGTCACCGGCAAGACGGTCGTCTTCACGGGGACGCTCGAGCGCCTGAACCGGAACGAAGCCAAGGCCCAGGCTGAGCGGCTCGGCGCCAAGGTCTCGAGCTCTGTCTCGAAAAAGACCGACTACGTGATCGCAGGGGCCGATGCCGGCTCGAAGCTCACGAAAGCCCAGGAACTCGGCGTCACGGTCATCTCCGAGGACGAGTGGCTAATGCTGATCGGCGCCGGGTAGCCTCGAGATTAGCGATCGGCAGCCACGAGTGCGAACATCGGTCGTTCGACTTCCAGCGCCAGTTCCGGCCATTCTGCAATCTGCCGCGCAGACGGCGAGAACTCTTCCAGCCGTCTCAGGGTAAAGCCCGCATCGATGAGTGCATTGATGGTGGTTGCCAGGGTGCGATGATACTTCACGACCCCACTCGCAAACCAATCGGTTCGGCGTTCGCCTTCGATCGCGTATCGCCGGACGGGCCATATCTCACGCCCGTCGTCACCCTGCACCCAGTTCGCACTGGCCATCGCCATATAGATGGGATGCTCGATCGTGAAGATGAGACGAGATCCTGGCAATAAGGCTCGATGAAGCATGCGTGTGAGCCGGTCGAAATCTGAGATGTAGTGAAACGCCAGCGCGCTGAAGGCCAGATCGAAAGACGCCTCGGGCAACACCAGCGTTTCAATATCCGCGACCCGATACTCGATGCCCGCGTCCGTCGTACGGGCGCGAGCTTGCGATATCATGGTCTCGGAAATGTCGATCCCGAGAATCTCTGCGGAGCCGTGCGCGCGCAGCCATCGCGAGACCCACCCGTATCCGCAGCCGAGATCAACTACACGTTTCCTGGTCACGTCCGGGAGAAGCGCTTCGACGGTTGGCCATTCGGGTGCCCCTTCCAATCCGAGAAGTTGTCTCGGAAGCTGGCTATAGCCCGCGAAGAACGTCGGATTATCGTAGATGTTCTGCGCCATACAGTCTCCACCACCGCGTCATGGATCGCGCTGCTTTGTGCGGTCCTCGAACTCGCCGCCCGCGAGTCTCATTGCGGTCAAAGCATCTCGGGACGGAACCGCGACCTGCGGCTCATCATTTTTCCCGAGATCATGAACACACCATCACCCGTATAGTGAAGCGTCTCCGGATATTTGGGCGTTGCGGCCACATGCGCTTTCACGACTTCGAAGATGAAGAAGTTATATCGATCGATAAGGGCATCGTCATGCAAGCGGCATTCGAAGCTTGCGTGGCATTCCGCGATGAGTGGAGCGTCCACTTCCGATGCCTCGGTAGCCGTCAGGCTGAAGTCCGAGAATTTGTCGATGTCGGCGCCCGACGTATTGCCTATGGCGACGACCGTGTCGGTCAGCTTCGTCGTCGGGAGGTTGATGACGCACTCCCGGCTATCCCGGATCATCTGAAAGCTGTGATTGCCGGACGAAATCATCAATCCAACGAGTGACGGCGAAAACTCGAGCACCGTATGCCAGCCCAGCGTCATGATGTTGGTTTTGCCGTGCTGGCGCGAGGAGACCAGTACGATGGGGCCTGGTTCGAGATAGCGGCGGACTTGGCTAACTGGGAAATCATGCTTCCTGGAATGACGCGCCATTGCAACTCGTCCTTCTGCTAGGGTCTACACTTGGCTTCGGTCTGATGTCGCATTTGGTATTTTCGTGACCGGCGAAAGGGAACACACCGCATGCGAGCGAATTAGGTCTGTAGACCTGAAGGAGCGCTGCGATGAGCACCCCGCACCGGAGCGGAGAGATCCCATGGCCCAAAAGAAGAAATGGTCTGCCGAGGTCACCGAGCATAGCGATGCCCTCGATTTGGAGTCGCATGTGTTCGAGAAGGATGATCCGAAAGAAATCGCTACGTCTCTAAAGCGCTCGGCTGAGAAGAGTAGCAAACGCAAGGCTGAGCCCTTCCGGTCCGCCATGTCGATGCTCACTTTCTATGTCAATCGGGCAGGCAAGAATCTTTCGTCAGATCGCAAGCAGGTGCTTGAGGACGCAAAGGATGAACTCCGTCGCGCGTTCGGAAGACCAGTAAGGAGCCGCTGATTTGGGTCAGAGATATTTCAAGAAGCGCGACTCGTGAGGGTGGGCACTTTCCTGCTCTGCACAATGAGGGCAGCAATAAACGAGGTCACCCTGTTCCCCCAGACCCCACGATGCGGACATCGTCGTGCGATCAAACGAGGCGAGCTTTTGGATCGCGCATGCGAAAACTGTCGAATGTGCACTGCTCTTGCCCCGCCCAGACCGGCAGGCATGGCTCGGATCACGCTCTCATCTAAAACCAGATTTACGCGACGGTGCCGGCGCGACAATTTTGAATGAAGCCATATTCTCCCAAAGAAGAAGTAGAGAACGGCGCTACCTCTCCAACGCCCCAATCATTTCCACCCGCGCCGCATGCCGGCCGCCCTCGAACTGGGCGGTCAGGAACGCATCCACGATATCGAGCGCAAGCCCTTCGCCCACGACGCGCGCGCCAATCGAAAGCATGTTGGCATCGTTGTGTTGGCGGATCATGCGGGCTGAGAATGTGTCGCCGCAGACGCCGCAACGGATGCCCTTTACCTTGTTCGCCGCCATCATGATGCCCTGGCCGGTGCCGCAAAGAATGATGCCGAACCGGCAATCGCCGGAGGCGACGAGCCGCGCTGCCGCTTCGCCGTGCTTAGGATAGTGTGTGCTCTCAGGCGTGGTCGGTCCGATGTCGATCACCGTCCAGCCATGCGCCGCGATATGAGCAGCAATGGCCTGTCGGAGCTGAATGGCGGCGTGGTCGCTGGAAAGGACGATGCGGGTGCTGGCTGCCATGAAGATGTCGCCCCTTTTCCCGAAGCAATTGGCCGGCTATGGGCGTAGTTTAGCGCTGTTGAATAGCTTCCGGATCGCGCCTTCCCTTACTCCCATTCGATCGTGCCGGGGGGTTTCGAGGTGACGTCATAGACGACGCGATTGATGCCTTTCACCTCGTTGACGATACGGGTCGCGATGCGCCCGATCACGTCATGCGGGAAGGGATAGAAATCCGCCGTCATGCCGTCGGTCGAGGTCACGGCGCGCAAGGCGCAAACGTGATCGTAGGTTCGGCCGTCGCCCATGACACCGACCGTCCGCACGGGCAGCAGCACCGCGAACGCCTGCCAGATCTCGTCATAGAGGCCAGCCTTGCGGATCTCGTCCAGGTAGACCGCATCGGCCTTGCGCAGAATGTCGAGCTTTTCTGCCGTGATCTCGCCAGGACACCGGATGGCGAGACCTGGGCCGGGAAACGGATGGCGGCCGACGAATGCCTCTGGAAGCCCCAACTCGCGGCCCAGTGCGCGAACTTCGTCCTTGAAGAGCTCCCGCAGCGGCTCGACGAGCTTCAGGTTCATGCGATCGGGAAGGCCCCCCACGTTGTGATGTGATTTGATCGTCACCGAGGGCCCACCCGTGAACGAGACGCTTTCGATCACGTCCGGGTAGAGCGTCCCTTGCACGAGAAATTCCGCGCCACCGATTTTCTTCGCTTCAGCCTCGAACACCTCGATGAACAAACGGCCGATCGTCTTGCGCTTCTGTTCGGGATCGGTGATGCCGACCAACCCGCCCAGAAACTGCCGGCTCGCGTCAACATGAACCAGCGGAATATTGTAGGCGCCGCGGAAAAGACTGACGACGTCCTCGGCCTCGTTCTGCCGCATCAGCCCGTGATCGACGAAAATGCACGTGAGCTGATCCCCGATCGCCTCGTGCACGAGTACGGCGGCAACCGCACTGTCGACGCCACCCGAAAGCCCGCAGATCACTTTCGACGTACCGACCTGGGCGCGGATTTTCTCGATTTCGCTCGAGCGGAAGTGGCGCATCGACCAGTCGCCCGGCAAGCCGGAGATCTTGCGCACGAAATTCCGAATGAGTGCCGCTCCGCGGGGGGTATGCGCCACTTCCGGGTGGAACTGCACAGCGAAATGGCGCCCCTTGGCGTCCGCGATGGCCGCGAACGGCGCGCCTTGCGAGACGGCGACAACCCGGAACCCTGGCGGCAGCCGCGTTACGCGATCCCCATGGCTCATCCACACGGTATCACGGTCGCCCTTGGCCCAGACGCCCTCGAACAACGGGCAATCGTCCAGCACCTCGAGTTCGGCCCGGCCGAATTCGCGATGGTGCCCCGCTTCCACGTCGCCGCCCATCTGCGCGACCATGGTCTGCTCGCCATAGCAGATGCCGAGGACCGGAAGGTCCGACGCGAACACCCAGTCGGGCGCACGTGGTGTACCCATCTCGGTGACGCTGGCGGGGCCGCCGGATAGGATCACAGCTTTGGGTTTCAGGCGTTCGCGCGCTTCCTCGGCCTTATTATAAGGCACGACTTCCGAATAGGCGCCGGCCTCCCGCACACGGCGTGCGATGAGCTGCGTGACCTGGCTGCCAAAGTCGATGATGAGAACGGTATCCATGGCGCTTGTTAATTCAGACCCCGATGCGTGGCAATGCGGCCCGTTGCAAGCCCTAGCGGTGGGCCGACATGCGACCGCCGCCATCTCAAACCGCATGTTCTCGCCCGACAGCATGCCGTGGGGCTGTTAATCTGGCTAGCAGCGGCATCAAACCAGGGGTAGATCCATGGACAAGGCCGAAGAGGGACGCCAGCAGCTTCTGGAGTTGCTCGGGGAATCAGGCGGCAGGTCCACCGACGACGTGATTCGCGCCTTGATCTATCGCGAGATCGGCGTGAGCCCCGCCACAGATCTGGCGACCGTCATTGCGCGACCGGACGATTTCCGCGAGCGGCTGCTGGAGGAATTGGCGCTCACGCCGGCCGAAGTTCAGGCGCGAGCCGAAGCGGCCCCCGACGAACGCCATGCCTATTGCCTGCACAGCTTCGCGCTTTACCTGCTCGCTCTCTGGCGCGAGCCTCGCGCATTCCGCCCCATCGTCGAATATCTGACGGCAGATCCGGCGGCTGCCGACGAGCAGCTTGATCTAAGCCTGACGGAAGATATACCGGCCATCCTCGCTCGCACCTACGATGACAGCGAGCTCGGCCCTCTGAAAACGCTTATCGAAACGTCCGGCGCGCCGCTGTTTGTTCGCGGCGCCTGCGTGCGCGGGCTTCATGCGATGGTGCGGCTCGGCAAGCTGGACCGGAGCGCGGTCGTCACATATCTCGAGGCCGTGGCGCAATCCCTGGATCACGAAGCAGAGCAAGAGTTCATCGAGGTGTCCGCCATGGATCTCGCGGCCTTCGGCGATGAACGTCTGTGGTCTGTCATCGATAACTGGTTAGCCGAGGGGCTGATCGACGAGACGTTTTTGCGGCGAGCGGACATCGAGGCCGTTTACAACGCGCCTTACGATGAGGTGAACGAAGAGCTGACCCGCCGCGAGCGTTTCGACGAGTTGATCGACTATCTGGTCGGTTGGGCGTGGTTCAACGTCAGCGATCCGCGCGAATTGGCCCCTGTCGATGTCGCCGACGATGATCTCGATGACGAGCCCGAGGAACCCTATGTACGGGGAGGTCGCAAGATCGGCCGCAATGAGCCGTGCCCCTGTGGCAGCGGAAAAAAGTACAAGAAGTGCTGTCTTACTGCCGGCAGCGATTGAGTGCTCAAGCGAGGACTGACGCGGCGCCTCGCCGCATGCTATGGGAACGTCGACAAGGAGCGATCTTATGACCGACACCACCACCTCTGCCGCGGCAAAGGCGACAAGCGATACTAGTCATCACACGCACGACCACGGCGATGATTGCGGCTGTGGCCACGATCATCATCATCACGGCCATCACCACCACGCACCGGTCGTGACTTACCAGCGCGCCGCGCCGAAAGTCGGCCGCAACGACGCTTGCCCATGCGGAAGCGGTAAGAAATACAAGAAGTGCTGCCTCGCGCACGAGGGCGCGTGAGGAAACTCTGGACGACTGATGCGCCGCGCGATCGGGCGACCTTGGGAGCCGAGACCGATGGAACCCGTCACCAGCAAGCTGCGCCGCACGCGTCTCTTTGCCAACGTGCCGGAAGACGGTCTCGCCGATCTGATCTCTGAGCCGGGCATCCGGCACGGGGACCTAGCCGAGATCGTCAGCGCGCGACCCGGAGATCTGGTCGTCCTGCTCGAGGGTGGCCTGCACATGACGTCGAAGGCCGGCGACGGAGAGCATCTCGCCATCCTCTCGATCAACGAAACGGCACCGGAACCGGCAGTTCTCTACACGATCCCGGCTCGGGCAGAACTTCGGCTCACCCGCTTTTCGACCTATCTCGTCATTGACGGCGCCCGGCTCGATCGTCTTCTGAGCGCGCCGCAGGAGGAAAAGAGTCTTGCCGCGCTGGATGATCCCGTCCGGGAACGCGCCGCGGCATTGCTCCGCACGCCGTCGTTGAAGCAATTGAGCTTCAGCCAAGTCATCCGTTCGGCGGAGGCGATGCAGGTCTGGACGGTGGCCGCCGGCGAGGAAGTCGTGGTCGAAGGCGAGCCGGGAGACTACTTCTACGTGATCGAGAGCGGTCAAGCCGAGGTCGTGCGCGGCGGCAAGCCCGTCGCCCGTCTGACGGCAGGAGAATCGTTCGGAGAGGAAGCCCTGCTCCAGGACGCCTTGCGCAATGCAACCGTCCGTATGGTCACCGACGGCCGGCTGTTGCGTCTCGCCAAGGTAGATTTCGATCGTCTGCTGAAGGCTGAGTTGATCGACATCGCGTCTCCCGAGAGGGTTCGGCGCATGATCGAGCGCGATGCTGCCGAGGTCATCGATTGCCGCAGCGAGGAGGAATGGGAGCTGTGGCGCCTCCCCGGCGCGCGGTTGATGCCCCTGGAGCAATTGCGCCAGCGCGCCCGCGGGCTCGATCCGGCTCGCGATTACATCGTCTACTGCCGCACGGGGCGCCGGTCTCTCGCGGCGGCCTTCGTCATGCGTCAGATGGGTCTGAAAACGCACGTCCTCGATGGTGGCATCGCCGCGTGGCCCTACGAGATCGAGGGGGCTCCCCTGGGATCTTGAAGTAACGGAATATTAAGTATTTGGTCCAAGTCGTTAGGGGATTTAGCTAACAAAGTATTAGGATCGCCTCGGATTGTCCCAATCGGAGCGTTTCCGTCCATGCGTAACGCGTTTGCCATCTCGCTCGCCGCGGCCGCCATGCTGGTGCCCGCCGCGGTACTTGCTCAGTCTGCCACCACGACACGTATCGAAACGCGTCCGTTCTACGGCGCGACCGTGACGCTGGAGGAAGGCGTGCGCGTGTTTCGGCCGCTGCCGCCACATCAGCGCGTGATCATCAATCCCAACGGCGCAACGCCCTTGAGCCTGGGCTTCGAGGAAAAGCGTGCCGTCTCCCACAACTACCACTATGGCGACGGCTCGAACGACGGCGCTCCTGCTTACGTCGGCGGCGTCGGTGGAGGCTGGGATGCGGCCCGCAGCGGCCATAAGGGCCATCATAGCGGGCACGGCCACAGCCGCGGCGGCGTGCTGTCACCCGGCGGTCATGGTCACGGCGGCCACCGCTGAGGTTGCGGCTGGCACCCGGTGCGCTTATTCCGGGCGTCGGCTCCAGAGTGAGCTGTCGCACCGCGAAGAGGCCATCCGAACCCGATGCCGCGCTACCGCATCACGATCGAGTATGACGGGACCCCCTTTGTGGGCTGGCAGATCCAGGCTGAAGGGCGTTCCGTCCAAGGCCAACTGACGGAGGCCCTGCGCCGCTTCACGGGCGAGACGGTGAGCGTACGTGGTGCCGGCCGCACGGATGCCGGCGTGCACGCACGCGGGCAGGTCGCTCACTTCGAGCTTGCGCGCGAATGGGAGCCGTTCAAGGTCCGCGAAGCTTTGAACTATCATCTGAAGCCCGACCCGATCGTCGTGCTTGATGCTAAAATCTGCGCAGATGACTTCGACGCTCGCTTCTCAGCCATTGGCCGTAGTTACCTCTATCGGATCCTGGCGCGAAAGGCGCCGCCGGCTCTCGATCGCAATCGCGTCTGGTGGGTTCCACGGCCTCTCGACCGGCTCGCAATGGCCGAAGCCGCCGGGCATATGCTCGGTCGCCACGACTTCACGACGTTCCGCGCCGCGGGCTGCCAGGCCCGCTCGCCTATCAAGACGCTCGACCGACTCGACGTGAAAGTGGTCGGCGAGGAAATCCATATCGAGGCCGCCGCGCGCTCATTTTTGCACCATCAGGTGCGTTCACTGACCGGTAGCCTGAAACAGGTCGGCGAGGGCAAGTGGACGCCCGCCGATATGAAAGCTGCGCTCGAGGCGTGCGACCGCGCCCGATGCGGTGCATTGGCGCCCGCGCGCGGTCTATACTTGATGTCTGTGGCGTACGGGGGCGACGTCTAGCGTCGCCACGCACCGGGTTCCGCGCGTTGCCGGAGATGTCCATAGAGGCGTCCTGGCCGGGAGGTAAGGCCAATGGAGACGAGCTACAACGCGGCGACTGATCTGGTCGATCGGCACTTGCACGAGGGGCGCGCGGAGAAGGCCGCGTTCATCGACGCGAACGGCACGTTCACTTACGGAGAATTGGCCGCGAGCTGCAATCGCATGGCAAATCTCCTGACTGCGGTGGGCATCCCTCGGGAAATGCGCATCGCACTCCTGCTCCACGACACGCGTGATTTCCCCGTCGCCTTCTGGGGCGCCGTCAAGGCCGGCATCGTGCCTGTTGCACTCAATACGCTGCTGACGGCCGAGCAGTATCGCTACATTCTCGCTGATAGCCGGGCCAGAGCTCTTGTCGTCTCCGCCTCGCTGCTCCCCATGATCGAGCCGATCCTCGATCGACTGCCATTCATCGAGCGCATTTTCGTCTCAGGTGGAACAGCACCGCCTCGTATGTGCAATCTTGCGACCGAGCTGGCCGCCCAGCAGCCGGAGTTTGCCACCGTAGCCACGTCGCCCGACGAGACCGCGTTCTGGCTCTATTCGTCCGGCTCGACGGGCATGCCGAAGGGCGTTCGCCACATCCACACCAGCTTGATGGAGACGGCGCGTCTCTATGGGCAAGCCGTCCTCGGCATCCACGAGGACGACGTCTGTTTTTCGGCAGCAAAGCTGTTCTTCGCCTACGGCCTGGGCAACGGCATGACCTTCCCGCTGTCGGTCGGCGCGACCACCATTCTCCTTGCCGAGCGGCCGACTCCCGAGGCCGTCTTTGCCACCTTGCGCAAGCACCAGCCGACCATCTTCTACGGTGTACCGACCCTCTACGCGGCGATGCTGGCGCACCCGGGGTCTGGCCCTGACCTATCGTCCGCGCGTCTCAGAGCCTGCGTTTCGGCCGGTGAGGCACTTCCCGCCGAGGTCGGTGAAGCCTGGCGGCGACGCTTCGGCGTCGACATCCTCGATGGCGTCGGCTCCACCGAGATGCTGCACATCTATGTCTCCAATCGACCGGATGACATTCGCTATGGGGCGTCGGGCAAGCCGGTGGACGGCTACCGCGTGCGTTTGATCGACGAGGAGAGCCGCGAGGTCGCCGCCGGTGAAGTCGGCGAAATGATCGTCTCTGGCCCGTCGGCAGCTGAAGGCTATTGGAACCAGCGCGACAAGAGCCGCCGCACGTTCGAGGGTGAGTGGATGCGCACGGGCGACAAATACGTCCGCGACGCCGACGGCTACTACACCTATCAGGGTCGAACCGACGATATGTTCAAGGTCTCCGGCATTTGGGTCTCGCCCTTCGAGGTCGAGAGCGCCCTTGTCGCGCATCCGGCCGTGCTCGAGGCTGCCGTCGTGCCACGCGAGGATGCGGATGGTCTCCTGAAACCGCGCGCCGTGGTCGTCCTGAAGCCCGGAGCGTCACCGGATGGGCTGATCCCCGCGCTGCAGGAGCACGTCAAGGCCAAGGCCGGGCCCTGGAAATACCCGCGCTGGGTCGAGTTCGCCGAGAGTCTGCCCAAAACCGCGACCGGCAAGATCCAGCGCTTCAAACTACGCGAGGGCTGACACTTCCCGCCCGCCGCTGGCGCCTTTGGTGCATCGCCATCCAAATTGGCAATGGCAGGTTGCAGGGGGCGCCTGGCACAACATCGGCTCCGCTTGCTCCTCCGGTCGTCTTAACCCATCGAATCACTGCGCCTGCTGCTATACCCCCGGACCCAGTAAGAACCTCTGGGCGCGCGTCGGTGCGCGCCCGATCTGCCGGAAGATGCTCTTGGCCAGTGTGATCGCAAGTTTTGTTCGTCTCGCCCGCGCTGGCCTGACATTGGCGCGCTATGGCGTCAGTTTCGTGCCACGCGGCATGAAGGTGCCGTTCGCCCTTCGGCTGGCACGCTGGCTCACGTGGCCGATCACCGTCGTCACGTGGCCCCTTCGCGCGACGACTCCGCGGCATCGGCGCACAGCCGAGGCGTTCGCACGGCTCGGCCCCTCCTATATCAAGCTGGGGCAATTCCTCGCGACCCGCGAGGATCTGATTGGCCCCGCCCTGGCCCGAGACCTGCGCCATCTCCAGGATCGCCTCGCACCATTCTCCATGTCGGAGGCCCGGCGCGCTATCGAGGATTCCCTCGGTGGTCGTCTGGAGGACCATTTCGTCGAGCTCAGCCCACCCGTTGCCGCCGCATCGATTGCCCAGGTGCACAAAGGTAGTGTCATCGACCGGGACGGCAGCCGCCGCGAAGTCGCGGTGAAAATCCTGCGGCCGGGCGTCGAGCGCCGTTTTCGGCGTGATCTCGATAGCTTCTATCTCGCCGCACGACTGGTCGAACGCGTCCATCGTGCATCGCGCCGCCTGCGGCCCGTCGCGGTCGTCGATACGCTGAAGGCCACCACCGAGCTCGAGATGGACCTACGTCTCGAGGCTGCCGCCATGTCGGAGATGGCCGAGAACATTGCCGCCGACCGTCCCCTCGAGAGCGGCAATTTCCGCGTGCCCACAGTCGATTGGCGCCGAACGGCACAGCGCGTGCTGACCGTGGAATGGATCGACGGCATTCCCATTGGCGATAAGCAGCGCCTCGAGGAGGCCGAGCACGATTTGCGCGGACTGGGCCTCACGGTGCTGCGCTCGTTCCTGCGCCACGCAATGCGCGACGGCTTCTTTCATGCCGACATGCACCAGGGCAATCTGCTGGTCGATGCCGCGGGCAATGTCGTCGCCGTCGATTTCGGCATCATGGGCCGCCTCGGCACCAAGGAACGCCGCTTCCTTGCGGAAATTCTCCACGGCCTCATCACCCGCGATTATCGACGCGCGGCACAGGTGCATTTCTGGGCAGGCTACGTTCCGCCGCATCATCCCGTCGAGGTCTTCGCGCAAGCGCTGAGGGCCATCGGCGAGCCGATCCACGGACGAACCGCGGAAGAGATCTCGATGGCCGACCTTCTCGGCCAGCTCTTTGCCTATACTGAGGTCTTCGACATGGAGACCCGTCCCGAGCTGATCAACCTGCAGAAAACCATGGTCGTCGTCGAGGGCGTGGCCCGCGGTCTTGATCCCGGGCTGAACATCTGGACGGCGGCCGAACCCATTGCCCGCGACTGGATCGAATCCAACCTAGGCCCCGCAGGCGCATTAAAGGACGCACGTGAAGGTGCTGGCGAAGTGGGCAAGCTCGCGAGTCAGCTTCCTGGCCTGCTCGCCGATGCCGAGCGCGTTTTTGGGGCCATGGCCGAGATGGCGCGTGGTGGCGTCCGCCTCGACGATGCGTCGATCATGCGTCTCGCCGCAGCGGAGGCAGAGCGGACGCGATCCGGACGGGTTGCCTTATGGGTTCTGGCGGTGGCGGCGCTGGCTCTCGTCACAATGCTTGCCCTCGCGCCGGCATGACTGCGGCCCTGCCAGGATAGGCCTTGCGCGTGTGTGAAGCGGCGTGTAGCTCGATTCAATTCGCCTGGAGCCGATTCTCCTCACATGCTCGACAGAACCATCAACTTTTTCCTGGTTCACGCCGCGATCGCCGTGCCGCTCGTTGTTGTCCTGGCCCTTTTTGTTTCATCGACCGCGCGCGCTGCATGCAAGATGGCGGCGCGGATCGTGTCCCGGCTCTTGCTCATCGCCGTCGTCGTGGCCCTCGTCTACGACGGAACCAGGACTTTGGCCGGCGGGTCCGGATTGGTCATGACATCACTCTGGGACCACTGGACGAGCATTTCCCCTGCCACGCTCGAAGCGACCCGCAAATTTGTATCGATTCGCCTGCATCCTGCCGTTTGGGATTCGGGGCTGGTTCCGCTATTGCACTGGCCCGCATGGCTGTTAGCGGCGATGCTGGCTCTGATTTTGAGCATTATGGGGCGCCGGCGTCGCGAAATCAGCGTCTTCGTGAATTGACGGCTGACCGTAGGATGGCGCCCGATAGATCGCTCCATTGCGCGACGCTGTTGGGCAAACGGCTCGAACCTGCCCTATATAAAGGACTGACCATTCCCGGCCTGGAGATGCACCATGCTGTTCTCTCGCAAAAAACTCGAGATGCCGACGCCCGCCACCGCGCTGGAGGGGCGCCCGACGCCCATTCCGACGGCGACCACGCATTTCGTCAACGGCAACCCGTTGAAGGGGCCCTATCCCGAGGGCACCGAGATCGCCATGTTCGGCATGGGCTGCTTCTGGGGCGCTGAGCGCAAGTTCTGGGAACTGGATGACGGCATTGTCGTCACCGCGTCCGGTTACGCGGCCGGCATCACGCCGAACCCCACCTACGAAGAGGTCTGCTCCGGTTTGACCGGCCAAAACGAGGTGGTGCTCGTGGCCTTCGATCCGAAGAAGATCAGCTACGAGACGCTCTTGAAGACGTTCTGGGAGAGCCACGATCCCACCCAGGGCATGCGTCAAGGCAACGACATCGGCACACAGTATCGCTCAGGCATCTATGTCACCTCGTCCGAGCAGCGCCGCGCTGCAGAAGAGAGCCGCGACACCTACAATGCCGCGCTCAAGGCCAAGGGTTTCGCGCCGATCACGACCGAAATTCTGCAAGTCCCCGAGTTCTATTTTGCCGAGGATTATCATCAGCAGTACCTGGCCAAGGTGCCCCACGGCTACTGCGGCCTCGGCGGCACGGGCGTGGCCTGCCAGATCGGAACCGGCGTCAAGGCTGGCGCCTGAGCGCGAGTGATGGCTCTGGAGACGGCGAGCATGTCGCTTCGCCGCCTCCGAGACGCGAGAATACCTGCACCAGTTGCTCGGTTGGGTCTGGTGCGCCGAAGTCTGCGCCCGCCTGCTGGAGCGCCTGGGGGATGATCTGCCGTTTGCAGCCGAGAAGCGCCACGGCAAGACCGAGGCGCCGTCGCAGCAGCGACAGCGGTAACACCAGCGGCTTTGCCACGGGCGAAAGAGTGCGGAGCGCAGTCATCACCGCCTCGCCTTTGACTGGCGAGGGCGCCACGCCATGCACTAATCCTTCGATCGCCGGCTGCTGCAGCACGCCGACGAGCATCTTCGCGGCATCCTCGAGTCCAATCGCCGGGATCAGGGCATCCTTGAGGTTCGGGACGATTCCGATTCTCGCTAAACGCACAAGCTCTCTCACGACATAATTGTCAGCCGCGACAAGGCCGAGCCGAACGATCGCCACGCTCCTTTCGCCACCCCGCAGTGACAGCGCCTCGGTCTCCCATGCGGTGACGACACGCGCTTGTGGCGAGTATGGTGCGGTGGCGGCAGCATCCTCATGGAGCGGTTCGCCGGGTCCGGCTGGTGCCATCGCGAGTGACGCGACAACGACGCGCGGATGCCGCCCGGTGGTGGCGACGCCGATACGCTGGATCGCCTTCGTTCGCGAGGCAATCGCGAGCCTCTCCCGATCACGCGATGGCCCGCCGGCAAGCGGCGAGCCCATCAGGCTGAGGACCGTGTCGCAATCCCCGATCGCCGCCGGCGACAGCAATTCCGACAGCGGATGCCATTCGTGGATCGCGACTGGTTCCGCAAACAGCCGCTCGGCGAGAAATGGTCGGCGCGAGACGATGGTCGCATCGTGGCCTTTGGCGATCAGCCGAGCCACGACCGCTTGTCCGACCGGTCCGGTAGCGCCCGTCACCAGAGCTTTCATTGCGGGCGCCCCGCATGATTCCGTACTGCGAGGCGCGTCACCGCGAGTGCGCCTGCGCGGCGCCTTTGGCTGGCTGTGGTACCGCGTCCGGCTGCCCACCCTTCCCGGCGGAGATCACCATGCGGCACTCGGCTGGCAAGTCGGCAAGCGTAATGGGCGGTTTCGGCTTTCGCTTGGGTTGCGGCGTGGTCACCTTCGGCGGCGGTCTTTGCAATAGCGCGATCCAGTCGTCGATCTCTTTGCCGCAACCATCGTCCGTCGGTGTCGTGGCTTGCGGACGGCAGTGCTCGCTTCCTGGCGGACAGGCGATGCGAATGTGCATGTGATAGTGGTGGCCCCAGTACGGACGGATCTTGTGGAAGTCCTTGTGATCGACGCCTTTTTCCTCGCACATCGCCTTCTTGATTCCTGGGTGCACCAGGACGCGCTCGACTTGCGGGTAGGAGGCAGCCCGGCGGATGATCGCTGAGTGGCGCGCCGTGAACACGGCCGGGTCGGCGTGAATCTTGTCCGGCCCGAGCATCGAGGTGGCACTGAGGTTTTCGCGCTCGGTCTTCGACAGTCGGCGTCCGGGCATGGGTGTCAACCAGATGTCTGCGTCCAGGCCGATTTGGTGGCTCGCATGCCCGGTAAGCATGGGGCCGCCGCGCGGTTGCGACACATCACCGACGAGCAGCCCAGGCCAGCCGTCCTTTGCCGCACCGTCCGCCGCAAGGCGCTTGATCGCCGCGATGAGCCGAGGGTGTCCCCAGTTTCGGTTGCGGGAGAGCCGCATGACTTGCCAGCTCGTGCCGTCGATCGGAAGCGCCTGTGCTCCGGAGAGACATCCTCGCGAATAGAATCCGATCGACCGTGCGGCAAGCGGAGCGGGTGTCTTCTCGGCACCAAAGATCGTTTTGGCAGCAACAACCTTGGCGCCCTTATCGTCTACTTGTCGGTCAGTCGCCGCAGTCGGCAGCGCAAACGCGACAGTACCGACCATGCCGACGGCGATTGCGATTCGACGCATGCCGGGCCTCCCTCGATCTGAGCGCATGGGCAACCTCTACAGGGAAGCGCGCCCTCTCGCTCTGCTCGTGCATAGATCGATCGGACTTTGAATACAAACTCGGGCGATCTTGCGGCTTGTCTACTCCAAAAGAAAAAGCCCCACGCACGGCGTGAGGCTTTCTCCAATACGAGTGAGTTGCCTGCGCTCAGAGGCTCTTGTCCACCATCGAGCACAGCGTCTCTGCGCTAGAGGACGAAACTTGCCCAGGCTGATCCTCGATGTTGAGCACCTTCACAACGCCATCCTCGACCGCCATCGCATAGCGCTTCGAGCGCACGCCCAGGCCGCGCGCCGTCAGATCCATGTCGAGTCCGATCTTCTTTGCGAAGTCGGCGCCGCCATCGGCCAGCATCGTCACTTTGCCATTCGCGTCCGATGCGTTCGACCATGCGTCGAGGACGAACACGTCATTCACCGCCGTGCAGCAAACTGCGTCAAAGCCCTTGGCCTTCAATTCTGCAGCGCGAGCCACGAAGCCTGGCATGTGTGTCTTGTGGCAGGTCGGCGTGAACGCGCCGGGAACCGCGAACAGCGCCACCTTCTTGCCGCCGAACACGTCAGCCGTCGTCATCGGCTTGGGTCCGTCCGCGGTCATTGTCGTGAATGTGGCCTCGGGAAGCTTGTCACCAACCTTGATTGCCATGGGAACGGCTCCTGCAAATGCTTGGAGGGGAGAAAGGAAAGGTCTCGGAGACACTGGGCTTCCGCTCGCGCCTTCGCTTGCCCGAGATCGGTTTGAACTTACCGACAAGCGTCGCTCGGGCCAAGCACCACGTGCGTTAAGCCGCAAGACTGTCTTTCATGGCCTCGTGCAACGATTTTGTCGAACCGTCCGCCTGCGGGGAAAGGGCGTGCTTTCTCGTGAATAGCCGATTGACTCAGGTGGGGTCGTCTGAAACTTTGTGGCTACGCTGGGGCGGTCGGAGATAAATCATCCGTCGGGTTGTGATGGCTCACGCAGATCGGTGCGCCTCACGACGAGCGGCCAAAAGTTAAGACGCGCGAAAGCGTGCGTTTTCAAAGGAGGATCGACTTGTTTAATTTCCGCAATGTGCGGGGCACCGCGGTATCCGCGTTGGCCGTCGTCGCGCTGGGCTGTTCTACCGCAGCGGCTCAAACGCATCGCCTCGAGATTTCGCTCGAGACTGGTCCCAACCATATTCGCAACATCGGCGTGGCGGAGTGGGCTGAGGAACTGATGAAGAAGTCGGGCGGAAAGCTCGAAGTCAAAATCTTCCACGGCGCAGCCAAATACAAAGATACCGACGTTCCCAAGGCGCTTAACCAAGGCGCCCTGGACATGGGTTTCCCTGGGACCTGGCAGCTCGGCAAGTTCGTTCCCGATTTCGATTCCGCCGATCTCCCTTTGCTTTACGGCGTGAGCCACGAGGACGCGTACAAGATCTTCGACGGTAAGCCGGGCCACTGGCTCGCGGATAAGTTGGAGAAGAAACTGGGCGTCAAGGTGATCGGCCGGTGGCTGGATCTGGGCTTTCAGCACGTCTTTTCGGTGTCGAAGGCAGTCAACAAGAACACGGATCTTGTTGGGATGAAGATCCGCATCCCGGGCGGCGCGGCGTATATCGCCCGCTTTGAGGCCTTGGGCGCTAACCCTGTCAAGATCGCATGGCCGGATGTGCCACAGGCACTCCAGCGCGGCACCATTGATGGCCTTTCGACGACTTTCGAGTCGGCCCGCAGCGCCAAGCTTTGGGACAGCGGCGTCAAGCACGCCTATGTGGCCAATCAGTCTTTCAGCCAGTACTTGCCGGTCATCGGCGGGCGGTCTTGGGCCAAGTATCCAAAAGAGATTCAGGATCTGATCGTCTCTTCGTGGGAGGCCAAGGTCGATGATCTCCGCAAGCGCGCCCGCGACCGTCAGGACGAGGCGCAGGAGGAAGCGAAAAAGAACGGCATGATCGTTGCCGTCGCTTCCAAGGAGGACACTGCTGATGCCAGAAAGAAATACATGGCCAAGCAGGACCAGTTGGTAAAGGACCTCAAGATTGATCCTGCCCTCGTTAAAATGATGCAGGAAGTCATCAAGGACTGAGGGCAATCATCGCCGCACGGACCTCACTTTGAGGCGACCTCTTCGTGTGGCGGTTTCACCATCTAAAATGCCTGAGGCGCCGGCGGGAGCTGTTCCGCCGGCGTCGCCCTACGAGGGCTGTTTTTCCGTCGAATAGGCTCCGAAATGCTCACTAAGCTCGAGAATCTGCTGATGGCACTGCTATCGGTGCTGGGGCTAGCACTGGTCGTCAACGATGTGGTGCTGCGTTACTTCTTCCCTCGTCATCTCACCGACTGGGGGATGGAGTTCACCATCTATTTTACCGTTTGGGCCACCTTCATCGCCGGCGCTCCGCTCGTCCGTGAAGCTCGGCATGTGCGTGCAGATATTCTGCTGATCATGCTGCCACCAACGGTACAGCGGATACTGGAGATCATCGCGCTTCTCGTCGGCCTGGCCTTTGTTGTGGCCCTGTCTTGGTATGGCTGGCAGATGGTGCTGAACTCATACAGCCTCGGCGAAAGGGGCGAGAGTTCGGCTCATTTCCCGCTCTACCTTTATTATATGTCGTTGCCCTTTGGCACGACGTTGATGATTCCGCCTTTTCTGTACCGCCTCTACCTCTACATCTTCCGGTTCGATCCGAACACGATGCTCGTGACGCACGAGCAGGTCGCCCGCGACAAATAAGGCAAGGACAGAAAACTCACCATGACCTCCGTCATAGCCGTCGGGCTTCTTGTCCTGTTCCTCTTGATCGGTCTCCCGATCTACCTCGCGCTCGGCTTTCTCTCGCTGCTGCTGTTCTGGTATGAGGGAACGCCACTCATTTCCCTTCCGCAGCTTCTCGTCGACAATCTCAATTCCGAGACGCTGCTGGCGATCCCGCTATTTATCATTGCCGCCACCTTCATGCAGAAGGGCGGCGTGGCGGGTGCGCTGATTGATTGCGCCCAGTCCTGGGTCGGTCGCGCCCGCGGAGGTCTGGCGCTGGTCTGCGTTGTCGCGTGCACGATCTTCGCAGCAATCTGCGGCTCATCGGTTGCGACCGCCGTGGCGATCGGCTCAGTGCTCATTCCAGCCATGATCGATCGCAAGTACGAGGCGCACTTTGCGCTCGGAACGGTCGGAGCGGCGGGAACGCTCGGCATTCTCATTCCGCCGAGCTTGGCAATGATCGTCTATGCGATCATTGCCGAAGAAAGCGTCCCGAGGCTTTTCCTTGCTGGTGTCATTCCTGGCCTGATACAGGCGGCAATGTTCGTCATCTGGATCATGTTTTATTCGCGGATGCGCAATTACCCGGTCGAGTCGTCGCTGTCGCGGGAGCAATTCATAGCCACGAATATCCGCGCCATTCCCGCGCTGATGCTCCCCGTCATCATTCTCGGCGGGATCTATAGCGGCATCGTCACTGTGACGGAGGCGGCGGGATTGGCCGCGCTCGTCGCGATCATCGAGGGGCTCTTCGTCTATCGGGGTGTCAAGGTTGCCGAGATCGTCGAAACGCTCGCGGAGTCGATCAAGCTCACCGCAACAATCGTTTTCATTATCATCGGCGCGTTGGCGTTTGGACACTGGATCACCAGCGCCGGTATCGCCGAAGCGCTCGTGACGTACGTCAAGAGCCTCGACTTGTCGGCGTGGCAGTTTCTGCTCTTCATCAACATAATCATGTTGATACTCGGAATGTTTCTCGAGGTGTTCGCGATCATTCTAATTGTGCTGCCTCTCATCCTCCCAATTCTGAAGGCGCTCGATATCAATCTCGTGCACTTCGCTATCGTGCTCACCGTGAACATGGAGATCGCGCTGATCTCGCCGCCGATCGGATTGAACCTGTTCGTGCTGTCATCGGTCGCAAACCAGCCGATCGGCACGGTGATACGGGGTATCGTGCCCTATCTGATCTTGATGCTCATCCTGTTGGGACTCATTACCTACATTCCCGAAATCTCGCTCTGGCTCCCCAATCTGGTCTATGGGGTGCGCTAGAAGAGACGGCTCCGAGAACCTAAGCGATGGCGGCATTCGCCGCCTCCCACCACTACCGTGACGCCTTCCGGCGTGCGCGTTCCTCGACGAAGGCGCGCATCACGCGTTGCGGTTCGCCTGAGGCCAATGCCTCGAAAGTCGCTGTTACGCCTGCCGCCGTTGCCGCGTCGAATCCCGGTTGGGTCGTTTCGCGAAAGCGTTGCTTGGTGAGCCGGAATGCGACCTTGGGCACGCGCCTCAGTTCGTCCGCCGCCGCGATCGCGGCATCGAGCAGCCCTTCAGCAGGAGCGAGCCTGTTCGCAAGGCCGAGTTCCATGGCGCGCTGGCCGGATACGAGGCCGCCGCCGAGGGATAGCTCCAGGTTCGCACCGTGGCCAACGTAGTGCGTGAGCATCCAGCTTCCGACGATGCTGCCAAGCCCGGCCTTGACTTCAGGTTGTCCGATCTTCGCCTCTGCGTGAGTAATTCTGAGATCCCCGCAAAGCCCGATCTGCATGCCGCCACCGGCCGCGATCCCGTTCCATGCTGCAACGCATGGTTTTGTGAGCGCGCGCACGGATTGATACATGTCCCGCATGCCGTCGCACCACGCACGTACCTCGTCCATCGAGTAGGTGAGCGTTTCGGCGATGTCCTGCCCCGCACAGAACGCTCGCCCTGAGCCACTGATGACCACGGCCTCGACCGCCGGATCGCGCTCCGCAGCGTGCATGGCATCGGTCAATTCCTGCCGTAGGCGCCGATTAATGGCGTTCATGACCTCCGGCCGGTTGAGTATCACGACCCGCGTTCCGTCGCGGTCCTCGATCATCACGGTTGCCGTCATAGTGCCGTCCTCCTAGGCGTAGATTGAGCGAAGGCTAGCGCGCACTCGACGGCCGTCCAGCATGTTTCGATGGTCCTGAGCATATGAGTTACCCAAACAATATGTCGACAGACGAAAGCCACAAAGGGCTTCGTGTGTGTACGGAATTGCGTTGCGGGGAAGACTCTCAATGTGTAAACAAGCCGTCGTGTCGAACTTTCTTACGGGGCCGGACGTTCAGCGATGAGCCCAGTCGTTACAAACCTTCGTCGGGCCCGAAAGTCGAAAGCACGTGCTGAGAAAGAAGCGCGCGCGGAGCACAATAGGATTGTATTCGGTCGTACGAAGACCCAGCGGCGCCAAGACGAGGCGAATAAACAACTTCAAGAGAAGCGATTAGACAGCATGATGATATCTCCAAACCTACCGACGCCGGATCCAAAAGACTAGTCGGCAGAATAATTACGTCACCCTTCCTCCTTGCTAGACTTACCGGCTTTCAACCATGCCACGTCCCGTCAAGCGATCGTTCACGATTGGTGGACATCGCACATCTATCTCGTTGGAAGCCCCGTTCTGGGAAGCTTTGCGCGAGATCGCGACGCGCGAGAAGTGTTCGCTCGCACAGCTCGTACAGAGCATCGATGTCGAACGCGACGACGACGGGGGCCTCTCAAGTTCGGTCCGCATTTGGATATTGAACTACTTTCGACGCGGCCCGGCAGAGGTGCCGCGCATGGCTCCCAAGACGGACCTGCGATAGGGGACTTTCGACACCTCTGTATTGGTTCGGCTTTGTTCGGCCTTCCACTCTCGTGTAGAAGCGCTCGCGGGCCGGAGCCCAAGGCGCGAGAGCGCGAACGATAGGGGGAGGCCCGGGATGCAATCGATCATCGAGATTGCCGGACTGGCGAAGACATACGCCACCGGCTTCGAAGCGCTGAAAACAATCAATCTCGACATAAGGCAGGGCGAGATCTTTGCGCTTCTCGGCCCTAACGGCGCGGGCAAAACCACGCTGATCAGCATCATCTGCGGGATTGTCACGAAGTCGACCGGCAGCGTGCGCATTGGCGGCCATGACAATGTGCTCGAGCCGCGCAAGGCGCGCGAGCTGGTCGGCCTCGTACCGCAGGAGCTTTCGACGGACGCGTTCGAGACGGTGTTCGATACTGTCAGCTTTTCGCGCGGGCTCTTTGGCAAACCGGCCGCACCTGCCTTTATCGACAAGCTGCTGACCGATCTCTCTCTGATCGACAAGCGCGATGGCAAGATCATGACCCTGTCGGGCGGTATGAAGCGCCGCGTCATGATTGCCAAGGCGCTAAGCCACGAGCCGCGCATCCTGTTCCTGGATGAGCCAACCGCCGGAGTCGACGTCGAGTTGCGGCGCGATATGTGGAACGTCGTGCGAAAGTTGAAGGAAGACGGCGTGACCATCATCCTCACCACGCACTACATCGAAGAGGCCGAGGAGATGGCGGACCGGGTGGGCGTCATCAACAAGGGGGAGCTCATCCTGGTCGAGGAGAAGGCGGCGCTGATGCGCAAGCTTGGCAGGAAGCAGCTCACCCTCGAGCTCGCCCAGCCCCTCGAGGCCGTTCCTGAGGCACTCGCGCCGTTCGGATTGGCGCTCTCGGATGAAAGAACGGAGCTCACGTACAGCTACGACACGCAGGCTGAGCGCACGGGCATCACCCGACTTCTCGCTGCTCTGGCTGATGCCGGCATTCGTTTTCGCGACCTGAGGACCTCTCAAAGTTCCCTCGAGGAGATTTTCGTCGAGCTGGTGGGACGCAACAGATGAACCTTTATGCCATTCGCGCGATCTACGGTTTCGAAATGGCCCGCACCCGCCGGACTCTGCTACAGAGCATCGTCTCGCCGGTCATCGCGACATCGCTCTATTTCGTCGTCTTCGGCTCAGCGATCGGAAGTCGCATTCCGGAGGTCGGGGGCGTGTCCTACGGGGCCTTCATCGTCCCGGGGCTCGTCATGCTCACGCTGTTGCAGCAGAGCGTGCAAAACGCATCGTTCGGCATCTACTTCCCGCGCTTCATTGGCACCATCTATGAGATCCTGTCGGCGCCGGTATCGGCGTTCGAAATCGTGGTCGGATATGTCGGGGCTGCCGCGACGAAATCGATCTTTCTCGCGCTCCTGATCATGGCGACATCGGTGCTCTTCGTGCCGATTCGCATCGCGCATCCGGGCGCGATGCTCTTGTTTCTGGTGCTCACCGCCGTCACCTTCAGTCTGCTCGGCTTCATCATTGGCATCTGGGCTGACAACTTCGAGAAGCTACAACTCGTCCCATTGCTGATTATCACGCCGCTCACATTCCTCGGCGGCACATTTTACTCGATCGACGTCCTGCCGCCATTCTGGCGCGGGGTCAGCCTCATCAATCCCGTCGTCTATCTCGTCAACGGATTCCGCTGGAGCTTCTTTGGCGCGTCTGATGTCAATGTCGGCCTCTGCTTGGCGCTCACCCTGGTTTTCCTGGTTGCCTGCCTCGGCATTGTCTGGTGGATCTTCCGGACAGGCTATCGCCTGAAAAGTTAGTGACCGGCCTCTGGCACCGGGCCGGGAAGTATGCTCGCATGGCGCGCGCGGGTGCCGCTGGTTCAGAGAAGCCGCCGACAGGGACAGACATGGCGAACGGTATCGTTTTCGACGAGGAGTACGATGTTGTGGTGGCTGGCGCTGGCTCGGCCGGCTGTGTCGTCGCAACGCGCCTGACTGAAGATCCATCCCTCTCGCTCTGCCTGCTCGAGGCGGGCGGTCGCGATCGGAACCCGTGGATCCACATCCCGCTGGGCTTCGGCAAGATCGTCCCCAATCCCCGCTACAACTGGGGCTATGCGACCGAGCCCGAGCCGGGCTTGAACGGCCGCTCGGTCGTATGGCCGCGAGGCAAGGTGCTCGGCGGTTCAGGGTCCATCAACGGTCTCGTCTTTTTGCGCGGCGCCCCCACCGATTACGACGAGTGGCAGCGTCTGGGTGCTGACGGCTGGAGCTACAAGGACGTCCTGCCCTACTTCAAAAAATCCGAGAACAACGAACCGGGTGCCGACCAGTGGCGTGGTCAGGGCGGCCCCATGCACATCTCCAACATCAAGGCACCCTCGACGCCGGCCCGGGCCTTCGTCGAAACCGCGACGCGCCTGCAAATCCCACGCAACGAGGACTTCAACGCCGAGAAGATCGAAGGTGCCGGCTTCGTCCAGCTCAATGTGCGCAAGGGGCGTCGCATCTCCACGGCAGTCGGCTATTTGAAGCCCAATCTGTCTCGTCGCAACCTCACCCTCAAGACCAAGACACAGGTGCTGCGCATTCTCTTCGACGGTAAACGCGCTATCGGCGTCGAAATCGAGCATGACGGTGCGAAACGCTACATCGGTGCACGCAAAGAGGTGATCGTGTCGGGCGGCTCGATCAACTCCCCTGTTCTGCTGCTTGCCTCCGGCGTCGGGCCCGCGGCCGAGCTGAAGACCATGAGCGTCGATGTGGTCCATGACCTGCCGGGCGTGGGCAAGAACCTGCAGGACCACCTGCTGGTCCGCCTGGTCTTCAAGACCAAGATCCCCGGCACGCTGAACGAAATCTCGCGCAAATGGGGACAGTCCGCACGCATGGTCATGGACTACGCCCTCAAGCAGTCCGGCCAGCTCGCCGTTGGTGCAACCGAAGCCGCAATGTTCGTGAAGTCGCGTCCTTCCGAGCCGATCCCCGACCTTCAGTTCCAGTGCGCCAACTTCTCTACGGAGGGCACCTACAAGGTCGGGCTGCACGAGTTCCCGGGCTTCATGTTCAACTTCTGCGTCTGCCGCCCTCACAGCCGCGGCGAGATCAAGCTGCGCGACCCAGGTGGGCGCTTTCCGCCGCGCATTTACGCCAACTATATGACGCACGACGAGGACTGGCGGATGATGGTCGATGGCTGGCATCTCGCCAAGCAAATCGTGGAGACCGATCCCTTCAAGTCGCTCATCGACGAGCAGTTCTTGCCCGGCCCGAACGTGCAAGCCGATGACGACTTCAAGGAGTTCGTGCGCAACTACGCCGCGACCGTCTACCACCCCTGCGGGACCTGCCGCATGGGCAATGACGACATGGCCGTAACGACGCCCGATCTCAAGGTCCGGGGCATCGAGGGGCTTCGCGTCGTTGATGCGTCGTTGATGCCGATGGTGCCTTCGTCCAATATCCATCCCGCAACGATCATGGTCGCCGAGAAGGCTGCCGATATCATCAAGCAGGACTGGAAGATGTAACGATTGCGGGCTGCGGCCGAGCCTGGTTCAACCAAGCAAAGCGCCCCCCAAACGCAGCTAGGCCCACACAGGAGACAAGACCATGAACCTTGGCAAACTCGGCGTGTGGGCGTCTTTAGACGCGCTATCGGCCAACGATGCGGCGGCCTTTGCACGGCGCCTCGAGGCGCGCGGCTTCGAGACGTTGTGGATGCCCGAAAGCCGTGGGCGCAACGTGCTCGTCAACGCGGCGTGGATACTCGCCAACACGACGCGGCTCAACATTGCAACCGGCATTGCCAACATCTACGCGCGGGATGCCTTCTCGGCCAATGCCGCCTTGCAAGGGCTCAATGAGCAGTCGGGCGGCCGCTTCATGCTAGGTCTCGGCGTCTCGCACAAGCCGATGGTCAGCGCCATGCGTGGCCATGATTACGGCAAGCCCGTGCCCACCATGCGTGCTTATCTGAAAGCGATGCAGGAGGCTTCGTATGCCGCGCCGGCACCGAAAGAGAAGCCGAAGATCGTGATCGCCGCGTTGGGGCCGCTGATGCTCAAGCTCGCGGCTGAGATAGCGGACGGCGCCCATCCCTATTGCGTGACGCCGGAGCACACGGCCGAAGCGCGAAAAGTCCTCGGTCGCGGCAAGATCCTCGCGCCGGAGCAGATGGTGATGCTGGAGACGGATCCAGCGCGTGCTCGGACCGGCGCTCGCGTTGCGCTCGCGCCCTACATTGCGATGGAGAACTACTGCGCCAATTGGCGTCGTCTGGGCTTCAATCAGTCCGACTTCGCCGACGGCGGGTCAGATCGGCTGATCGACGCCAACATCGTCTGGGGTGACGAAGCAGCGATCCGCCAGCGCATCCAGGCCCATTGGGACGCTGGCGCCGACCACGTTTGCATTCAGTCGATCCATCCGACCGGTGAGCGCAGTCAACTCGACGAGCGCATTTTCGACGTGCTGGCGCCTATGGCCGGAAAATAATCGCTTGTGCTCGCGGCTGGCCCGAGCTGCGTCGACAAACGGCGCCTCAGGCCGGCTTCAGCCGCGGTCAGTGGAAGTATGGTGTCGTGCCGCCATAGGGCCCGCGCGGCGTCTCGAAGAAGAATCCGCTGTCGAACGGACCGCCTTGCGACTGCGAATTGAGCGTCGGGTCGACGAATCGGCGTGTATCGATTGCATCGACGTAGTGATACGAATAGCCGCCGCGGTATTTCCCGTAGTGCTTCTTGTAGATGGGCACCGAAAGCGGTTTGGATCTCTTGCGCGGCGCAGCATCGGCCGAAACAACCGGCGCAACGACCAGTCCGGCGGCAAGGAGGAACGACAGAACTAACGTTTTCATGTGACGCTCACTGCTGAGAGCTGGCGCATTGCCATCAACGCGCGGGCCGTCTCGTTCGTCCCCATGTCACCGCAAATTGATTAACGTCTTGTTAGCGATGAAACTGTGGCTCCTTCTTCGTACCACGTTGCTGGCGCGTCGCCTGTTGCAATCCGGAGACCAAGCGCAGCTTTCGTGCTGATCGGAATATCGGGCTGCTCATTTTGGCGCCCGAAACGCGACGAACGGTTTCAGCGCTGAATCGTATGCGTGCACCCTCGCAAGGGCAGTCTCCGGCGAGGCGCCTCTCCCCATAATCTGGTGGAACAGCATATGAATAACGAGCCCGGCGTCCGAGCCCTCGGGAGAATCGTTCGGCGCGATATAGACCGACACCCCGCCCTTCAAAAATGCTGCGGCAAACGCCTCCGATCCTGATCCGCATGCTGTGCTCACCACCACCCGACTCGGCAGGTTCACATGATCCGCAATCGATTCAGGCGGCATCGAGCCATCCGTCAGCGACGCGATGTTGATGCCCGCTCCGTAGTCGCCGAAGACGAAGCCGTTTTCGTCGCCGTGAGCGCAAATGACGACATAACGTGATGCCGCCTCGCCTTGTCCGAGCGCACGAAGGAAATCGTTCGGCGTTCCGATTAAGTGGAACAGCACCGATGCGCCGAGGCCTTCGAGAACAGATCGCACCAAAAACGCTTCGCCAACGTCACCAACGGCGATTACCGAGATCGGCATTCGCGGAAAATCAAAGGTCTCGTCGACGAGCCCATTGCGCATTAAAGGCATGCGGCGCCTCGCTCCAAATTTGCTCTCTCCGACGCCGAGCTCCGTTACTTCGGAGGCACGTCGCTCAGCGACACGTCGTGGCGCGGCGCGTGCCAGTTGGCGGCAGCGGCAATGCAGCGCTCGACGTCCTCTTCGATCATCAGGCGTTCCGCAACGAGTCGGCGCGCCGCCTCTCCGATCAGGCGCTGGTAGGTTGCGACGCTGCTATACCGCTCTTGGATTGATGGTCTCGGATCGCGCGTGATGGCGCGCTCCTCGGGTGTATCGGCGAATGGGATCGTCGATCCGCTGAAATCGTGCAGCGCGCCGTGGCCCTGGCCCCGCACGCGCATGTTCCAGCCGGTGTACGTCGCGAGCGGCACCTGCACCATCGGCGCCCGTGCCCCCGCGATGTCGTTTCCGTCGGCGTCGGTCGCCGGCACGAGCACAACGTAGTGCTCCCCTGTCCGCCTTGGTGGCTCGCTCAGCTTGCCATGCTCAAACTCAGGCCCGAAATCGAGCCGCTCCAGCGTGTTTGGTTCGAGCGGCGTCGCAACGCCCGGAATATCCGGGAAGCCCTTCCGCCATGTCTCGACGTCGATCAGCGTCCCGTCCGAGCGACGTGGAATGCGGCTTTCCGGCGGCGCCGTCCCGGAGGTCGCCCATTGATCCATGGCGTCGAGCACGCCACGGAAAAACATGGACGTCCAAACGACATTTTGCACGTTGTGGCAGATGCCGCGCGTGGGCGACTTCAGAAGCGGATCCGCAAAATGCTGCGATGACGACCAGAGATACGCACGCACAGTGTCCGGCAGCGCGAGATCGTTGCCTTGCGTGTCGGTGTGCACGAGGCTGCCGCGACGCTGCCAGTACTCGGTGGTGGTTTGCGTATGAATAATGAGTGGGTCCGTTTCCGGCCGCTTGCAGATCGCGTCTATCCTGCCCGTCAGATGGTCGGTGCTCGACGCATAAGCAAACGGAAAAGTATCCGCCGGATTTTCATGATCCTCATGCTGCTGTCCAGCCGACACGATGACATTGGCGAACCGGTAGTTCATCCACATCTTGCCGCCACCCGCCACGTGCGGCAGCAGACCGTCGAACACGCGGCCACCCGCCGGATTGGCGTTGAAGCCGCGATAGATGAAATCACGGATGCACCGCCCCGTCTGGGATCGACCCCAGCCGTAGGCTTTCTGCATCCCACCCGGCAGTGGGTTCGCCGTGCCGTCATCCCCCGCGCGACCTGACTTCAGGAATGACACCACGTCACGCACCGCCACATGACCGAGCCCGAGCACCAGCGGATCGCGGCCTTGGTAGACCAGCTCATAGATCCAGCCCGGTTCGAATCCGGCCGGTATGTGAATGTGAACGTCAGAGGGAATGAGCGCCGTCTCCCCGCCTTGATTGTCGAGCCCGGCGCCGCCTTCGACACGCGCAAACATCCATTCGGTGTGCGGCACGGGAACGCGCGCCTCCTTGGCGTAGCGCCGGCGGGTAAGCTGCGCTTTGCGCGTGTCCAGCGAGACGGTCGGATGCGAACGCGTCGAAGCACGCCCCGAAAGTGGAAACGTCCGTTGTCCCCTCGACGTCGCGATGTACTCGACCCGGACCTGCCCCGTAATCGGACGGCCATTGTCGGTGGCAACTGGCACATCCAGCAGGAAGCGATTGTCGCCGGGCAGCAGATCGGCCTGCCAACCGGCCATCACCACGGTATAGCCCCGCCGCATCAGAAAGCCGTTGCCGGCATGCGCCGCCGTGCGCGGGTCATTGGAGCCGGGCGCGTCGTTGAAGAACTGCAGGCATCGGGCGTTGCCGCGATTGCCCCAGTCGAAAAAAAGACGCCGATTGCCGCGATCGAGGTCGACCGGCTTCAGGATCAGCAGATCGGTGACGAAATGGACCAAGCCCTCGCTATCGCGCGGAGCCTTGTCGAGATCGGTGACGCTCGCGAGATCGGGCGCCGTGGGATCGACCGCGATCTTGGCGCGCCCCTTGATCCGCTCATAAGAACCGCAGTCGCCGAAGCTCGTCCCATCCGCAAAAAGAGCGCGCTCGCTGATTTCAATCGCGATCTGGTTTCGGCTCGGCATGGTCGCTCCCCGGGTTGGCAAAGGCCGAGCTTAGGGGCGCGGACGGCCGCGATCCAGCCCCACCGGACAATCTCGGATGCTACGCCGAGCCCCCAAGGAGAATCGGCGACGGTCATCATCCCGGCTTGGCTACGGGCACGTTCCCCTCCCCGCCAGGGGGAGGGGTTAGGGGTGGGGGGATTGAACTGCTCGATCGCCGATGATGAAGCAAGACATCCGACCAGATTTGATCGTCGTTGCCGCGGGACGAGCTGCTGTCGCGACGCTGTAGCGTCGTCAGCCGCGGCCTTCGAACGGCATGTTCGTGGCCTTGATCATCAATTCGAACACATTGGTGTCGAGCGGCAGCGACGCCATGTAGCGGATGGCCGAGCCGCAATGCTCCACGTCGAAAACCGGCTCTGGCATGATATCGCCGCGCGGCTGCGGAACGCCGGCCTTCATGCGCCCGCCCATGTTCGTGTCGGCATTGCCGATGTCGATCTGGCCCGCTGCGATGTTGAACGGCCGCCCGTCGAGCGCAATGCACTTCGTCAAGCCGGTGATCGCGTGCTTGGTGGAGGTGTAGGCAACCGATCCTGGGCGCGGCGTGTGCGCTGAGATCGAGCCGTTGTTGACGATCCGTCCACCTTGCGGCGATTGCGCCTTGAACATACGGATCGCTTCCTGAGCGCACATGAAGCAGGCGGTGAGATTGAGGTCGACGACCTTCCGCCAATCCTCGATCTTGATGTCCTCCATGGGACCCGCGGGGAGGCCCATTCCGGCGTTGTTGAACAGGAAGTCGAGCCGGCCGAAGGCGTCTTTGGTCTTGGCGAACAGCGCCTTCACTTGGTCCTGTTGGCTCACATCCGTCGGGACGCCCAGCATCTTGCCGCCGCCGGCTTTCGCCATGGCGGTGGCTTTGTCCAGTTCCTCTTTCCGGCGCCCGGCGATCACCACATCCCACCCGTCCGCCTGAAGGGCAAGCGCAGCCGCCCGTCCGATGCCGGTGCCGCCGCCGGTAATGATCGCGACCTTGTTCGTTGCCATGAGCGCTTTCCTCGGGATTGACGTTGTCGTGAGTGGCCGCGCCGCCGCCGGACGCGAGCTTGGCTTCAATCGATCATGAAATGCCGCTTCCGGGCAAGTCGAGCGGTCGAGGAAGCGGCTCGACCACGCTCGTCCGGTGCCGGAGTTGCCACTTGGTCCGGGAACATTGACGCGCGCATACCCCGAATGCCATCGTCCGCCCCAACCGAAATTGGAGGAAGCCACCATGGCAAGCACCATCGAAGCGCATGCCCTGAAGCAAGCTCTCAAAAAGCCTGGCGAAATGGCATTGCTCGATGTCCGTGAAACGGGTGCCTATAGCGAGGGGCACCCGCTGTTCGCTGTGCCGGTGGCCTATAGCCGTCTCGAGCTTGACATAGAGCGGCTCGTTCCTCGACGCGAAACGCCCATCGTTGTCTTCGACGGTGGCGAAGGCATCGCTGAAACGGCGGCACGCCGGCTCGAGTCCATGGGCTATGCGGATGTGAAAATCCTCACCGGGGGAGCGCCTGCCTGGAAAGCAGCCGGATACAACCTGTTCGAGGGCGTCAACGTCCCGTCCAAGACATTTGGTGAGGTCGTCGAGATCGTGCGCCACACGCCACGCATCAAGGCGCGCGAGCTGATCGCCATGCAAGAGCGCGGCGAAGATCTCGTCATCGTCGATGGTCGCACCTGGGATGAATACCGCCGCTTCAATATTCCGGGCGGCGTCAGCCTGCCCAACGGCGAGTTGGTACTTCACATCGATGGCATCGCGCCGAACCCCAAGACCAAGATCGTCGTCAACTGCGCCGGCCGTACGCGCTCGATCATCGGCGCCCAGACGTTGATCGATTGGGGTGTGCCGAACGAGGTCGTTGCTCTGGAAAACGGAACGCAGGGCTACTGGCTGGAGGGCATCCCCATCGAGCACGGTGCCGACCGCCGCGCACCGACTGGCGATATGTCGGAGGCGGGATTAGGCGCTAAGCGAGAGCGCGCGAAAGCCCACGCCGAGCGTCATGGCGTCGTGTTCGCCGATGCCGCAGCCGTGGTTGCCATGGCGAAGGAAGCAGCACGCACGACCTATCTGTTCGATGTGCGAACGCCTGAAGAGTTTGCTCGGGAAGCTCTGCCGGCATTCAAACACGCGCCCGGCGGGCAACTTCAGCAGGCGACCGATCAATGGGTGGGCATTCGCGGTGGTCGCATTGTGCTGTCCGACCTGGGCGAAATGATCCGCGCTCCGATGGTTGCGGCGTGGCTACGCCAGCTCGGCCACGAGGTGGTCGTCCTGACCGACGGTGCATCTGCACGAGATACGTTTGCCGCTTCAGGTCTGATCGAGGCGGGCAAACCCAGATTTGATGTGGCTCGCATTCGTATGCGCGAGGTTTCGCCGGCCGACGTGGCAGCCATCCTCACCGAGGGCAAAGGTCAGGTGATCGACGTGCGCCCGAGCATGAACTACCGGGACGGACATATCGAAGGAGTTACGTGGTCCATTCGGCCGCGCCTTGCTCGTGATCTTGCCGATCCTTCGAAGCCGGTCGTACTCGTGGCCGATGATCCCGCTGTCGCGGCCATCGCAGCGCTCGATCTGGCCGAGGCCGGCTGCGGCGACGTGGCTGTTCTGAAGGGTGGCATGAAAGCGTGGGCGGGCGAAGGCCGTAAGATCGTCGAGACGCCGACGACGCCATCGGATGCCGAGTGCATCGACTTCGTCTTCCACACGCTGGGCCGCAACGAGGGCAATCTCGAGTCTGCGCGCGCCTACCTCGCTTGGGAGATCGGCCTCGTCGACCAGCTCGACGCCGACGAACGCGCCGTGTTCAGGCTCTAAACACGCGCAGCGGCCGGCTCCCCCGCAGGGGAGTCGCTGCGCGCCACGAAAGAGACAACTTCCCTACTCTCCAAACTCTTCCAGCAGCTTCAGGAAGCTTGCCATCTCGTCCTGTGCCAGCGCCTGCTCGGCTTGCAGCATAAGGCGGAGCTTGGTGGCCAGCGTCTTGATGCGAATGGCATCAGTCTCGGCCTTCGTCTTGGCGGCGCTGGCCTTTGCCGCGGCAGCCTCGGCGAGTAGCTTCTCCGTGCGCGCAGCGACCTCCTGGCTCTCGATCTCGGCGCGTTTGAGCTTTGCCTTCACGTGCCCCAGCGACTCCTTCAGAACCGACTGAGCTTCTTCCCGAACCGTTTTCGTATCGTCGATCTTATGGTCGAGCACTCGCTTCAGTGTGCCTTGCAGGCGCTCGGCAACAGGGCCACCGGTTGCAGCCTCCGGCTTTGTCTTGACCGGAAGCAGCGGACCGCCGGTATCGAGCTGACGCCGCCGCGCGCGCACGAAAACATCGACAACAAAGCGCATCACGGACGCCGCGCGATCCGATTGCAGCATGGTCGCGGCCAGCACGACGCCATGCTCGGTAAAGGCCCAGGGTAGAGAACGCCGGCCGCCCCATCCACCGCTTGACATCACACCTTGTGATTTCAAGTCCTCGACCTCGGCTTCGGTCAGCTCGAACGCCCATTCGGATGGAAAGCGTCCCCGCTCGCGCTGTCGCTTGAAGGCCTGATTGAAGACGCGCGTCTCCGTCTCGTAGAGATTGGCGAGATCCGCATCGAGGATCACACGTTCGCCGCGGATAGTGTGCACAGGAATGGACGTATCATCGTCGGGTGGGCCCTTCGATCCACGTCGCGCGATTGCTTTCTCCGCCATCGGAAATATCCCCACCCAGACCGTGGCGCATGAATGCGCGCCATCCGTTGACATCGATGTATCGGGTCGGCGGCTCGATGTCAGTAGGTTGGGTCGAGCGCAGCGAAGACCCAACGCATTCTCGTGGGGTCAGTTCGCGCCCTCGAGTAGCCGCCGGCCGATCACCTGTGCCTGGATCTCGGCTGCACCCTCGAAGATGTTGAGAATGCGTGCATCGCACAGCACGCGGCTCACCGGATACTCGAGCGCGAAGCCGTTGCCGCCGTGGATCTGCACGGCATTGTCGGCATTGGCCCAGGCGATCCGTGCCGCGAGCAGCTTCGCCATGCCAGCCTCGAGATCGCAACGGCGACCCTGATCTTTCTCGCGCGCGGCGAAGTACGTGATCTGACGCGCAATCATCGTCTCCACGGCCATCGTCACGATCTTGTTCGCGACGCGCGGAAACGCGTAGATCGCCTTGCCGAACTGCTGCCGTTCCTGGGCGTACTTGAGCGCGAGATCCATAGCTGACTGGGCAACGCCGACAGCGCGTGCCGCGGTCTGGATGCGGGCTGACTCGAACGTCGCCATGAGCTGCTTGAAGCCCTGCCCTTCCTCGCCACCGAGAAGCTGTGACGTCGGCACCTCGAATCCGTCGAACGAGATGTCGAACTCTTTCATGCCACGATAGCCGAGCACCTCGATCTCGCCGCCCGTCATGCCTTCGGCGGGAAATGGGTTCTGGTCAGTGCCACGCGGCTTCTCCGCAAGCAGCATCGAAAGGCCCCGGTATCCCTTCTCCTGCGGATTGGTGCGCACGAGCAGCGTCATGACGTCGGCGCGGACCGGATGCGTGATCCAGGTCTTCTGGCCAAAAATCTTGTAGACGTCGCCGTGCCTCTCGGCGCGCGTGCGCAAGGATGCCAGGTCCGATCCGGTATTCGGTTCGGTGAAGACGGCCGTCGGCAGGATCTCGCCCGTCGCGATGGCCTTTAGGTACTTTGCTTTCTGCTCGGAAGTGCCGTGTGCTAGCACCAGTTCGCCTGCGATCTCCGAGCGCGTGCCGAGCGAGCCGACGCCGATGTAGCCGCGTGAGAGCTCCTCGGAGACGAGGCACATCGCTTCCTTGCCGAGGCCGAGACCGCCGTGCTCTTCCGGAATTGTGAGCCCGAACACGCCCATGGCGCTCATTTCGGCAATCACGTCGAGCGGGATGTAGGTATTTTTGAGATGCCACTCGTGCGCAAACGGAATGACCTTGTCGAGCGCAAACTTGCGCATCTCTTCGCGCATGGCGCTATGCGTTTCGTCCACGCCGCTGTCGCCGAATGTGGTCGACTCCGGCCGCTCGGCGATGAGCCCGGCGATGCGGGCCTTCAGCCCATCGCTGCAACCCTCATCCATTAAGCGAACGACAAAGACGTCTGAGGCGAACCGCGCCACGTCGGCCGCGGGGACCCCGAGCTGGCTGAGCCGAACCATCTCCACCTGGCTCATGGGAATACCTCCGGCGATTTGCGCCAGGTATTCGCCAAACGCCGCGTCGAGCAGCAGTGCTTCCATCTCCCCGAAGCGGCCCTCGGCGCTCAACCCGTGCGCCCAGCCGAGCATTTGACGGAGGGCTTCGACATATGTTGCAACCCAGGCTAGGCCATGCAGCGCATGCTGCGCTGCGTCTGTTGACGCTGCCGCAGATTGCTTGGCGCGTACTCCGGATTTCGCAAGCGCGAGCACGCGCTCCGCGGCGAGCAATGCTTGAGAATGGGCTTCGAACGAAGTGGAGGGGACGCGGGCTGCCGCTTCGGCCATAGGATATCTCCCAGAGTCGTGTTGCGTCGCACAATAACGGTGTCATCAGGAGAGGCAAGAGACTGTTGCGGTGCAATAAGATGTGCCTGTCCACGCGGCAGGATCGGAACACAGTGGAAGCTTTTGCGTCCAAATCGGTGAGACGGAGCAGAGACTGGTTCGATTGAGGCTGAAAATAGGATGCGCGTGCTACACAGCGCACGAATAGGAAATGGTTTCCTTTTTAATCGGATATAAGGCTGAATAATTGCAATAATATTCCATTATCGCTACATCTCATCGCCAAGCAATCATGAGCGGAGCGCGTTCCATGTCCCCAGAACTCGCATTCGGATTAACGCCGCGGATGGCAGCAGTTCTCATCGGCGCCGGGATTGGTCTCGCATTCGGTATTCTGGCTGAGAGAACGCGATTCTGCCTCCGTCGTGCCGTGGCCGGCCCAGTTCGCGAGCGACGCGCAGCGGGTGGCGTGTGGGCCATGGCGCTTGCGGTAGCCCTCGCAGGCACGACGGCGTTGCTCACGGCCGGTCTGGTCGATCTCTCGAACCATCGTTTCCTCGCAGCGCGTCTGCCCGTGGTCGCGATCCTCGTCGGTGGCGTCCTGTTCGGGATCGGCATGGTGCTCGCCCGTGGTTGCGCGTCGCGCCTGACCGTTCTGGCAGGCACCGGCAATCTCAGGGCATTGACGGTGATATTGGTGTTTGCTGCCGTCGCTCATGCGACTCTCAAGGGCGTCCTCGCACCGGTCCGGACAGCCCTTGGCTCATTGTCGATCGATATTGGCCATTACAGCACGCTTGCCGCGCTACCGGGTGGTGCGCCGCTTTGGGCCGGGCTCGCAGTCGCTGCGCTGATCGTCGTCGCGTTGCGCTCCGGCGCGCGGCCGCTCGATATCGCGGGCGGCGCGTTGATTGGTGCCCTGATTCCGCTCGGATGGCTGGCGACCGGGTGGCTTCTCTACGACGACTTCGACCCGATCGCGGCTGAGAGCATCGGAATGACGTCTGCAGGTGCCGAGACCTTGTTCTGGTGGGTCGCGAGTTCTGCCATACAGCCGACGTTTGGCGTCGGTGTCTTGGGGGGCATCGTGGCGGGCAGCGCCTTGGCGGCTCTGGTGTCACGCGATTGGAAGTTGGTCGGATTCACGGAAGAGGTTTCGACGGGCCGCTATCTCGCGGGAGGCGTGTTGATGGGCTTCGGCGGCGTCCTGGCCGGCGGTTGCACGGTTGGCGCGGGCCTCACGGGCGTGTCGACGCTAAGCATTGCTGCGATCTTGGCCATCGTCGCGATCATCGCGGGCGCCGTGCTCGCCCGCGCGGCACTCGCCGGGGCATTCCCGGCGCGTGCGCAATTGATCGATGCCGCCAGCGCAGGGGCAATCTTTATCCCCTGATCTCGCCTCCGGTCGTACGCCTTACCTCGGAGATCACTTTTTTGGCCACGCCATCGATCTCCTCGTCGGTGAGCGTGCGCTCGGCCGGCGACAGCGTCACCTCGATGGCGAGCGATTTCTGATCCTCTCCGAGATTGCCACCCTCGAACACGTCGAACACCTTGACGCCCGAGATCAAGGCCTTGTCGGCACCTTGAGCCGCCTTCATCACGTCGCCTGCCGCGGTGCTTTTCACAACCACGAACGCGAAGTCGCGCGTGACAGGGAGCAGATCGCTCGCCGTGAACGGCGGCTTGGCACGCGACTTCTTCTTCTCGCGCGGTAGCGCCTCCAGGAACACTTCGAAAGCCGATGCGGACCCAGGCACATCCAGCAGCTTCAGCGTCGCCGGATGGAGCTCGCCGAAATACGCGAGCACCGTTTTCGGGCCGAGCCGCAGTGTTCCCGAACGTCCGGGATGAAACCATGCAGGCGCGTCTCGCGTGATCTGCGCCTTGATCGGATCGATGCCGAGGGCAGCGAGCAGCGCCATCGCGTCCGCCTTGACGTCGAACGCGCCTGCGGGCTGCGCAGCTCCGTCCCAATGGCGGCCTGAGCCCGCAAGATGACTTGCACCCGCCCGTACGCCAGCCGCGACCATCGCCTGATCCCTCTCGCCGTCGCCGCGATACACTTGTCCGACCTCGAACAGTGCAATGTCGCCGAACCCGCGATTGGCGTTGCGCCGCACGGCCGTGAGCAGTCCCGGCAACAGCCCCGGCCGCATGGTCGTCATCTCGGACGAGATCGGATTTGCGAGCTGTAGCGCTTCACTGCCGCCGCCGAAGTGCTCGGCCTCTCTCTGATCGATGAACGACCACGTCACAGCCTCGACGAACCCGCGTGCTGCAAGCCCATGCCGGGCACGCCGCACCCGACGCTGTCCCTCGGTCAGGGTGGTGCGTGTAACCCCACCGGTGAGACGCGGCAGCGGTGCGGATGGGATCTTTTCCAGCCCCGCGATGCGCGCGACTTCCTCGACCAGATCGGCCGGACCATTCACATCCGGCCGCCAACTCGGCACCTTGACTGTATATCGTGGCCCGCTGCCTTCAATGACGAACCCGAGCGCCTCGAGCGTACGGCGGATTTCAGTATCCGCGATCTCGATGCCCATCAGCTTCTTCACGCGCGCAAAATCGAACGCAACGGAGAAGTTTCGCATCGGCGGTTTGCCGGCGATCTTGGCCCGCGACGGCTCGCCGCCAACGGCGTCCAGCATCATTCGCGTCGCAAGATCGAGGCCCGGCTCCACGAACGCCGGATCGATGCCGCGCTCGAAGCGGTAGCGCGCATCGGTCTGAACCCCGGCTTTGCGGCCCGTGGTGGCCGTCCGGACAGGGTCGAAATACGCGCTCTCGATGAGGACGTTCCTCGTCTCGTCGGTCGAGCCCGTGTCCTCGCCGCCGAGAATGCCACCGAAACCCAGCACCGCGCGCTCGTCGGCGATGACGCACATTTCGTCGTCGGTGGTGTAGGTCTTGCCGTTGAGCCCGAGGAAGCTCTCACCTGTCTTCGACAAACGCGCGCGGATCGCACCGACGAGCTTGTCGGCATCGTACACGTGCAGCGGCCGTCCACGATCGATAGAGATGTAATTCGTAACGTCGACGACGGCATTGATTGGCTTTTGCCCGATGGCCTTCAGCCGCTGCTGCATCCAGGCGGGCGATGGCCCGTTCCTGATGCCTCGGATATAGCGTCCCGCGAAGCAGGGGCAGGGCGTGTTGTCGCCGTTCGAGAACTCGAGCTTGATGTCGACCGGGCAATCGAACATGCCCTCGACCCCTTTAATTTCTGGCTCCGGCTTCAGCGTGCCAAGGCCGGCCGCCGCCAAATCGCGCGCGACCCCGCGCACGCCCGTGCAGTCCGGCCGGTTAGGCGTCAGCTTGATTTCGATGACCGGATCGGAAAGGCCAAGCACGTCCACGTATCGGCGTCCGACATTTTCCGCCAGCTTGGCATCGAGATCGACGATGCCGGCGTGATCCTCCGAGAGTTCCATCTCGCGTTCGGAAAGCATCATGCCGTTCGACACGACACCCCGTACGGGCTTCTTGTCGAGCGTGATGCCAGTGCCCGGGATGAAGGAGCCAAGCGGAGCAAACACGCCGACCAGTCCGGCCCGCGCATTGGGCGCGCCACAGACCACCTCGACCGCGGGTTTGCCAGGCTCGACCTCGACCTGAAGCACTTGCAACCTGTCGGCCTGCGGATGCCGCTTCGCCTCGAGCACGCGCGCGATCGTGAAGGCGCCAAGCTTCTCGGACGGATCCTCGATGTCCTCGACCTCGAGCCCGATCTGGTCGAGCGTCTTCCGGATCTCTTCCAGCGACGCCGATGTGTCCAGATGATCTTTCAGCCAGGAGAGTGTGAATTTCATGGATTTTATGCCTCTGGACAATCTGCCGACATGGCGCGCTCGACTGGCCGCTTCAATCGAATACGAGGGCGCGCCCGCTGGGCAGTCTCGCTGACTATGACACGAGCCTCTTCACCCCACCCCCAACCCCTCCCCGTCAAGGGGAGGGGCGTAGCGTAGCGTGCGGTAATTGCTCTGCGACCCACTCTTAACTGTCGGATTGTTGTTCTCGCCTAGCCATATTGAGGCCCGTTCTCGTGGTTGGTGTTCCCCTCCCCCTTGCGGGGAGGGGATAGGGGTGGGGGGAGGGATCGGCTTCGGTCAGTCATGTCTGACGACAGCGCCGAGCGCGGCCAGAACTTCAATCATGACGCCATCTATGTTTTCCATCACGTCGCTATTTTTGAATCGCAACACGTCGAACCCTAGAAATCGCAGGTGCGCATCTCGGTCGCTGTCTTGTGTTCTGTGTTCCGGGGCGTCGTGCTGGATTCCGTCCACTTCGACGACCAGTCGACGAGAGAAGCAGATGAAGTCGACAACGTAGCCTTCGATCGGTGCTTGTCTGCGGAAGTGATAGCCTCTGCGTCGGAGTTCCCGCAATTCGTCCCATAGCCGCCCTTCGGCAAGGGTCGTGCGCCTTCTAAGAGCGCGAGCAATCTCATTAGCCATGATAGTTGCCGCTTCGGCTCACTCCAGTCGCGAGCTTGGAATAGCCCCACATAGCGCTCACTATCCACCCAATCCCCCAGCCAGCGTTGGCACCTCCAGGCAGGTGAAGCCGTAATGGCGGAGCCAGCGCAGGTCGGCGTTGAACATATCGCGCAGATCCGGGATGCCGTACTTCAGCATCGTGATCCGGTCGAGCCCCATGCCGAATGCCCAGCCCTGGTATTTTTCGGGGTCGAGCCCGCACATCTCGATAACGCGCGGATGCACCATTCCGCAGCCCAGGATCTCGAGCCAACGGCCGGGCTTGCCGATCGCCTCCGCGCCAACGTCCACTTCCGCGGAGGGCTCCGTAAATGGGAAGTGCGACGCGCGGAACCGCATCTTCACTTCGTCCACCTCGAAGAACGCCTTGCAGAACTCTTCGAGACACCACTTCAGATGACCAAAGTGCGTGCTCTCGTCGATGACGAGGCCCTCGATCTGATGGAACATCGGCGTGTGCGTCGCATCGGAGTCCATGCGGTAGACGCGACCGGGCACGATGATGCGGATGGGAGGCTTCTGCGACAGCATTGTCCGCACCTGCACCGGGCTGGTGTGTGTGCGCAGCAGCATTGGCGCTTCACCCTTGGCCGCCCGCTCCGGCGACTTCAGGTAGAATGTATCGTGCATCTGTCGCGCGGGATGCTCCGGCGGGATGTTGAGCTTCGTGAAATTGAGATCGTCTGTCTCGATGTCCGGACCTTCGGCAATCTCGAAGCCCATGTCGGCGAAGATCTCGGCGATCTCGTCGAATACCTGGCTAATGGGATGGATGCGCCCGTCAGCCACCGGACCCGGCCGCACCGGTAAGGTTATGTCGGCCGTCTCCGAGGCGAGGCGTGCCGTAAGCGCTTCGCTCTCGAGTGCACCCTTTCGCGCTTCGAGCGTAGCGGTCACCCGGTCCTTGAGCTGGTTGACGGCGGCACCGAACGTCTTGCGCTCCTCGGGCGGCATCTTTCCGAGCCGTCCCATCAATTCGGAGACGCGCCCCTTGCGTCCGAGCGCGGCAATGCGAACCTGCTCGATTGCCGCGAGATCGCTCGCCTTGGTAATTTCAGCGGTAAGTTCCGCTTCGACTGCCGTCAGATCCATCCCTGACATGCTTCCTCGCTCAAACGCCAATAGCCGAAAGGAGCGCACTCCTTCCGGCTGCTGTTCCATGGGCCTCGGTTGCCCATCAGCAACCGGCCGCATTCGTTATCGAGTGGTAAGACTCAGGCGGCCTTGACGGCGGCTTGAGCCTGATCGACGAGCACTTTGAAACCAGCGGTGTCCTTCACCGCGAGGTCCGCAAGCACTTTGCGGTCGATCTCGATCCCGGCGACCGAGAGACCGTGAATAAATCGGCCGTAGGTGAGGCCGTGCTCGCGCGCCGCCGCATTGATGCGCTGGATCCAGAGCGCACGGAAATTGCGCTTCTTCACCTTGCGGTCGCGATAGGCGTACTGCATCGCCTTCTCGACCGCCTGCTTGGCGACCCGGATGGTATTCTTGCGCCGGCCGTAGTAGCCCTTGGCCTGCTTCAGAACTTTCTTGTGCTTGGCATGGGCCGTAACGCCCCGCTTGACGCGCGCCATGGGAAATTCTCCGTCACTTCAAGATTGCGCCGCTGATTAAGAATCAGCGGCTCTCGCCATAAGCGTCTGATCCGTAGTCAGACGTCCTCAGCGCGCGTAAGGCATGTACTTCTTGACGATCTTCGCGTCGCTGTCGTTCAGCGTCATCGTTCCGCGCGCGTTGCGCACGAACTTCGCCGTCCGCTTGATCATGCCGTGCCGCTTGCCGGCGGCCTGCGCCAGAACCTTGCCGGTCCCGGTCATCTTGAAGCGCTTTTTGGCGCTGCTCTTGGTCTTCATCTTGGGCATTTTGCTTCGTCCTTTCTGGTCCGGTTGCCGTTACCGGCAAATTCCGGCCCGAAATCACACCGCAAAGCATCAAGGCCGCGCGGCAGATGGGCCATCCCGGAATGGGTTATGAAAGCATTGCGAGCCGCCACGGCATGCCCCGCCGGACGGCTCCACGCGCCCTTATAGGCGAGACCCAGGTCATCATGCAAGCGGTGGAAGGTTAACGCGCGAACTCCTACCGGGCCTGGCAGCCGGCGAAATCAAGCGAGCCCTGTAACGCCGGTAACAGCGCGATCGAGCTATGAAAGCCATGGTGGATTTCGAAATAGAGCGAGGCCTTGAACCGCAAGGCCAGTCGAACACATGAATTTCGGAGACCGATATGAAGGCCGAAGAGATGATCCCCCTGTCTTTGGATGAAATCGCCTCGGTGAGCGGTGGCCTGCAGGACGGCTACAAATATTGTGCAGGCGACGGCGTCCGTCCCTCGTACGCGACATGCCCAGTGAATATGGCGGACTACATTCAGGCCTTTCTTGATGGTGTCGAGCAGGGCAAGCGCAAGGGGCAGAAGACCTGATCAGCTTGCTGCCTGACGGCAATCTCCGACCTGCGCGATACTTTTGGATCCGTCACTCGCCCCAGACCGTTTGCTCTGTCCACCCGAGATCGGCGAACTCTGCTGCACGCAGAGGCGCCTCGGCAATCGAGAAGAACTCATCGAGTTGCGGCGGCTTCAGGCTCGTTCCGGACAGCATGGCGTGTGCTTGGCCGCGATGGTGAATCTGGTGCTGGAAAAGGTGCATCAATAGCCGGTCGCGCCGCTCGCTCTGCACCCGCGTGTCGCGATTGACGCGAACGATCGTATCGAGGTGCTCCGGCGCCAAAGCATTGCAGATGGCGATCAGCCGGTTGTCCATCGCGGCTTGGGCGGCGGAAAGCTCGGCGACCGACGGATGAGGAACCCTGTTCTCCCACGCCTTCGGTCCGAGCCAGCCGCCTTCGAGCGCGTCAATGTAGAAGTGGTCGATGATGTAGATATGGTTGAGCGTCGCCTGCAGGCTCGGGAAGAAGCCCGTGCGCGGAGCTTCGAAGTCCTGCTGGGTGAGGCGGGCACAAGCTGAAAGCAGGCGGTGATTTGACCAAGCGTTGTTGTAGGCGAATGCCCGATACGTCTGCACAAGTCCGGCACCCATGACACGTCCTCGCCCGAAGGTTCGATCGGACTCATTCTGCCATGTCACGCTTCGCCGTCCATCACAACGGCAAGCCGCGATGTCTCGCTTTGCGTTTCAGTTTGCGATCCGCGGCGCAGATTGTGACGGTTAACGATTGCCGACTTCCACAAGGATAACGCCCCAAAACCCGCAAGATGTGCACGTGTTTCACAGGGCTGAGTCGCCGGCTCGGACTGCTGCCCAGTCACCTCCGTCGCCATCAACGTCTCGAAGTTCGAGGCGGTTAACAATCGCGACTGTAACTCACACGACCAAGATCGTTGCGAGTTACGCGGGGAACAGCCAGTATCGAGACTTTAAATCATTATTGCCGATGACGAAGATTGGAGAACGACAATGAGCACACGCGCACCAGCCTGGAAAGCAGCCTTGTACGCCGCAGGATGTCTCGGACTGCTTCTAGGATTTTTTCTCAGCTGGGCTGATGGATCATTCCCGCCTGCCAATGCCTATCAAACAGCGAGAATCGCACTTGTGATGGTGGCCTTCGGCGGCGCATTCGCAGGCATAGCGGGGTATTTCTTCCGTTCAAAAATTGTACCTGCGGTCGAGGACTTGTCTCTTGAACCAGGTGAGAGGTTGATCCACACCGGCTATGCAGATCACGGCCTCCATGGCGGCCGTTTCGCAGTCACGGACAAGCGTATCGTATTCATGCCGCATGCGATGAACATACAAAGGGGGCAACAACTGTCCCTTTCGCGTAGCGAGATAGCGACCGTTATGCCCGCTCGCACACTTGGCATCGTGCCGAATGGACTCAAGGTTCGAACGCGTTCCGGTGCCGTCCATCGGTTCAGTGTAAACGACCGTGCGACATGGCTGCGCGAGCTGGCGGCTGAGCAAGCCTGACACTCTTCGGCCGCGATCAGAAGAACAGCATGAATGTCCGCAAGTGGCCCGAGCCGAAAATGACTAGGCTCGCCACATGCGTCTCGTTGCCGGCCGGCCTCACCCCAACAAGTCGAAGAGCATCGGGATCAGCGGTAGATCGGCTGGCGGCATCGGGTAGTCTTGCAGCCGCGCGGCGCGCACCCACTTGATCTGCTGACCTTCACGCGGACGAATCTCACCGCCCCACTGCCGGCAAAGATAGAGCGGCATGAGGAGGTGGAATTTCTCGTAGGAATGGCTCGCAAACGTGAACGGTGCGAGACAGGTGTCGCACACATCGATCGATAGCTCTTCCTCGAGCTCGCGCACCAGCGCGGCCTCTGGCGTTTCATCGGGCCCGACTTTTCCGCCGGGAAATTCCCAGAGGCCCGCCATGCTTCGCCCCTCCGGGCGCTGGGCGATCAGCACCCGGCCATCCACGTCGATCAAGGCGGCGGCGACGACAAGAAGTATGGGTTTGGACATGAAACAACCTCGGCTTATGTCGGCGGGATACAGGGAAGACAACTGCCTGTCGAGGCAATCGGCATTATCCGCCGTGCGCCGAAATGCGTTGCGTACCGCGTAGCGCCGCGCTGCCGAAACCGTCTGCGGCGGGCGCCGCCGTTGTGACTCGTGCGGGAGGCTTCGATCCGCGCCGTAATGGTCGCGATACTGTACGCGTTCGCCGAATCGCACCGGTCGTCACGGGGCTCGTAGCCGGCACGGTCGTCGGCGGAGCGGGCTTCGAGGCATGCACCTCGCGTGCGGGTGCAGGCTTCCGTCGCACCCGCTCGTCTGGAGCGTCGGCAACCTTTTCCGCGGTCGCGTTCGTCGTGGCGGAGGCCGCGACTTTGGCACCCGAATAGTAGGCGATCCGTTTGTCCTCATCATCGACTTGGCATGCGGGCGCCACCCAGCCGCTCTCCATGCCACTGCTTGATTTGCTGTCGGTCGCGTCCGTGCCTGGTTGCAATACAGCCAGGCGTCGTTCCGTGTCCCCGGTTTCGCCCGGCAATCCGTCTGCGATCTTGTAACGAGTGCCACAAAGCGCCACGCGCGGTGGCACATGCGTGCGCTCGAAGCTGTCGTAGCCCGCCTTTAGATCGGCCCATGCGTCTGCGCCTTCGTGCGTCGCGTAGCGCTGCATATTCTTCGCCGTCATGCGGAACGGGAAGATGTGCACCGGAAAGCGCTCCTGACCCTTGGCAAGTGCGGCGCGTGCAAGGCCATAAATCTCGTCCTGCACGGGATCGGTCATCGCGAAGCAGCCAACCGAGGAGCAGCCACCGTGAATGAGAATATATGATCCTGTCCGGTTCAGCTTTTGATCGTGCAGGTTCGGAAAGCCGAGATTGAACGCCTTTCGCCAGCGGCCGACCAATCGAGTTTGCGGCGCGCCCACCCGATAAAACCCCTCGGGGCTTTGTTTGTCGCCTTCCTTCAATTTCGGACCGAGTGTGCCGTCCCAGTGGCAGATCGGATACGCTGCAAGACGCGAAAAGGTGCCCTTGCTGTTCTGCATCCAAAGCTCTAGCTCGGACTCGGCCTTGAAAATACGAATGTAGACGGCGCGCCCTTCGGCAAGGTCCAAGGCCTTGAGACGTTCGGCGAGCTTCGCGAGATCCGGTGTACCGGGTAGCGGCAACTCGTTGCGCACGAAGTGTCGCTGGCGCTCGACACGATCAGCCGCCACGTCGTTCAGGACGACTTCCAGGGCCGCTGCGGTCTGGATTGCCCCGGTCGAGACGGCGAGCGCTGCCAACACTCCACCCGTCGCGGCCCTGATGATGCCTGCCCGCATGCCCACCTGTCGCCTTTGACACCCCAGCACACGTCCCAGGCTCCGGCTCATTTATTCAGGATCGCCAGAATTGCCAGAGGACACGCCCCTTTAGCGAGTCCTAGCGTGGTGTCGTAGAGGCAGCAAGACCCTGAGGTCAGCCGGCCACAGGTCAATGCGTATGCTCACTTAATTGTTGGGTGTGGCGTAGGTGAATGCCGGTGTTGAATCCTTGGCACCCGCCGCCATCATCCCATTGAGCCAGCCTGAAGCGTTGCCGCTCGATCGCGATGATGAATGCCCGCCCGCCCCATTCGCCGAGGCGATAGCCCGCATCTTGGGCCCTGGAGCGACCACATGCGTTTCTGCAACCTGCTTGTCGCCTTTGGTGAGGAACGGCACGGCCGCCATTCGCTCAAGAGGCGGACACGCCGCTGCCGGATCGAGATCGCGCATCGATATATTCAGCTTCGGACGCACGTTGACCAGATAACGGCGCTCGCAGATCATGACGGTGGGTGTCTGCTTGGTCAGCTCGAAGTAGTCGTAGCCTTCCTTCATCGTCTTCCAGAAGTCGTACCACTTCGAATCCTTGTGCCGAGCCATGTTGGCCTCGGTCATGCGAAATGGATAAGCATGCACCTCGAACGAGGGATGCCCCGCGTCGAAAGCTTCGCGCGCCAACGCATAGATTTCCTCGATCAGCGCATCTGTCATCGCGTAGCAGCCGGCCGACTTGCACTTGCCGTGCACCATGAGAAAATTGCCAGTCCGCCCGAGTGAACGATCATAGGCGTTCGGATAGCCGAGATTGAATGCCAGATGGAAACCCGAGTTCGGGTTCATCTGGCTCTTCTGGATCGTATAGAAGCCTTCCGGCGCCTGCCGATCACCTTGCGCGACTTTCGGCCCAAGATCGCCCGACCATGTGCAGATGGGATAAGTCTTGAAGTGGTAGAAATGCCCATCATCGCGGAGCTTCCAGATTTCGAGCTCCGACTCTTCCTTGAAAATCCTGACGAAAATAGGCGCTTCGACTTTCATGCCCTTTTTGCCGAGAAGCATCATGGCTTCCTTCGACAACGGGCGTGTAGCAGGCAATAACTCGGGAGCCCCCGAGCATGCCGCTACCCCAATAGCCAAAGCCAGTCCAACGGCGGTGCCGACAAGACGATTTTTCATGGTCCCCAGGAAGTCCGAACGCACTACAGCAGAGTCCCCCAGGCAGGGCGTTCGCATCTCGAATCAATGAGGTTAATTTAAAGTTAACAGCCCCGAGCTGCCAAGATCCGAATTGCGATACCGCGATGCTATGCCTTGCCGCTCCGAGCGACTGGAGCGATCGCATAATGTTCAGCGCAATCGATGGCGGGTCGGTGGCACAAATGCGGCGACAAAGCGGCACTCGGGCGCCTCACGATCCATAGCTGCCCGTGCGCGGCGCAGCGGCCACACCCGGGTCGCGTTCTGATTATAAGTTGCAGTCAGGATTTGAGTTTCTGGCGTTTGGTTTCGAGCGATGGGCGCAAAGTGTGGATCAAGTCGGCTGCAAATTTCGCGTCGAGATCCTCTTCGTTCCCCGAAAGCAGGCGATACCAGAACGCGCCGTTGAGCAGATCGATCGTCGTCTCGACGTCGAGATCTTTGCGGAACTGACCGAGAGAAATCCCATGCCGCAGCACCTGCTTGAAAAGGGTTCGGCGTGACGCGACGAACACACCATAGAACTTGAGCCGGAATTCGGGGTCGAGTTGCGCCTCGGCCAGCAGGCCCTGCATTGTCCGCCGCACGAGCGGCGTGCCGACGCTCGCAAAGAGCTGTCTTAGGAAATCCTCCAGATCATCGAATGCGTCGTCGGTCGGCTCCCGAAGCGGCAACCGCGGTAGCACCCGCTCGGTATAGGCGGCCAGCACCACGTCTGCCTTGCCGCCCCACCAGCGGTAGATCGACTGCTTCCCGACCTTGGCCTCCGAGGCGATCCGCTCGATCGAAATCTTGTCGTAGCTCTCAGTCTCGAGCAGATACGCCGACGCATCGAGAATCGCCTGCCGTGTCGCATCGCTACGCGGTCGGCCCGGTGCGCGGGCGGCGCGGGAAGGTGGCTGGCTCATGAACGACCCTGGCTTGTCTGGTGGCGATGGCAAATACGCGACGTATCGTACCGTGAATCGCCACTAAAGTCGTGCCTATAGGGCAGAAGACGCAACCGACCCACCTCACGCCATCGGGCGCGCCGCGTCTCGGCGATCTCATCACATGCTGGCAGGGCAGAGTGTTGCGGGCCATCCTCGTTGGCCACACACGTCCGCCCTGTCTTTCGCTTACCGTCCGATGTCGTACGCCGCGATCGCCGCCATGTTGAGGATATCGGAGTCCGTCGAACCCAGCGGACAGATCTGCACTGAATGCGTGAGCCCGGTCAGCATCGGTCCGATAATCGTCGCATCGCCAAGCTCTCTCAGCATTTTGGTCGAGATGGATGCCGAATGGAATGCTGGCATCACCAAGACGTTGGCGGTGTCCGTGAGGCGACAGAATGGATAGAGATCGAGGAGATTGCGGCTGAGTGCGACGTCGGCCGCCATGTCGCCATCATACTCGAAATCGACGTTCATGCCGTCGAGGATCTGGGCGGCACCGACCATCTGATCGGAGCGCTCGCCGCGCGGCTGCCCGAACGTCGAGTAGGCAAGCAGCGCGACACGCGGCTCCATGCCGAGACGACGGGCCGCGCGCGCTGCCTCTACCGCGATCTCGGCAATATCCTGAGCCGTCGGCATGTCGGTAACGCTTGTGTCGGCGACGAGCACCGCGCGGCCGCGCGAGAGAACAAGCGAGATGCCCACGGCACGGCGGCCCTCGCGAATGTCCATGGCGCGCGTGACGTCACCCAGGATCGAGGTCCAGTTGCGCGTGACGCCTGAGACCATAGCGTCCGCGTACCCGTGCGCGACCATGAGCGCGGCGAAAATGTTGCGCTCGTTCATGACGAGACGCTGGCAGTCGCGCCGCAGGTATCCTTTGCGCTGAAGCCGTTGATAAAGGTAGTCGGTGAACTGCTCGGTATAGGGAGACTTCCGCGTATCGACGAGAGTTATCTCCGATTTCATGCGAATGCCGAGCTCGACAAAGTTCTGCTTCACGGTCTCCGTCGTGCCGACCAGTATCACCTCGCCGAACTCGTGGCCGAGGTAGGCGTTCGCGGCCCGGATCACGGCCGGTTCCTCGCCTTCGGCAAAGATCACGCGCTTCGGTTCGCTACGTACCTTTTCGAAGGTGGTCTGCAACCAGCCCGCGACCGGATCGAGACGGCCTTCGAGACGCGCGACGTAAGCCTCCATGTCGACGATCGGCCGGCGTGCCATGCCGGTCTCCATAGCCGCTTCCGCAACGGCCGGCGGCACATGGCTGATGAGACGAGGATCGAACGGCGCAGGAATGATGTACTCCGGACCGAAAGTGGGACGGCGGCCGTGGAACGCGGCCGCGACCTGATCTGGCACCTCGGCGCGGGCCAGATCGGCGAGGGCTTTCGCCGCCGCAATCTTCATCTCGGTATTGATGCCTTTTGCCTGCACATCCAGCGCGCCGCGAAAGATGAACGGAAAGCCCAATACGTTGTTGATCTGATTGGGATAGTCGGAGCGGCCCGTAGCCATGATGGCATCGTCGCGAACGGCGTGGACTTCTTCCGGCGTGATCTCGGGATCCGGGTTTGCCATGGCGAAGATGATCGGCTGCGGGGCCATCGCCTTCACCATCTCCTGCGTTACCGCGCCCTTGGCGGACAGGCCGAAGAAGGCATCGGCGCCCTGGAGGGCCTCGGCCAGCGTACGCGCCTTCGTCTTCGCCGCGTAGGCCGACTTCCACTGGTTCATCCCCTGCTCACGGCCCTGGTAGACCACGCCTTTCGTGTCACAGAGGACGATGTTCGCGCGCGGCATGCCCATGGCGACGAGCAGGTCGGCGCAGGCGATGGCCGCTGCTCCCGCACCATTGATGACGAGGCTGTGCGTTTCGAGGGTGCGGCCCGTCAACTCCAGGGCGTTGATGAGGCCCGCAACCGCGATGATGGCGGTGCCATGCTGGTCATCATGGAAGACCGGAATGTCGAGCAGCTCTTTCAGCCGCTCCTCGATCAGAAAGCAGTCCGGTGCCTTGATGTCTTCGAGATTGATCCCGCCAAAGCTCGGGCCGAGATAGCGCACGCAATTGACGACGGCGTCGACATCTTCCGTGTTGATGCACAGATCGATGGCGTCGATGTCGGCGAACCGCTTGAAGAGCGCTCCCTTCCCCTCCATCACTGGTTTGGCAGCCAGCGCACCGCGATTGCCAAGCCCGAGGATCGCCGTGCCATTCGAGACGACGGCAACGAAATTTCCCTTGTTCGTGTAGTCGTAGGCGAGTGACGGGTCGTCCGCGATGGCGAGGACGGGAACCGCGACGCCCGGCGAATAAGCAAGCGAGAGATCACGCTGCGTGGCGAGGGGTTTCGTCGCGGAGATCTCGAGCTTGCCGGGCTTGCCACGTGCGTGGAATTCTAGCGCCTCAGCGTCAGTGTAGCGGGTCGCGGGAAATTTCTCAGCCATTGAGGCACTCCGATCGGCAACGCCGGCAATTCAGCCGGAACGACCGACTTTAAGCGCTGCAAAGCCGCTTCGGAAGTCTGCATTGTTGGCTTTCTTGCAGTCTCGGGTGCACTCAGCGGCCCTTGAACTTCGGAGCGCGCTTCTCGGCGAACGCGGCGGCGGCCTCCTTGTGGTCCTCGGTGTTACGCGCCGCAGAGAGATTGGCGCTTTCCAGATCGAGGCATTCAGCCAGCGTCGCATTCAAGGCGCGATTGAGGTTGTCCTTGAGCAAACGATGCGCAACGCGTGGTCCGTTGGCGAGCCGTTTGGCGATCTCCATGGTCTTTGCTTCGAGATCGCCCCGCGGCACGACCCAGTTGACGAGACCCAACCGCTGGGCCTCGGCCATATCGAAACGATCAGCCAGCAGATAGAGCTCGCGCGCCTTCGCGGTGCCGACAAGTTGCGTCAAAAGGTAGGTGCCGCCGTAGTCACCGGTGAGGCCGACTTTGGCAAAGGCGGTGGTCATGGTTGCGGTATCGGCAGCGATGCGCATGTCGCACGCCAACGCGAGCGAGAAGCCGGCGCCCGCCGCCGCCCCGGGGAGCGATGCGAGCGTGGGCTTGCCCATCTGATAGAGCCGCAACGACGTCAGTCGATGCGACTGGCGTTGCTTCTCCATACGCACGAGCGGGTCCGGCGCGGTACCCGTCGCATTCATCCGAGCCATGTTCTTGACGTCGCCGCCAGCACAGAAGGCATCGCCGGCACCGGTCAGGACGATACAGCCGATGTCGTTGTCCAGCTCGGCCGCGGCAAGCTCTTCGCCGAGCCGGTCGAGCATCGTCGTCGTGAGTGCATTGCGTGCATCGGGGCGGTTGAAGGCGAGCGTCAGGACGCCATCCTTGCGGCTGACGAGAAGGTCGTTGGTCTCGGTGGCGGCCTTGGACATGGGAATCGCTTTCGTTTCACAACACGTACGTCAGTGGGAAAAGTGGTGGCTCACGCCTCGTCGACGATCTTGTTTCGCAAGATGCCGATGTTCTCGATCTCGATCTCAACTGTGTCGCCAGCCTTCATCCACGCCGGCGGCTTCCTCGCGTGCGCCACACCCGACGGCGTGCCGGTGGCAATAAGATCTCCGGCTTCGAGCGTCATGAAGGCGGACAGCGTCTCGATGATCTTCGCGACGGGGAAAATCATGTCCGACGTATTGGACGACTGCATGGTCTGACCGTTGACCCGGGTCATGATGTTGAGGCCGGAAGCACCGGGCGGAAGTGCGTCGGCAGTCACGACGTACGGTCCGAGCGGGCCAGTTGCGTCGAAGTTCTTTCCCGGCAGCCATTGCGAGGTCTTGCGCTGGAAGTCGCGCACGGAAACGTCGTTGAAGATCGTGTAGCCGAACACGTGATCGAGCGCAGAAGCCTCGGAGATGTGGCGGCCGCCTTTGCCGATCACGATCGTCAGCTCGCACTCGTAGTCGAGGTGGGTCGAGGCTTTTGGACGGACGATGGGCGCGTCGGCGGGGATGAGCGAGTTCGACCAGCGCGGGAAGAAGGAGGGATAGGTCGGTGGCGCGTGACCGCCTTCCTTGGCATGCTCCAGATAGTTCAGGCCGACGCAAATGAACTTGGGCGGGCGCGCGATGGGAAGCGCGGGCTCGTTGGCCGAAAGCCGCGATTTAGTGGATGCCGGCGCCTTGGATGCGATGGTCCGCAGCTTCTCGAGCGCCCAGTCGCCGGCTTGGACAAGGCCGAGCAGGTCGGCGGGGAGCGTCGGCTCGGCGGCCGCCACGTCGATCACCGTGTCGCCCTCGACGAGGCCGAGGCGGGTGTCCCAGCCGCGCTTGAACATCATCAATTTCATTGCGTCTCTCCGTCGCGCGGTGCGCCGAGCCGCCCCCGCCATCAATCGTGTGGGCGCAGCTAAGCAGAGTTGCGCGAGAGTGCCAATGGAGTGCCTGCGCGGGGTGCTATCGCGACCCCGCCCGACCTGCGGTCTGCTCGTCGCGCCAAGTCTCCCCGTAGTCGCGACGGACCTGTTCGAGGGCCGCTTCCCGGTGCTTCAGCCACCAGCCGTACGGCTCGGGCCAACGATCCATCGCGTCGACCGGCTTTACGCCCAAAGCGATCTCAGCCATCTGCGGCCAGCTCGGATTGACGAGCGCCTCGCGACCAATGGCGATCAGATCGGCGCCGCCTTCCTGCAGCACGTCCTCCGCATGATGCGGATCGAGGATCAGCCCGACCGCCATCGAAAGAAGTCCGGCCTCCTTACGCACGCGCTCGGCAAACGGCACCTGGAATCCCCACGTGCGCTTGATGCGCGCCGTGGTTGCCGAGCCACGAAGCCCTCCCGACGAACAATCGACCAGATCGATGCCGCGCTCTTTGAGAAGCCGTGCGTAGGCGACGGTGTCGTCCATGGACCAGCCGCCGTCGATGCCGTCCACAGCGGAAACGCGCAAGAATACCGGCGTTCCGCTCGGCACGGCGGCGCGGACGGCTTCGGCAATCATCAAAGGAAAACGCGTTCGGCCCGCGAGATCGCCGCCATAGGCGTCGTTGCGCTTGTTGGAAATCGGCGAAAGAAACTGGTGCACGAGATAGCCGTGCGCGTTGTGGATCTCGATGATCTCGAAACCGGCATCGATGGCGCGCTTGGCAGCGTCGCCCCAATGGCCGGCAAGCGTCTTCAACTCGTCGGGCGTGAGGGCATGCGGCTGGATATATCCGTCGGCCATCGGTTCCGACGTGGGGCCGACGATGTCCCAGACCTTGTCGCCGCGCGCCTTGTCGGCATCGGTGATCGGCCCGTTGCCGTGCCACGGGCGCTGCATCGAGCTTTTGCGGCCACCGTGAGCGAGCTGGATAGCCGGTATCACGCCCTGCGATTTCATGAATTGTGTGATCCGGCGCAGGGGCTGAACGTGCTCGGACGACCAGAGACCCAAGCAGCCGTTCGTGATGCGCCCCTGGGCGGTCACGGCCGTCGCCTCCACCATCAGCGAGGCTGGCTGGCCCAGCGTAAGGCGCCCATAGTGTGCCAGATGCCAATCATTGGCGATGCCCTCGACGGCCGAGTAGGTCGCCATCGGCGAGATGACGATCCGTGTTCTGAGGGTGACGTCGCGGATGGCGAGCGGCGAAAGCAGCAACGGGTTCGACATGCTGGAGTCCATCTGATGGAAAGATCACGGAACGCCAGCAGGCGGACGGGCCGTCGTCAACTGGGCGGATCGTCATGGATTTCCGGCCCGACTCCGGCGCGCGACGCCAAGCCCTCGCGCCGATTGCAGGAAAGTCTATATATTAGTGTCCTGCGGTTGCCGATGCTGGCCCGCATCTACGTCTCGTCTGCCAGTTGATTGGAAATGCCATGGCCGACCTTCTTCCCACTCCGCGCGCCGCCTTCGATGGATCACTTGCCCGATCGGGTTTCGTGTACGTGAAGGGCGACGACGTGCGCGCAATGCTCGAGGTTGCTGGATCGCTGTCCGACTGGGACGCAATGGCGGCGAGTTGGAACGATCTCGAGACGGATACGTACATGGCTGATGGAGGTCGCTATCGGCGCCGTCGGCATGCGGTCTTCTCGGTGGGCCGAGACGGGACGCCGACGAGGTTGCCCAATCAACCGCATTATCAGACCACCAGTTTCAATCCGCTGAACGGCGGGGTCGAGCGGTGGTTCGCACCGGTGCGCGATGAAATCGCCTCAGGCGCCTCGATGACGACCATCCTGAATTTCTGCGGGCGCTTGTTCAGTCCGTTGTCGCCGGCCGTCGCCACCTGGAAAACAGAGGTGCACCAGTTCCGGATCGAAGCGGCATCGGGCACTGCGGGTAAACCGACGCCGGAGGGCATGCACCGCGACGGTGTCGACTGGGTTTTGGTTTTGCTCGTCAAACGCCACAACATCCGCAGCGGGACGACAACCATCTCCGACCTCGACAAGCGATCGCTTGGCAGTTTCACACTCACGGACGCCTTCGACTCCGCACTCGTCGACGATTCGCGTGTCTATCACGGCGTCACCCCGATCGAGCCGATCGACGCTAGCAAGCCCGCCTATCGTGACGTGCTCGTCGTCACATTCCGCGACGCTGCGCGGTGATCCGCCGCGCGGACACGGGAAGCTCCATCGAGACGCTCCCCGTGACCCGCGTGATGTGACTTCAGATCAATCGTCGTCGTCGCGCGCGTGAGCCACCTGACGGGCACCGAGGCCCCGCATGGCGCGCTTGTCGAGCGAATACCGGCGCGCAACCTTATGCGTGTATCCCCGGGCGTGCCGCCGGTACGATTTGCTCGCGTAACGCCGGTGTCCGGCCAGCGAGACGAAGTGAGGACCGATATCCACATGGATGTGGTTCATGGTCGGATATGTCATCGTCCCGCCGGACTTATGATTGGCAATCAGCCATGACACGATCTGGGACTTGCGGCCTCCCGCGTCGAAATCGACCGCGTTGCCGCTTGCATGTCGCGACGGCCGGCCGCTACCGGCGATCGTTGCGCCCGGACGGCAAGTCGAGATCACGCTGACCCGACCGAAGCGGCTCTCGATCCGTCCAAGGAGAGCGCGCGCAGCTCCAGTCAGGCAACCACGCGGTGCATCGCTGGAATCGCCTCGGGCGTGAGCGACGTGCTTTCGCGACCGATGACGGTGGGAGTGTGAGTGTCTTTTTAGACGGTAGGCAATTTTGCCACGACGGCTCGCTTTCCGCCGGGAGTGTGTGCACGAGTGCGAGTAGCACTTGGTTCCGCGCGCCAGTTCGACCGAATTGTCTGACGTCGATTTGGCTCCATTGAGACCATTCAGAGCGGGTGCCGCAGAGGCAGCCGTTACGCATGCGACCGACAGAAAGGCCGCTACTTTCAGTACCTTCAGCATTACATCTCCGTTCACGACGAGTGGGTTCCCACCCGGGACGGGCGCCTAGCTGAATAGAAACTGTGGCATCAAAAAGAGAGGGTGTTGCCTTTAAATTGACGTATTCGAGTGCCGTCGCGAGCCGCAGAGGAAGTATTTCAACCCATATTCGAGGTCCGAAATGACTCCAGTGCGAGCTATTGCAGCAACTACACTAGGCGTTCGCGATCAGAGCCTGCTCGAGATCTGCGATAAGGTCGGTAGGCGCCTCGAGACCAACCGAAAGACGCAGTAAATCTGCGGGGCAGGGCGTTCCAGCGCCTTCGATCGAGGCACGATGCTCCAGCAGGCTTTCCACGCCGCCGAGAGACGTTGCGCGCTTCCAAAGTTTGACATTTGCGGCGGCTCGGATGGCTGCCTCCTCGCCCCCTTTGATGCGCACCGAGAGCATTCCCGAAAAGCCACCGGACATCTGCTTTGCTGCGACAGCGTGACCCGGGTCACGCACGAGGCCGGGGTAGAGAACGGCCTCAATTCGTGGGTGGTCAGCAAAATGACGGGCAATTTCCATGGCGGACTCCGACTGATGGCGCACGCGTAAGTGGAGGGTTCGCATGCCGCGCAAGAGCAGCGCCGCTTCCACGGGACCGATAGCGGCACCAAACGTGGATCTCATGCGGCGAGCGCTCTCGGCGTAGGCATCGTCACGCGCCATGACGAGCGCACCGGCCAAGACATCGGAGTGTCCGTTCAAATACTTGGTCGCCGAGTGCATGACGATGTCGGCGCCGAGCTCCAACGGCCGCGTGAGAACCGGCGTCGCCACCGTGGAATCGACCGCCAGCAAGGCGCCGGCGGCATGGGCGAGATCGGCGGCCGCACGAATGTCGCTAATGCTCCACAGTGGATTAGCGGGTGTTTCCAGCCACACCATTTGGGTCTCGCCAGGCTCGATGGCCGCCGCAATCGCCTCGGTACTGGCCCCATCGATGAAAGTGGCGCGGATGCCGTGCGAGGGGCCGTCCTCGGCGATCCACTTCTTCAGGCCCCAGTACATCACGTCCGGGGCGACGATGTGAGCCGGCCGCGCGATGGCAAGAATCGCCGCAGTAGCCGCCGCCATGCCGGACCCATAGAGAAGTGCGCGCGCGCCGCCTTCGAGTGCGCACAGCACTTCTTCGACGTTGCGCGTCATCGGATTGTCTGGGCGTGAGTAGATGAACCCTTTCGAATACTGATTGTCTGGATCGCGCTCGAATGTGGTCGCGAGATGGATCGGAGGGACGATAGCGCCCGTTGGGCCATCGATATGACCGCCGGCCTGCGCCGCGATTGTTTCCGGAGCGAGAGGATTCTTCATGGCGGCGCGCCTTTTTGACGTGGACTTACGCTCTGCGATCCATGCGCCACAAAACCGAGACCCGCAAGAGCGGGCCACGTCCACATCATAGGATTGGCTTTTCCGCTCTCCGGCACCAAGCCCGACACTCTGGTCAGGCGGCTAACCGCCCTCGCTCCGGCTCGGCGAGCGTCACGTGCCCCATCCACAAGGCAATGCGTTCCGGCGCAGGCGGAGCACCGGAGCGCAACACGCTCTGGCCGTCGCGCGTTCCGGCAAACTGAAGAATCCCAGCACAAACATCCGACGTGTTCGCGTGCTGCAACTTCTCGAGCGTATCGTAGCCCGCGCCCACCAAAAGCTGCGCGTGCGTTCCACGTAGCCATGGCACGGTGCAGACAAGTCGTGCCTGCGATTTCCATGCGGCTACACGCTCGGCCGAGACGTAACGTGATGCAACCCGCGACGCGACAACCTGAGGATCGGACGCCAATAGATCCCGCACGGTAGCGACGCCAACCGCGGACAGCCGTTCCGCCGTGCGCGGTCCGATCGACGGTGCTCGCTCCACATGATCGGCGAGGGCCAGATAGAACCGCTTTGGTCGTTCTCCCAACGCGCTCTCGAGCCCGAAATCATCCTCCTCCTCGATCGGCTCGGCGATCTCCTCTTCGAGATCCAGCAGCTTCGCGGTGGCCGTTTGCGGGATTGGCGGTACGGACTCCAGGAACGGGTGCGGGAGAGCTTCGAGGGGATCCGCAAATAAGCCTTGATGCGTAACGGGCCGAACCGTAGGCGCGGTCTGCGCCAATCGCCGTGTGGTCTGCTGCGCCTCTACCCGTCCTGAGCGGTGCAAGGCCCTCCGCTGATCCCACGCTCTCTGCGAGCGCACGCGGGCACGCCATCGCGTCCGGAGCCTGAGCCTGAGTGTCCGCCGCCGCGCACGCCGCAGGCGGGATCGCGCAGAACCAAGCCGTGGGCGTTGCTTGCCGCGACGAGACCGCTCTATCTCGCTCTCCCGAAGTCGGCGCTCCATCTCTGCCAGCAGCTCGTCATTCGCGCGTCCCACATCGATCGCCTGCGCGAGCCGCGCGGTAGCGGTCGCCGATTGATGCGCCAGCGTATCGGTGAGCCGCTGCAACTCGCCGATCTGTCGTTCCTGAGCTTCAAGACGTCGCTCCCAGTCGTCGATCCGGGCCATCCGCGACGTCATCGCGCCAGTTTGGTCGATGAGCGTTTCGAGCGTGAGACGCAGCTCGGCGTTGAGGCGCTCCTCTCGCGCAAGTCGGTCTGACAGAACCTCGATCTGCGCCTCGCCGGAACGCGCGAACCTATCGGTGCTCCGTCGAGTGGCCTCGCGCCGGAGGTCGCTAAAGCGGTTTGGCGCTGTCGCCTCAGCGCTCTCCCACACGCGCGGCCCCGATTCGCGCGCGCTCGTCGTGGTAAACGTATTGTGCACGAACCCGGCGCCTGCGAGATCATCGGCCTGCCGGAACAGGACATGCAAAAAGTCCGGGGGACCGGCGGCGACGCCTCCATTTTCGAGAGCCCGCCGTTCTGCTCGCACGAGGATCGTCTTAAGGTCGCCCGACGTCCTCACGAAGCCGCCTTGCGCCGTGCGCGTGCCGCGAGCTATTTGCATTTCGGCGGACCGCACGAGCCCTTCCGGCGATGCACCTGCCCGCTCGATGTCACGGGACCACTGCACCGAGCGCGCGATGCACCACGTCAGGTCGGCGATGGAAACCTCACCTGCCCCCCGCGCCTCGACGTTTGCGTAGGCTTCATTGCAAAGAGACAAGAGCGCGTCGTCGACCTTGACGATCGGCCGGCCATCCAGCTTCAAGTTCTGGCCGCAGCAAGCGCATGTATTCAAGGCGGACACCCTCAAGTGGCGGCTGTTTGAGCGAAAAAGAGCTCGTCCTTCACCGCGCGAACATAGCCGACTCGCCATACGTAGGCGGCGCTTCGTCCACAGAAATGGCGCGTTTGGCGTATCTCTGACCGAAAAGCGCTGGCGCTCTCGGCGCCCACGGTCGCAATGTGCCGCGGGGCGGCGGAGACTTATCCACGCATCCTGGCACTGCGACATACTTCGGTGCGATTTGTTGGCGAGGCATGTGATCGCGATTCGCCGGATGCTGGAATCCACCCAAAGGTTGCCCGAGAGACGCAAGTCATGCCGTCGAACGATTGGAGCTCCCGTGAGCCGCCGAGCCTTGGCCCGGTCCCGCCAGACCGCCATGGCGGCGAGTCGCCTGCGCGGCGGCCGGAGCCCGGTCTGAACCACAGCGTGCCGCCATCCCGTCGGCAGCGAGCGCCATTGCCCGACTATGATCATCCCGACGACAGCGGCAGTGGCATCGGACGCAAGCTCGTCTACGCTTTTCTCGTGCTCGTCGCCCTGGTGGCCATCGGCCTAGGTGCGCTTGTCGTCGCCCCACCGATCGACCTCGTCCGCGCCCACGTCGTTTCCGAGGTCGAGCGGCAGACAGGCCGCAAGCTCACCATTGGCTCAGCCGGCGTCTCGTTCGCGTCCGGTTTGGGTGTGTCTCTCGACAACGTGGCCCTCTCTGCGCCACCTGCCATGGGTGGAGAGCCCCTACTCACGGCCGAGCGCGTCGAGGTGAGCCTCGCCTTGCTCCCCCTCGTCGCGCGCGAGGTGAAGGTGGAGCGGTTGACGCTGATCAAGCCCGTGCTTCACCTCAGAGTTGATCGCGACGGACGTCGAAGCTGGCAGTTCGCCGACATTGCTCGTGATGCCGCCCAACGTCCCCTGCGCTATGCCGAAGCACCCGGCCGTGGCGCCACGGACGCGGGCAGTCTGCCGCCTGAAGTGGCTGACTTCATGCGTAATGCCTCGCCACCGCACCAGGATATGGCGCGTGGCCTCGACAGATTGGCTCTGGCGGATGTGCGGATCGCCGGAGGTAGCCTCCGTTATGTGAACGCGCGATCCGCGTTCGCCCACGAGGTCACTGACATAGATGCCACGCTCTCGCTTCCGGATGCGGCCGGCCCGCTGACGGTAAAGGGCGAGATCACGCTTGCGGGACAGCGCACCGCGGTTGATCTGCAACTCGACGACGTACGCGGCTTGTTGGCGGACCGATCGGTCGCGGTGCGCGCTGCGCTCGATGGTAAGGCCGTGAATGCGAGCTTCAACGGTCGGGTTGCGACGGGTGCCAAATCGTTCAAGGAAGGCAAGCTCACGCTGAAGTCGCCTTCGGCCGGCCTATTGGCCCGCGCGCTCGGCCTCCCGCTCATCGGTGTGGATGCTCTAGGCGCCGTCTCGCTCGATGGCCAGCTCCGAGCCACCGACGAAAGCGTGATGCTGACATCCGCCACGTTTGCAGCCGGTCAGTCATCCGGTACAGGCACGCTGGGCCTGGAAACGGGAGGCGAGCGCCCGAGGCTCACGGCCAATATGCGCCTCGCCGCATTGCATCTCGACCAGTTCTCTTCAATCCGCTGGGATGGCAGCGCGGCCCCACCGTCGACCACCTCTGACGGACCAGCATCGCCTAACCGGTTCGCGACACCGGACGCCACCCCACCGCTCTCCGACCCGCCGCGCTCCATCGGCGACCTTCTGCAACGAGAGGGAGCCAAGTCGTCCGGCAGCAGCCCGGCCGCCCGCGTGAAGGGCTTCCGCAAACGTCTCGGCAACCAGTGGGAGGTCGACGCGATCGACGTGGCCCCGCTCCGCACCGTCGATGTCGAGGCCCGTTTGCAGATCGCCTCGCTCCATTCGGAGCTGCTCAAGGCTGAGAACCTCCAGACGGGCGTCGAGCTCAAGGAGGGCGTGCTGCGCCTCAGTCTTACGGATGGGCGCGTCGCTGACGGCGTCGTGCGCGGCCTTGCCTCGATCGACGCTCGGCAGCCATCCATGACAGTCGGTGCCAATCTCTCCGGTGACAACGTCGCCCTGAAGCCGCTGCTCGCCTTGGCGGGCATCGACTTGGTGGACGGAAAGGGCCGCCTCATCGTCGCGGTGAGCGCCAAGGGTGTGAGTGAGCGCGAGCTAGTGTCGACGCTCGCGGGGCGGGCTGAGATCAAAGTCACGGACGGCGCGCTCGTCGGCTGGGACGCCGACGCCATCGTCTCGGACCTCGCTCGCGGGCATATGCCACCCGCCGAGCGACGCCTCGAGGCACGCACGCCGTTCAAGGAATTTTCCGGTAATTTCCATATCGCGCAGGGCGTCGCGCGTTCGCGAGATTTGAAGCTCGACAGCAATACGGTTACCGCGTCCGGCACGGCGACGATTAATATCGTCGACCGCAACGTCGATATTCTCCTGAAACCGAAGGTGGCGGCGGGAGGTCTCGAAGTGCCAGTGCGGATCGCCGGGGCCTGGGATTCGCCGAGCCTTGTCGCAGATGTTGCCGGCGTGTTGAAATCGCCCCAGGCGAAGGAGGCCGTGCGAAATCTGAAGGATGGCAATGTCGAAGGGGCGCTGCGCAGCGTGCTCGGCGACGGCCCCAAGGCCGAAAAGAAGATCGATAAGGCGAAAGAGCTTTTGCGCGGTCTTCTGGGGCGCTGACGTCCACCTGTTTTTCGCCTGCAAGGAACTTCTATTCCCCGGTGTGCGGCGGCTCGTGAAAGGGAATGTCTTGACACCCCCTAAACGTGTTGAGCCAACGCGCGAATTTTTTTTATCCGTCGAGGGGAATTATCACTTGCACCAGGGGGCAATTAGCCTCATATCCCCCCCTGCCGTTCGACCACCTGCCCTAAAGGTCAAGGAATTTCCCCAAACCCCAAAGGTAAGGAGCGGGCGGGTCACAATCTGTCTACTGGTTGGGGAGGGTCCGATGGCCTACGACGACGCCCTCTTCCAATTGGGGATGGACTTGACTCGTTCAAGCACCGCCCAAAAGGAAGACCTTTCTGAGACGACCGCGCACATCGCGCAGAAGAACGACGAAGACCGCAAGGACTTCTTCATAGAGCGCGATGGCGTGAGGTTTGCGGGAACGCACCTCATCATCGACCTGTTCGGCGCCCGTCGGCTTGATGATATCAAGCATATCGAGCGGACGCTGAAGCATTGCGTAGAGGCTGCTGGAGCGACGCTCCTCCATACGCATCTCCACCACTTCACGCCTAATGGTGGCGTGTCGGGCGTGGCGGTGCTGGCGGAGAGCCACATCTCCATCCATAGTTGGCCCGAGGCCGACTATGCAGCACTCGACGTCTTCATGTGCGGCGATGCCAAGCCTCACTTGGCTATCAATGTGCTGAAGGAAGCGTTTGAAGCTGACGACGTCGTCGTGAAGGAGCACCTTCGCGGCGAGGAACTCGAGCAGCTCAAGTGGCAGGCGGCCGCCAAGCGCGTGCCCGCACGGATGCCCAAGCGGGAGAAGGTTCGCAACTTCGCTGCCGCCTGATCGCGCCGCGCACCCATCTGATCGCGCGCCCGGCTGGCAAAGTCGGGCGCGCTTTCGTTTTCGCGACACGGACGAGAAGCGTAACTATCGGAGGCTCTGGGCCTGCGAGGAGTCTGTCATGACCAAGAACGACCGCTGGATCGAAGAAACATTTCATCCCAATTGGCGCGTGGCTCTGAAAGCCGACAAGGTCCTTCACGAGGTCAAGACCGAGCACCAGCACCTCGTCATCTTCGACAACGAAACATGGGGTCGCGTCCTCATGCTCGATGGTGTCTGCCAACTCACGACGTCGGATGAGTTCATCTACCACGAGATGATGGCGCACGTGCCGCTCATGGCTCTCAAGTCTCCGCGCCGCGTCTTGGTCGTCGGCGGCGGCGATGGTGGCGTCGTGCGCGAGGTGTTGAAGCATCCGTCTATCGAAAAGGCCACACTCTGCGAGATCGATCGGTCGGTCGTCGATCTTTCGCTCGAATATTATCCCGAGATCGCGGGAGGCTGCTTTGATGATCCTCGCTGCGATCTCGTCATCGCCGATGGCCTGAAATACGTCGCGAACACCAAGGAAAAGTTTGACGCCATTATCGTGGACTCGTCCGAGCCGATCGGCCCTTCCACTGTGTTGCATACGCCGGAGTTCTTTGCTGACTGTCGACGCGCGATGCAGGATGGCGGCATCTTCGTTACGCAGAATGGTCTCCCCTTTCTTTTGCCCGACCATCTCGCCGACACGACACGTGCTCTGGGCGCCCTGTTCAAAAAGGTGGCACCCTATTTGTGCACGCAACCCTGCTACTTCGGTGGCCCGTTTGCACTCAACTGGGCGTCCGACGATGCGGCCGCACTCGACATCTCCGAGAAGAAGCTGACGCGTCGCAGCGGCAAGCGCTCCATCGCAACCCGTTATTGGACGCCCGCCGTCCACCGCGCAGCGTTCGCACTCCCTCGCTACGCCGAGCGCGTTGTCGAGGATGCTCTCGTCGCGCCGAATGAGGCCCCAATGTTGGCGAAGCCAAAGCGAGTTCGCGCGGATCGCAAGAGCCCCACCAAGACGACCGCGAAAATCCGGCGCAAGACCACGCACTGAGTTATGCCGGTTGGCCGTCGGGCTATCCCGCGGCCAACCGGCACGGCCGCCGCCGTACTCTTGACGGTTGGCGTCTTGATCGAAGACATCATCGACGGCGCCCGCTGATCATAAGGAGCGACGCGAGGATGTCGGCGGACCCGTCTCTCCTATCCTTGGCGCGCCTGGGACGCTGGCAACGTCGCGCGCTTGCAGTTGCCGCTGGCGCAGCGTCCGTGCTCGCAATGGCGCCGTTCTTTCTGTGGCCGGTGCTCTTTCTGACGCTGCCGCTGCTGGTCTTACTTATTGACGATGCCGTCGCCTTAGCCCCTCGCCGCGTCCCGGCTCATGCTGCGACAATCGCCTGGTTTTTTGGCTTCGGCTACTTCCTTGCCGGGCTGTTTTGGATCGGCGAGGCGTTCCTCGTTGAAGCCGAGAAATTTGCGGTTCTGATGCCGTTTGCCGTGCTCGCCATGCCGGCCGGCCTCGCCCTGTTCTGGGCTGCGGCGGCAGCTCTTGCGGCCCTGATTTGGCAACCCGGCCTGCAGCGCGTCGTGACTTTGGCGCTGACCCTCGCGCTCGCCGAATGGCTACGTGGGCACATCCTTACCGGCTTTCCCTGGAACGTCCTCGGCTATGCGCTCACCGCGCCCGACGTCCTGATGCAATCGGCGTCTTTGTTCGGGATCTATGGCCTGACGCTGATCGCCGTCATTCTCTTCGCCATGCCGCTCGTTGCCTGGTTTGACGCATATAACGCGCACCAAGGGCAGCGCGCGTCGGCGCACCGGGCAATTGTTCTTCCAGCGCTGGCGTCGCTTCTGGCATTCGGCACCCTCGCCGCGTGGGGAACATTCCGTCTCGCACCTCCGCGACCGCCTGATCAGGCCGTACGCGTTCGCCTAGTGCAGCCAAGCATTCCGCAGCGTGAGAAATGGAAGGGCGACTTGCAGCGCCGGAACTTCGAGCGCCACCTTGATCTCACGCGACGCGATTCTGCCGGGTTGATCGACGACGCGAAAGCGATTGATCTGGTCGTTTGGCCCGAAGCCGCCATGCCGTTTCTGGCCTTGGACATCCCCGCCGCACTCGAAGCCATCGGGCGAGTCGTCCCCGCGGGCGGCCATCTCGTCGCCGGCCTCTTGCGTATCGAGGCGCCACCAGTCGGAACCGCACGGCGTCGCCGCATTTTGAACAGTCTCGTCGCCTTCGGCGCCGATGGTCAGCCCCTTGCGATCTACGACAAGACCCACCTCGTACCCTTTGGCGAGTACCTGCCCCTCCAGGAAACGCTGGAAGCCATCGGTCTCGAGCAATTGACCCGCATCCGCGGAGGCTTCGATGTGGGGCCATCGCCTCGGCCACTTCTGCGCATTCCGGGCCTTCCGGCATTGGCGCCTTTGATCTGTTACGAGGCGATCTTCCCCGGCTCAGTCATTCAGTCGTCGGAGCGTCCCGCCGCATTGCTCAACGTCACAAACGATGGCTGGTTCGGAAATACGACCGGCCCGCGCCAGCACTTCCATCAGGCTCGTGTGCGCGCTGTTGAGGAGGGGATTCCGATCATACGCTCGGCCAACAATGGCATTTCTGCGGTTGTTGACTCTTTTGGCGGTGTTACGGCTCGCCTTGATCTCGACGTGGCCGGTGTAGTCGACGCGAACCTTCCGGGCACTCTGCCCGCTCCACCCTATGCTCGCTTCGGCGACGCAACTTTCTGGTTGCTCTGGCTGATCACCGCGGCGGGTGTCATGCTCAGCCGTTTGCGAGCGCGGTCGAAGCAATACAGTCAATAGATGCAATTATTTTTATATGAACCTAAGATTGCAAATAAATAGTCTGAGTATTTTTTTGGACTTTCGATTGACGCCTTCCAGGCGTGCACCTAGAAATTGCGGCGGATGCCTCCGATCCTGGGGCAGGATTTAATATTTCGGTGAGCCTAAGATCATGGAAGCCGGCGAAACGGACGAGAAGGGATCGCGTCGCCCCAATCCGATTGATGTGCATGTTGGAAGCCGGGTCCGGCTGCGGCGGATGCTGCTTGGCATCAGCCAGGAAAAGCTCGGCGAACGGCTGGGTCTTACGTTCCAGCAGGTACAGAAATACGAAAAGGGTGTGAACCGCATCGGCGCGAGCCGTCTGTTCGATCTTTCAACCGTGCTCGGCGTGCCGATCAGCTTTTTCTACGAGGACGCTCCGGCCAACGAGGCCCGCGTTCAGCCGATACCGGGTTTTGCCGAAGCTCCACCTGCGGATTCGAACATCTTGGAGTTCCTGTCGACCCGTGAAGGCCTCGAGCTGAACAAGGCGTTCGCCCGGATCTCCGATCCCAAGCAACGTCGCGCCGTGCTCGAACTGGTCCGCTCCCTTGCCGGTGAGGACGGAGACGACGGTGAAGGAAACGGGCTCGATTTACCTCTTCCATGAGCTGGATTGCCGTTTGCTGGCCTCAACTCAGCACTAAAGGCGTGACGCAGCTTGGATTTGGCAGCCCGAACACCCGATAGCTATGGATTGCGAGCGAGCCGTCGACAAAACCATTCTCCTTACTCATGCCTCACTCGCAAAGTGATGCTCCGATTAAGGAAAGCCACATTTGCTGCGACGTTCGGCCTCTGAGCGGAAGTGGCGATAGCTTGACCGGCAACTCCATTGTCGGCAAAGAGTCCCCGAACTTAGCCCCTCGTCGATAAGGATGCTACCGTGGCGCGCAAGTCGTTCTTGTTCACCAGCGAGTCCGTCTCCGAAGGCCACCCCGATAAGGTGAGCGATCAGATTTCCGACGCCATTCTCGACGCATTCCTCGAGAACGACGTGAAGTTGGGAATTGCCGATAACAGCGCGATCAACACGCGCCTCGGTTGCGAGACCCTGGTAACGACCGACAAGGTCGTCATCGCTGGCGAGGCTCGCGGGCAAGCGCCGCTGTTCAAGGTGTTCGACAGCCATCAGTTCCCGGGCCATAAGGACGCGCGCGTTAACCGTGAGATTCTCACGGAAATCGCACGCGGCGTAATCAAGGAGATTGGTTACGACCAGGTGGGCTTCTCCTATCACGGCGCCGACATCGAGGTGCTCCTCCACGGCCAGTCACCGGACATCGCCATGGGTGTCGACGAGAGGCAGGGCGAGGAAGGTGCTGGCGACCAGGGCATGATGTTCGGCTTTGCCTGCACGGACAGCGAGACCTACGAGAAGGGCTCGTTCATGCCCGCTCCGATCTATTTTTCACATAAGATTCTCAAGGTGCTGGCCGACCAGCGGAAATCGGGCAAGCTCGGCGATCTGCTTCCCGATGCCAAGAGCCAGGTGACCATTCGCTACGAGGATGGCAAAGCGGTTGGCTGCGAGAAGGTGGTCGTGTCGACTCAGCACCAGCAGTCGAATGGCAAGGGCAAGGACTACACGCCGGAGATGATTAAGGAGATGATCGCCGACGCCGTCACGTCCGCCCTGCCGGCAGGTTGGATGCCGAAGTCGGGCGCAGACTTCCTGGTCAATCCAACAGGCAACTTTGTCGTCGGCGGCCCGGATGGCGACTGCGGTCTGACCGGTCGCAAGATTATCGTCGACACCTACGGCGGCTATGCTCCACACGGTGGCGGCGCGTTCTCAGGCAAGGATCCGACCAAAGTCGATCGCTCGGCCGCCTATGCTGCGCGGTACCTCGCCAAGAACGTCGTTGCCTCAGGCCTCGCCGATCATTGCATGATCCAGGTCGCGTACGCGATTGGCCGTCCGGAGCCCATGTCGCTGCTGGTCGATACGCAGGGCACATCGAAACACGGTGCCGATCTCGACGCCAAGCTCGAGCAGGTGCTGGCCGAACTCTTTCCCATGCGTCCCACCAACATCCGCCGCAAGCTCCATCTCAACCGACCGATCTACAAGCGGACTGCGGCCTACGGCCATTTCGGACGCGCCCCTGAGGCCGATGGCGGCTTCTCGTGGGAGCGCACTGATCTCGCTGATGCCATTCGCAAGGCCGTTGGTGCATAATAGGCGCAGACCACGCCCGCGTGGCGTGGTCCCTGTCTCTGTCGGATAAGGAAACGCCTATGTTCTCGCACGTCTTCGTCGGCGCCAATGACGTCGAAGCTTCAAAGAAATTCTACGATGCGACACTTGCCGCGCTGGGTATTGCCGAAGGCAAGGCCGATCCCAAAGGGCGCGTCTTCTATCGCACCAAAACCGGCATGTTCGGTCTGACCAAACCGATTGACGGCAACACGGCATGCCACGCCAACGGCGGCACCATTGGTTTTGCTGCCGCGAGCCCCGAAGAGGTAAAGGCCTTTCACGATGCCGGCGTCGCCAATGGTGGCAAATCCATCGAGGACCCGCCAGGCTGGCGCGAAAACGGACCAGTCAAGCTCTACCTCGCCTACCTGCGCGATCCTGACGGAAACAAGATCTGCGCTTTGCACCGCGGCTGATAGCGGCGACTGAGCACTTTTCTCGGCGGCGCTTGGGACATCCCGGGCGCCGTTCGCATGAGAGATGCTGTGGCATAGGATGGGATCGGTGGTTTTGTTCGATGGCGGCACTATGACGAACGCCCCGGGCGACGGTAATCCAGACAGCGGGTACGCACGCGACGCAACGTCGGAGTTGCGGTCCTTTGGCCGTCGGCGTGGACGGAAGTTGTCACCGCGGCAAGAGCGGTTGATGCGCGACTTGCTTCCTCGTGTATCGCCTCCGCTCACCGGCAATTTCCCAAATCCCCCGACTGAAATCTTTGCCAAGGCCGTGCGCGAGGTGTGGCTCGAGATCGGCTTCGGGGGTGGCGAGCATCTGCTTTGGCAGGCGCGTCACAACCCGGACATCGGCATCATCGGAGCGGAGCCGTTCGAGGATGGCGTTGTGAAGGTGCTGTCCGTCATCGAGGACGAGAGCCTTCATAATATTCTCGTTCATGCGGACGATGTGCGCACCCTCCTGCGATGGCTGCCCGATGCCTCGATCGGTCGCGCATTTGTCCTTTTTCCCGACCCGTGGCCCAAACGGCGGCACTTGAAGCGACGCTTGGTAAATACCCATCTTCTGCAGTTGCTGGCGCGCGTCATGCGGCCGGGAGCCGAATTGCGGATTGGCACCGACATTGGCGACTACGCACGCACGATTTTGATGGCGTTCCAGCGATCTGAAGAGTTCGCGTGGCAAGCCGAGCGTGCCGTCGACTGGCGAGTCCGACCGCCGGATTGGCCTTCGACCCGCTACGAGGAAAAGGCCGGTCGTGAGGGTCGCCGTTGCTGCTATTTGCGATTTCGGCGTCGTTGATGACGATTATTGGGCAAGTCATGCAAAATTTTGTGACACGGCGCTTGCGCTCACCGTCACTTTTTCGTAGCATAAGGATGCTCATGATCATCTCAACTCTGAGAGTGGATCCCCGTGATCCGCTCTTTTTGTTGTTTCTGATCCTGATGGCAAAAATTTGCGGAAATCGCTGGGCGGGGTGGGCTGCGTGAGTGGGCCGATGGCCGAGGCGCGCGTCTCTGAGGAGCGCTTTATCAGGGAGACTGGCGCGGCAGCCGCGATCGCGGAGCTGTCTGAGCCGGTCCTCGAGAGCCTGGGCTTCCGCCTCGTTTTAGCGCGGATTCTGTCGGGGCAGGGGACGATCGTCGAGATTATGGCGGAGCGCCCAGATGGCTCGATGACGATCGATGACTGCCGCACCGTATCACTGGCGTTGTCCCCGGTGCTGGACGTGCACGATCCGATTTCCAGCGCCTATCGTCTGCAGATTTCGTCGCCGGGCATCGACCGGCCGCTCGTCAGGCCCTCGGATTTCGATCAGTGGGCCGGCTTCGAAGCCCGGATCGAGCTGAAGGAAATGATCGACGGTCGTCGGCGTTTTAGAGGTGTCATCGAAGGTTTCGATGGCGGTGAAGTACGGATCGAGGTGGACCTGGGTAAGGAGCACGGCGTAAAGCTGTTGGGCCTGCCCATCGGTCTGATCGGCGAGGCGAAGCTCGTACTGACGGACGAGTTGGTGCGAGAATCGCTACGGCGCGCCAAGCATGTCCTGGCCGAGCTCGAGGCCCCGGCTTCCGATGAAGCGGGGGAGGGTGCGGCGCCGGTATCCGGTCCGACAGGACGGCGGCCTCCCGGGCCACGACGCGAACGGAATAAGAAGGGCGGGAAGGGTCGCGCGGTGCGCAACCCAGAACCCCGCGACGAATGAAGTAGGTTTGATCGAGCGACAGGAAGGTGCCAAGGCATGTCTCAGGCTGGCGTCAGCGCAAACCGTCTCGAGCTCTTGCAGATTGCAGATGCGGTCGCGCGCGAGAAGACGATCGACCGTAAGATCGTCATCCAGGCCATGGAGGACGCAATCCAGAAGGCCGCCAAGGCGCGCTATGGCCAGGAGAACGATATTCGCTGCTCCATCGATGCGCGTACGGGCGAGACGAAGCTCAGCCGCGTCATCACGGTCGCCGATCCGGTCGAGAACGAGAGCCAGCAGATCTCGGTCGAGGACGCCAAGCGCAAGAAGCCCGATGCAGCGATCGGTGATGTCTTCACTGAGACGTTGCCGCCGCTCGATTTCGGCCGCGTGGCAGCTCAGAACGCCAAGCAGGTCATCTTCCAGAAGGTGCGAGAGGCCGAGCGCGATCGCCAGTTCTCCGAGTTCAAGGACCGGATGGGCGAGATCGTCAACGGCACGGTGAAGCGTGTGGAATACGGCAACGTCATCGTCGATCTCGCACGCGCCGAAGGCATCATCCGTCGCGACGAGATGATCCCGCGCGAGAACGTGCGTCTCGGCGATCGTGTTCGCGCCTATATCTACGACGTCCGGCGTGAGCAGCGCGGGCCGCAAATCTTTCTCTCGCGCGCTCGCCCCGAGTTCATGATGAAGCTGTTCGCCATGGAGGTGCCGGAGATCTACGACGGCATTGTCGAGATCAAATCGTGCGCTCGCGATCCAGGCTCGCGCGCCAAGATTGCCGTCATCTCGAAGGATAGCTCCGTGGATCCCGTCGGCGCCTGCGTTGGTATGCGCGGTCAGCGGGTGCAGGCCGTCGTGAACGAGCTGCAAGGCGAGAAGATCGACATCATCCAGTGGAACGACGATGCGGCGAGCTTCATCGTCAACGCGCTCGCTCCGGCCGAAGTCTCGAAGGTCGTGCTCGACGAGGACTCGAACCGCATCGAGGTTGTCGTCGACGAGCGCCAGCTTTCGCTCGCCATTGGTCGCCGCGGCCAGAATGTGCGGCTTGCCTCACAGCTCACCGGGTGGGACATCGACATCCTCACCGACACCGAGGAAAGCGAGCGCCGCCAGAAGGAGTTTGGCGAGCGCACGCAGATGTTTATGGAGAAGCTCGACTGCGATGAGCTCATCGCTCAGCTTCTTGCTACCGAAGGTTTCTCCTCTGTCGAGGAAGTGGCCTTCGTCGACCCCTCGGAGATCGCGCAGATCGAAGGCTTCACCGAAGAGTCCGCCACGGCGATTCAGTCGCAGGCGCAGGAATATCTCTCTCGTATTGAAGCCGAGCGCGATCAGCGTCGCCGCGAGCTTGGCGTCACAGACGAACTTACGCAGGTCTCGGGCGTGACGTCGGCCATGCTTGTGGCTCTGGGCGAGAATGGCGTGAAGAGCGTCGAAGATCTCGCCGATTGCTCGACCGACGATCTGATCGGCTGGACGGAGCGCAAGAAGGAAAAGGACGCCGAGCCTGTACGTCACAAAGGCTTCCTCGAGGGGCTCGATGTTGGCCGGGCCGAAGCGGAGGAACTGATCCTGGCGGCGCGCGTCGCTGCGGGTTGGATCTCGGCTGAAGACCTTGTCCAGCCAGAGGCCGAGGAAGGCGAGAGCGAAGGCGAAGTGCCCGACGAGGCTGGCGATAACGCCGCCCCGGCTCAGGCCTGACGATGCGGAGGGAGCGGAACAGCGCGAATGGGTCGAGTGGAGCGAGCTCACGGAGAGGATCGGGATGCGCCCGGCGGAACGCCGGAGCGTACCTGCGCCGTCACGCGTGCCAAGCTCTCCCCCGCCGAGCTGATCCGCTTCGTCCGAGCTCCTGACGGAACGATTACGCCCGATCTTGCTCTACGCTTGCCTGGGCGCGGCGTGTGGGTCGCGCTCGAGCGTGCGGTGGTCGAGGCGGCAGCCGAACGAAACGCGTTCGCGCGCAGCCTGAAACGGCCTGTGATCGTACCGGATGATCTTGCCGGCCTTGTCGAGCGTTTGCTTGTTACCCGGTGCAGCCAAGCGCTGGCCATGGCGAACAAGGCTGGGTTGGTCGTTGCCGGGTTCGCAAAGGTCGAAGCGCAGATTGCTGCAGGCCGGGTCGCCGCACTGCTTCACGCGGCCGATGCCTCGCGCGATGGCGCCGCCAAACTCGACGGTAAGCTGCGCTCCCGAGCCCACTTGGAGGCCTTGGCAACGGCGCCCGAAGATACAGATGCAACCGCGCCATCGATACCGGCGCGACCTATCGCGACGGCCGAAATCATCACGGATCTCTCAATCGGTGAATTGAGTTTGGCCTTAGGCCGCGAGAATGTGGTACATGCTGCCGTGATCAATGGCGGCGCCGCGCGATATTTCCTGACCGAGATCCAGCGCCTCAGGCGTTATCGATCTCGACATCCCGAGCCGCAGGCCGGCCGCCCCGTAAGCTCCAGCACGGAATAGGTATGAGCGAAACCAAGGAAACCGATCGTCGTCAGGGCGCCCGCAAGCCGGTGAGCACACAGCGCACCGAGCAGTCGGGTCACGTCCAGCAGAATTTCAGCCACGGCCGCAAGAACGTGGTGGTCGTTGAGCGCAAAAAAGTTCGCACGATCAACATGCCCGGCAAGGACGGCGCCTCCGGCGGCGCCCAGGCCCGCTCGGGCGGTGGTGCGACGCGCGGCGGGGGGGCCGGTCGTGGCTCCCTGTCCTCGGGCGAGGTCGACAAGCGCGCCCAGGCCGTGCTCCTCGAGCGCAAGCGCCAGGAGGAAGAGGCAAAGCAGCGTGCCGTCGAGGCCGAAGAGCGCCGGAAGGCCGAAGAGGCGGAGGCCGAGCGTCTTCGCGTCGAGGAAGAGGCACGCCGCAAGGAAGAGGAAGCCCGCAAGGAGGCCGAGCGTCTTGCTGCGCCGGGGACCTCCGACGAAGCCGAGCCCACTCCCACGACGAGGGCACCGGCCCAGACCTCGCCGGCAACCGATGGCAACGCCACGCAGCCTGTCGCTCGTACGCCTGGCGGTGCTCCACGTGAGCCGCGCCGCGATACGCGTGACGCCGTGGCTCCGCGTGGCAAGGAGGCGGTAGCGCCGGCTCCACGCACCGTCACCGGAACGCCGGTAGCATCGACGGTCGCGCGTCGTCGCGCGATCGAGGAGGAGGAAGAGGACGCCAAGCGTCGTGGTCCCGGTGGCCCCGGCGCCAAGCCAGCGCGCACGCCGCTCAAAGTCGACGACCGCCGCGAGCGTGGTCGCCTGACGGTCGACAAACTGCTGAATGACGAGCAGCGCGAGCGCTCGCTCGCCTCGCTGCGCCGCAAGCGCGAGCGCGATGCACGTCGCGCGTCCGGCATTCAGCAGTCGCGCGAGAAGATCATGCGCGAGGTGACGA
>JBFWOB010000020.1:0-100402 GCA_050250755.1 Hyphomicrobiaceae bacterium
CCCCGCGCAGCATTTTGCCACCAAGCCTTATCGCGTCGGCGGATCATGCTTTCTAGGTGGAGTTGAGGGATGATCCCGCGATAGGCGACAAGCAATGACTCGCGGAACACCGAGGCCAAGGCTGCAGCGTCCCGCTGCATCCCCTTCCGCACCCTGACCTCTGTACGCGACTGGAGCATGACCGAACTATAGCGCGCCAATGACGGCCGCGGGAAGGGACTCGATGCGCTTGCCAGTGAATTTTCACACGCTCGAGGACGCTTCACCACCTTGCGTGCAGCCATGCAATTGCTGCGGCGTGCGTAGCACGGCGCCAGGATTCACTGCGCGATGTCACGTGCAATCAATTATGGTCGTCGGGAAGCACGGGAATTGGGAACACTTCAATTCCCTCGTTCGCGAGCTCTTGAACATCTTCGGCGCTCGCTTCTCCATAGATGCCGCGCCCTGGGACTTCCTCGTTGTGGATCTTGCGCGCCTCATCCGCAAAGCGCGGCCCAACGTACTCGGCGTCAGCGAGGATTTTATCCCGCATCGCCTTGAGTTGCTGGAGCATTTCCAATTGCGGGCCGGTCAGCATCCGGGCCTGTCCCGTCGGCGATTGCGGCGTATCTGCCGGAGGGGTGTCCTTTCTGGTTTCTTTGCGCTTGGAGCGCTTCGCCTTGCGCTCGCTCGTAACCACGTTTGGAGCCATCAAGGCCTTGGTGACTTTCGTAGAGCCGCATGTCGGGCACGCAACCAGCTTCTTCTTGATCTGGTTGTCGCAAGACTCGCTCGACGGAAACCAAGCCTCGAACTCATGGCTCTTTGGACAAGCCAATCGATAGCGGATCATGTGGCGCTCGCCTTCCGTAGCAGGTCCCGATGCCGGCTTGCACCGGCCCGATCTCAAGGGGGTAGAGACTGGCCAGCCTACGGCACTCTGTATTCGTACCGTCGCCTGATCACTGGAAACATATTATAAATGGATATGTTCACTGGCCAAACAATTCGACTGGGCGTCGAAGATGCTGAATTTCTGGTGAGTAACGCGGTATTTCTGCACCGCCCCCCTCGTGTTGGAGCACGTGATCACGCTGCCAATAGCTGATCGAGCTGGCCGGCATCATCGAGGGCATAGAGATCATCGCAGCCGCCAACATGTCGATCGCCAATCCAAATCTGCGGCACAGTGTAACCTCCCCCTGACCTCTCGGTCATCTCCGCTCGAACATCTCCCCGTCCGTCGACAGAAATCTCCTCGTATTCCGCCCCCTTCTTGTCCAACAGCCGCTTGGCGCTGATGCAGTAGGGGCAATACGACGAGGTGTAGATGGTCACCTTCGACATGATTTGGCTCTCGGACGGATTGGCAGGGACCCGGGTATTTAGGTGCTGGCTCAAAAAACACAAGGATCGGAGAAAACAGACGAGATCACCTTCGCATCGGGGTTAGGGCGACACAACGGCCGGTCCCGCAACGATGGCGACGGCCAGTACATCGACGCGTGCGGCGCCGCCTGAGATCAGGGCTTTCGTCGCCGCCTCAGCCGTTGCGCCGGTCGTCACCACATCGTCCAGCAGAACGATCCTACGACCGGCAAGGCCGCCCTTGCCCGCCTTGGTCACGCTGAATGCTCCCCGCAGGTTGTCGCGTCGGGCCGAGCCTGAAAGAGTCACCTGCGGCATGGTTTCCCGGACTTTGGCGAGCATCGATGGCGACCAGCCGACACCGGTCAGCCGCGACACGTCCCGTGCCAGCAATGCCGCCTGATTGAACTGCCGCCGGATGAGCCGTCGCCGCGTCAAAGGCACCGGAACGATAAGGTCCGCGTCCGACAGAAGCTCACGTCCGGCCTCGGCGAGCCAGCGCGCCAACATTCGTCGCGCATCGTGCCGGTCGGCGTATTTCATCGCATGAATGAGGCCTGCGACAACGCCGCCGCTTTCGTAAAGGGTCGCCGCCCGTGCGCGGCTCCAAGCCGGCGGGTTCGCCAGTGCCGCAGCAGAGATCAGCACCTCTCCGGAAATAGCGTATGGTAAGGGTATTCCCAGACGGTCGCACACGGGCTGCCGAATAAAAGCAATCTCACGCCAGCAAGATCCGCAAAGGGCATCCGGCTGATCGAGCCGCACATGGCAACCGAGGCAAACCGGGGGCACCAGCACATTGGCAAGTCGGTGCATGAGCCGGCCGACGCTTGCCTTGCTCTCGATTGCTGCCATTTGCGTTATCTTTGCTGAAGGGGGTCGCGCGGAGCGGCCTTAACGATACGCGCCGTGACCTTTGATCGTCCAGTGGCGCCCGTACGCAACGTCGCGGAGACATCGAGTGACCAGTTCCGACGACAAACTTCGGATTTTCGATCGTGAGTTGCTTCGAACGCAACGGAACCGCCGAGCGACAGAGATCGCAACAACCGACTTTCTGCATCGCCGCGCTGCAGACGACATCCTCGAGCGCCTCTCGTTCATCCGTCGCGATTTTCCGATCGCCGTCGATCTTGGCGCGACCACCGATACGCTCTCCTCGCGACTGCGCGAGGCGCGGATTGGCAACGATCTCCTCGTTTCGCTTGATCTGTCAGAGCGCCTGCTCGATGGCATGAGCGGTCTGCGGGTCGTTGCCGATGAGGAGTTCCTGCCGATCCGCACCGCATCGCTCGACCTCGTCGTATCGGCGCTCTCGCTTCAACTCATCAACGATCTGCCAGGCGTTCTGTTACAGGTTCGCCGCGCGCTCAAACCGGACGGATTGATGATGGTCTCCCTGCTTGGCGGGTTGAGCTTGTACGAGCTACGGGACGCTTTCGTGCTTGCCGAAACGGAGACCACGGGAGGCGCCTCGCCTCGTGTTATCCCGTTCGCGGACGTCCGGGAACTCGGCGGTTTGCTCCAGCGAGCCGAGTTCGCCCTGCCGGTCGCCGACAGCGAGACGGTTGAAGTCGGGTACGAGAGCGCACTGCACCTCATGCGCGATCTGCGCGCGATGGGATGGGCCAACAGTCTTGTCGAACGCAGCCGGACACCGCTCCGCCGCGACACGCTTCGGCGAGTCACCGAGATCTACCAGGAGCGACACGCGAGACCCGACGGCCGGATCAAAGCCACGTTTGAAATCGTGACGCTAACCGGCTGGGCCCCGCACCACAGCCAGCAGAAGCCGCTTCGACCGGGCTCGGCGACGTCCCGCCTTGCGGACGCGCTTGGCACACGAGAGCAATCACCCGAAGAGTAGCCTCGCCGCCTTCGCTGCCAAGACGCGACTTCTCTTCACTGGTACTCAGATTGCGGTCTCGCTCGCCGCATCGAAGAATCTCAGCCCTTCCGGATTCAGCGCCAACCGCACCTTCTGTTGCGGTTTCACCTTCACGGTTGGCTCCACGCTCGCCACCATGGTGCTGTTACCGGCGGTGAGATCGAGTATCACCTCGGATCCGAGTTGCTCCGCGACCTCGACTACCGCCTCGAACGTCTGCTCGACCGGATCGGAGCCGTTCGCCATCCGGAGGTCCTCAGGGCGGATACCCAGCGTAGCTGGCTTGCCGGCGTGGCTGGCGAGACGCGACCGCAGCGCCTCCGGTACCGCAATTCTCATCGCACCATTTTCGGCGACCAGGCCATTTGCGGCGGGATTGATCGTAACGTCAGCGAAATTCATCGCGGGCGAGCCGATAAAACCCGCCACGTACTTGTTTGCAGGGTGATTGTAGAGTTCAAGCGGTTCGCCTACCTGCTGAATGAGGCCGTCCTTCATCACCACGACGCGGTCACCCAGCGTCATGGCTTCGACCTGATCGTGCGTCACGTAGATCGATGTCGTCGCGAGACGCTGGTGCAGTTTTTTGATCTCGACACGCATCTGCACGCGGAGCTTGGCATCGAGATTCGACAATGGCTCATCAAACAAGAACACCTGCGGATTACGTACGATCGCACGGCCGAGCGCAACGCGTTGGCGTTGTCCACCGGAGAGCTGACGGGGTTTGCGCTTCAGATGAGCGTGAATGCCAAGGATGTCGGCGGCGTGCTCGACGCGCTTCTTGATCTCGGCTTTGTCGAACTTCCGCATCTTCAGGCCGAACGCCATGTTGTCGTAAACACTCATGTGCGGATAAAGCGCGTAGTTCTGGAACACCATGGCAATGTCCCGGTCCATCGGCGGCAACTCGTTGACCACGGTGTCGCCGATCAGGATTTGCCCTTCGGTTATGGTCTCGAGCCCTGCCACCATTCTCAGCGTCGTCGTCTTTCCGCAGCCCGACGGCCCGACGAGCACCAAAAATTCCTTGTCCTTGATGTCGAGGCTGACGCCTTTCACGGCGTGAAAGTCGTCATAGCGCTTATGAACCTCGCGGATCGATACGTTTGCCATTACCCCTTCCTCACCCTTTCACCGATCCGGTCAGTCCAGACACGTAGTGCTCCACGAAAAACGAATATGCGATGGCAACCGGGATGCTGCCGAGAAGCGCGCCCGCCATCAGCGCACCCCAGAAGAACACATCGCCGCGTATCAGCTCAGAGACCACACCAACAGGTACTGTTTTTTCCTGCGGCGACGATAGAAAGACGAGCGCGTAGATGAACTCGTTCCACGAGAGCGTGAACGCGAAGATACCCGCTGACAGGATGCCAGGCACGGCCACCGGGATCACAATGTAGAACATTGCCTTCCATCGTGACGCGCCGTCGATCCGTGCGCATTCCTCGAGCTCTTTCGGGATGGCTTTGAAGTAGCCCATCATCAGCCACGTACAGAACGGAATGAGGAATGTCGGATAGGTGAGGATCAACGCCCACGGCGTATCGCCGAGATTGTAGTTCCTGATGATCTCCGAGAGCGGAATGAAGAGCAGCGTCTGCGGCACGAGGTACGTGATGAAAATTGTCGTCCCCAGCGTACCGGCGTACGGGAAATTCAACCGTGAAAGTGCATAGCCGGCCAGAACTCCGCAGACGAGCGAGATGATCGTCGAGCAGATCGAGATAAACATGGTGTTGCAGAGCCACGTGGCGAACGCCGTTTCGCGGAACAGGAACTTGACGTGATCGAGTGTCGGATTCCATGTCCAAAACGGCGCATAGGTGGGCCGCTGCCATGCGATGTAAAGCTCGTTATCCGGCCTGAACGTAGTGATAACCATCCAGTAGAACGGGAAAAGCAAGAAGATCAGGAACAGCGCCAACGGGAGTCGGAAGAAGATCCAGCGTCGCCAAGTGCCACCTTCAATCATCGTTTGTTTCTCCGGGCGACTTCAGCGCGTTTCGACGCGGCGGATATAGAGAAGCTGGACGATCACGATCGCGAACAGGATCGGGAACATCGCGAGCGAGATCGCGGCACCCTGGCTCAGCAGCCCCGTGCCGATGCCAAGCTGATAGGCATATGTTGCGAAAAGGTGCGTTCCGTTGGCCGGCCCACCTCCGGTCATGACGTAGACGATCTGGAAATCCGCGAATGTTTGGATCACCGAAAAAAGGACGACGACCATCGTCACCGGCAACAGCAGCGGCCATGTGATGTGAATGAAGCGCTGCCAGGGCTTCGCGCCGTCGATGGCCGCGGCTTCGTTCAGGTCGGGACTGATCGTCTGGAGACCGGCGAGCAGCGAGATGGCAAAGAACGGCACGCCGCGCCAAATATTCACAATGATGATCGACCACATCGCGAGATCGGCGTCTCCCAACCAATTGAGACCGCCGTAACGACCGATCACCCCCAGCTTGAAAAGCAACCAGTTCAAGACGCTGAAGGTGGGATCGAACATCCACTTCCACGCAAACGTGGAAAGCACCGTTGGAATAATGAATGGGAGTAGAATGAAGGCCCGCGTGAAGGCCTTGAATTTGAAGTTTCGGTTCAGCAACAGCGCGAGCCAGAGACCGAGCCCCAGCTTAAACACTGTCGTTACAAGTGTGTACCAGCAGGTATTCCATACGACGAGTTTGAAGATCGGGTCGTGCCACAATCTTTCGAAGTTCTCGAACCCGACGTACTTCCCCGCAATGCCAACCCGCGCATCGGTTACCGAAAGCACAATGCCTTGAACGAACGGGTAGGCAATAAAGAGCCCGAGCAGGACGATGGTCGGGAGCAGTAGAACTACCGCCAGCCAGCGCTCATCCTCGAGTGGACGCCATTTGGCGCGCGCTACCGTTACGCCGTCTCTGGAGGCATTGGCGGGCGCTGTCGTTGCCATGGTCACGCTCTCCTCGCGGCGGCATGCCGATCCGCCAAGCGCTCGTTGCGCGATGGATCGCTGCGCATCGCGGCGGCGTCCATCCTCACGTGCTCGGCGCCCTGCGGCGCATTTCAATGATGAAGACTCGTACGGAGGCGCGCGAGGCAAGGCAGCTCGTGTGCTGCGTTGCCCGCCTGCCTGAGCATCAGGCGCCGTAGATCTTCTTCAACTCGGCATCGGCTGCCTTGACCGCATCTTCAGCACTTTGCCCTTTGATGGCAGAGCCGAACATATTGACGATCAGATACTTGGAGAGGACTTCCGCCGATTTCGCATTGGGCGGCCCCAGACGTCCTGGCGTCGCGCCCAGCTTGCCCGCCACCGCGTACGGTTTCATCACAGGATCCTTGTCCCACATCGGGTCGGTTTCCCAGACCTTGGTGGGCGGCGTGTCGAAGCCAAGCCCCACGCGGAACCATTCGGCATAGTTCTCTTTCGCGTGAATGAACTTCAATAGCTCTTTCGCGGCCTTCTGGTTCTTCGAGTAGTTTGGCAGAGCATGGCTCTGAAACGTATGGAACGCGAACTTTCCTTTTGGTCCTGCCGGGAGCTCACCATGCAGAATATCGGTGGCGAGTTCTGCGCCTGCATCGGTCTTGTATTTTCCTTTCTCGCGTGCCGCGAGCAGGTAGATCGAGGCGCCGTTGAGCGTGCATGAAATCGTGCTGGCGAGGAACGCCCGGTTATTGGAGGAATCGTCCCAGGCAAGGCCACCTTCGTCGAATGAATCCTTCCACATCGCCGTCATATACTTGACCGCGTCGACCGTTTCCTTGGAGTTGATGACGACCTTGCCCTTCTCATCGACCTCCATACCGCCGAAGCTCCACATCAGCGGATATGCAAATGTTGGCGGATCACCGAATGACTGGCCAAATGCCTGCCCGAATGGCGTCCCATTCGCCTTCAGCTTCTTTCCGACCGCGCGATACTCGTCCCACGTCTCGGGGAATTTGGAGGCACCGGCCTCCGCGAACCACGATTTGCGATAGGCGTTGAGCGCACCGACGATCGCCATCGGCATGGCAACCCATTTGCCATCAACCTGGCAGTTTCCTTCGCAAAGATCGTAGTATCCGCCCTGCGCCTTCCCGACCTCTTCCGCGACATCCGAAAGGTCGACGAGGCTATTGCTGTAAAGATGTGGATGGTTGTTGAAAAGCATGATGAGATCAGGTCCGGCACCCGATTGAATGCCCGACGTGATGCGCGGTTGCAGGTCGTTGCCGTTCACAGTTTCAAAGTTAATCTTGATGCCGAGCGCTTTCTCGGCGGCAGGAGCGATCTTCTCGCGAATGAGCTTGTCGCTGGTGGGAACAAAATCGTTCCATCGGAGCCAATGAACCGTGGTTGTCTGGGCGATAGCTGGCGCCCGCCCTGTCGCAAGAATTCCGGCAAGACCTCCAGTTGAAGCAGCGGCCACACCGGCCGCCGTCGTGCCGACAAATTGTCGACGCGTTACTTTCGTCATCGAGTATTCCTCCCATTCAGTTATTGCGACTTTGATGTCACTTGATGACCAGCTTACGCGTGCCTGCGAGCTCCAACAAGCCATCTTTCCGGAGCCGCTCGAATAACAGCCGCTCGCGACCACTTGGCGCCGCTGCGCGGGCCACTATGCTAATCTCATCGGTTTCAATACGGATCGAGACCTCATGCCTCTCGCATACACGCCGAGCGACCCTGCCGTGCGCGCCGACCCCTATCCTCAGTTCGCGCGTTTACGTAAAGAAGACCCTGTTCACTGGAGTCCAAGTCTCAAATCCTGGATCCTGACGCGCTACGACGACGTCGCCCGCGCTCTTGCCTCAGCCGACCAAATGTCGCCAGACCGGTTGACACCTTTTTATGCGAGCCTTGCCGAGCCCAACCGCTCGACGCTTTCCGAGGCCATGCGATACCTCTCGCTCTGGATCGTGTTCCGTGATCCGCCCGGCCATACGCGCGTTCGAACGCTCGTCGCCAAGGCATTCCTGCCCGGAACGATCAATAGCTGGAGGCCGGCCATCGAGCAGACGACCGAGCGCCTTCTCGACGCGCTCGCAGCAGCAGATGCCGATGAGGTGGATCTCGTCGCGGCGCTCACCATGCAGCTCCCAGCCCGCGTGATCATGAGCATCATGAATGTGCCCGAGCGCCATCTTCACGAAATCAAGGCCTGGTCGGACGACATCATGTCGTTTCTCTTTTCGGCGCGAGAGATCCCGGACAAGTACGAGCGCGCGCGCCGCGGTGCGGTGGCGATGGCCTCGCTCTTCCGCAGCCTCATCCAGGAACGTCGCCAGGCGCCCGCGGATGACCTTCTCAGCCTTCTCATTGCGGCACGTGACAATGACGATCGCCTGACGGAGGACGAGTTGGTCGCGACAGCCATGCTGCTGCTTTTCGCCGGCCACGAAACAACGACCAACCTGCTTTCCAACTCGACGCTCATGTTGCTGCGAGATTCCGACGCGCGAGCCCGCTTTTGCAGCGAGCCCGAAAAAACGGGCACTGCGATCGAAGAGTTTTTGCGTTTCGACGGTCCCTCAAACTCCATGAGCCGGGTCGTACGCGTCGATCACGAGGTCGGCGGCACGTGTTTGCGTGCGGGAGACCGCGTGTTCGCCATGATCAACGCGGCAAACCGTGACCCTCGACAGTTTACCGCCCCCGATTGCATCGACGTTGGTCGACAGCCGAACCGTCATCTCACGTTCGGTCAGGGCGCGCATTTCTGTATCGGCGCACAGCTCGCACGGCTCGAGGCCCGTATTGCTCTGCCTCGGCTTTTCGAGCGCTTTCCGGACCTCACGCCGGGGAGCGCGCCACCCGTCTGGCACGACAGCCTCATTGCGCGCGGACTCTCGCGCCTTCCCGTCAAGCCGGGGCGCGGGAGGCCGTAGCTTACGGTCCCCCCGATCAGCGCAGAACGATGAGCAAACGGCCCTAAACGTCCTATCCGAAAACGGCCGCCGGTTCTTTGGCGGCCGCGTTAATTGCGGCGTGTAGCATAGAGTGTCGCCTACTTGCTCTCGCTTGCGATCACATCACCAAAGAGCTCGAAGCTCTCCCCTTTGACCCGTGCGAGACGGACCGCCTCGATCGGATAGAAGTCGGTGGCGCTGGTATTGATCTTTATGCCAGGGAGCAATAACGGAACTTCGAGATCTTTGAGGCTCGCCGCCTGCTTCATGATATTCTCGCGAGTGAGATTATCGCCGCATCGCTTCAACACCTCGATCAAAGTTTGTGTGACGGCGTAGCCATAATTGTGGGTGTCTTCGGCCAAGTTCGCCGACGGCATGTACTTCGCCATGAACGCCTTCCACGCAACGACGTCCGCCGAATCCTTCCATTGCGGATCATTCATGTCTTTCCGGTAGAGGGCGAGAATGATTCCTTGCGAGTTTTCGATTCCGGCTGGCTTGAACACCGATCCGAAGGACGATGAGACGTTATTGAGGTAGTGGATGGGCTTCCAGCCGATTTCCGCTGCCTTTTTGATCGCCTGGGCCGCGAACTTGGGGATGGTAATGTTGAAGAAGACATTCGCTCCCGAGTTCTTCAACTGGATCATCTGGCTGTCGACAGTGGGATCGGTCGATTCATACGTCGCCCGCGCGACAATGAGCTTCTCATTTTCCTTACCCAGCCCGCGCAGGAAGCCATTGTAATAGTCTTTCCCATAATCGTCATTCTGCATCAGGATCGCGATCTTTGGATCCTTCACTGTCGAAATAATGTGCTTGGCAAAGATCGACGCCTCGGTCGCATAGTCCGGCTGCCAGCCCATCGTCCATGGGAACTGCTTCGGCTGGCCCCACTTCGATGCACCAGTGGCTACGAAGAGCTGCGGCACCTTTTTCGCGTTCATGTATTTGTGGATTGCGGTGTTGGGCGGCGTCCCGAGTGTGTTGAAGACAAAGAGAACCTGATCTTCCTCCACCAGCTTACGTACCATTTCGACCGTTTTCGGCGGGCTGTAGCCGTCGTCGTAGGTGATGAAATTGATCTTACGACCGTTGATGCCCCCATTGTCGTTCACCAGCTTGAATACAGCTTCGATCGTCCGGCCAATGTTTCCGTAAGCCGACGCGTTGCCCGAATAGGGGCTGGTGTTGCCGATCTTTATTTCGGTATCGCTGGCGCCGGGATCATACTTCTTCTGGGCGGAGGCTGGCGCAGCGGCAATGGCGCTCGCCACCATCATGCTGGCAAACCAAAGCGTACGTTTCAGAGCGTGGGTCATATGCATGTATCCTCCTCTGCCGATTTTGTTGCGGATTTTCTTCTGATGCTTCAGTTCTCGGGTTCTGCCGCTCCGCGCCGCAACAATCTTTGCCAAAGCGAGGCAATCCCTCCGGCGACGCCGGTCGGCATCAGATACATCAGTGCGATGAGCACGATGCCGTAGATCGTCCACGGCTCGAGTTCGATCGGCAGATGCACGGCATTTGAGATGGCCTTCGTTGCAGCGTCCGCATACTTTTCGATGAGTTGGACAAAAGCGCCGCCGATCAGCGCGCCAGGCAGCGACGCGATGCCCCCGACGACCGCTCCAACCAGCAGCGAGATCGAGAGCTCTAACCGGAAGCTGTCCGGGGCGATGAACTCAAAGATAGTGGCATGCAGGGCGCCGGCTACGCCGGTGTAAAGCGCCGAGATGCCGAACGTCATCATCTTAATGCGGGCATTGTTGATGCCCATCGTTTCTGCGGCCATGCCGTGATCGCGGATGGCCATCATAGCTCGCCCCATTCGGCTATCAACGAGATTGCGAGCCAGCCAAAACATCACGACCGCGATGGAGAGCACTACAAGATACATCCACTGGTCAGGTGAAATCGGCAACCCGAAAGGAGCGTCGGGCTTGATCAGGTTCAGTCCTTGCACACCGCCGGTCAGTTGCTCGAGATGGCGATACTTGAGCATCTGCGGAATGACGATCGCCAGCGCAAATGTCGCGAGCGCGAGGTAATGACCTTCGAGCCTCAGCGCCGGGTAACCGAACAGATAACCAAAGATAAAACAGACGATCGCCGCCGCCGGGATGGTTGCCCAATAGGGAGCAATTCCCTGGTCGATCAGGATGCCAGCGGTGTAGGCACCCAGCGCAAAGAAGGCGCCATGCCCCAGGGAGATCTGCCCGTTGAAGCCGGTAAGGAGATTGAGCCCGAGGACGGCAATGGCGAATACCAGCACCAGAGAGAGCTGCAGATAGCCGTAGTTAGAGATCAAACCCGTCATGTGGGTCAAGACGGGCAGGAACGCCGCCAGCGCCACCGCAACGTAAAGCCAGGGCGCAATGTGCGAGCGCTTCCACTCGACCGGCAAGGCCGATCGGGCGTTCTGTCCTCGCGTAGCGTCGCTTGCCTCGATCGCCATGTCCTAAACCCGTTTGACGGTGATCCGCCCGAAAAGGCCACTCGGCTTCACGGTCAGGACGGTGATGAGGATGATGAGGGCGACGGTCAGTTTTTCGCCGTTGCCGATAACGTACACCCCCGTTGCCCGTTCGAAGATATTTCCCAAATAGGCCACGAGGTTTTCGAGCACGCCGACCAGAAATCCACCCGCCACAGCCCCTCCCGGGCTGCTGATGCCTCCGACCAGCGCTCCGGCGAAGCCATAGAGCAGGATGCCCGCCATCATGTTCGGCTCCAGATAAACGACCGGGGCCACCATGCAGCCGGCGACGGCGCCGATGCCGGCTGCCAAGCCCCAGCCGAGCGCCAGCATCCAGTCGACCGGCACGCCGGCAAGTCGTGCCGAGACGGGATTTTGCGCGGCCGCCCGCATTGCCAGACCAAGCGGCGTGAAGCGAAAGAAGAAGAACAGAGCCACCAGCAGTATCAGCGTTACCAGGATCATCCCGATCTGATGCGGTCCGATGTAACCAGAACCGGCGAAGCTGACATCGGGAAATGGCGATGGAAACGGCTTGATCGTGTGTGTCCAGATCGCGCCGGCCATGGAATGGAAGATGGCGAGAAGCCCGATGAAAACGACAACAATCGAGAGAACAGGCGCATCATGGAGAGGGCGCAAAATAATACGCTCGATCAGCATATCGGCGATGAAAGAGGCGATGATCGCAAGACCAAACGCTGGCCAGAAGCCCATTCCTGTTTGATAGAAGGCCCACGCGATGTAGGTCGAGAACATCGCCATTTCACCCTGGGCAAAATTCAGATGGTCGGTTGCGGTGTAGATCATCACCAACGCGAGAGCGAGCAGCGCGTAGATGGCGCCGTTCGCGAGACCGGCCGCAACCTGCTGGATCAATTGCTCCATCGCGCCTCTCAATAGCCCAGGTAGGATTTGCGGATCTGCTCGTCGCCTTTCACCGCCGCTGCGTCGCCCGACATCACGACGCGGCCGGTTTCCAGCACATACGCCTGATCGGCAAGATCGAGTGCCAACGACGCATTCTGCTCGACGAGCAACATCGAGACATTTGCTTCGTCGTTGATGCGCCGCATAATGCGGAAGATTTCCTGAACGATCAGCGGCGCGAGCCCGAATGACGGCTCATCGAGCAGCATGAGACGAGGCCGCAGCATCAATGCGCGGCTGATCGCCAGCATCTGCTGCTCCCCGCCCGACAACGTCCCTGCCTGCTGATTGATCCGTTCGGCAAGCCTCGGGAAATAACTGAGCACCATCTCGCGATCGCGCTGCACCTCCCGCCCGCTTCCGCGCGTAAAAGCGGCAATCCTTAAGTTCTCGTCGACGGAAAGGTTGGTGAACGTTCCACGTCCTTCGGGCACGTGCGCGACCCCGAGCTTCACGATCTTCTCGGTTGCGAGACCCGAGATGGGCCTGCCGTCGAATGCCACATCACCCGAGGTGCGCACCATGTTGCAGATGGCGCGCAGAGTGGTCGTCTTGCCGGCGCCGTTCGCACCCAGCAACGTCGTGATTCCACCGGGCTCAATCGCGAAGGAGACGCCGTGCAACGCCTGGGATTGCCCGTAGTATGCCGTCAGGTTGCGGACCTCGAGCAATCGCGCCATGCCTTACGCCCCCGTTCCGAGATAGGCGCGGATTACCTCGGGATTGCGCTGCACCTGCGATGGCGTTCCCTGCGCGATCTTCTTCCCGAAATCAATCGCGACGACTTTGTCGGAGACCGACATGACGAGGCTCATATGATGCTCGACCAGCAACACAGTAACTTTCTGGGTGTCGCGGACGCGCCGGATCTGGGCTTCGAGCGTTGCTACCTCGCCGTGATTGAGACCGGCGGCTGGCTCGTCGAGCAGGAGAAGCTTCGGGCTTGACGCTAATGCACGCGCCAACTCGACGCGCTTTCTAATCGGAAAGGGCAGGGGTCCGGCAGGGAGATCTGAAAACGGGGCAAGATCCATGAATGCGATCAATTCGCGCGCACGCTCCGCGATACGCCGCTCCTCAGGCTGGGTCGACGGCAGACGCAACGCCGAGGCGACAAACCCTGCACTTGTCTCACTATGGCAGCCGACCTTGATGTTATCGAGCACCGACAGCTTGTCGAACAAAGCCACGTTCTGGAAGGTGCGCCCGATGCCGAGTTTGGCGATCCGGTGGCGTGGTTCCGACAAGATTGATCGCCCCTCGAACCGGATATCGCCGGTCGTCGGTTCATAGAGGCGAGACAAACAATTGAAGAGCGTCGTCTTGCCGGCACCGTTTGGTCCGATCAACCCCGCGATCTCACCGCTCGAGATATCGAAGCTAATGCCATCGAGAGCGACTATTCCGCCGAAGCGCACTGTTACGCCGCGGACAGAAAGCAGAGGCGAAGCAACGGGCACGCCTAACCCATCAGCAGAAGCGAGCTCCGCCATACGCGCAACCAACGCCGGCCAATGCGTCCGGCCTCCCTATGAGCAGTTGCCCGGTTGCATGCCCAGAATAGGCCGATGTCCGAGCTTATCATTTTAGTCTTAGCGACTGACCTATCGCCGCAGAATAACTTGCCGCTTTCCTAAGTTCTGGTCCAGTAGTCAATTGCTGAAATAATAGAAAGATTGCCTCCGGGGGAGGGGACAGAGGAGATGGGTTTGCCCTTGAAACTGGCCATCGGCGGACTTGGCGCCATCGGTATGACCGTCGCAAGCCGCATCGACGACGGTGAATTGCCCGGTATCACGTTGGCGGCGGTCTCGGCACGCGACCTGGACAAGGCCCGCAACAAGCTCGCGCGCCTGAAGCATATGCCGTTGCTCGTATCTTTGGCCGAACTTGCCGATCATGCTGACGTGGTGCTCGAGAGCGTTCCCGCGCGCTATTTCACCGAGATCGCAGAGCCTGCTGTCGCCAAGGGGCGCATCTTGATGCCGCTGTCGGTCGGTCAGCTCCTGACGAATATGCATCTCGTCGAAAGGGCCAAGGCAACCGGGGCGCGCATTCTTGTCCCGACCGGCGCACTGCTCGGTCTCGACGCTGTCCGCGCTGTTGCCGAAGGAAACGTGAGGAGTGTCCGCATCCTCACGCGCAAGCCGCCGCGAGGAATCGCAGGGGCGCCGCATCTGGTTCGTAACGGAATCAGTGTCGATGGCTTGACAGCACCGCTCAAAGTATTCGAGGGCACAGCGCGAGAAGCGATTGCGGGCTTTCCCGCCAATGTCAACGTCGCGGTCGCTCTTTCGCTTGCGGGCATTGGTCCAGACCGCACCATGATCGAGATCTGGGCAGACCCGGCTGTCGATCGCAATATCCATACCATCGAGGTACGCTCGGACAGTTCGGACTTGTCGATGACGATCGCCAACATTCCGACCGAGGAAAACCCCGCTACGGGCAAGATTACGGCGCTGTCGGCGATCGCAGCGCTGAAGCGGCTTACGGCACCCCTCGTCGTGGGAACCTGATCTGCCTCTTTCCGCGAGCTTCGCCGGCGCCCGCTTTGCCGTCGCTTGTCGGGCTCGCGGGAGAAACCTATCGTCAAGCAGAACGAGCCTCCAAAGGAGACCACAATGTCCGATGCGCATGCGCCGTCAAAATCACTCGCGGAGATGATCCGCTCCGGCCCCATGGTGGTGGCACCCGGCGCCTACGATTGCATCACTGCAAGGTTAATCGAGCAGGCGGGCTATCCTGCCGTCTACATGACCGGTGCCGGCACATCGGCTGCGCACGGCCTCCCTGACTACGGTCTTGTGACGATGTCGGAGATGGTTGCCAACGCCCGCCGCATCACGAGTTGCATCTCGGTTCCGCTCGTCTCGGACAGCGACACCGGTTATGGCAACGAGTTGAACGCCTATCGCACTGTCCAGGAATTCGAGCGCGCGGGCGTTGCGGCGATTCACATCGAAGATCAGGTTTTCCCGAAGAAGTGCGGCCATCTCGATGACAAGGAACTCGTCTCCATCGAGGACTACACCGCGAAAATTCGCGCCGCTGCGGCCGCCCGGCGCTCGAAGGATTTCCTGATCATCGCCCGGACGGATGCGCGCGCCGTCGCCGGTTTCGACGAGGCCGTCCGCCGCGCCAATGCTGCAGCCGACGCGGGCGCGGATCTCATCTTCCTCGAAGCCCCGCAAACGATGGAGGAAGTCGCCAAAGTGCCGCAAGTGATCAAGGCACCCTGCCTGCTCAACATGGTTCTATCCGGCAAAACGCCACCGGTGAACCTGAAGGACGCCGAGAAGATGGGCTATCGAATCACTATCCTGCCGGGGATGCTGCTTTCGTCGATCGTTGGCCTTTGCGACAAAATGCTGGCAGAGGTCAAAGAGACTGGGAACCTGTCTCAGCCCTACAATCAGGGCGGTCCGGGCAAAATCTTCGCGCGTTTCGGCGCCGATGAATGGGATGCCCGGCGGACGGCCTTCCGTGATGCGGCGCCTGCGAAGCGATCGGCAGCAGAGTAGCATCGCGTCGACAAACGCACGGCTCACCCGGCTTCGCGGTTCGGCCGCGCGACTTGCGGAGATCCCATGAGGTCTCCGCGGCCGATCACGGATTCGTGATCGGCCGCGCTCGAACGCTATATTGAACAATGATCCTATTTATATATATTCGGACCGAACCGGATCGTATAGATGGCATGCGGGTAAACCACCCTCATCGGCACCTCGATTTCCATGGCTCGGCTGATTGGGCTGCGAGCGTATCCGTTTCCTGCCGCCTGTTTGCAAAAACAGAGGCTTAACGACCAATTGGTCGAGCTGTTTGTTGCGGCTTTCGTCCGCCGAGACTAGACTTGAGTATATATTGCGACGCAAGCCAGGGGCGCTCGTCATGAACGTCGGAACGATGGTTGCCACGGCGGCATTACTTCTCGTTGCTTGCTCGCCCGCACAAGCACAGAGCCAGGATGGCCAATCTCTGCGCGATATTTTGAACCGTGCACAGTCACAGTCCGATCGCAAGGCAGTCGAAGATCTCATTGGCAAGTTGCGCGGTCCTTCCCCCGCTCAGCCAGCTCCGCCCGCACAACCAACGGGCGCATCTGCTCCGTCAACTACGCCCGAGTCTGCACCCGCATCGACCACCGCCGATACCGCCGCCCCTGCTAGCATGCCGTCGGACCTTCCGGTGGCATCGGAGACGCCAGCGCCAAATGCCACGACGGCTGCTCCTTCAGCGCCCCCTTCTGCTCCGCCACTAGCCACAGCGCCGACCATAGACAGCATGCCCGCGGTTCTGACCGAATCACCCGCTGCCGCGACCACTACCGCTACCTCTGCTCCAGAGACGCCTGGCTCGACCTCTCCGTCACCTCCATCACCTCCGCCTTCCGAGGTGACCGCTGTGCAGCCCGCAGCGACACCAACGTCGGCGCCCGCGATCCATCCCGTGGGCGCACCGATCGGGCCGGCAGAGGCTGTTCCAACGCCGATCGGTCCTTCGGAAGCCGAGGTGGCTCGCGCGCCGCAGATCGCTCTCGAGAAGGGGTTGCCCAACGTCGATATCGAGGTTCTATTCGGCTATGATTCGAGCCAGATTACCCCTGCCGCCGCTGAAAGCCTCTTGAACCTGGGTCATGCACTAAACGACCCGCGGCTTGCTGGACAACGCTTCGTAATCGCTGGGCACACCGACGCGCGTGGTTCGCGCGCCTATAATGGGGCGCTTTCCCAGCGCCGTGCACAATCAGTACGGCAGTTCCTGATCGAGCACTTCAAGATCGCCCCCGATAATCTTGTCGCGCGCGGCTTCGGTGAAACGCAACTGAAAAACCCGCGCAATCCGCGCGGCCCGGAGAACCGCCGCGTTCAGGTCATTAATTGGACGGGCCAAACCGCAGTTCAGAATAGACGATGATGTAAGCCTCGAAGGTCTACTCACCCGAGAGTACGAAGTCACAGTTGGAGAGCGGCGCGACCGAGATAGACGCATGAGACTATCTCGAGCGCCGGAGAGCGGAACGTAGCAGCGGTCATGAGCGACTCCGATCAGCATAGGCCACCGGGCGCTGAGACACAGTTGCGCTATCCGCTGCCGACTGGGACGCGGGTCGACCACTACGTCATCAGAGAAGTGCTGGGCGCCGGCGGCTTTGGCATTACCTACCTTGCCGAGCACGAAGGCCTGGGCAAACTCTACGCCATTAAGGAATACTTTCCGCACGCGTTCAGCTATCGACATGGACGCAGCGTGCGGCCGACGTCGAGCAGCGACGGCACGTACAAGTGGGGGCTCGAGCGCTTCGTGACCGAGGCGCGCGCGCTCGCGAAATTCAAGCACCCCGCCATCGTCGACGTTACCAGCATCTTCGAGGCCAATGGCACGGCTTATATCGTCCTCGGCTACGAGTCCGGGGCCGATATGGTGCAGTGGCTGAAGAAGCTCGGCCGGCCTCCATCCCAGGAAGAACTCGATCGCCTGCTGGTGCCGCTGCTCAGCGCGCTCGACGAGGTGCATCGCCACAACATGATGCATCGCGACATTTCGCCGGACAATCTGCTCATCCGTGAGGACGGGCGCCCCGTGCTGATCGATTTCGGTTCCGCGCGCGAGTCGATCCGAGGTCGCGCCCGCGCGCTCTCCGCGATCGTCAAGCACGGCTATTCGCCGCCGGAGCAGTACACCTCCCGGCCTGAACTCCAGGGCCCATGGACCGACATCTATGCGCTTTCCGCCACGATCTATAGGGCCATCAGCGGAAAGCTGCCGCCTGACGCGACCGAGCGTATTATTCGCGACGATATCCAACCCCTCTCCCGAGTTGCGAGAGCGCCCTATCGAGCAAGCTTTCTCGGCGCGGTAGATCGCGGCTTGAACGTGAAGGTGGAGGATCGTCCGCAGTCGATCGTCGAGTGGCAGGAACTTCTCTTCAAAGCGGAGCCGTTGCGCCAACCATTCCGTTCAGCGGAGACGACGTCGGAGGACGATGGCGCCGCCGCCGGTGGCCAAGGGTTCGCTGAGGTATTGCCGCGCCGGGACGGATCTCGCCCCGTGGCACCAAGCGCCTCTCGCGCCGGTACGCGCAGGCCAGTTCCAGCGGCGCGAGGCTCCGCTCGCCCATCGTTGGATCAGTCGCCGCAAGGCTCGAACTCGCGACGCGTCAGCGGTGGAACCTCCATTCCGAAAAGTGAGCGGCCAAACCTAAGCTGGCTTGACGAAACGGAGGCAGCGGTCGCGTTGGGCGAGGACCCGGCTCCGGCAGCGCCTGGAATCAACGTCGGCCAAAGCATTACATACGCGCTCCTCGGACTCATGGGCGGTGCCATTCTTGGCGGCATGCTGTCAATTGTGCTCGCGAGCATCGTCTCGACAGAGTGTTTCGCGGATAAGTGCATCCTGCGCTATCTGGTCGTCTGCTCGGCAATCGGTGCCGTTGCCGGGATCGTCGCTGGCATTCGTCTCGCGAAAACGGCACATCACGCTGATTCTCCACCCGAGATCGGCCACTGAGCTCTCACGCACGACTTCGTTGCGAATAGGATTCCTGTGCCGCAAATCGCGGTCACGCGGTTGTATGCGCTTGATTCTGCATTCCAGGCAGATCGCCACATTTTCGACAGCCGGCCGGCATTGCGGCACTCGCAATGCCCGCTAGTCTAGCGCGATGACACGTGGTGGCGCGCCGCCTTTGCGCTCGTCGCACGTGAATGACCACGAGAGGAGTCAGCGGGCGATGAGCCGAGAATTCGACAAGCAGACCGAGCAGCAGATCGAGGCCTGGATGGGCGTCGCTGCGCCGAACGATCCCGCACGTGCTTGGGCAGCGCAGCTCGCCGCAGTAATCGAGGGCTTCGAGGCCCTTCGCGGCACGGTCGCGTTCGAGGATGAGCCTTCGAGCTTCGAGGCCGCACTCCAGGCGACGAAGGAATAGAGCCATGCAGCGCCAGCTCCCGACCAATCCCCTGCACATGACGCTCGTCGAAGCGGCGGATGCCATTCGTCGCGGCGAGATCACCGCCGTTGCCCTCACCCAAGCGAGCATCGCTGCCTTCAAGACGAAGGACGCGCCACTAAACTCCCTCATCAGTCTTGACGCGGATGCTGCGGTCGAGGCGGCCGAGGGTCTGGATCGCCTGCGCAATGCGGGCCGCCTGCTTGGCCCTCTGCACGGCGTACCGCTCGCTCATAAGGACATGTACTACCGTGCCGGCAAGCCTTGCACCGCGGGGTCAAAGATCCGGACCGACTTCGTGCCGTCATATACTTCGACCGCTCTCGAGCGCCTCGAGACCGCCGGTTCGATCACGGTGGCTATGCTCAACATGGCCGAGTTCGCTCAGAATCCGACCGGTCACAACGCACACTTTGGCGACTGCCATAACCCGTGGGACGTGGCGCACTGTCCGGGAGGCTCATCGTCAGGATCGGGTGCGGCTGTCGGTGCACGCTTCGTGTTCGGCGCGCTCGGTTCCGATACGGGTGGCTCGATCCGCCTGCCGGCCGCCATGTGTGGCGTGACCGGCATCAAGGGCACCCAAACGCGCGTCTCCCGCTATGGTGCCATGCCATTGTCGTTCTCGGCCGATAACGTCGGACCTCTCGCACGGACCGCGCGCGATTGTGCGCGACTATTGGGTGTGATTGCGGGCCACGACCCGAAAGACGCCACGTCGGCCCGCGAGCCCGTTCCCGACTACGAGCGTGCGCTCGACGGAAACATCAAGGGGCTGCGGATCGGCGTTCCAACAACCTATTTCTTTGATGATGCCGATGACATGATCGTCGCCGCCATCGAAAAGGCCGTGTCGGTGCTAAAGGAAGCTGGGGCGGAGGTCGTCCAACTGCCGTTACCGCACATGGATGCCGTCTCGACCTACGGTTCGATTATCTCACGGTCCGAGGCTGCAGCCATTCACGGAGAATGGATGCGGAGGCGAGCGGGCGACTACGCCGTGCATCTTTCGGCGCGAATCTACAGCGGCATGGCGGTACCGGCTGCCTACTATATCGAAGCGCTGTCACGCCGCGGTCCGATTCTCAAGGCATTCTGCAAGGATGTCTTCGAGAAAGTGGATGTTTTCGTTGCTCCGACGCTGCGCATGCCAGTGCCGACGCTGAGCGAGACGGATATCGATCAGCGCGGGGTGCCCGCGATCGATGCCTTCAACGCGGTATCGATCAACACCCGGGCCATCAACTATCTCGGCCTGCCCTCTGTCAGCGTGCCCTGCGGCTTCGACGGTAATGGATTGCCGATCGGCTTGATGATCCAGGGGCGACCTTTCGCGGAAGGACGAATCCTGAAGGTTGCCGATGCCTATCAGCGCGTAACCGACTGGCACGAGCAGCGGCCCGCTACGGCCGCCTGAACGCAATCCCGGCAGACGCATCGCCATTCGCGGTGCGTCTCTTACCGAATCGTGGACTGCGTAATTTCTTGGAACGCAGATTGAGAGAGCAAGCTCGGCTGGAAATTAACCACAACCCCAATCACATTCACCTTTCTATAGAGAAAGGCAGAGAAACAATGAACAGGTTATTTGCACGACATGCTCCTGCCGCACCATATACATGCTATGAATTGGGTCGACTCAGTCAACGCAAACGACATGCACGAGGTAAGCCCGGCATGACTGACACGCAGCTCGGCGAGCTTTCTCTTTTGGAACTGCAGGATTTACAGGACAAGCTTCACGTCGCCATACGAAAAGCCATTCGCGCTCAGCAGGAAGAGATGGCCTCGCGCTATCGCCCCTCGACGAAGACGCCAGAGCAGACCGTAGAAACTATTGATCTCTCACGCGAACGCGATGCGTGGCTGGCGCGCCGTCGAAGCCAAGCCTGACTTTCAAATTAAAATCGGGCCTATATTACCGACTGATCTAGTTGGCTGGTGACTGGTGATCTTATTTATTGGCCGGTCCTTAGCTTGATCCTCGCGAATTGGATAAGAGGTACAGAGGCGTTGAACAACGCCTCTGCTTTTCATTTGTTATAGTCAGGTCCCCGGCCCGTTGTCGAAACCGACCTTGTCCATAATTTCTGACGCCCTCTTGCGCAGTGATGCGATCTTATCGAATGGGAGCGAGTCCGGCTTCAGTGCTCCCCAGCTACCGACAATTTCCGACACTGCGACACCAGCCTTCAACGGATACTCATTGACGTTGTCTGCGTAGACATGCTGCGCTGTGTCGGACGTCAGAAATTCGATGAGCTTCACGCCATTTGCCTTGTTCGGCGCGTTTTTTGCGAGAAGAGCTCCTGAAATATTGACGTGCGTTCCTCTACCTTGCGCATTCGGGAAAAGGATCCTTGAAGCCGCCGCCCACTTCTGCTGCTCCGGATTCTTTTCATTCTTCTGCATCGCGGCCATGTAATACGTATTCGCCAGCGCGAGATCGCACTCGCCTGCAAAGATGGCCTTTGCCTGATCGCGATCCCCGCCCGCGGGCTTTTTCGCAAGATTCGTTTTCACACCCCGCGCCCAGGCTTCAGCCTTTTCTTCGCCATCGTTCGCGATAATCGATGCGAGCAAGCCGATGTTGTAAGTGTGCTGCCCGGAGCGCGAGCACACTTTGCCTTTCCATTTCGGATCGGCGAGATCCTCGTACGTGATGTCCGTCTGTTTGACGCGGTCTTTCGAAGAGTAGATGACGCGCGCACGCTGCGACAGACCAATCCAATGGCCTTCCGGATCCCGATATTGCGGCGGGATATTAGCGCCAACGACGTCGGACTTCAGTGGTTGGGAGATGCCCATCTCCTTCGATTGAGCGAGACGGCCGATATCGACATCGAGCATCACGTCGACGGGGCTGTTAGCGCCCTCGGCAGCGACCCGCTCTGCCATGCCGTCTCTTATGTAGACCATGTTGGTCTTGATGCCCGTTTTCTCGGTGAAAGTCTTGAGGAGAGGGGCGATCAATGCCGGCTCGCGCGAGGAGTAAATATTGACCTCCCCTTCAGCAACGGCCGCGCTCCCAAACATCACTGTTCCGGCCAATACGCCGACAAAACGCCGTCCAAGCTTGCTCATGCCGACTGCCTCCTCGCGATACGCCACAGAATTTGCGGCTATTCACTGACTTTCCGCGAGTGTTTCTTCGGCAATCAAAGCAAGCTGTCAAGCGTCGGCGAGAAAACAGCAAACTATTGGAATTACTCTAAGTTTTGCTGCCCCTAAGCGACGTTTTTCTCCGTATTTTCACGGATCTCTCTTCGGTGCGCGGTCACGCGAACAGATTTCCGGGAAACTATTGACGCACCATACTCATTCCTGGATTTGATCCTGGCATTCGCCCATGGCGATAATCGATTGAGGTATTTTGCGAATACCCTCCGTCGTTGTGAAGCCGTGGCCGCTCCCTTGCGTTCCAGAACCACATTCGTGGCAACCGTCGCAGTGCCCTCTGCGATTGTCTTGGCGCCGACGGGGATCAGATGATTGGGGATCGCTGCGGACGGGCGAGGCGATCACGCACCAAACAGCATGCGTAAGCGCACATCGAGCGCTGTACGCATATTCTTCCGTGCCGCAGTCTCGGCGGCATCGGAATCGCGGCGCTCGATGGCGTCCACAAGTTCGACATTCTCTGCCAGTTCTCCTTTCCACCGTCCCTTTAACGAGAACGTGGTTCCCCTCAGCAGGGCCAGCGTGTCGCTGAAGTCGTCCAGCGATTGACTGAGATACCGATTATGGGCAGCTTCATGGATTGTTGCGTGGAACATGCGGTTGATGCGCGCGAGCTTGCGCGGATTCGGGGCGGCCTTGCGGAATTCTTCGAGCACGTGCCGCATGGCGATAATGTCGCTGGGTCCTGCGTGCTGTGCGGCAAGCCGCGCAGCGGCGCCTTCAAGCAGTTCGCGCATCGCATAGAGCTCGATAACCTGCGGCCGCCCCAGTTCCGCAACGAGGAGACCGCGCCCGGAAGCCTGGACCAGCAGACCGCGCGTCTGAAGCCGATGCATGGCCTGCCGGACAGGTGTGCGACTGATGCCGAGCATTCTCGATACATCTTCCTCGCGCACACGTTCTCCCGGCTCGACGCGTTGCTCGCGAATCGCATCCAGCAGCATTTGGTAGGCATATTCAGCGCGTGATGTGCCGTCGAACTCGCTCTCAGCGGCAATCGCCGTCACCATGATCTCGCCCACTCCACGTCTCGTGCACAGCCCGGATCTCCTCGTGCGTGCCCTTGCATTGTGTACGACTGTATACAATGATCGCGACGTGTCCAATGGCGGAACGCGCCGGGTGTCGTCGCTGAAGGATAGGAAGAATGAACCGTCTGCCGAACAGTTTGCATGCGCTCGACATTGCGAGCGTGCTGCATCCCCAATCGAACCTACGCAAGCATTTGGAAAGCGGCCCGACGATCATTTCGAAGGGCAAAGGCATTTTCGTCTACGATGAGGATGGCACGGAATATCTGGAGGCGGCCGCGGGTCTGTGGTGTGCATCGCTGGGGTTCGGTGTCGAACGGCTGGCGAAGGTCGCCTACGACCAGATGTGTAAAGTCGGCTATTATCATATCTACCGATCGTCTTCGAACGAAAGCGCAATCGAGCTTGCTGCGAAGCTGCTCGAAATGTCGCCTGTACCAATGTCGAAGGTCTTCTTTCAGTGTTCGGGCTCGGAAGCCAACGACACCGCCGTCAAGGTCGTCTGGTACTATTGGCATGCGCATGGGAAACCGGAGAAGCGCAAGATTATCGGCCGTAAGATGGCCTATCATGGCTCGACATGCGCTGCGGCGTCGATCTCCGGCAAGCCCGACATGCACCAAGAATCCGGCCTGCCTTTCGATGCCTTCCTGCACACCGAATTTCCGAACTACTACCGCAACCAACTTCCGGGCGAGAGCGAGGAAGAGTTTTCTCAACGCATGGCGCAGGCCTTGGAGGACCTCATCATTGCCGAGGGGCCCGATACGGTTGCCGCCTTCTGGGCCGAGCCGGTGATGGGTGCGGGCGGTGCCGTGCTGCCGCCGAAGGGGTATTTCGAGAAGATCCAAACTGTTCTTCAGAAGTATGATATTCTGTTCGTCGCTGACGAGGTGATCTGCGGTTTCGGCCGCACCGGCAATATGTGGGGAAGTCAGACCTTCAAGCTGAAACCTGACATGATCTCGTGTGCGAAGGCGCTCTCGGCTGGGCTGCAACCGATTTCGGCTCTGCTCCTGAATGAGCGCGTGTTCCAAGCGCTCATGATCGAAAGCGACAAAGTCGGCCATTTCGCGCATGGTTACACATACGCCGGCCACCCGGTGACAACGGCTGTCGCCCTTGAAACGCTGAAGATCTACGACGAGATGGATATGATCGGCCATGTTCGCAGCGTCGAGAAACCGTTTCTCGCCGAGTTAACTGCCCTGCAGGATCATCCCCTGATTGGCGAATTTCGTGGTGTTGGCCTCATTGGCGCGCTCGAAGTCGTGAAGGATAAGGCGACACGCGAAATCCACCCCGCGTCAGCGGGAGTCATGGAGATTCTTGGTGGTCATGCGCGAAAGCACGGTCTCATCCTGCGCCTAGTCGGCAATCGGATTGCGTTCTCGCCTCCCCTCATCATCACCGCGGCGGAGGTGAAAGAGATGGCACGCCGTCTACGCAATGCGCTCGATGATACCTGGAGCGCCGTTCGGGCGAATTGACGCGATCAACAGCGGGGCGAGGTTGCGCGGTTCGTGCGCTTCTCGCCCCGGTTTCATATCTTTTGCTGCCCTGCCTTTACTTAAGTCTTATGTTCTCTTTTAGTTCTTCTGCGCCGACCGTCAACTCCCGGAACATTGGAGGAAATCTGGCGTTGATTGCGCGAAGCGCCTAGATTTAGCGTTTTCATGGCGACGTCGGGTACAAGGTCTTGCGTTATGGCAAAAAAGCACCGCGCTTACTGGAAGGGCTATTTGCGGCTCTCCCTCGTGACGATCGCCGTCGAGGTCTACAACGGCGTGGAAAGCAAGAGCGAGATCAGCTTTCGCCAGATCCATAAACCGTCGGGGCGACGCATCAATTACCAGAAGGTCGTGCCGGGCGTCGGCAAAGTTGAGAACACGGATATTGTCAAAGGCTACGAGGTTGATACCGACACTTACGTCATTCTCGAGCCCGAGGAAATCGACAGCCTCAAGCTGGAAAGCAAAAAAACGATCGATCTCGTGCAGTTCGTCGATGCCGACGAAGTCGATTACCGCTTCTTCGAGCGACCCTATTTCGTAGTACCGGCGGACCCACTGGCGGGTGAAGGGTTTGTCGTTATTCGCGATGCCTTGCGCAAGACCGGGAAACTCGGGCTGGCCCAGGTGACGATTGCCGGCCGGGAATGGCTGGTTGCGATCGGGCCGCTTCAAGATGGTCTCGTCATGGAACTGTTGCGGTACGTTGACGAACTCCGGGAGCCGCAAGACTTCTTCACGGACATTCCTGCTGGAACGCCGCCCAAGCAAATGATCGATCTGGCGATGCAGCTCATCGAGCAGAAAACAGCTCCGTTCGAACCCTCAGCGTTCCATGATCGTTATCAGGATGCACTGAAGGCCCTGGTGCAGGAGAAAATGAAGGGCCGCAAGGTTGTCGCGCCTGAAGATGAAGGGCGACCCTCGGGCGCCAACGTGATCGACCTCATGGAAGCGCTAAAGCGTAGTCTCGGCCAGCCAGCAAAGCGCGCAGCGGCGCCAGCCAGCGACGATAAAGTACGCAAGGCTCCCAAGGACGAAAGGGGCGCCGGCCGCCCATCCAAGAAGCCTGCCGCGAAGCCGCGAGCCAAGCGCAAGGCGTAGGCATACAGAAACATTAGCCGGATACTCGATGCGTCTCGAACGCGGGCGATAGCCCTCGCTTGAAGCTGTGCGGTTCACCCACGATATAGATGGACAAGTAGCGCCACGCGTTGAAGCGTATCGACGCGAAAGCGGGATGCGTCCGTTCTCGTTCGATCAGTGGATTTGCAGCGATGTGCACGTCATTCTCCAACGGTGTTGCGATTGCAGGCATCGGATCGCTCGCCCCTTCCCCAGCAGCATTGCCGCGACTGTTGCTTCACAAACATGCGGGGAAATTACACGCAGCTCGCGGCTTTCGTAAGATTATGTAACCAGGAGGTTCGATATGGAAATCAAGCGTCGTGGCAGCGCTCGGTGGTCAGGCGGTCTCAAAGATGGCAAGGGATTTATCTCGACCCAGAGCGGTGCGTTGAAGGAGCAGCCCTACGGCTTCAATACACGGTTTGAAGACAAACCAGGGACCAATCCCGAGGAGCTCATCGGCGCCGCGCACGCTGGATGCTTCACGATGGCGTTATCTTTGATCCTTGGACAAGAGGGACTCACCGCCACCCAGCTCGACACGACCGCCGCCGTTACTCTCAAGCAGTCAGCGCAAGGCTTCGAAATTTCGGCAGTCCATCTGACGCTCGAAGGCAAGGTTCCGAATACGGATGCGGAGACGTTTCAGCGGCTAGCCCAGAAGGCCAAGGAAGGCTGTCCCGTTTCGAAGCTGCTGAAGGCCGACATCTCGCTCGACGTGAAATTCGTAGGCTGAGCGAGGGTATGTAAACGTGTGCAGGCCGGCGTGCGCCGCGACGAATGATCGAGGATGCAGCGCCCTAGGCACGCTGACGCTATACGACAAGCCCCAGCGCTAGCTGCACCGGCCGGAAAGATCGGCGGTGCAGCGGCGTGACACCGTGCCGGTCAAGCGCCGTTTTGTGCTCGGGTGTGCCGTAACCTTTGTGGCGTTCAAAACCGTACTGCGGCCAGGTCTGGGCGAGCTGGATCATCAAACGATCGCGCGTGACCTTGGCTATGATCGAGGCCGCCGCGATCGAAAGGCACAGGGCGTCACCTTTGACGAGAGTCCGCGTCTCGCACGAGAGACGCGGACTGCGATTGCCATCGATCAGCGCGAGACGTGGTCTTACGGCAAGCGTCCGCACCGCTTCGGCCATCGCCCATAGGGTCGCGTTGAGGATATTTTCGCGGTCGATACGGTCCACATCGGCGATGCCCACACCGACGATCGAGGTCGCGGCAATCCGCGTGTAAAGATGTTCCCGGGCTTCGGGATCAAGCACCTTTGAATCGGCAATACCTTCAGGGATAGCCTTCTCATCCAAGATCACAGCGGCGGCTACGACTGGACCGGCCCAAGGGCCGCGACCCGCCTCGTCGACGCCAGCAATCGGCACTCGTCCGAGCTTCATCTCATTCGCTTCGAGCTCGTATGTGGCCCTGATCGTCATGTTAGCTCCCCCGATGGGAAAATCCGGGGATTCGATGACGGAGTCAAAGGCGGGATTGCAGCGGTGTCGATGATCCCCTGCGCGGCAACCAATCGCGCGTTGCAGTGGCGCCGGCGACTCCCTTCTGTGGAGCCAGCGGCCGGCGCGGGACGGCGGTTGCCTCTTGCCGTTCCGGCTCACATGCCGCACACCTGTGGCGCGCCAGCCCAGCCTCCTGGAGCTGCCGCAGCGTCCACAAAAGGAAGCCCGCCTACGGCATGCGTCACGATACGGAAAAGAACGGCCCGCTCGCCGGGTTGAAGGTGGTCGATTGCTCGACAGTACTCGCCGGGCCGATGTCGGCCATGGTACTCGCCGACTTCGGTGCGGACGTTGTCAAGATCGAGCACCCGCAGGGCGATGCGCTGCGCAAGATGGGGCATACCAAGGACGGGCATGGCGTCTGGTGGAAGGTGACGAACCGCAACAAGCGGACTATCGCGCTCGATCTTCATGACGAAGACGGTAAAGCTGCCTTCCTGGCGCTGGTCGATGAGGCGGATGTCCTCGTCGAAAACTTCCGGACGGGCACCATGGAGAAATGGGGCCTCGGGTGGGACGTCCTATCGGAGCGGAATCCACGGTTGGTCATGCTACGCGTCACAGGCTTCGGACAGACGGGGCCTTATCGTTTTCGGCCGGGTTATGGAACAGTCGCCGAGGCATTCTCGGGGTTTGCCCACATCACGGGGCAACCGGACGGGCCACCAACGCTGCCCCCGTTCGGTCTCGCGGATGGCATTGCGGCCTATCACGGCGTTTTCGCCATCATGTTCGCGATCTACGAACGCGACGTACAAGGCTCGGGCAAAGGGCAGTACATCGATCTGGCGCTCTATGAGCCGCTCTTCTCGTGCCTTGGCGCACAAACCTCGAGCTTCGATCAGCTCGGCATCATTCAGAACCGATCCGGGAACCGATCGGCGAACAATGTGCCGCGCAACGCTTATCAGACGAAGGATGGCCGCTGGGTCGCTCTTTCGACGGCTTCCCCCTCGATTGCACGCCGCGTGATGAACCTGGTCGGTGGGGAAGGAACGGGCGACGACCCCCGCTACGCTACCAACGTCGAGCGCACGAAACGTGCCGACGAGGTTGACGGCATGGTGGCCGACTGGATCGGCGCGCGGACGCTCACCGAAGTGCTCGATGCGTTCGAGAAGGTCGAAGCGGCGATCGGTCCGGTCAATGATGCGGAGCAGATCCTGTCGGACCCGCAATATCTCGCGCGCGAAAGCGTAACGACCGTCGATGACGAGGATCTCGGTCCGCTCAAGATGCAGAACGTATTCCCGCGCATGTCGCGCACGCCGGGAAAGATCAAGTTTGCAGGACCGCGTATCGGGCAGTATCAGGACGACGTGATCAGTGAGCTCCAAGCTGCGGGCAAAATTGATGAGGCAACGGCGATGCGCCTGCGAAAGCTTGCGGAGGCGCCTCAGGCTGGAGCGAAGAAGTAGCGTCTCGCGCCGGTGCAGCCGCACATATATTAAACTACTGGATTTATCATGGCGTATCTGATTTCAATTTATGTGTGAGACAGAAAACCATGCAGCTAGGCGACATGACGAGAGACATCTCACACAGGCAAGCTCTATTGAGGCATGAAATTACGAGCCTCCGCTCTCCATAACGCGGTGCGAGAACCAAGCTAATTTCATGGTCGCCTGGAGATGGAAGCTCCTGCTGTAATCGGTGGGGGTTTCTATTTATGTGCCTCGGTTGCCTGGAGGCACGGAGGATGGCAGCGCGCTCCATGGCCCTCCATGAATTCCGAGTGAACGCTCCATTCACCGCTTGTTGCATCTACGCCGCCGATACTTCGCGCCGGTCGATAAGCGATCTCGACCTTAAGCAAGTCGGAGCGATCACAATGAAAGTCTCAATGGCTGTCGCGGCAGCGGCTTTCGGCTTCACAATGGCGGCACTTCCTGTCGCTGGTCAGGCAGCACCGCTGCCGTCACTCGACGGCGTACGAGCCACGAGTGACGTGCAAACCGTCCAATGGCACGGACCACACCGTCATCGCCATTGGCGCTACGGGCCGCGCTTCTATGGTGGACCATATTGGGGACCGCCACGCGGCGGGCGTTGCCGCGCGTGGCGCCACGAATGCGCGGCGCGTTGGGGCTGGGGTGGTCCGGGCTTCAATCGTTGCCTGTGGCGGCATCGCTGCTGACAGGCAGCGTAGCGTCTAAATGTCGGTGGCGTACGTAGGCGAGATCGAAACCGACATTGGGGTGGCCTCGGCGGCAACGCCGGGGCCACACTATCTTTTGGGCGAGCGATGCGCCGGCTTGCCTTCCGTGCAGGCGCCGGTTGCTTCGGTTGGCTTATCGGTATCACCGAGGCTAAGGACTTCCTCCGATACGTCCTGCGCAGGTTCAATGCCCTCCGTGAGCTGCGCGGCGAGCCAGTCAAGCTGGCGCACGTGATCTTCGAAGTCGCGGATGAAGCCCTGCTTGACGTCGCGCCCGTCAATGTGGATGCCGCAGTTCGGCGCCGAGATCGTCGCCGATGCAGTTGCGATGCCACGACGCAAGCGATGGAGTGCGGCGGCAAATTCTCGCCGACGGTCGGCGGCGCTCATGACACATACCCCGACTAAACCAAATTCTGAACGCGGACAGATTAATCCAACATGCTGGCTGCCGGGATCAATTCTTCGGTTTCGTCCCTGCCAGCTTCGCCGGTGCGACGATCACGTCGTAGAAGCCGACTTCACGCTTCAAAAGCCGACAGCACCATGGCCAAGAGCATGAAGCCGCCCGCGACAGGTGCGATCAGCATTGCCAGAGCAACGCCATCCAAGTGCCCGATTGCCAAGAACACGGCGACGGCGATCAGCCACGCAATGGCAAGGGCGCACCCCGTCCGAAACGACCATCTTGCCACCGTGCGCACTGCTTTCCCCTTGCTCCCGGCCAAGACTGCGTCTCTTGCTGGGCTCGGGCGCTGCTATTTCGGCATGCCCATTCTATCGGGAAGCCAAGTGATGATTTCAGGATATACATAAATAAGGCCCACAAAGGCGAAGATGATCACGAGGAACGGCGCCGCTCCAATTGCAATCTCCTGCAACGAGACTTCGCCACTGAGACCGCGCAGCACGAACAGGTTCATACCGACCGGTGGAGTCAACAGCCCCACTTCGATCATTACGACGAGGTAGATTCCAAACCAAACTGGATCGAACCCTGCAGCCTTGATCATAGGGAAGGTCACGGGAAGCGTGATCAACATCATCGAAATGGGATCGATAAACATTCCCAAGATGATATAGACGACCGACACCACGCAGAACACTTGGAATGGCGTCAATCCCATACCGCCGACAATTTGAATAAGCTCCTGGGATAGCCTCAGATAATCGACGATATAAGTGAACGTCGCGGTACCAACGAGAATGACGATGATGAACGATGTCGTTTGCACAGTTTCAAGCAACGACTCTACGAGCGTTTGAAAGTTCAGCTTTCCCATAAGGATGCACACGGCCATCGCGAGCACAGCGCCTACTGCGCCCGCCTCGCTCGGAGTCGCGACGCCCCAATAGAGCGACCCCATAACGAGGAAAATTAACACGACAAATGGGAGAGCACCGAGGGATGATCGAAACTTGTGACCCAAAGTATAGGAAGTCCCAGCCGGTGCGGATTGCGGAAAGACTATCGACCACACAGCGATAACCGCCATGAAAAGAAGTGAGAGCACCAGTCCGGGTATGACACCCGCAACAAATAGCGCAGATACTGAGGCCCCCACCATTGATCCGTAAATGATCATCGGAATGCTTGGCGGAATAAGGATTCCTAGCGTGCCGCCCGCGGCAATGGAGCCGTAAGCTAGGCGCGGGCTATACCCTCGCGAGATCATCTCCGGTGCTGCCATACCGCCAATGGTGGCGGCCGTAGCAACACTCGACCCGGACACAGCAGCGAACCCCGCGCTTGTCGCGATTGACGCGTGTGCAAGCCCGCCCGGCACCCGTCCAAACCAAATCCGCATCGCTTCAAAAAGCGCGGACGAAACGCCGCTCCGGAGCAGCAAAACGCCCATCAAAACGAACATGGGAACGGCCGTCAAAGAAAAGCTGTTTGCGCTCGAATAGGCGCGCTCTCCGATTGCCTGGAACTGCGGGATTGGCAAAAGAAAGGCGATGCCCAGCAGGCCGAGAAGGCCAAGACCGAGCGAAATGCTCATACCCGTCAGCAAGAGGGCGACCAGTGTCGTAACGACGAGAACCATCGCTGTCTTTGGGGAGCCCCCAGCAAGGGCCACGTAGCTCGCGATCAGAACCGTGACAATGACGAGCAGCGCGATGCCTACGCGAGCCCCGCTCCATAGCCAAGCGGAGATGAGAACTGTCCCGAGGATCAGCGCAGCCCCTAGTTCCTGTTTCCCCAGGCCGATATGCACGGGGCGATCGCCCATTAGGATCAAAGCGGCAATGAGCGCCACAAGAAGAACCGGCACTGCTATGGAACGAACTGACCCAAGCGGCGGTGAAAGTCGCCGGACAGTCGCAAGCATCGCCAGGGCGAGGCCGGCGAAGCCAATCGTCATGGGTAACTCAGGAATCCATTGCAAAGTCTCAAGTACGACCCAAAAACGAGTCCCATTCTTGTAGTCGCTGTAATTGAATAAAGCAGTCTGCCAAGCAGCAAAAAACACGAAAATGGTTCCGAGCCATGCGGCGACGCTTTGGACAAACCGAAGCGCCTTTCCCTGGAACGCTTGCAGGACTAAATCCACCTTAATATGGGCGTTCTGCTTCTCAGCGTAGCCTGCCCCTAGAAATGCAATCGCGACAAGGAGATACCCTGACACTTCAACGACCCACGACGTTGGCTCGTTGAACAGGTAACGTGCCGTAATGTCATAAGCCGAGAACGCCATCATCAGGAACGTAGCGATAGCGGCTACGTAGCCGAGGAAGGCTGAGACGCTATCAGCAACATTTAGAAAGGTTGAGCGCGGTTGCTGCGCAAGTGCGGCAGGGAGGGGTTGGTCCAAGACGCAATCTCCAAGCGTTCGCCGAGAACGGTCGCCAGATATTACAGATGAGAAGGTGAGAGGATGGGCTCAACCCCACGGGGGAGTCGCATGAGAACGACGCCTCCCCCTTCTGCGCGTTACTTACTGCGCCAGCACGGTGCGTACGTCCTTTAGGAACGCTTCAGGATCAAGACCAAGCTGTTTTGCTCGAGCGTTCCAGGCATCGAACACCGCTTGCGCGTGCGGGCCAGTGTTCATCTTGGCAATTTCCTCGGCGGGCGGGGTCTTGACCTCAATCCCCTTCTTTTTCCATTCGAGGATGGCCTCGTCTAGCATCGGCTGCCAGCGATCGAACATTTCCTTTTAAACTTCGAGCATGCCGGTTGCGATACCCTTTTGGATATCCTCCGGGAACTTCGCCCAAACATCGCGATTGACGGTGATGACCCAGGGCTGAATCGTGCCGAGCGGCCAAAGTTGGGAATGCTTAACGATGGCGGGGAAGCCTTGGTAAACCGAGCCTACCACGGAGTTTTGAACGGCATCCAGGATGCCGCGTTCCAGCGCCGGCATAACTTCGGTGATGACCATTGGCGTCGGCTTAGCGCCCAGCCCTTCAACGAGCTTCGATGACTGCGTGTTGCTGACCCGGACCTTCATACCCTTGAAGTCGGAAACCGCCATGATGGGCTTCATGGACATAATGTTCTGTGGGCCGAAGGCACCGTAGGCAAGGACATTCACATTGTATTTGTCGTGCCAGATGGGAGCGGTCTTCTCACGGAAAATGGGCGAAGCCCAAAGTTTTTTATACTCGTCGATCGAGGTAACGATGCCAGGGAGATTCCCCACCGTGAGAAAAGGTGCCTCTGCGCTGATATAGGCTGGAAGAATACCAGAAAACTCAACCCGACCGTCGCGGACGGCGCTATGCAACTGCGTTCCAGGGATCAGACTCTCGTTCACCGTGATTTTGACTTTGCCATTGGTCGCAGCCGAGACATGGCGCGGCACGGCCTCGGTCAACTTGGCGTAGGTCTCCCCTGGAATCGGGATGATGACCATGGTCAAATCATAACTCTGCGCGCGTACGGCGGACGAAAGAGTCGCGAACGCCAGTGCTAGTCCGGCGGCAAGAAGTCGCTTCACGTCGTTCCTCCCATGGCCGCATACAGGCGGCGCAGTTATCCTGATCTCGTGCATCCAGCACGGCCGGCAAATTCTTTATTGTCCGTACATATTGTTGTCAAACGCCACTGGCAGGCTCACTGAACTGATCGAGCTTTATCGCTGATTGCCTCGTTCCCAAGCGGCAACCAGCGCTCCCAGTGCCATCGTGCGCCACTCTTTCGGATCAGACGGCCACACGAGCCCGTTCTTTGCAAAGCATCGTCCAGCATGGGGCGGAAGGCTGGGAAGATATAGTAGACGACCGCTGGGCACTGCGTATCTGTCAGGCTCCCAAAGCGAGCAAGAAGCACATCAAGGAATTCCCCCAGCGAGTTGGGTGGGCGGCCGAAGGCGATCTCGCTCGGTTCCACGTGCTGCCCGGTCATACGCGAAAAATGCTCTGCGGCGAGATCGAAGGCCGCCTGCTTCACAACATCATCGAGAGTTTCGCCGGATCTCTGACGGCCGATTGTGCGAGCTTTTGATGCTCGCTTCGACGACGGGAAGCCATCCACGTCAACACGTCGTCCAGGCGCCATTTGTTCGTGCCCATCTTAACGGGCTGAGGGAAGGTTCCGGCATGGCGATAGCGCGCTAGCGTCGCCCGGCCCATGCCCGTCACGTCGAGCACTTCCGTCTCGCCAGCATAGAGCGGCAAGCCGTTCTTTGTGCATGTTGACGATCGCTCCCCCATCTGGCCTTAGTGCGCTGCTTCGGTGCGTTCGGTTAAGAGTCGGCGGCCGTGCCAGCGCGGCAGCCAAGACTCACCTCCGTGTGATGCCGGTGCGATATGGGAGAAAAATGAGCGACTTAGAAATGCGGATTTTCCCTAGATAATTCAATACAATGCGGACGTGGTGGAATCGGTAGACACACAGGACTTAAAATCCTGAGATGGCAACGTCGTGCGGGTTCGAGTCCCGCCGTCCGCACCAGTGACTTCGAATACGGTGGCATCGCGTTTTCAAGCACTACAGCCGCGACCAGCCGACGGGTCGCGGGCTCGCGAAGGCAGACATCGCTACCCCCTCGCGTGGCGGCCGATCATTTCGCGCTGCGCCGTGTTCTTGCGACAAATGCTGGACTGCTGTCGAAGGGACGCAGCTCCCCAGACCTAGGGCTGGACTGGTCAGGGGGCGCGTGCATCAATGATGCGAACGATGGCAAGTGAGGACAAATTCGTCATGGAACAGGACGAAGAAGATCGGGATTCCAACACGGCGGACCTCGCCCGGCTTCTCGAAGAGCACCCCGAAGCATTGCGGTCCGCATTGATGGCTGCGGCGGCGTTGGCTGACAAGCTACCGAAAGATTTTGCTCCGTCCGAAGAGAGCGCACACGTGTTCCGTGCAGGCGCCCTACGGGAGGGCCAGCAATGACCGATTTGGCATGGCTGTCCGTTGCCGAGGCGTCAAATCTGATTTCGAGCCGGAAACTTTCGCCTGTCGAACTTGTCGAGGCTCAGTTGGCGCGGATTGCGCGCCTTGACCCGAAGTGGCACGCTTTTATTCGCGTGATGCCGGATCGTGCACGGGCGCAAGCGAAAGCGGCCGAGGCTGAAATCTCGGAGGGGCGCTACAGAGGGCCATTCCACGGCGTCCCCGTCGGGCTCAAGGACATCATCGACGTTGCAGGCTATCCGACGACCTGTCATTCGAAGATCTACGCGGATCATTCGGCTGCAGCAAGCGCCGTCGTCACAGAGCGCCTCGAAGCGGCTGGCGCCGTCGTGATGGGCAAGTTGTCGACGCACGAGTTCGCTATAGGCGGGCCGTCTTTCGACCTGCCGTGGCCGCCAGCCGTCAACCCATGGGGCGGCCGAAATTTTCCAGGCGGCTCCTCGTCAGGTTCCGGTGTTGCGCTGGCGACAGGCATGGTTCCTGCGGCGCTCGGGACCGACACGGGCGGCTCGGTGCGGAATCCAGCTTCGATGTGCTCTATCGTCGGATTGAAACCGACCTACGGACGCGTGTCGCGGCGTGGCGTATTTCCGCTTGCGTTCTCGCTGGATCACGTCGGACCGATGACGCGCGACGTGGCCGACAATGCGCTTCTTTTGCAGGTGCTCGCTGGTCACGATCCGCTTGATCCCGGAAGTGCCGATGCGGCGGTGCCAGACTATTCGGCTGAGATCGACAAAGGCGTGGAAGGCCTCAGGATCGGACTGGTCAGGCATTTCTACGACGGCGACGAGACCGCTCACCCCGAGCAGATCAAGGCCACGGATCAGGCAGCGATCAAGCTTCGCGAACTCGGGGCCGACGTGCGCGAGATCCGTCTCGCGCCGCTCTCCGAGTATTCGGTGTGCAACCGCGTGATCCTCGCGTCAGAGGCCTTTTCCATTCACCGCCGGCATTTCGCCGAGCGGCCGGGCGACTATGGCGAATTGGCGCGACAGCGCTTGGCCATCGGAGCCGGGCTTTCGGCTGCGGATTATGTCGATGCGCTTCGCTTGAGAGCGCGTCTTGTCGCTCAGACGAACGCGGCCATGGAAGGCCTCGATGCCCTTCTGACGGTCTCGAGCATGGATCCGCCGCCTCCGATCGACGACGCAGAGGCGTGCGCGCGCGTCTATCCGCGACAAGCGCGGCAGCCGTTCAATGTAACAGGCTTGCCGGCGATTGCGATCCCCGCAGGCTTCACGCAGGACGGGTTGCCGCTTTCGATCCAGATCGTTGGACATGCCTGGCAGGAATCGCGCGTTTACCGCATTGCCCGCGCCTACGAGCAGGCAACGGGCTGGTATAAGCGACATGCGCCTGGGCTCGAATAATCGCGCCACCTGCATGGCCGAGCGATAAAGAGGGCTGGCATGTCAGCCCTCTTTCATCTCGCCATATTCGGTGGCAACCTTATCTCGACGACGAGGACGATAAGGCCCATTGAGCTGAGGACACGCCATGAAATTCGGTATTTTCTACGAGTTGCAAATCCCTCGCCCATGGGAACGGCATAGCGAACATAAACTGCTGAATCAGGCGCTCGATCAGGTCGAGTTGGCGGATCGGCTTGGATACGACTACGCGTGGGAGGTGGAACACCACTATCTCGAGGAATACTCGCACTCGTCCGCCCCGAGCGTATTTCTGGGAGCTGCAAGCCAGCGGACCAAGAACATTCGCCTCGCACACGGCATCTTGCAGCTCACGACAAATCATCCCTCGAAAGTCGCGGCGCAGGCGGCGACGCTCGATCTGCTGAGCAACGGTCGCGTCGAGCTTGGGCTCGGCGAGAGTGCGTCCTCTACGGAACTCGAACCCTTCAACGTGACCATGGAGAACAAGCGCGACATCTGGGAGGATGGCGTTCGCTGCATGGTGCCGATGTTCAAAGACGAGCCGTGCGAGTACGACGGCGCGCACTTCAAGTTCCCTTACCGGAACGTGGTGCCGAAACCACTGCAGCGACCACACCCGCCGCTTTGGGTGGCGTGCTCCCAGCTTCCGACAATCGAGTATGCCGGACAGCGGGGCATGGGGGCGCTCGGCTTCCAGTTCGTCTCGGCGGATGCCGCCCACGCCTGGGTGCACGCCTACTACAATGCGATTACCCGGCGTCTCGATAAACTCGGCGATTATCAGATCAATCCGAATATCGCACTCGTTTCATACTTCATGTGCGCGAAGACGGACGAGGAAGCGCGCAAGCGCGCCGAGGGGCTGACGTTCTTCCAGTTTGCTTTGAACTTCTACGGCCGCAGCCCAAACCGCGAGCGCCCGCGCGCCGGCACCGTGAATGTCTGGGATGAATTCGTGAAATGGAAAGATGCCAATCCGGACGCCGTGCAGCGGTCCGTGCGGTCCGGTCTCGTTGGCTCGCCCGACACAATCCGCGCCAAGCTGCGAAAATTCCAGACATCGAACGTCGACCAGATCATCATGCTCAACCAGGCGGGTAAGAATCCGCACGAGCACATCTGCGAGGGTCTCGAGCTGTTCGCCAAGGAAGTGATGCCCGAGTTCCACGCAGCCGAGCCGGCTCATCAGGAATGGAAGCGGCAGGTACTGGCAGGCGAGGTTCAGCTCGACGAGATCGATACACAGCCGTTCCGCGATCGTTTCGGGCACCTGAAGGAGGTTGCGCAGAAGGCCGACGCTGCGGAGTAGCCGAGCCTTCTGAATCGATAAAGCCGGCGGCGCACAGCTCGCCGGCTTTTTTGTGGTTTCACGGGGTTGGCTCAGCCAACCTGCCGGATAACCTTTTCGCCAAATTCGAGAAAGCGTGCCTCGAGTCCCGCGGCATCCAGCCCACCGAACGTATTGGCGTGCTGGGTCGCTCCGGACGGACCGCCGACCATGAAAGCGGTAATGGGTAGGACGACGCGTCCGACACCCTTTGTTGCGGCCTCAGCCACGGCCTTTGCCGGATCGACGCCGGAGCCCGGAAGCGCGCCCGGACAGCCCGTCGTGATCTCGATCGAATTGGGATCGCGGCCGTTCTCGGCCGCGAGCTTGTGGACAAGCTCTATCACGGGACGGATGTCGACCTGCGAACCGGTGGCAGGGAAGAAGCCGTCTCCGAAACGAGCTGCCCGGCGCGCAGCGGCTTCCGAATGACCGCCGATGTGGATAGGGACTCGACCTTTGACGGGTTTCGGGTTGCAGCTCATGCCCTTGAAGTTCACGAATTTGCCGTCGTAGCTTGCATCGTCCTTTTCCCAAAGCAGGCGCATCGCCTCGATATATTCGTCGGTGCGCGCGCCGCGCTTCTCGAAGGGGACGCCCAGCGCCTCGAACTCTTCCTTGAGCCAGCCGACGCCAATGCCAAGTTCCAGCCGGCCGCCGCTCATATCGTCGAGCGTGGCAAGCTCCTTGGCGAGAACCACCGGATTGCGCTGCGGCAGAATGAGGATGCCGGTCATGCAGCGCAGGCGTGATGTCGCGGCAAGAGCGAATGCCATCCAGATGAGAGGATCCGGCAGCTTCGTCTCGGGGCCTCCGGGAAGCCGTCCGGTCGGGGAATATGGGTATTTCGAGGCGTAGTTCGTCGGCCACACGACGTGCTCGATCACGACGAGGCTTTCGAAACCAGCGGCCTCGGCAGCCAGGGCCAAACGCTTTGCGCCTGCGGCGTCAGGAAAGTTCGAATTCGAGAAGTGCAATGCGAACTTCATGGCGATCCCTGTCGGTGGAGCGGCGACTGGTGGTCCGGTCGCCGATTGTTGCATCTCGCCGTCAGAAGACCAAGTCGGGGAAACGTGGCTTGCCGCGCGCCGACCGGTCGTCCAACATCGCGCGTGGCCCACGCTGAGCCATTCCCCTAAACCTCTCACATCGGTCGATCGAGCGCACATGATGCAGAATACACTTGTCGCTCATCTGGTTCAGCGGCTTCCGTTCTACTACGGCTGGGTCGTGCTCGGCTGCGTTTGCTGCGCGGCGGTTGCGCGTGTGGGCCCGGCCGTGGCGACGCTGTCGATCTTTGTTACACCGATGACGGAGGAGTTTGGCTGGTCGCGAGGTGCTTTCTCGGGAGCCGTTTCGCTCGGAGGTGTTCTCGCGGCCTTCACGGCACCACTGGTCGGCTCTTTTCTGGACAGGAAAGGCCCGCGGACCATTCTGCTTGCGGCCGTGCTCACGACCAGCGCTACAATTCTCATGCTTTCGGGCGTGCAATCACTGTTCGGCTTCTATCTGCTGTTCTGCATCGCCCGCATGAACTTCGCTGGACCGTTCGACCTCGGCACGAACGGCGCGGTGGTCAACTGGTTCGTGGCACAGCGCCCGCTCGCCCTATCGATCGCGACATTGGCGCAGATGGTCGGCCTGACCATCATGCCGCTCATCGGCTACTGGGCGATGACACAGGGCGGTTGGCGTTCGGGATGGATTGCAATCGGGCTGACGGTGCTCTCGATCGGCTTTCTGCCGACCTGGGCGCTGATGGCGCGACGCCCAGAGGACGTGGGCCTGCTGCCGGACGGCGCACCGATAGCGACCGCGCGGGATGTGAGGGCCGCCACAGACTCAAAGATGGTCGAAGTCGAGCCGTCGTTCACACGGCAGGAGGCCCTCGCGACGCCCGCTTTTTGGCTGCTCTCGCTCTATACGCTTCTCATCTATCCGGTTCAGGCGGGCATGAGCCTGCACCAGCCGGCGCATCTGATGGAGCGGGGCGTCAGCACGGCCGTGGCGGTTACGAGCGTCACGACGTTCTCGGCCACGTCGGCTGTCGTAGGGCTCGCGTTCGGACTGCTGCTTCGCCGCATCGGAGTGAAGGTCGGGCTAACGCTTTCGGGATTGGCGCTTTGCGCAAGCTCCCTCTATATCGCGCACGTGGCAACCGCCTTCGACGCGATCGCGTCCGGTGCGCTTTTTGGTGCGGCCATGGGCGGGATCCATACGACCCTCCCGGTGGCATGGGCCGACTACTTCGGCCGCCGCAGCTTCGGCGCGATCCGCGGCGTCGCGCTCGCGATACAAGTGACTGCCCAAGCTTCAGGTCCGCTTCTCTCGGGCATTCTCAGGGACGCAACCGGCGACTACTCGATCCCGCTCGCCATCTTCGCGACGCTCGGCGGCCTGTCAGCGCTGACCGCGTTGCTCATAAGTGCACCGCGGCGACCGCTGGCGAGTACCGAACGCAGTTAAAGGTTATGCCGCGACGGTGACCACACGCACCCCACCAAGACGATTGGATCATGATCGATCGGCGAAGCGCTTGCGCAGCCCTGCCCAATAGGCGAGGCGCTTTTTGATCTCGCGCTCAAAGCCGCGCTCGGGCGGATCATAGAAAACAGGACGTTCCGACATTTCGTCCGGGAAGTAGTTCTGGGCGGAGAATGCGTCCGGCGTATCGTGGTCATAGGCGTAGCCGCTGCCGTAACCTTCCTCCGCCATCAACTTGGTTGGGGCGTTAAGGATATGCTTCGGCGGGCTCAGGCTGCCGTGCGCCTTGGCCGACTGCATCGCCGCTTTGTGAGCGATATAACCGGCGTTCGACTTCGGTGCGGTCGCCAGATAAATGGTCGCCTGCGCCAAAGCCAGCTCGCCTTCCGGGCTGCCGAGAAAGTCATAGACATCCTTGGCAGCCAGCGCCTGCTGGACGGCTTGCGGGTCCGCAAGGCCGATATCCTCGATGGCCATACGAACAAGACGACGCGCGAGAAAGAGGCGATCCTCACCGCCTTCCAGCATGCGGGCGAGCCAATAGAGGGCAGCATCCGGATCAGAACCACGTACCGCTTTGTGAAGAGCCGAGATCAGGTTGTAATGGCCGTCGCGGCTCTTGTCGTAGAGGGGCGCGCGGCGTTGAACGAGCGTACTGAGGCCGATCCGATCCAGCGGTGGCCCATCCGCAGGCACCGCTGCGAAGATGTCCTCGGCCAGGTTCAGGATCGTACGGCCGTCGCCGTCAGCCATGGCGATCAGTGCTTCTCGGGCATCGTCGTCCAAAGGCAAGGAGCGCTGCGCATCTACCTCTGCGCGCGCAATCAGCTTCTCCAGGGCCGCGCGATCGTGTCGATGCAGAACGAGCACCACCGCCCGCGACAGCAGGGCCGCGTTCAGCTCGAACGATGGGTTCTCAGTGGTGGCGCCGACCAGCGTGATCGTGCCGTCCTCCATAACCGGCAGGAAGCCGTCCTGCTGGGCGCGATTGAAGCGATGGATCTCATCGACGAAGAGCAGTGTGCCCTTTCCGGCTTCGCGTCGCGCACGCGCGCGCTCGAAGACCTTCTTGAGATCCTGGACGCCAGAAAAAATTGCCGACAGTTGCTCGAGCTCAAGGCCAACCTCTTTGGCGAGTAGCCGCGCGATGGTCGTCTTGCCGGTGCCGGGCGGTCCCCACAGGATCAGGCTCGGCATGCGACCCGATGCGAGAAGTCGCGTCAGCGTTCCATCCGGGCCAACGAGATGGTCCTGCCCGACGACCTCCGAGAGCCGCGCGGGCCGCAATCGATCGGCGAGCGGCCGGTAGACGCTCTCACCCATTCCTGCGGCTTCGAACAGTGTGGTCATTGGCGGCACACTAGGCCGGATCGGTACGTCTCGCCAACCGGGTTGCAGCGTAGCAATCGGCGGCGATGGACGGCGACAAGCGTGCGAGCGAACGCGTGCTTCGCGCCCCGCGCCAAACTTGTGCGAGTTTACGTTCGCGCCTTAGATAGTTTCAACACGATCACATGCGCGCGCCGAGGGCGCGCGGGAGGACGGTATGGATCTGAAGCTTGCAGGCCGGACGGCGCTGGTAACGGGAGCAAGCGCAGGAATCGGCGTTGGCATCGCCGAATGTCTTGCGCGAGAAGGCGTGCGTCTCGTTCTGGCCGGGCGTAATCGCGATGCGCTGACGCGCGCCGCCGCCCGCGCGACGGAACTCGGAGCGGCATCTACTGCGATTGCGGTTGGCGATATCGCAACCGAGACGGGGTGCGCTGCGGTCGCATCAATGGCGCTCGATGTGCTCGACGGGCGTGTCGACATCGTCGTCAACAATGCCGGCGGGTCGCGTCCGCTCGGCCAATCCGAGGAGACGGAGGACTTTTGGGCGGAGGCGCAGGCTTTGAACTTCGCCTCAGCGCGACGCATCACGAAGCCGTTGCTGGGGCCTATGAAAGCCAATGGATTCGGACGCATCATCAGTGTCACTGGCGCGATCTACGGCAAGAGCATCAACGGCGCAGGCGCGGCGAAAGCAGCGCTCGTTGCGTGGGCGAGAGCGCTCTCGTTCGAGTTGGCACCACATGGAATCACGGTCAACTGCGTGGCGCCGGGGCGTATCAACTCCGTGCAGATTCTCGATCGACTGCATCCGACTGAAGCATCGCGCGAAGCCTACATTCGAGACAACATTCCAATGGGACGTTTCGGGGAGCCAGAGGAGCTCGGGGCACTCGTTGCGTTCTTGGCTTCGCCACTCGCAGGCTACATCAGCGGCGCGCACATTCCGGTGGATGGCGCGGCCGTGCGCATAGCGGTCTAAGCGCCGTGTCCAAGAGCGGCGTGCGCCGGCTCGGTTTCGCAGCATTGATCCTCTCCGTCAGCGTTGGCCAGGCCAGCGCACAAAGCTCTGCGCCGCTGCCTTGCGCACTCGAGCCAGGGCCGACACGCGCGGTTGCTGCAGTCATCGACGGCGACAGCGTGCGTCTCGATGATGCGATCGAAGTGCGATTGCTGGGTGTGTTGGCGCCTCGAGTGCGTGACGGCGGCGCGTCGTCGACGTTGGCACCTTGGCCCCCGGCGGCCGATGCGCGCAAGGCATTGGAAGCGCTCGTTGGTGGGCGAAGCGTCGCGCTTGCATTCGCGGGACCGCACACCGACAGATACGGCCGTGTTCTTGCACATTTGTTCGTCGACGTCGATCATCAGCAGATTTGGGTGCAGGGATGGCTGGTCGAACACGGACAAGCTCGCGCCCATGCGTTGCCCCGACGGTTGAACCCGTGCCATGCGGCGCTCGTTGCACTCGAACGCCGGGCACGCGTTGCCGGGCGTGGGCTGTGGTCACATGCGGCCTATCAAGTGCGCCCCGGCGATCGCCCGAGTGAGCTCACGCGCTATCGAAACTCATTTCAGCTTGTTCGCGGCCGAATTGAACGGACCCGGCTCACGCAGGGCCTCACGATTCTGGAGTTCGCCAGTGGGGAGAAAGCGCCGGCACCGGAAGGACGATCGCAATGGGACGCGTTTCATGTGGTCTGGCGACGGCGGGAGACGGATAAGCTTCGGTTGCCCGTTGCGAACACGCTCGTGGGGCGCAATGTGCTTGTCAGGGGATGGATCGGAAACCACCGGGGTCCGGAGGTCGAGCTTGTCGCGGCTGGCCAGCTCGAGTTCGAAGACTGAGTTTCGTTGCTGCTCCACATAGCGAAAAGGCGCCGCTCCCACTCGGGTCGCGGCGCCTTTTTCATTTGCTCCTCACGCACGAAGGATAGACGCGCCGTTGGCGTGTCACTTTCAAGCGGCTTTGACCTCGCCGCCCGCACCCTCGGCCTGCTCCTCGGCAGTTCGCCGGCCACGAGCACTCTTGGCCAGCACCTCGGTGATCCGCTGCATAGCGCCACGCTCGTCGGACCGGTCAACCGCCGCAAGCTCGCGCGACATCCGGTCGAGAGCCGCCTCGTAAAGCTGACGCTCGGAGTAGGACTGCTCGGGCTGTGCGTCACTGCGGTAGAGATCGCGAACAACCTCGGCAATCGCGACGAGATCACCGGAATTGATCTTCGCTTCGTACTCCTGTGCGCGGCGGCTCCACATGGTGCGCTTGATGCGCGCCTTGCCCTTCAGCGTGTCCATCGCCTTCTTGAGCACGCCGTCCTCGGCGAGCTTGCGCATGCCGACGCTCGCGAGCTTCGATGTCGGAACGCGCAGTGTCATCTTGTCCTTGTCGAACTCGATCACAAACAGTTCGAGCGAAATTCCGGCGATCTCCTGCTCTTCGATGCCGATAATGCGGCCGACGCCGTGCGCCGGATAAACGATCAGCTCGTTGGTCTTGAAGCCATGCCGTGTTGTGATGGGCTTCTTGGGATCGGCGGCGGTCGCGGCAGGTACTGCCGGCGTCGAAGGCTTTGCAGCCGCCTTGGCCGGGACGCTTGCCGTCAACCGCTGCTCGGCTTGCTTCGCACCTTCTGCTGGCATGGCGCGCTGCTGCATTGCCTGCGGCGGGCGCGGCACCACTGGCGCAGCCTTAACAACATCTAGCTTTGCAGTTTTCATCGCGGGAGCGGCGGCGGCCTTTACACTGGTCTTTGCTGAATCCTTGACTTTCGCCGTTGCAGTCTTAGCACCCTTGCTCACGGCAGCTTTCACAGTATTAGCCGGTGGGGACTTAGTGGGCGCCTTGGTAGACTTGGACTTCAATGACTCGGCCTTCGCAGCAGCAGTTTTCGGCGGCAGCTTGGTCTTCTTGGTCATTGCTTTCTACGCTCCGTCAGCCCAACCTTCGCTGCCAAAATCGGCAGCAGGATTTTGCGACGCCCCAAGCGGGGCGCTCACAATCGATCGCGCTAGCAACCCGTCAGGTCGCTGCGCGTTGTTCCCCGTTTAGGCGTACCGCGGTCTCCCGTGGTGCGCGACCCCGAACTCCGGATGTCTTTGATGATTCAGTGCTGCCGCTTCGGTGGATGTCGTCACCTCGTTGGCGACCTTTCTGTGTAGATCGCCAATCTGAACGGAACGCATCACCTATGTCCTGCGCGTGCGAGCGAATGATGGGCGTCGAACTGGCGGCGCCACTCATCAACAAATGCACTATAACAGAATTTTCATCGCGAATGAAGCCGTCGCGCACAGGTTCGTGCAAAGAAGTCGTGAAACGACCTTAACCCGCGGCGTAAGTCGCGAATACGATCGTAGTCAATCTTGGTGAATGGCCTAGTCGCCCTCGCCGGGTTCTGCGGAGAAGTACTTCTCAAACTTGCCCTGTTCATCGCGAAATTCGTCAGCGTCCGGAGGTGCCGGCTTTTTCGCGGTAATGTTCGGCCAAGTCTCGGAGTATTCACGGTTAAGCCCGAGCCATCGCTCGAGGCCCGGCTCGGTATCCGGCTTGATTGCTTCCGCTGGGCACTCGGGTTCGCACACGCCGCAGTCGATGCACTCGTCAGGGTGAATGACGAGCATATTCTGCCCTTCATAGAAACAATCAACCGGGCACACCTCGACGCAATCCGTATACTTGCACTTTATGCAAAGATCAGTGACGACGTAGGTCATTTATCTTGTCCCGGCCCATGACATGCGTCGCGTCGATCTGCCCGTGCCGACCTTCCGTGGCGATGCCGTATTGCTTATCCTTGGATTGCACGACGTTGCCTCGGAGAGAAGTGGGGCGTGGAGCCGCCCGTCAGTATGTCGCAATCTCGACGAATGTAGCATTAATCCGTTCGTTAGTGCGCCATTGGCTTCGCTAGTCTTCCGCTTCGCGCAGTCTATCGAGGGCACGCCGATCACGCTTCGTCGGTCGGCCTGTGCCTTGGATGCGGCCGCCATCAGCCATTTCCGTAGCGGCGGCATCAACAGATTTAGGCGGTGTCAAATCTCTATAGAGCGCCTGCGCCTCGGCCGGCGGTCCTCTCCGATTGCCCGCAGCGACGATCTCCAGAACGCGCACGTGGGCACCGACCGACACGGTTATCACGTCGCCTGGCTTAACGGATTGACTTGGCTTGACGATACGCTCGCGGTTTACGCGCACCCGACCGTCCGTAACCAATCCCGCTGCAAGGGTTCTCGTGCGGATCACACGTGCGAACCAGAGCCACTTGTCGAGACGCTGGGCGCCCGCGGACAAGCGGCTGTGGTTCGCGTGATCGTCGGCCATTTATGAGCTCGGCGTTTTGCTGCTCTTCTCGAGTTGCTGCTTGAGGGCGCTCAGCGCAGCGAACGGCGAATCGGGATCCGGTCCGCCTTTTCGCTGCGGCGCTGCGGTGCTCACGCGCAAGCGCGAGCGATCCTCGCGCCGACGCTGATCGTCACGCCCCCCTTGCCGGCGACGATCGCCACCGTTGTTGTCGTGTCGGCGATCGGGATGTGCATCGCGGCGACCTTCACCACTGCCTTGCCGCGAGCTACCCTGCTCCTGATGCGCGCCGTGACGCTGCTCGCCCTGCGGACGATCACGATCGCGATCCCGGTAAGGACGCCGTCCTTGTTGGCCCTGCTGACCGTTCCGCTGCTCGCGCTGGTCTCGTCCATCGTTTTCGGCGGGAACGGCGCCATCTGCACGACGCTGGCCTTGGCCCTGGCCACGCGCATCGCGACGCGGGCGGCGATCCTCACGTTGACGCCGGCGTGGGCGCCATACTTCGATCATCGGCACTTCGGCTTCTGCTTCCGGCTCCGTCTTGGCTTCGGAGACAACGGCATCGGCCTCCACATTGGGAGAAGCCGGCGTGGCGGGCGTCGGCGCCTCAGCCGTTTCCGATGGTCGAGATTCGACGTCGGACGAAGCCTCGGGCGTGGCAACCGGCTCGGCGGACGCCATCGTGTCGGCTTCCGCTTCGGCCGCGGCCAATACCGCATCGCCCGTCGTGGTTTGAGGTTCGGCCGACGGCTCCGGCGCGTCCGCAGCGACTTCAGCCGAACTCAATGCACCGGCCTCGGGGACGGTGAGGCTCTCCCCTTCGGGCGCCTCCGCAGACACGGCGTCTTCGGCCGTCTCAGTAATTGCTGCGTCGGGCACGGCTCCGCCGTTCGCGTCCGCTTCTCTCGCTGTGTTCTCGTCGTTATCCGTCACGAGTGACTCTTCACTCGACGCGGTCTCCGATGCGGCGTTGTCAGACGCCGCGGCCGGCTCGCGCTGCGTTGCGGGACGAGGTCTTGGCGCCGGTCGCATCTCGGAGCGGAAACCGAGAGTCGAAAGCACGGCGCCCAGCTCAGCAGAGGAGCATCCGAGGATCGACATCATTTCCGGCGTTACCATGAAGCCGCCATCGCCGCTGGAGCCGCGCGGTGGCGTCTGACCGGCCTCGCTTGCGCGCCAGGACAGGAGTGGCCGAATGGAATCGGCCAGCCGCTCCAACATATCGACACGGATCGCGCGCGGACCGCAGACGTGATAACCGGCCGCGCGATAGAATTCCTCCGGTACCGCGGGGTTGATCGCTACGGAGGTGAGACCGGCGCGCGGCGGCTCCGGCAAATCGTCCAGCGACAAACCGACAGCAGCGCCCTTGTTAAGAGCCCACAGCACGAGCGTTAGCTCGGCGGCGGCTGGCTTCAGAAGCGGCGGCAGGAAGATATTGAAAGCGCCGAAACGAACTCCGTATTTCCGGAGTTGCGCGCGAGACGGCTGATCGAGCTGGCGCATTTCGTCGGCGACACTATCGCGCTTCACGATGCCGAAGTTTTCAGCGAGGCGAAACGCGATGCCGCGCGCGAGACCGGTGACGTCCTCCGCGGATTTCAACTCCATCAGAGGCTTCAGACGTTCCGCGGTGATCTCTCCCATCCAGGCATCGAGCCGCTGCTGCACCTTCTCCTTGTCGGGAGCGGACAGCTGCTCGTCGGCCAGCACCACGACGGTGGGACGCATCGGATCGTCGCCAGCCTCGAGGCGAGCGATTTCCTCGTCGCGCCACAAAATGCGGGCGTTACGGGCGAGCTTGAATGCTTCGGTTTTGGCGGCTGCGACACGGCGAGCGCGCATCGCGAACTCTTTCGAGAGCACGTGAGCTGCGGCGCCCCTCGATGCCTTGCCATGGACGCCCGTCGCGTCGGACTGGGTGTCCGGCCAGAAGCGGAAACCTTTGAGGCGGCCAACGTAATGATTCTCGACGGTCACGCTGCCGTCGGATGCGATGTCGGCGGTCATGTCCTGCTTGTCGCGCAGTCCCTTCATCAGTGCGCTGGTCTTGCGATCAACGAAGCGCTGCGTGAGTTGCTCGTGCAGAGCGTCCGACAGGCTATCCTCAATGGCACGCGTGCGCTCTTGCCAATGGTTCGGATCGCGCAGCCACTCCGCCCGATTAGAGACGAAGGTCCACGTGCGAATGTGCGCGATGCGGTTCGCAAGCGTATCGATATCGCCATCCGTGCGATCTGCCTGGGCGACTTGGTTGGCGAACCAGTCCTCCGGAATCTGCTGATCGGGGCTCATTAGGAAACCATAGAGCTGGGCCACCAGCTCGGCATGGTTCTGCGCGGAAATCTTGCGATAGTCGGGGATCTGGCAGACGTCCCATAGCGTCGAGACAGCAGCCGTTCCCACGGCCTTATCGGCGATCGTTGAATCGCCTGACAACGTCTCGAGCGCGGTCACGTCGTCGGCCATCCTGGCGCGCTGCAGGCGTTGCTCGCGCGGCATCTCGCGCAAGCTTTCACGCAGGCGATCGAGCGAGGAAAATTCGAGATTGCGATTGCGCCACTGGAGGACGCGCACCGTATCGAACATGTGCGTCTCGAGGCGCTCGATCAGGTCCGCATCGAAGGGCTGCACGTCGGCCGTCACGCCGAAAGTGCCGTCATTGAGATGGCGGCCGGCTCGGCCGGCAATCTGTCCTAGCTCGCCGGCCGTTAGATCCCGGTTCTGGTGGCCGTCAAACTTGCGCGCGGCGGCGAATGCAACGTGGTCGACATCCAGATTGAGACCCATCCCGATCGCGTCAGTCGCGACCAGATAGTCGACGTCACCGTTCTGATAGAGGGCGACCTGGGCGTTTCGCGTACGAGGCGACAGAGCGCCCAGCACGACCGCAGCGCCGCCGAGCTGGCGGCGGATCAGCTCGGCGATCGAATAGACCTCAGCCGCCGAGAAGGCGACGATGGCCGATCGCTTGGGAAGGCGCGTGATCTTCTTCTGGCCCGCATAGCTGATCTTCGAAAGGCGGGGGCGGGAGATGAAATTGGCGTCAGGGATCAGCTCGCTGATCGCCTCGCGCATGGTGCCCGCGCCGAGGAGCAGCGTCTCGGACCGGCCCCGGGCATGCAGCAAGCGGTCGGTGAAGACATGGCCGCGATCGAGATCGGCGGCGAGCTGTATCTCGTCGACGGCCAGAAAATCGACATCTACGCCGCGCGGCATCGCCTCGACGGTCGAGACCCAGTAGCGTGGGTTGTCAGGCTTGATCTTTTCCTCGCCGGTCACGAGCGCCACCGCCGACGGGCCAACCCGCGCGACGATCTTGTCGTAGACCTCTCGCGCAAGAAGCCGCAGCGGCAAGCCGATCATGCCGGACTGATGCCCAAGCATGCGCTCGATCGCGAGATGTGTCTTGCCTGTATTCGTGGGGCCGAGAACGGCCGTCACGTTACGGATACGGTGCTGAAACGCCAATGCCCTCTCCCTCGAAACCGAGGCTTGCCCGCGAGGCATGGCAAAGCCTTGGCCCGCAATCAAGCGAACTCTGCGCCGAGAGCGGGAACAAATCCAGAAATTGGTTGGCAAGATACCGATCAGGCGGCCCTTGGGCCACTCTCAGCACCGATGTGGGTGTCGGAAGACCGCTAGGCGGGTCAGTGCGTGAGCGCAATCTGCTCGCTGTGGGTAACGATATTGATCCGCTCGGCCGTCAGGGTCGCGGAGCCGGCGATCGTCGGTATGGAAATCTGATAGGGCACGTGGATCGCGGCGCTTGGAACGGGCCGAAACGCGATCTCGATGCCATCGGTCGAGGCCATATGCTTTGTCTCAGCGGACATGCGATGGCCGGCGACCGGGACAAAGCGAACGCGGCAAACGACTGCAACGCCCGGCTGGCCGCTTGGGCGCGCCTCGCCCACGGCCTGCTGGCGGAGGTATGAGAAGGCCAGATCGAACCGCTGCTTCCCATCGAACACCGGTACGCGCTTGCTACAGGGGTTGCCAGTGGTCGTGCGGCTGATCGCGAGCACGGCGCTCAGAGGATCGAGCACCGCCTTCAGGTCGGCGTCGCGCAGCGCCACGGTGTCGGGCTCGGGAGGTATCGGAGGCAACGCCGATATGCTGGTCACATTACCCTGCCGGAAGCCGAGCTTGATCGAGCCCTTCTTGCCGATGCCGTTGAAGTCAAACGTGTATCCGGCCGGACGGGGGCCTGCGTTCCCGAGGCTGCCCGAGCTGCGCGTCGCGCCTTCCCACTTGAAGGCGCCGAGAAGAGCCGAAAGTTGCGCATCGCCGTGCACGGTGTAATTCGAGCCCGAAATGTCCGCGTGGAACTCGAACTTTCCGATATCGAAGCCATTGAAGGCGACACGATAAGTTGCATCCACCCTGCTCGGCCATGGCTCTGCGCTAACCGGGGAAGCGGCGATGACCAGAATGGCAGCGGTTGTGACGGCAGCGAGTGCTGCAGAACGAGCGCGCCCTTCGGACGGCTTCAGCTTCGAGTACATGACGCAGGGCTTCCGACGCTGGCGAGCTGGACACTGCCGCGCGGGCCGCGGATTGCCCGAAGCCGACACGGTTTTCCCCGTCGCAATGCCTAAGATGGCAATACGACCAATGTGTGGTTCGGTCATGATCGCCGGGTTTACTTAACAAGCGGTAGACGGGCGTGCCGTTCGCGGGCGACGCGCAGCCGGATTATTGCCAGGCGCAGCGCACAGCATCCTTGCACCGCGACGCAGGCTATGGCTCGTTTGACCGGACATATGAGGAGGAGAGCCCACAATGCGTATGCAGGATAAAATCGGTCTGGTGACGGCAGCCGGCTCGGGCATGGGACGGGCGGGCGCCATTCGCTTTGCCAAGGAAGGAGCGGCAGTCGGGGTGGCCGATCTCGATGAACACGCGGTGGCCGCGGTCGTCGCCGAGATCAAGGCAGCCGGCGGACGGGCGCACGGCATCGTCGCTGATCTGACCAAGGACGAAGACTCGCGACGGGTCGTCGCCGAGACGGCGAAGGCATTCGGTGGCCTCGACTTCGTCTGGAATCATGTCGGCCACCCAGGCCCTGCCGCATTCGAAGACCTCGATCTCAAGGAATGGGACAACGCCGTAACATTGAACCTGCGGACGGTCCTCATCACCACTGAGGCGGCCATTCCCGAAATGCGTGCCCGGGCCGGCGGCGCGTTGCTCTACACGGCGTCGACCTCAGGCATTTCGGGATCGCAGTTCTCGCCCGTTTACTCTGCAGTCAAGCATGGCGTGATCGGACTCGTGCGCGGTCTCGCCAAGCGTTACGCAAAGGAAAAGATCCGCGCGAACGCCATCTGCCCAGGTCCGATCGATACGCCCATGCTTCGCGTGTTCGTCGCGCGTCCGGACCAGCAGTCGACAATGGGTATGGACAAGGAAGAGCTCGTCAAGAAACGCGCTTACCAGACCCCGATGGGTCGCCCCGGCCAGCCGGAGGAAGTGTCGAATGCCGCGCTCTTCCTATTGTCGGACGAGGCCTCGTTCGTCACGGGCTCGTTTCTTGCTGTCGACGGTGGCGCAACCTGCTGAGTTGCACGTTTTGCCGATGTAAGGGGTGACGGCTGTCGGCAATGGATGCACGCGGCCGGCCGCTCCTTTATTGGCTAATCGTCGAAAGCTGGCTTAGCCTTGTCGCGATAGCAGCGCCCCAAGAGACCAAGCATTTTACATCTGGAGAAACGCCCATGAACAGGCTGGACGGTAAGGTTGCGCTCATTTCCGGCGCCGCGCGAGGGATCGGTGCGGCAACGGCGAAATTGATGGCCGAAGCGGGCGCGGCTGTGGTGATCGGCGATCTGCTCATCGACAAGGCCAAGGAAACCGTGAAGGAGATCGAAGCGAGCGGCGGCAAAGCGATCTGCGTTCCGCTCGATGTGACGAGCGAGAAGGACTGGAACGGCGCCGTCGCAGCCGCGACCAAGCAGTTCGGCAAGCTGGATATCCTCGTCAACAATGCCGGCCTATTTCTTGGGCGCGATTTCGAGGACGTGACCCTCGATGAATGGAACAAGCTCGTCGCAGTGAACCTGACGGGCGTGTGGCTCGGCACGAAGCTGTGTACCGCCGCTCTCAAGGACGCGGGCGCGCGTTCCAAACATGGCAGCGCCATCGTCAATCTCGCGTCCGTCGCCGGCCTCGTCGGATCGCAACTCGATCCGCTCTATTCGATGACGAAGGGTGGCGTGACACTTTTCACCAAATCGACGGCGCTTTCCTATGGGCGGAAGGGCTACAAAATCCGAGTGAATTCGATCCATCCGGGCGTCATCGAGACCGATATGGGCAATCAGACGTTCGTCGCGCGGGCGACGCAAACCGGGTCGAATGACACCGATGCCGCGCGAGGCGTCGCGCTGAAGTCGCATCCGATCGGGCGGCTCGGACAGCCTCAGGACATCGCTGCGGGGATCTGCTTCCTGGCTTCGGATGATGCCGGCTTCATGACCGGGTCCGGGCTCGTCGTCGATGGTGGCCTGACGGCTCAGTAGTTGCGCGCGATGCTCGCCCGACAACCACAAAGGAGATGCCTGATGGATTTCGGCCTGCACCTTGGCACGCGCGGCGCCGCGGCTAGTCCTGACAATCTCGCCCGCATTGCTCAACATGCCGAAGGTGCGGGGCTGACCTATCTGGGTTTCTCGGACCACGTCATCGTGGCCCGATCGGTGGACAGCCGGTATCCGTACAATGAGACCGGCGACTGGCCGGCCGTCGACACGGGGTACTGCCTCGAGCAGCTTTCCTGCCTCGCATATGCGGCCGCCATCACGAAAACCATCCGGCTTCTGACATCGGTCATGGTGGTTCCACACCGGCCACCCGTCCTCACGGCAAAAACGATTGCTACCGTCGATCTCCTTTCGAAGGGTCGCGTCACGCTCGGTGTCGGGGTGGGTTGGAACCGCGAGGAAATCGATATCATCGGGGCGGCGCCATTCGATCGCCGTGGGGCTGCGACGAACGAATTTATCGACGCATTCCGCACGATGTGGACTGAAGACGTTCCCGTTTTCGATGGCGCGTTCGTCAAAGTCGACAACATCAAGTTTGCGCCGAAGCCGACGCAACGGCCGGGGCCGCCGGTCTGGATCGGCGGCGAGGGTTTGGCGGCTCGCAAGCGAGTGGCCGCACTCGGGGACGGATGGTATCCGACGATCCGCAATCCGAAGGAAAGGCTGGATGATCCCGCTCGCTTTGCAGTCGCGTTAGCGGACATGCAGGCGCACACCCAGGCCGCCGGACGGAACCCTGCCGATATCGATGTCGCCATGTTCGCGCCGAACTATCTGCTCGGCGAGGCTCAGACGTCGCCCGCTGGGGGACGCTTGACCTTTACGGGTTCGGCAGAGGAGATCGCCGCGGATGTACGTGGTTTCCGGGACGCCGGAGTGCGTCATATCATGATCGGCTTCGAGGCGAACGCGCTCGACGACGTTCTGCGGAACATCGATTCATTCATGAAGGATGTCGTTCCCAAGGTGGGATAAATCATCCTTACCCCGCAATGCCGCGCCAAACGATGTAAAGGCCGGCGCTCGCGACGATGCCGGCGAAGATGCGTGTGAGGGTGGCTCTCTGCCGGGACAGGCGATGTGCGAGGCGGCCTCCGACGAAGCTTCCGACCACGCCGCCTGCCACGAACAGGGCGACAAGTCGCCAATCGATGAGATCCGAGAGGGCGTAATTCGCGGCTGTCGTAACGCCGAACGCGGTGACGGAGACAAGGCTCGAGCCAATCGCGGCGATGAGAGGCATTTCGGTTGCCGCGATCAGACCGGGTACCACCAGGAATCCGCCGCCGATGCCGAAAAATCCCGCCAAGGCGCCAGTCAACCATCCGAAGCCGAACAGCCGCGGCACCAACTTCCGGGCCGAGCTGCGTGTCAACGGTACAAATCTCGAGTCACCGAGTGACGGGCGCCGCAGCATCATGGCAGCCACCGCGATCATCAGCAGACCAAACAGCAGCAGCAAGCGGCCGCCATCAAACGCCTTGCCGAGCGTCGATCCAAGCGCGGCTCCCAACACGCCCGCGAGCGTGAATGCGATCGCACAACTCCAACGCACATTGCCGAGGCGCGCATGCCCGAGCAGACTTGCCAGTGCGCTCAACGCGACGGCGACGGCGCTCGTGCCGATCGCGACGTGGGGAGAGGGCACGCCGACGACATAAACGAGGAGGGGCACCGCGAGAATGGAGCCACCGCCGCCAATCAAACCGAGCACCGTGCCGACCAGCGAGCCCGACAGCAGCGAAAGCAAATCTTGACCCATTTTTCCCGCATTTACGAAAGACAGAGCCTAAAGCGTAGCGCGCTCACGCAACAAGACAACTCCAGAATTCTCTGCGAACGGTAAAAGATACCCATGTTTATGGCGCACGCAGCCCGAGCGTCCATTCGCGGACTGCACGCCGCGCGGCGCCAAAGGTGGTTCTCTGCCGTCTATGGGGGATCGGGCGATGCGGTGAGCGTCAGATACCGCCCTCGCCCACGATGATGAATGGTGCCCAGAACCCCGGTGCCACACCTGCATCGATCATCGTCAGCATGGTTTGCCGCGACGCTTCAGCACGTCCCGACTTGGGGTCTTTTGCCAATGCCGAAAACGTACCGGTTATGAGCCACACGGTGGCATCCGAATTGACCGCCCAGTGCGAGACCAACAGCGTCTTCGCGCCAGCAAAGAAGAAAGCACGGGCGAGACCCGACAGCGCGTCGGCGCCGACCTCGGCGCCCGACGCCGTGTTGCAAGCGGAAAGCACCACCCAGTCCGCGCGTAACTTGAGCGCGGCCACTTCGGAGGCGGTGAGCAACCCGTCATCTGCCTCGGAAGCGCGAATGGGTGGGGTGAGAACGAGTGCTGGTTCGGCCAAGCCTGAAAGCTCGCCCGCGACAAGCCCATGCGTCGCGAAGTGGATCACGCGATATCGATCGAGCGCCTCCCGTTTGACGCGCGTCTCTGTCGCGTCGCGCCCGAGCAGCAAAGCTTCATCAGGCGCATGCAGGGCCGCGGCGATGGCTTTGAGCTCGGCCGCAGTCTCAGGGAGCGGCGTAAGCTCTCGCAACGCCCTCAGATCAGGTTTGCCGTTGCGATAGAGCATTGCGAGAGAGGGCTGGCCGGCACGCGCCTGGCTGGGCGTCGGCAGCACGCCGCCGAGCAACGGATTACCTATGCCAAGGAACGGCTCCGCGGCTTCGAGGCTTGCACCGACGCGCCGAAGCGCAGCTAGCGACTGCACCGATGGCAGCACGCTCAGCGCATGGCGCCGAATAATCCAAGCGGCATTCTTGATGGCCGCGGCGCCTGTTTCGCCACGTTTGGGCGGCTGCGTGACGAGCACTTGGAACGGCAGGCTGGTCAGTGCTCCGGTCGGTACCAGTATGAGGTTTGGCTTGTCGCGAATGACCGGTTCAACTTGTCCCAGCAGCAATCGGTAGAGCTCGTGGGCACGGGTCAGATCGAAGGGCGCCGTTTCACCGGTCGGCCCAGGCTCAAGCCCCCGTCGCAGCGCTGTAACGTGCTCAGCCAGCGATTGATTTCCCGCAGCCATGCGGACCCAGGCGGAGCGCTCCCGCGTGATGGCCCAGACAAAACTCTGCTGCCGGCCAATCAAAAGCGTCACCAGGGCCTCGGTCGGCCTGAGCAGCGCTTGCGTGGCTGCAATCGTCAGCGGTTGCGGCTCGGTAAGCGCCACATAATCCGGGAACGATTTCAGAATGGCCTGCCGCTCGGCCGCAACCACTTGATCGAGGCGAACCTGCTCGTCGACGCGCTTCTCGCGTGTCGTCTTGAACGTGGCATACCCCGGAAGGCGCGCTTCTGCTGCCTCCATCTCGCGATGAATGGCCATCAACGATCCGGCGTTTCGCGACGACTTCTGCGACAGCTCGCCAAGCTCCTTGGTGATGGCGTTGCGCTCCCGGTCAGCGCCCTCGCATCCGGTCTTCTTCTGGCCAGATGGACAGCGCGCGAGATGCTCCTGAAGTTGGCCGACAAGTTCTGTCTGGCGCTTGACTCCCGGCTGACTGGTGCGGTGCTCCGCGATGCTGGCGGTGCGAAAGCGCTCCAAAAGCGCGGAATAGGTGGCATCGGCGCGTTGTACCTCGCTCCACCGCGTCAGCTCGCGCATGTCCTGTTGATGCAGGGCAATAACCTGCTCGGCGGCGTCTTGCTGACGACGGATGCGGCGACCGAGATCGGTGTCGCCGGCTGCAAGCCGCGCAGACATTCGGGCAAGTGCCGAGGCAGCAGAGGTTGTCCACGCCCGCTGGCTCACGGTGAACGTCTCGTCAGCAAGCGGTTGCATGGCTGCGCCGCGCCCCGCGACTTGCCACGCTGCATCGACCAGACCCGAGAACGCAGCGAGTTGCCGACGAACCTCGCCCTCCATGACATGAGCTGCAAGCGTCTGCGTCTCATGCTTGCCCGTCAGCAGGCGGACAGCCTGTCGGTAAGAGTCGAGCGCGGCGCGCCCGTCACCACGCGCGAGGCTCGTTGCGCCGAGGCCCGCATGCACGCTTGCATTAAAGGAGTGGTCCGGCCCAAGGACGCTTGTGCGAAGCGCGAGCGCCTTGCGCAGAATGCTTTCCGCCTCGGCGGGCTTGCCGACCGCAACCAGAATTTCGGCGAGCTTTTCCTGACCTTGCGTCGGTGCGACCGATTCTTTGCCGTAGACTGTCTCGCTGATGGACACGTTATCACGCAATGCCTGCTCGGCGACGTCCAGTCGACCCGCCGCCTCCGCGACAAGCCCAAGACTGTAGGCCTGGATCGCGACCTGCTCATGATCCGGACCAAGTTCGGCACGTGTCGCGGCGAGCAAGCGCTGATAGGCGGCAAGGGCCGCCGTGAAATCGCGTCGCCGCCATAACTTCGCGGCTGCCTCCTGCTGCTGTTTCAGAGCCGCAGACGGGAGCCTGGCACTGGCATCGACCTGAGCCTCAGCAGGCGCAATCGCGAGCCGCAAACCGACAAGTCCAACGAAAATTGCACGGCAAAGCGCGCCAATCGCCAAGCGCATGTCGAGCGCCCCTCTTTATGACGCTACTTGCTGCCGGCGCATCCCGTCGTGGCGTCGCCTGCGCGCGCTACGGGCTTACCATTGATAAAGACACCCGACGCGCCGCCGACAACCACCCCACCGCAGCCGGTTGAATCACCGACCGTCACAGCAGGGCGCCCATTGATGAACACGTTGGTTGAACCGTTCGCGATTGGAGCGCCGCCGCTCGTCCGGTCACCCGTTCGCGCCGCTGGAGCACCGCCGATCGTCACGCCTTTGGCGCCTTCGGTGATGACGCCAGGGCCTGCATGTGTTGGTGCTGGCGCTCGATCTTGCGCTGCTAGGGGGCTACTCGCGGTTAACAGGCCCAGCAATAGTACGGCTGCCATCGAAGACGTTCTGATAGGCATGACTCCTCCTGGTCCGCACACGGCGCGACGATCATTTTATCTATTGGTGCAACGGAATCGTGTCTTTTCGCGGCCGACGGCCCGCCTCAGCGCCAGCCCAGAAGCAAAGGCCCGATGGAGCCTGCTACGGCCGCGGAACCGATCCCCATGAGGATGGCCAATGCCGCGACTCGAAAGTAGCGCGATCCTCCCAACATGAAGAACTTGCTGCCAAGCCACGCGGAACCGAGAAAGATCGGCAGTAAGAACAATGCAATGATGGCAGCTTGGTGCGTGAAGAGTCCGAAGCTCAAATGCGATGCGGCGCCACAAATCGAGATGGCCGCCGTTGCTGCGAGCACATCCGCCCGCAGCCGGCGGGGCTCGCCGCCCTGAGCCATCAAAACCGCGACCGACGGCGGACCTCCAATGCCAGCCGCACCTTGTAGCAGGCCACTCGCCGCGCCTGCCATGACGCCGACCCAGGGTTTGCGCATCTGCTCGCCCTTGGGCGCTTTCCACGTCAGCAACGCGAGCAACATCACGACGATACCAATGGCGCCAGTCATGAGGCGCTGATCGACCCTTGTGAGAATGAGCGAGCCGAAGGGGGCGGCGGCCAGAATGGCGAGCGCGATTGGCCCGACCCGGCGACGGTCGGCATGGCGCAGCGCTTCAGGCAGGAGTTGAACTACGGCAGGCAGCCCAACCAGACTTGCGACCGCGACCGCAACGCGTGGTCCCACAGCCAACGCAAGCACCGGCACCATAGCCAAAGCGCCGCCAAAGCCCACGAAGCCGCGAAGGAAGCCGCCGATGGCGGTCGCACCAACAATCAGAACAATTGAGGTCGCATCGAGCGTCCAACCTGCGATCTGGATCACGATGCGGCGTGTCCAGGCACCAGAGATTTCATCACTGAAAGGGGCATCAGACGTTGAGATAATTCAGTGGGCAGCCGCCATTGTTCCAGTCGATCGCGACGAGCCGGCCCGACATCGACACGGTGATGTAGGCCGTCCTCAGCCCCTCCCCGCCGAAGCAAATGTTCGTGACGTAAGGGTCGCCGGGAATGGCGACATGGCGCCAGTTACCGGACGGCGAGATGACGGTGATGCCAGGGTTGAAGAGCGTCGCGACGCAAACGTTGCCATCAGCGTCGACGGCCAGTGAATCAAAGAGATTGTAGCCACCGACGCCAGCCAACAAACGTCCTCCGGATGGTGACGGCCAGGACTGCTTCTTGACTTCACCCGGCGCGACGATGTCGTAGGCCCATACACGGCCGGTCTGGGTTTCGGCGACGTAGAGGACCTTGCCATCGGGTGACAGTCCGCAACCGTTCGGCGTGGTCAACGGATAGGCGACTTCCTTGATTTCGCTACCGTCTGCCTTTGCCCAGTAGACGCACCCCCTGTCCCACTCTCGGTCACGAACCTTGCCGAGATCGGTGAAATAGAACCCCCCGTGTGCATCGAAGACGAGATCGTTAGGGCCGTTCAGCTTGTGGTTGGGGCCGTGAGTATAGAGCACGTCGACCTTGCCCGTCGCGAGGTCGACCCGCTCGATGCGACCGCCCGTATAGTCGTGAGCCTGCATGTGCGGGCGAATGCTGTTGGCATCCTTCAGCCATTCGAAGCCGCCGTTGTTCGTAATGTAGCAAGCGCCATCCGGTCCGATGGCCGCTCCATTGGGGCCTCCGCCCGTTGTCGCGACGATGGTCGCTCGGCCATCCGGCTCGACCCGAGTGAGCGTGCCGCGTTCGATCTCGACGAGCAGCACAGCGCCGTCCGCGAGTGCGATCGGACCTTCGGGAAAGCGCAGACCGCGGGCAATCTCGCGAATTTGTGGCATGAGGAGGCTCCGTGGGAGCGAGCAGGGAGGAAAGGCGGGAGGAAACTGAAGCCGGGAGCCACAGTTAGATCGACCCAGCGGCCATGTCGTCAAGTCACGAGGTGCGACTGCGCGAGACAACGGCCGAGCGTCCACTCGCGCGCTTGGCCGCGTGGACCAAGCTACACGACGCGGCTTCGAGGGCCGCGTCCGGCATTTCTATGCTTGCGGCGCTAATGGAGCTTCGCGCCCGTGGCCTTTTCCAACTCGTCCTTGGTGACGCCCGGCGCCATTTCGACCACTTTGAGGCCGTCCTTGGTTACATCGATCACGGCAAGGTCTGTGATGATACGGTTGACGACGCCAACGCCAGTCAACGGCAAGGTGCACTTGGGAAGGACCTTGAGGTCGGTCGTGCCGTCCTTTTTCTTGGCCGTGTGTTCCATGACGACGACGACGCGCTCGACTCCGGCGACGAGGTCCATCGCGCCCCCCATCCCCTTCACCATCTTGCCGGGGATCATCCAGTTGGCGAGATCACCTGTTTCGGAGACCTGCATGGCGCCTAAGATGGCGAGGTTGATGTGCCCGCCGCGGATCATTGCGAACGAGTCGGCTGACGAGAAGAAAGACGAGCCCGGCAACGTCGTGACTGTCTGCTTGCCGGCGTTGATCAGATCTGCGTCGACCTCGTTCTCGGTCGGGAACGGACCGATCCCGAGGAGACCATTCTCGGATTGCAGCATCACGTCGATACCGGGTGGGATGTAGTTGGCGACCAGTGTCGGCAGACCGATGCCGAGGTTGACGTAAAAGCCATCCTCCAGCTCCTTCGCGGCGCGCTCCGCCATCTGCTCTCGGGTCCAGGGCATGGGAATATCTCCGGGTGCGATAGAATAGATGTTTGCGTCTCGGGAAGGCTGATCAGCCCTTGCGCACAGTGCGCTGCTCGATCCGCTTCTCGGGTGTCGGGTTGAGAACGATGCGCTGGACAAAGATGCCCGGCGTGTGGATGAGATCGGGATCAAGAGCACCGGTCTCGACGATCTCCTCGACCTCGGCCACGGTCACCTTGCCAGCCATGGCACAGACCGGATTGAAGTTCCGCGCGGTCATCCGATAGATGAGGTTGCCGGCCTTATCGGCCTTCCATGCCTTGATCAGCCCAATATCGGCCCGGAGCGACCGCTCCATCACGTACATCTGCCCATCGAACTCGGCGGTCGGCTTACCCTCCGCAACGAGCGTGCCGTAACCGGTGCGCGTATAGAAAGCCGGAATGCCCGCGCCACCCGCCCGGAGTTTCTCGGCGAGCGTACCCTGCGGAGTGAACTCGAGCTCCAACTCGCCAGCCAAAAACTGGCGCTCGAACTCCTTATTCTCGCCGACGTAGGACGAGATCATCTTCTTGATCTGACGCGTTTTGAGCAGCACACCCAGGCCGAAATCATCGATGCCTGCATTGTTCGAGATGGCTGTCAGATTCTTGACGCCGCTATCGCGCAAGGCCGCAATCAATGCTTCAGGGATGCCGCAAAGGCCGAAACCGCCGACCGCGATCGTCTGACCGTCCTTGACGATGCCAGCAAGCGCTTCCCCTGCGCTGCCAAAGACTTTGTTCACCGCGCCTCTCCTGATGACCGTCCAAAGTTTCCTGAAATCAGCGGCCCGTCGGTACGGACAGCACCTTTCCAGCAAGCGATTGAGCCCATTAAGCACCACCCTCTCGTAACGGCAAGTGCCTCGGAACCCGGGGAGGTTCCCTCCCCTCCTGCTACCAACACGTTCGGCGGCCCACGCGAAATCACCGGGCGCATTGCCTGATGAATGAGCGGGATGACCAATTCCTATGGCCTCTTTTTGGTCGCGGGTCCGCCACAATCTATCCCCATGTTGCGGACGTTCGCAGTGGTGCGCTAAGAGACCCTGAACGGTGTGATGGGTCTGCGTCGTGGAAGGCTGGGGAGAGCGCCACGTGGGGAGAATCGGCAGTCCTTGCGCCGACTGGATGAGCACCCAGTTGCGGGCCGAGGTGCGCACGAAATGACGAGCACACCAGCAGGATGGTCTCTGTTCTCGCGTCTGACGGTGGCGTGCGGTGCGCTGGCCGTGGTTGGCGGCGTGGCTGTTATCGTCAAATTTGCAGGCTCGCCCGATCACTCGGTCAACAACGCCATCATGATGCCGATAGGAGATGCGACAGCGATCTCCACGCCACTTCGGCTCAGCGACCGGTTGCCGCTTACGATCGACAGCGGCTCGATCTTCAGCGCCGGCGAGCGGGGCGTTTCTGGCGTCGTCATCGACGAGGCGGCGATGACGCTCGATTTCTCCAATGACCACTTGGCAGATCGATCGTTGCTCGCAGAAGACCATGCCAGACCGCTCAAGGTGCCGCAGATCGCGGGCTTTGTGTCTGACGCTCTCCGTCTGACGCGCGCGGTCGTCACGGTGATCGGGCCTCACGGGGCGACGGCAAAACTCGTCGACGTCAACGCGACGATTACGACAAGCCGAAAGGGTAGCTACAAACTTGCCGCAACGGGACGACTGAACGACCAGCCGATCGCCGTCGATGCGATTTGGGGCGAGTCTGCCGTGCGCGAAGGCGCGCCACAACTCCCGCTACGAATGACGCTGCGCAGTCCGGTGCTGGAATTAACCCTGGACGGCCATTTCAAGGATGCGGTGGATCCTCAGTTCGTGGGCGACGCAGAGTTTCAGTTGCCGAACCTGAAACGATTCGCGAAGTGGTCGGGCCTTGGCCGGGGCGTTGGCCAACAATTCCGCTCCATTGCCGTGTCGGGCCCCGTCGACTGGACCACGAGCCGCATGGCCTTCTCGAGGGCCAATATTGCTGTCAATGGCAACCACGCCACCGGCGCCTTGACGATCAAGCACGCGGGTGAACGGCTCTCACTCGACGGCACTCTTGGATTCCAGGAACTCGACCTCGGCCGCAGTTGGCCCTCTCTTTCTGGCTCGCAGCCGAGCGACGGCAAAGATCCCCACATTCTCACAGTGCTCGATGCAGACCTGCGATTGTCGGCAACCAAGGTCTACGGTCCTGCTTTCGAGATGGGGCGCGCCGCGGTTTCGATTGCACTGAACAAAGGACGGCTACAGGCCGATATTGCCGAGCTCGAAATCGAAGGCGGTATCGCTGGTGGCCAACTTGCCCTCGATCTGGGGCAGCCCTCGCCGCAAGCTGTTTTCAAGGCGAAGCTCAAGGGCGTCGACGCTGGTCGCGTTCTCGCACCATCACTGCGCCGGAATGCGCTGCTTGGCCGATCGAACCTCTCCTTCGAGGGGACACTCGGCGGCCCGGCCTCCGGCGATGGCCTGTCGACGGTGGCCGGGCGCGGGAGCTTCGATCTCGCCGAGCCCGGACGTATCGGCATCGACGTGCATGCCCTGATGCATGCCGCGCGGAACGCGCCGACTGTTGGCTGGGCCGCGGCAGGCAAAGGGGCCACCTCTGTAGACTCGATGACAGCCCGCTTTCGCGTCCTCAATGGCGCACTGACGATCGAATCATTGCAGGCCCACAGTGGGACATCGATTGTAGTCGGCTCGGGCCGGCTCGACGTACCGGCGCGACTGATGGACGTGAGCATCGTCACGGGCCCGTCAAATGCCGGGGAAGCGCCGATCACCGCGCAGGACATTCTACTCCTGCGCGGCACCTGGGATGCTCCCGCGATCAGCCTGCTGCCGCGGGCGAAGCCAACTCCGAATTCAACTGCCCCGGTCGGTGTGCAGCACTAAACGACACGAAGCGAGATGTCTCTTTCGTGCGATCTTGTGTCAGGCGCGCGATCTTGTGTCAGGCTCCCGGCTCGCCCGGCACCACACTGGCGACGATCGAGCGGTCCAGCGCCTCGAAATCCTGATAGCCGATCAGCTCATAGAGACGCTTGCGGGTCAGCATCCGATCGATCTGGGGCTTGGTCGTGTCGTCCTGGGCCAGCGCCGCATAAAAGCCCTCCATGGCTTTTGCTGCAATACGCAGCGAGGACACCGGCCAGATGACGATGCGCACGCCCGCTTCTTCCAGGGCTTCGGCGGACTCGAGAGGGGTGCGGCCGAACTCGGTCATGTTTGCCATCACCGGCTTGGGCATGGCGGAGGCGAAGGCGCGGAATTGCTCGAGGCTCGTCAAGGCATCCGGAAATACGATATCAGCGCCGGCTTGGGCATACAGACGACCGCGGGCGATCGCTCCTTGCAGCCCCTCGGAAGCAGCCGCGTCCGTTCGGGCGATGATGAGCATGCTTCGCGCGGCTCGCTTGGCCGCGGCGATTTTCGCAGCCATTTGGTCCGCCGGAATGAGAGACTTGTCGTTGAGGTGACCGCATTTCTTCGGGAGAATTTGATCCTCGATGTGTACCGCGGCAGCACCCGCGGTTTCGAGCTCGGCGACGAGCCGCATCGCGTTCAACGCCTCGCCGTAGCCTGTGTCCCCATCCACGATGAGCGGCAATCCGGTGGCGCGCGAAAGCGAGCGGACAACCAGCAGCAGCTCCTCTTGCGTCATCATGCCGAGGTCTGGCAGCCCGAGGCTGGCCGTAACCGCGCCACCAGAGACGTAAAGCGCCTTGAATCCGGCTTCCCGCGCGATGAGACCGGCGAGCGCATTGTGGGCGCCGGGCGCCCTGACAATGCCGCCCTGCTCCAGCATGCGGCGGAGCTTTGCTCCTGCTGATTCGTTCAGGGGGCCGCCCCCGGTGAGCCAATCGGGCATTCCATTCTCCTCTTCGCGTGTCAGCTTTGCCGGACTATAGATCCTGTCCGTTCGAATTCGTGCACTGATCGGTCCCTTCGCGTTGACCGTATCAGCCGAACTTGCCATTACTTCCCCTGATCGACGGTGAGAGTACCGCAGCGGGCGAAACGTCGACGTTCTCCTCGAGCGACGGCCCCGTCCAATCCGGGACCTTTTCCGACCGCAACGTGGGTTGCCGGCGCCGGCGAAGGTGTTTCTGACCGACAACGCGATGGATGGTGAGAGCAAATATGCAATGGCAGTGGCGGACGAGGTTGCAAGCATTACTCCTCGCGGTCGGCACGTGCCTCACCTTTCTGAGTGCGCACGCCATCTCAGCGGCGGCTGAAGAGCCTTCTCGCCTCGTCATCGCGACCTCGTCGCCGTTCGATACGCTCGATCCGCACTCGAGCCTCGATACGCGGCGCGCCGATGTGCGCCTGCAGCTCTATGACGGTCTCTTTCGCTGGCAAGGGTCGCCGCTGCGGATCGCTCCGTGGCTGGCGGAATCCTACACTGTTTCGGAAGACGGCCGCACGTTTCGCTTCTCGCTGCGCAAAGACGCACGCTTTCACGATGGCCGCGAGGTGCGTGCTGGCGACGTTGTCTATTCCATCGAACGCGTGTTGGCTTTGAAGCGCGGGTTGGCACCGCTCCTCGGAGGGCTCGTTGCGCCTGGATCGACGAAAGTCATCGATGCCAACACGGTTGAATTCAGCCTTAACCGCGCCTCGCCGCTTTTCCTTGCCCTGCTTCCCGAGCTCTCAATCGTCAACGCCGAGCTCTTGAAGGCGAACGAAATCAACAACGATTGGGGAAGAGGCTGGCTGCAGAGCAATGATGCCGGTTCCGGCGGCTATGCTTTCAAGCGGCGCACGCCGGCAGGGTCGATCGTTGCCTCTCGCTTCGCCGAGCACTGGAACACGAGTTGGCCAGCGCGGCCCATCGCGGAGGTTGAGTGGCGACCGATGCTCGATCCTGAAGCACGCATCGCGGCATTCACTCGCGGCGATGTGCAGGTTCTGCAGGGAACGTATCTGCCGAGCACCCTGAAGCAATTCCAACAGTCCAAAGACGCCTCGATCTTGGTGAGCGACAGCCCTCGGGCCTTTGTCGGTCTCCTGCAGGCTTCACGGGAACCCATGAAGTTGCCCGGCTTCCGCAAGGTGCTGGCTCAGGCATTCGATGCCGAGTGGTTCATCAAAAGCACGCTTGGCGATGGCGCTACGCCGCTCGCAATTCCGATACCTCCGACGCTCGGCTCACCACCCGACGGTTTCAAGCGTCCAACCTACGATCTCGCCGCTGCGAGCGACGGTTTGGCTGCGCTCAAACTGCAGACCACCAAGGAGCTGACTATCGGCGCGATCGCGGGCGAACCGGCTTCGGAGCGTGCCGCCATCATCATGCTGGATGGCCTCGTGAAGCTTGGTCTTCCGGCACACATCGTCTCTGAGCCATGGCCGGTCGTCGCGAACCGCATGCGCGATGAAAAGCAGATGTATGACATTCTGTTTTTATGGCGGGGCACGCGCTATCTCGATGCAAACAACTGGATCGGAGAGATGTTCGATTGCGATCTCTTCGGCGCCGGAAACGCGAGCTGGCATTGCAATCGGGACGCCGACCGCTTGATCAAGGAAGCTCGCGGCTTGTCGGATCCGAAGCTGCGGCGACAGGGCTTCGAGAAAGCCGCAGCCTTGCTCGCCGAGGAACATGCGGCACTATTCGTGGCCTCGGCCAAGCGCCCGATCATTCATTCCAAAGCTGTCAAAGGACTTCAGATCTCGCCCGTCGGCGAGGCCCTCGAGGTGCGCCCGGCAACGATCGAACGCGCGGGTGGCGCTCAGTGACCGAAACACGGTAGCGCCGATGATGCGCTACCGTGTTTGAATGTGTCTTGAGACGCTTGGGCGCGAGCGTCAATGTCGTTCGATCAGGCCGCTTTTTGATTGCCGGACAATTGGCGGAGATACCATTCGCCATCGCCGAACAGCGTCTCACATATCGTCAGCCTCTTATAATAATGGCCGATCGACAGTTCGTCGGTCATGCCCATGCCGCCGTGAAGCTGGATGCCTTGACCGCCGACGAAGCGAGCCGACTGGGCCGTCTTGACCTTCGCCATCCAGACCATCCGCTGGGCATCCGGCGCGTCATCGTCGAGGGCTTGCAGCGCGGCATGAACGATCGCCCGCGCCTCCTCGGTCGAAACGCTCATATCGACGAGGCGATGCTGCAACACCTGGAACTTCGACAGCGGCTGACCGAACTGCTGACGCGTTTTCAGATATTCGACCGTCTGATCGGTCACGGCCGCCATCGCCCCAACAGCTTCGGCACACGCGGCGATCACAGCCCGGTCGATGAGCTTATCCACGACTGGCGTCAGATCCTTGTCGCCGTCGCCGAGGCGAGCGGTGGCATCGAGCTTTACGCCATCGAACCGCACCGCAGCTCCTTGACGCCCGTCGAGAGCGGGGGCTGGAAGCACGGCGACACCGGGTGCTGTGCGCGGAACCAGGAACAGGCCGAGAGGGCCGGTGTCCGAGCCGATGCGCGCCGAGACTACGAGCAGATCAGCGGCGTGTGCATGGAGGGCGAACGTCTTCTCCCCCTTCAGGGTGTAGCCGGCGCCGTCCTTGGTCGCGATCGTCTTCACATAATCCCGCGCGTAGCCGCCGCCGGGCTCGCTATGACAGAATGCAAGGATCAGATCGCCCGTCGCAATTTGTGACAATAGCTCTCGTTGCTTTGCGTTGCCGGCCAGCTCGATCGCACCGGCGCCCAGTACGACCGTTCCGATCAGCGGCTCGAGCAGGATGAAGCGCCCTGCTCCCGCCATGACGATACCCAACTCCGTCATGCCACCGGCGGAGCCGCCAGCTTCCTCGGGGAGGGAGATGCCGAGCCAGCCCATATCGGCAAACTGCTTCCATTCGGCCCTTCCGAAACCTTCGCCGCCCGGGGCGCGGGCGAGCTTCTTCCAGTGCTCGAACGAGTACTTGTCGGTGAGCAGCTCCTGCAGGCTGTCGTTGAGCTGCTGGCGCTCTTCGCTGGAGAGAGATGGCATGTATCAGTCCTCAGAGTCCCAGTGCGCCCTTGGCGATGATATTCTTCTGCACTTCGCTCGAGCCGCCATAAATGGTGGCCGCGCGGCGATAGAGGTGCTCGTAGATGACGTCTGCCGAAGATTCCGGCCCGAGCACTTCGCCGTTCCAACCGGCGTGAAGCGCTTCGCTCTGGTAGACCATTCCGTGACGGCCCAGCACATCGATGCCGGTCTGGAGAATGGCCTGCTGTAGTTCCGTACCGCGCAGCTTGAGCGCCGCAGCTCCCATCAGTGACGGTGCGCCGTCCTGTCGTGCGGCTGCGAGCTGATCGGACATCAGCGCCTTGACGGTTGCGAGCCCGACCTCGAGCTCCGCCATGCGTCGTTTCATCATCGGGTCTTCGGCCAAGCTTTGGCCGCCCTCGCGGGTTTGCGAGGCAAGCGCGCGGATCTGCTCGATGCTGGCCTCGACCTTGGCGATATCGACGTTACCGACGCGCTCGTTCGCGAGCAGGAACTTCGCGTAGGTCCAGCCCTTATTCTCCTCGCCGATCCGGTTGGCAATCGGCACGCGGACGTTATCGAAGAACACCTCGTTGAGATGGTGACCGAGCGTGATGCCGATGATTGGACGCACTGTGATGCCCGGCGTCTTCATGTCGATGAGCAGGAACGAGATGCCTTCCTGCTTCTTGGCTTTCTGATCAGTCCTGACGAGGGCAAAAATCCAGTCGGCCCAATGCGCCATCGAAGTCCAGATCTTTTGGCCATTGACGACGTAGTGGTCGCCATCCCGATCGGCGCGTGTCTTGAGGCTTGCGAGGTCCGAACCGGCTCCAGGCTCGGAGTAGCCCTGGCACCACCAGACGTCATTCTTGATGATCCCGGGAATGTGCTGCTTCTTCTGCTCTTCAGTGCCGAACGCATTGATGACCGGCCCGGCCATCGTCGGCCCAAACGACAGCAAAGGCGGAGCGCCAGCTCGACCGAGCTCTTCCAGGAAGGCAAGATGCTGCGCCGGCGCCCAGCCCAATCCTCCATGCTCCTTGGGCCACTTGCCCGTCAGCCAGCCTTTGGTGCCGAGGCGCTTCAGCCACTCGTCGTATTCCTGCTTCTCGAGATGCTGCCCCGTCGCCTGCTTGCGCTTTATAACCTCGGGAAGCTCCCGCTCGCAGAATGCGCGGACCTCGGAACGAAATTGATCGAGCGACGTGTCGTGCTCGACGGTTCGAATGAACATGGGCTTCCTCTGTTTCCGTCGTTCTTGTGCGCCTATCACAAGACGCTAAAAGCCACGGGCGCGGTTGGCAATGCCTCACCTGACCGGCATCAGCTCGGGCGCGAACGATCATCCCAGCACGCGGGCCTTCCGAACGCGATTTTCAAGACTAGCGAGCAGAGGCCGCGCGAGCCATCGCCTCTTTATGCTCAAAGATCCCTTTAGAAAAAAGGTAAACACCCTTTCCTCAGTCTCGAAAACTGTACTTGCAGGCGGAAATTCTCTTTTGATCTTGAACACGCTATCATGCGGGCGAAACTCGGGAGGCCGGGCGGCGCGTGTTATCCGGCGCCGCCAATGAACGATTGGGACTTGTGTTATGAGTACGTCACCCTACAGCGACAAGCGTAACGGAACGGCTGGCGTCGAACCGTTCGACGATAAGATGCAGCAAATTCGCGAATTGCTGTTCGGCGAGTTCAAAAGAGACAGCGACGCGCGGGTGGCATTGATCGAGGCGCGGGTTCGGGAGCTCGAGCAGCAGATGCATCGGCGCCTCGAAGCGCTACAGGCCAGCATCGACACGCTCTCGCGCGATGTGACGGCTGACCGTAAGCGGTCGTTGGAGCAACTCGCGCAAAACATCTCCGAGCTTGGAGATCGCGTTCGCCGTATCGGGACCGAATAAGCGATTTCTCCGGTCTCCCGCACCAGCCGCATGTCGTCCGGCCCACGTCCTCGATTGCTCCGGATAGCCGATCACGAAGGCGGAGATGTCTGATACCTCACCACAGGAGGCGGTCTCCCAGCTCAAGGCGCTTCTGTTCGACCGAGAAGCGCGTGAGCTCGATACGCTCAATCGCCGGCTCGCCGAAATGGACGTGCGGGCGGGGAGCGAGGAGCGGTTCCAGAAGGCCGTAGCCAGAGTCCTCGATGGCGCACTGAGGGATGCCGAGGTTACGCGGCACCGGGAATTGTCCGATGCCCTGGCGCCCATGGTGCTGCGGACTCTACGCGTGGAGATGAAATCGGCCGAGATGCAGGACCAGATCGCGGGGGTCATGTACCCGCGCATGGGCGAGATGGTTGCGCGGTACGTCTCCAGCGCCATCCGAGACATGATGCAGGAGATCAACCGCCGCCTCGAGGCGGGTCTCACGCACAATCGCTTCTTTCTCTGGATCCGAAGTCTCACGTCTGGCCGCAGCATGGCAGAGCTTGCCCTCGGTGCGACGCAGCGCCTGGAAGTGCAGGAGATTTATCTTGTGCGACGGGGCTCGGGCAGCCTCGTCCACCATTGGCGGCGCCCGGGAACGCCGGACGACGTCGGCGGCAACAATCGCGACACGCTGGTCAGCGGTTTTCTTGCCGCCATCACGGCGCTGGCCGAGGAGGCGTTCGATGCCGCCAAGGAGAGCCTTCGGACGATTGATCTCGACGATCACAGGATCTATCTGCGCGGCTCTCCGGACTACCTGCTGGCTGCAAAATGCGTCGGGAGCGCGCCTGCTGGCATCGATCGAAATCTCGATGCAGAGCTTGTCCGCGTCCTCGCGGACCATGCCGAGATCGAGCGCAAGGCCCCGTCAGGCGGACGCGACGTCGGGATGGTCGCGAGCCGAAACGCGTTACTTGCGGGTTTCTCCGAGCGCATCGAGGAAGCTGCACAAGAGCGGACTGCCGAAGTCTCGCGCGCTCACGGCGCGAGGACACTCAAGGTGCTTCTCTGGATGATCGGGCTGCCGCTCATCGCCTTCGCCGGCTGGTACTTCTACGTCGGCTTCGTGACACAGTCCTTGCAGACCAGAGCGAACGGCGTGATCGCTGGTATTCCTGCCTTGAAAGGGTTTCCGGTGCGCGCCCATGTCGAGCGCGGCGGCCGACGCATGTGGGTGGCTGGCCTCGCACCCGACGAGGCTACACACCGCCTCGTTCTGAGCCAACTCAAGGACATTTCGCCGGACGCCGAGTTATCGGATGCGATCGGTGTTCTGCCGAGGTCGGATGTGCAGGCGCGGCTCATCGCTGAAGGCTTCCGGCGCGCGGCGGAACGTGCGCAGCGCAAGCTCACGGCACTGGCTGCAGATCTCTCCGCTACGCGCAGTCGCATACAAGGATCTTCCGATAGCGCGGCCCTCGCCGACGCTGACAGCGCCGTTCAAATGGCGCTGGAAGGGCTTCGTCGACCGATGCCTGATGCAGAGGGAGGTCCTCCGGCCGCCCGTCTTCGAGGCGACTTCGACAAACTCGCGGAGGCCGCCAGCAAGCTTGCCCAACTCGCTGGATCGGATGCCTCGCCGCCTCAAACACCGCCTCAGGATGCAACCGAAAGTGCGGACGCCCTGGCTCTCGTCAGCGATCGCATTGGCGGCCTCATCGGCATGCTCGAGCAACGCCATGCGGTCGCGCCGATTACGAAGCGTCTCGACGATATGAGTGAATCCGTTGCCGCGCGGACGGCAGAGCTTCGCCAACAAGCCGAGGCGCGCATCGCGGCTCTCGAGCAGCGCATTCGTGAGCTGCGCCCGGAACCCGCAACACCGCGCCAGCGGCTCGGGACATTTGTCCGCTCGCACGCCGTGTTCTTCTCGAATGACTCTCAGTATCGCGATCCAAGCGCGACCGGAAATTTGCTCAAGGACCTGGCGACCCTCGTGCGTGAGAGCGGAGCCACGCTTCGTGTCGTCGGATACACGGACGAGGTCGGCACGGCAGCACGGAACTCGCCCTTGTCGCAGGCGCGAGCCGAGAAAGTCGTCGCGGACCTTGTCGCGCGCGGTGTGCCGCAGGGTCGTTTGATTGCGATCGGGCGTCTCAATAGCGCGCCTATCGCGGCAGGCAGCGGCGTCGAAAGTCCCAATCGCCGCGTGGAGTTCGAGCTCGCGTTCGACGGCGAGAAAGGCGGCGCGCCATGATCACCAAGAAGCTGCTGCTCTTGGGCGAGATCGGGGTGGGCAAGACGTCGCTCGTCCGCCGGCTGGTGCATGACGAGTTGCCGAGCGATTACAGGGCAACGATGGGTGTCGACCTTTATCGCTACGAGGTAGATGGTATCGGCGACGGCAGCCGGCGGGCACTTGAGCTCGTGGTGTGGGATCTCGACGGCAATTATGGCCTCAGCATCTTCAAGCACACGTACAGCAAAGGTGCCTCCGGTGCTCTGATCGTTGGCGATGTGTTGCGCTACACTACCCTCGAGCACATGACCGAATTAGCGGACGGGTTCATGGAGGCGATGCCAAGTCGCCAGTTCTCGTTCGTCGTCAACAAGCTCGACCTGATTGGTGAGCCCGACGCGACGCGCTTGCCGGAGAAGCTCCGCGCCACTCGTCACCCCATGGTCTGGACCAGTGCGATGACGGCACACAACGTCCTTACGGCATTCAGACAGGTGTCCGATGCAATCCTCCGCCGCGAAGGCTGACGGAGCCGGAGTCCTGACGGCGCCGATCGTGGAGGCCGTGCAGTTTCTGGCTCAGCGCGGCGCGTGGAGCATTGCCTGGCTCGATGCGGATCTCTGTGTACGTGAGAGGTTCGGCCCGCTGATGAACCCACTGGCCGTGGGCACGCCCGTGACCGCTACGCTCGACGCGCTGTTGGGCCTCGAAGACGAGCTCAAACTTCTCAAGGCTCGACGCCAGGACGAGCCGATGGTCCTCGCCAACGTGCTTCCGCCAGGGGCGACGTCGCGCGGCGAGCGCATGACCATTTCGGTCTACTGGGTGGTTGCTGAGCAACGATACCTATTGCTGATCTCGCGTGCCGCGCCGTTCGACGAGATCGAAGTCCGACTCGCCGCGGAAGTCCGCGCCAGGGCCATTGCCGAAGCCGAGGTTGCAGCTCAGGCGCGCATCGTGCAGCGGGTCAATCAGGAGCTCGCAGCAGCCAATCGCGATCTCGAGGAATTTGCATCGGTCATCTCGCACGACTTACGGGCGCCCTTGCGGGGCGTGAGATATGCGGCGACGGATGCGAAAGCTGCGCTTTCTTCTGGCAACGTCGAGGCGGCATCTAGCGGAATTGGGCGGGCGCTGGCGCTTTCGCATCGCATGAGCGCGATGCTCACCGGCCTTCTCGACTACGCGCGCGTCGGGCGCAAATCAGATGTCGCCGAGCAAGTTCGAACTGGTGACCTTGTGACCGAGATCGTCGAGTCGATCGCGGCGGGATGCCAGCAGAACATCGTCATATCGGGTAATTGGCCCTTGATCACAACGGTCGTAGAGCCCCTCGACATCGTTCTGCGTAATTTGATCGAGAATGCCGTGAAGCATCACGACCGAGCGGATGGGTGCATTATCGTGGACGCGGAAGTTGACGGCCAGCGGCTACTGCTTTCAATCAGCGATGATGGACCTGGCATCGATCCCGCCTGGCACGAAGCCATTTTCCTTCCCTTTCGACAGATCGCGGATACCGAGGAGGTGGATGGCGCAGGCATCGGGCTTGCCCTCGTCAAGAAAACCGTCGAGCGCTTTGGCGGCAGTATAGAAGTGCAATCCAATCCCTCGATTGGCCGCGGCTCGACATTCAAGGTTGAATGGCCGCTCATCCTTCCGGCTTGATCCGATCAGCCACCGTATTGAAGACGACCCAGTGAGAATGAGCATGGCAAAATCCACCGGCGGCAATTTCCTGGCGAAGAAGGCCGACATTACGAAGACGCGCATGGGACGGCCCTCGCTCACGGACATCCTGCTTGTCGAGGATGAGAATTTCGACGCCGACCGACTTCGCGCGACGCTGCACATCATGTTCGGCTACGAGATCGAGGTCCGCCGTGCCAAGACGCTGGGTAGCGCTCTGGATGCGGTGATCGAGCGTGCGCCGGAGGTGATCTTCCTGGACGACTATCTGAAGCCGAATGACAACGCCACGCAAACGATCCCGTTTCTGCGTCGCTGCGGCTACGAGGGCCCGATTATCGTCGTCAGCGGAGAGGTCGATCGTCAGCGGCGGGGTGTGCTCATCAAGGCCGGAGCGATCGACGTCATCCACAAAGATGATCTCGACAGCGTGCGCATCGCCGAGGCCATGGCGCGCATGTTCGAAGCGGCCTCAAAAGCGCAGCCTGCCGCGAGCGCTCGGAAGACAAAGCCATCGCAAAAGGCGGACTAGCTTGGAGTTAACTTAGACACGCGTCCTCTCGGCAATTCGTACGGCGTGCGATGCGACGCACCACTTTCGACACGTGCTCTCGCGACTGCTCCCGCACTTTCACAGGGCGTTTCCGTCATATGGAAACCTGCTCTAGGTTTCGCATCAATTCCACGATGGGCAGACAGACATGCAGCGACAGCTTCGGATCAATCTCTTCATTCAGAGTCGCGGCCATCACGAAGCGGCGTGGCGGCATCCGCACTCTTCGGGGTTGGCATTGACCGACATCGCCTATTATCAGGATCTTGCGCAGCGTGCCGAGCGCGCGCACCTCGACTCGATCTTTCTCGCCGACCAGTTGAACCTGCCCAATGACGTGGCGCAGGCGCCGCGCACGTGGCTCGAGCCGATTACCGTCCTCGGCGCGCTTGCCGTCTCGACGCGCCGGATCGGCCTCATCGCGACAGCATCGACCACCTATACCGAGCCGTTCAATCTCGCCCGCCAGTATGCCTCGCTCGACCACATGTCAGGCGGGCGGGTTGCATGGAACATCGTCACCTCCTGGGCCGTCGCGGCGGCACAGAATTATGGAGCAGCGCCGCAACTCTCACACGGGGAACGATACGAGCGCGCCGAAGACTATATGAGCGCCGTGAAGGGACTTTGGGACAGTTGGGCCGCCGATGCCGTGCTGGACGATCGCGCGTCCGGACTCTACGCGCGCACCGATCGTATCCGGCCGCTTCAGCACAAGGGGCCGTTCCATGCCGTCGCCGGTCCCATGAATATGCCGCGCTCACCGCAAGGCCGGCCCGTCCTGGTGCAGGCCGGCTCGTCCGATACCGGACGCAGTTTCGCCGCTCGACACGCGGAGGCGATCTTCACGGCGCACATGGAGAAGCGCACGGCGCAGGAGTTTTATGCCGACATCAAGTCGCGATCGGCGGCGGCCGGGCGCAACCCGGACCAAGTTCTGATTCTGCCCGGCTTGAGCCCGATGATCGCGAGCACACAGGCCGAAGCGATGCGGCTGAGGAGCGAACTCGATGATCTCACCGACCCGGAGGTAGGGCGCCAGAGACTGTCGGGCCGCTTCGGCGGACACGATTTTTCGCACCTACCTCTCGACAAGCCGCTTGCACCCGAAGATTTCCCGGACCCGGACACGGTCGAGGCTGCGCGAAGCCGTACCGAAGTGATCGTCAGCCTCGTACGGCGCGACCGGCCGACGCTGCGGCAGCTCTTATCTTACCTCGCAGGCGCGCGCGGTCATTACATCTTTGCGGGCACACCGGAACAGGTCGCCGATCTGATGGAGGACTGGTTCCGCGATGGCGCTGCCGACGGCTTCAACCTAATGCCGCCGGTGCTACCGTGGATGTTCGACGTTTTCGTTGCGGAGGTGCTGCCTATCCTGCAGCGCCGAGGGCTTTATCGCCGCGAGTACACAGGCACGACATTGCGTGAGCACTACGGGCTTTCAATGCCGGAGAGCCAGTTCGATTGAAAGAGCGCCTGTTGGAAGGCGCCCTTTCGTCAGCGTTTCAGACCGTGCCCGACGTCTTGAGCGTCGCGATCTCGTCAGCCGACTTGCCGAGAACGTCGCGCAAGACTTCATCGGTATGCTGGCCGAGGAGGGGCGGCGGCGTCTCATATTCGACGGGCGTCTCGGAGAAACGCATCGGGCTGCGCACGAGGGACACCTTGCCCGCCGTCGGATGCGGGATTTCGACCCTCAGCCCGCGTGCCACGACCTGCGGATTCTCGAACACCTCTTTCAGATTGTTGATCGGGCCACATGGTACGCCCGCCTTCTCGAGCGCCTCGACCCATTCGGCCGTCGACCGCTTGCGCATAAGCTCGTCGAGAATGGGATCCAAGGCGTCACGATTGGTCACGCGCGCGGCGTTGGTCGAGAAACGCGGGTCCGTTTTGAGCGATGGCTGCCCGAGAAGATCGCAAAGCTTGCTGAACAGATTGTCGTTCCCGCACGCCAGGATAATGGCGCCGTCGCTGGTCGGTACAGACTGGTAGGGCACGATATTCGGATGGGTATTGCCGAGCCGTGCCGGCGGCTCGCCGGTCACGAGAAAATTCGCGCCCTGATTGGCGAGGAACCCGACCTGGGTGTCGAGCAACGCCATGTCGATATGCTGGCCCTTGCCGGACCGCTCGCGGTTGGCGATCGCCGCGCAGACGGCAATGGTCGAATACATACCCGTCATGATGTCGACGACCGGCACGCCTGCGCGCTGAGGGCCACCACCTGGCTTGTGATCGCGTTCGCCGGTGACGCTCATGAAGCCGCCCATGCCCTGGATCATGAAGTCATAGCCCGGCTTCGGCGCATAGGGGCCGGTCTGGCCGAAACCCGTGATCGAGCAATAGATAATCTTCGGGTTTATCTTTTTGATGTCCTCGTAACCGAGGCCCTTCGAGGCAAGATCACCGACCTTGAAGTTCTCGAGCAACACATCGGCCGACTTCGCCAGTTCCTTGACCAGGGCCGCACCGGCCTCGCTCGCGATGTCGATAGTGATCGATTTCTTGCCTCGGTTGGCGCAGAGATAATAGCCGGCCTCGGTGGTGTCATTGCCGTTCGCGTCTTTGGCCCACGGCGGTCCGAAGGCACGGCTGTCATCCCCCTTCTTCGGGCGCTCGACCTTGATCACCTCGGCGCCGAGATCGGCAAGGTTCTGCGCGCACCACGGCCCCGCCAGTACGCGGGTGAGGTCGAGAACGCGAATATGCGTGAGCGGTCCGGCCATGGGCGGCGTTCCTTCAACGTGACAGGTTTCTGAAACTCTTCTCTGGGTGTAGAGGCGCCGAGAGAGTGGCGCAAGTGCCGGCGCGCCGTCCGAATCGCATCCGCGGCGAGGTAGCAATCGGACCACTTACGATCGGTTGCAGGCACAATATTGACGCATCACGCAGCCACAATTCGGACCCTTTCGCGAGATGGCTTGCCCCGGGGGAAGGCGTGTCGTGGAAGGAGACACCCCGGAATGTGGCGAGCATTTGTGTGCGCGGCAACACTCATCTGGGCGAGCGTTGCAGCGGCGAGTGTCGCGCGTGCGCAGGACTCTGCGCAGCGCAATGTCAGCGCTCTTCAACTGGCCGGACGGCAGGTCCATTGTGACCGCGTGCGATTACGGCTCGATGGCAGGCTCGAGAATCTCGGAGCGGCCGCCGTCGACGAGCGGTTGCTACTGCTCAACCCCAGGCTTCTCCGGCGTTACAGCAATACAGTGCAGCTATTCGTCTTCCACCATGAGTGCGGGCATCATCGCGTGGGCGGCAGCGAGCTGAAGGCGGATTGCTGGGCCGTCAATCGCGGACTTCGCGATGGCTGGCTCGATCACAAAGGGCTCGCACAAGTGTGCCGGTCGTTCGAGAACGCGCCAGAAACGGATACGCATCCGTCAGGGCGCCGTCGCTGCGCCAACATCGACCGCTGCTTCGCCACGGCCGAACTGGACATTGCACGCGAAAAGAAAGAGCACCAGCGGAAGATCGCCGCCGAGGCCATACGCAATGCGCCCAAGCTCGTCGCAGGCCCGCGCCTGCTCAGGACGAGCGTATTGCGGTGATGATCTGCAGCTACTTCGTCTCTTCGAAGAGCTCGCGACCGATGAGCATGCGGCGGATCTCGCTGGTGCCGGCGCCGATCTCATAGAGCTTCGCATCGCGCAGGAGGCGGCCCGTCGGGTACTCGTTGATGTAACCGTTGCCGCCCAGGATCTGAATGGCGTCGAGGGCGATCTTCGTGGCTTTCTCGGCGGCGAACAGGATGGCGCCGGCCGCGTCTTTCCGCGCCGTCTCACCGCGGTCACACGCTTTAGCGACGGCATAGACGTAGGCCTTGGCCGCGTTCATCTCGGTGTACATATCGGCGACCTTGCCCTGGATGAGCTGGAACTCGCCGATCGACTGGCCGAATTGCTTTCGCTCATGAATATACGGCACGACGACATCCATAGCCGCCTGCATGATGCCGATTGGACCGGCGGCAAGCACGCTGCGCTCGTAGTCCAGACCGGACATCAGCACACGCACGCCCTTGCCGACATCACCCAGTACGTTTTCGGCGGGAACCTCGCAATCCTCGAACACCAGCTCGCCCGTGGATGAACCGCGCATGCCCAGCTTGTCGAGCTTTTGGGCCACCTTGAAGCCCTTGAACGACGTCTCGACGATGAAAGCCGTGATGCCGCGCGAGCCGGCCTCCGGATCGGTCTTGGCGTAGACCACGATCACCTGCGCGTCGGGGCTATTGGTGATCCACATCTTGGTGCCGTTCAGGATGTAGCGATCGCCCTTCTTCTCAGCACGCAGCTTCATCGACACGACGTCGGATCCGGCCCCCGCCTCACTCATAGCGAGTGAGCCGACGTCCTCGCCGGAGATGAGCTTCGGCAGATAGCGGCGCTTCTGATCCTCATTTCCGTTGCGGCGGATCTGATTGATGCACAAATTCGAGTGCGCGCCGTATGAGAGCCCTACCGCGGCGGACGCACGCGAAAGCTCTTCGACCGTCACACAGTGCTCGAGATAGCCGAGGCCCGCGCCGCCGTATTCCTCTTCGACGGTGATGCCATGCAGACCCAACTCGCCCATTTTCGGCCAGAGCTCGCGCGGAAAGCGGTCTGTCTTGTCGATCTCGGCGGCAATAGGTGCCACCTCTTTTACGGAAAAGGCGCGGACGGTCTGCCGCAGCTGGTCCGCCGTCTCGCCGAGGCCAAAGTTGAGGGTCGGGTATTCGTTCGGGATAGACATGGATGCAGCGCTCCTCGGCGGCTTTTATCGTCGTTCGTGCCACGCTTGAGGGTTGGCGGCAAGGTGAGGCTTTGCCCTAATATCAGCAGCGCGTACTAGCAACGTGGCTGGGATCAACGCGAGCCCAGGCGATGCCTATGGCGGGAGTTGGTGTTGACCGAACTGGACAGCAAGCGACCCGATTCCACCGCGGATCGCCCGAGTGCATTTCCATGGCCGCCGGTGCTGCTTTTGGCTGCGATCCTGTTCGCCCTCCTGATGGATTGGCTTCGGCTACGTCTGCCGTTTCCGTTTGCCGAGACCGACATCCTGCGTTTCGTCGGCTTCCTCCTGATGCTGGCGGGCGTCGTGCTGGTGGTATGGGCCATGCTCCAGTTTCGCCAGCACGCGACCGCCATTCGTCCTGACCGGGGCTCCAACGCCTTGATGGCGACGGGGCCTTTCGCATTCTCGCGGAACCCAATCTACCTCGGCGAGATCCTCGCGCTGGTCGGCGCCGGGATCAGCTTCAATCGCCTATGGCTCGTGCTGGTTGCGCCGATATTCGGTTTTGCCGTGCGACGGCTCGCGATCGAACGCGAAGAGGCCTATCTCGAGCGCCGCTTCGGTTCGTCGTACCTTGACTACAAGGCCCACGTTCGGCGTTGGCTATGAACATTGTTAGCCAAAATTGCGCAGTAACCATTGATTCGCCGAAATCGTGTCCCAACTGATTGATGATCGAGGGAGGATTGCGGCATGTCACGGGTTCGGAGTTCGGCAGGTCTGGCGGTTGTCCTTTCGGCAGCCCTCTGCGCCGGATCAGTTCCGGTATGGTCGCAGGCCGCTCAGCGCGACGCCATTTCGGATATGCTGGCCCGTCAACCCGCACCGCCACCAGCCGGCCGATCCGTTCCGGGCAAACCGGCCGTGCCGGCACTTGAGCCAGTTCCACCCACGGATCCACGCGCCGGCGATCCAGCGTACGACCAAGCGCAGCGTCTCATGCGCGCCATCGACTCGATCCTACAGGATACGGCGCGCAATCGCGGGGAAGCCAAGAAGCTTCCGTCGCGCGACGAGTTCATGGTGCCTCCGATCTGGACCGAGACGCGTGAGGACCGCGAAGCAAAGATAAAGAACCTGCTCGACTCGACACTGAGCGTCGTCACCGATGTGCCCGTGGTCGAGGTTCAGAAGCGCATCGAAACGCTGAAAAACAACATCCGCGATCTGGACGACCGCATCGTCAGGCTGCGCGAGAAAAAGCTCGTTGCGCCGAAAGACGGCTTCATGCCGGGTTATGTGACCGATACGATCGACAGCCTGACGAACGACATCGAGGACACGCAGAAACGCATCGCCGCGAACCGAAGCGAAATCGACAAGGCGAAGGGTGAGGTCTACGAGGGGCTGGTCAAGTCCGGCATCCAGATGACGCGCGAGCAGGTGGATCTGCTGCTCGACGGCGTGCTCTCCGGTGATCTGGTTCGGCTGGTTGCGGTGTTCAATTCCGCCAAGGCAATCGACGCGCAACTCGCCAAGCTGATGGCGGAATCCGGCGAGAACATCTCGGCGGCCCGCAGATATTTCGCCATGCACGCGGCATTGTTCGCGATGGTCGTCCACGCGCAAGACGCGACCGTTGGCAAAATCGACGAGCAGTATCTGCCGAAACTCGATGCGATCGCCAAGGACATCGCGGCGGCGCGGAAACGGACTGCCGAACTGCTGCATGCCGAGAACCGTGCCGACCAGCGCCGCGCGCTCGAAGCCAACCGGGAAAGCCAAAGGCTCGCCGATGAAGCCGCGAAGGGTTATCGCCGCTATCTCATCCAGCAGCGCGAACAGGTCGCGCGGGCGCGCCAGCGCGCCGCGCATGATCTGAAAATAGCCGACAATACCTATGAGACGGTTGAGGCGAGCTACCAGCTTCGGCAGCTCATGAAAGACAGCTCGACCTCGTTCGAGGCGATCCAAAAGCTCGAAGCGCCGACGTTCGAACAGATTTTCCGCAATGAGGAGCTTCGCCGCGAGTTCGAAAACCTCACGCGCAAGCTTGACAAGCCCACGAGCTAAACGGGCAGCAGCGCTCTACGGATACGGGTCGTCGAGCTTCGGGCGTCACTCTGGCGTCGCGTCTGGTCCGCCTTAGGACCTTGATGAGCCTCGACCGCAAGCACCTTGTCGCGGTCGTCCCCCACGAATAGTTGCAGCTGACACTAGGTGGCCTTCACGAGGCGTTTACCACCGCACTTGCGGCGCAGGTCGGGACACCTGTAGAAGCGCGGGAACAGATTGGATCGCCGCTCATGCAGCTCTTTCTCGCCGCCATGGTTGGAGGTGCGCTCGGATCGGGCGCGCGCTACCTCGTCTATCTCGCCCTAATGCCTTGGTTGGGACCGGCGTTTCCGTGGGCGACAATCACCGTCAACATCGTCGGCTCGTTCCTAATGGGCGCCGTCGTCGAGGCGTCCACGTCCCTGCTCGGGGGTTCGGCGCTGTTGCGGACGTTTCTGGCCACCGGCGTTCTCGGAGGCTTCACGACGTTCTCGGCGTTTTCGCTCGATGCCTTTGAGCTATTCGATCGGCGCCAGTCGGCGCTTGCCATCTTCTATGTCGCGGCCTCTGTCATCCTTTCCGTCGTCGCGCTGGTCGGGGGACTTGCCGCCGTGCGGAGCCTCAAATGAACGTCCGCGTCGAAACCATCGTAGTCGCCCAGCGAGACGCGGGGTTGCGCCTCGACCGCTGGTTCAAGTTGCACTTCCCGACCGTTGGTCACAGCTATCTGCAGAAGCTGCTCCGAACGGGACAGATAAGACTCGATTCGCGGCGCGTCGAAGCTGGCCATCGCGTCGAAGCTGGGCAGGAAATCCGCGTTCCCAATATCATTCGTGAACCTGCCCAGAATAAAGCCGGCCCCGCTCCGTCGCCGAAGCCACCGATGGGTCTTTCCAAAGCGGATCGTACATTCATCGAAAGTCTGATCCTTTTCGAGGATGACGACGTCTTCGTCCTCAACAAACCGTTCGGCATCGCCGTGCAGGGCGGCACCGGCACGAAGCGGCATATCGACGGCATTCTGGCCGGCATGGCCGATCGCTTCGGAGACAGGCCGCGTCTTGTGCATCGGCTTGATCGCGATACGACGGGCGTGCTGCTGGTCGCGAAGACGCGGGACGCCGCCGCAAAGCTTGGACGGACGTTTCAAACGCGCAGCGCTGCGAAGACCTATTGGGCCTTGGTGCATGGCGTTCCGCGCCCGCCGCAGGGGCGGATCGAGGCGGCGCTCGTCAAGGCTGCCGGCCCGGACGGAGACCGGGTGCGCAAGGCGGAGGCCGGCGAGCAGGATCAAGCCATGCACGCGACCACGCATTACAGCGTGATCGATCGCGTGGGACAGAAGGCGGCATGGGTTTCGCTGAAGCCCGTAACCGGCCGGCAACATCAACTTCGCGCGCATATGGCGCTGATCAACCATCCCATCATCGGCGACAACAAATACGACGACGGCCGACCGTTGCCGGCCGAAAATATGGAGGCGCGCCTGCACCTTCATGCGCGCCGCCTGGTCATTCCGCATCCACGTCCAGGCGCGCCCAAAATCGATGTGACGGCACCGTTGCCGGAGCACATGCTCGCGACCTGGGACCTGTTGGGACTCGATCCAGCGCACTTCTCCAAAGAGTAGTTCACGCGTGTCACGAGACTGCAACCGAACCGCTCTAGGAGCAGCGGCATGCAGGATATCTCGCCGAACGCTTTCTTACCGAACAACCTTCCCGGCGGGGGCAATGTCCGCGCCGTTTTCATCTCAGATGTCCACCTCGGCACGCGAGGCGCACAGGCCGGCGCTCTGCTCGATTTCCTACGCTATCTGGAAGCCGACGTGATCTATCTCGTCGGCGATATCGTGGATTTCTGGAAAGTACGGCGCGGGCCTCACTGGCCGCAGACGCATAACGACGTCGTGCAGAAGCTGTTGCGGAAAGTGCGCAAAGGCGCGGAGATCGTCTTCATCCCAGGCAACCACGACGAGAGCTTGCGCGACTATTGCGGCATGCACTTCGGCGGCATCCGGCTGGAGCATTCGGCCATCCATGTCACCCTTAAGGGGCACCGCTATGCGGTCATGCACGGCGACGAGTTCGACGTGGTGGTGAGGACGGCCAAGTGGCTCGCTTTCCTTGGAGACCGCGGCTACGAGCTGGCGCTGTGGACCAATGCGCCGCTGAATTGGATTCGCCGGCGCATCGGCCTGGGCTTCTGGTCGCTCTCGGCCTACCTCAAATATAGGGTCAAGTCGGCTGTGAGCTTCATCGGTGCCTTCGAAGAGGCAGTCGCCTCCGAAGCGCGGCGCCGCAACGTCGATGGGATCATCTGTGGGCATATTCACCATGCCGCGGATCGTATGATCGACGGCGTTCACTATCTGAACTGTGGCGATTGGGTCGAGAGCTGCACCGCGCTCGTCGAGACGCGCGAAGGGGATTTGCAGATCGTTCGGTGGCTCGTGCCCATGCGCCAGCGAACACAGGATTTGCTGCCGTCCGCTCCAGCTCCTGCCTGAACCGGAGCCGCCTACGAAGCTAGCGCTGATCGCTTGCGCATATGTGCCTACCGCCACGGCGCGTGGCGGCCCCACCCCTGGAAGGAAAACCGCATGGTAATCGGATTGCACCGTGCCGAGCATGACGCCGCCGGGCTTCTCGGCGAAGCGGTGCACAAGAGCCGCCCCCTTTCGCGACAAGGTGCTCTCGAGCGTCTCTTTACCTTTGCATTCAGCGAGCTCGTCTACCCTCAGATCTGGGAAGATCCGCGCGTCGATCTCGAGGCCCTGGCGATTACGCCTGCGTCACGCATCGTGACCATCGGCTCGGGCGGCTGCAATATGATGAGCTACCTGATCGCCAACCCCGAGCGGATCCTCGTTGTCGACCTCAATCACGCGCACATCGCGCTGAACCGGATGAAGCTCGCTGCGGCGGAGCATTTGCCGGACGCGGACGCCTTCCGCCGGATGTTCGTCCATGCCGACGATCCGGCCATCGTGGATCTTTACGATCGCTATCTGGCGCCGCGCCTCGACAAGGCCTCCCGCGCCTACTGGGACGGGCTCGACAAGCTTGGCCGGCGACGCATCACGGCCTTCGCGCGAGGTTTCTACAAGACCGGCCTTCTCGGCATCTGCATTGCCATCGCGCATCGCGTTGCCCGCCTTTATAGCAAGGATCCACGAGTGATGCAGACAGCCAGAACGCGCGACGAGCAGGTGCGCCTCTACGAGGTTGAGCTCGCGCCATTGTTCCAACGCACGCTGGTGCGCAAAATTCTTGGCAGCGAGACCTCGCTTTATGGGCTGGGCATACCACCCGCGCAGTACAAGGCCCTGCTCGGGAACGCTCCGCACATGGCCGAGGTGGTCGAGCAAAGACTGCGCAAGCTCGCCTGCGATTTCGATCTTAACGACAATTATTTCGCATGGCAGGCGTTCGGGCGAGGGTACTCGCGGGATGCCGGTGCTTCGCTGCCGCCTTATCTGGAACCGCAAAACTTTCCATTGATCCGCGACAGAGCGAGGCGTGTCGAGGTCCACCATATTTCGTTCACGGGCTTGCTGAAACGTCAGCCGAACCAATCACTCGACCGATATGTGCTGCTCGATGCGCAGGATTGGATGGACGACGCCACGCTGACCGAGCTGTGGAGCGAGATCACCCGCACGGCACGACCTGGATCGCGGGTGATCTTCAGGACGGCCGGCTTAGAGACGATCCTGCCCGGGCGCGTTCCCGACGCGACCCTCGGGCGGTGGATCTATGAAGCGGACGTGTCGCAGAAACTGTCGGCGCAGGACCGTTCGGCCATCTATGGCGCCTTCCACCTCTACGTTCTCAAGCCCGAGTGAGTTGGCGATGACCTCTCAAAGCCACGCCGAGCATCTGGAGCAGAACTACCGGTATCAGCGGCATGTCTATGACGTGACGCGTGAGTACTATCTACTCGGCCGAAAACGACTGATCGAAGATCTGGTCCCACCAGCCGGCGGCACCGTGCTTGAGATCGGCTGTGGTACCGCGTTGAACCTCATCCGTGCGGTGCGTCGTTACCCTGAAGCGCAATATTATGGGGTCGACCTCTCATTCATGATGCTGGAGACGGCCGGTTCCTCGCTCGTGCGGCGTGGGCTTGCCGACCGCGTCCGGCTCGCACATGGCGATGCGACCGACTTCAACGCGAAGGCTCTGTTGAGACAGGAGCGCTTCGATCGCGTTTTCTTTTCCTATTCGATGTCGATGATGCCGCCCTGGCAGGCTGCCCTCGAACGCGCCGCTGGGCTATTGGCCGCTGAAGGGCGGCTGCACGTGGTGGATTTCGGAGATTGCGAGGGATTGCCCCCTCCGATGAAGAGGGCGCTTTGCGCGTGGCTCGCCCGGTTTCGCGTCTCTCCCCGCCAGGACATGGAGGGCGTGCTCGGCGAACTTGCCCACCGCCATGGCTTGACGTTCAGCTTCCAACGGCTTTATCGCGGTTATAGTTGCTACGCGGTGCTGCAGCGCCGTTGAGAGCATTGAGGTCCGTCGGCCAGCGCCGAGGGTACATCCGGCGATGAGGCGGTTTGAATGAAGCTCGTGATATTCGATTGCGATGGAACCCTCATCGACAGCCAGCACAATATCACCGCTGCGATGAGCCATGCCTTTGCCAGTCACGGCCTCGCCGGCCCTCCGACCCACAAAGTTCTAAGCGTCGTCGGGCTGTCGCTTACGGAAGCGTTCGCTGTGCTCGCACCGGAGGAAACGCCCGAGCTACGACGCTCGCTCGCAGACCATTATCGCTCCGCGCATGCGGAAGGGCGGCTGCAACGCCTGGATGAGCCGCTTTATCCAGGTGTACGCGAGGCGATTTCGACGCTGATCGAGCAAGGCGATGTCCTTCTCGGCATAGCCACCGGAAAGTCACGTAGAGGTGTCGCACGCCTCATCGAGCGGGAGGGGTGGCATGGGACGTTCCTTACCATCCAGACGGCGGACGACCATCCGTCCAAGCCGCACCCCTCGATGATCATGGCGGCCTTGGCCGAGGCCGGAGTCGGTGTCGACGCGGCAGTGATGGTTGGCGATACGTCGTTCGACATGGCCATGGCGCGGAGCGCATCGGTCGGTGCATTGGGTGTGTCTTGGGGTTATCATCGCCCGGACCTGCTTTTGTCGGCGGGTGCGCATTGCGTCATCGATCACGGCGATGAACTGGTCCGTGCTATCAGGCAGCGTCTGGCGGAGCAGGCGGCGGGCGCCACGGAGACCACATGAGCAACGACGGCAATGGACAGCCAAAACCCGCGCGCCCCGGACGCGAGGCGGTAGCGCGACCGTTGCCGCGGCGTTTCTATACGACGGTCGGCGTTGGCCCATCCGCCGATGGCGGGCACACGATCCTCCTTGATGGCCGCATTGCCCGCACACCCGGCAAGCGGGCGCTACGGCTTCCCAGCAAAGCGCTCGCCGAGGCTGTCGCGACCGAGTGGGACATCCAGCAAAAGGTAATCGATCCCGCGACCATGCCGCTGACCCGTCTCGTCAACACTGCGATCGATGGGGTCGAGGCCCGTATGGCCGATGTGGCCGCCGACGTCGTCAAGTATGCCGGCAGCGACCTGCTGTGCTATCGCGCCGACTATCCCGACGGCCTCGCGGCCCGCCAGCGCGCGCTATGGGATCCTGTGCTCGCCTGGGCCGCCAAGCATCACAAGGCCTCCTTCACTGTCGCGAACGGCCTGATGCCGGTTGCGCAGCCGGAGGAGGCCGGCCAACGCGTTGCCGATGCCGTTGCCCCGCTGGACCCGCTCCGCCTCACGGCGTTGCATGTCATGACGACGCTGATGGGATCAGCGCTGCTCGGACTGGCCGTCATCGGCGGACACCTCACCCCAGAGGCCGCGTGGGAAGCCGCACACGTCGACGAAGACTGGCAGATTGCGGAATGGGGCGAGGACACCGAGGCTTTGGCGCGTCGAGAGCGCCGATGGCGAGAGATGCAGGCGGCGTCGGCCCTGGTAAGATTGATGGCGGCATAGTCCTCAAGTCGCACCGTCGGCACCTTGCTTTGTCCGGACAACGTCCGTATTTTTCAATTATGTCGTCATAGATGCGCCATTTGCGCGCGCTTTCGCGCATCCGAGCGGCCGGTGGACGGCCGACCAGATCCGCTGGCCGGCGAGCCATGGAACTGTAATCGAGAGGTCACGAATCCGTGATGAGCCAAGCCACATTGAAAAGCATCGACCCCAAAGTCGCGACGATCCAATGGCTCGAGGCCTTCGAGACCGCCGTACGTTCCACTGACGCCAAAGCGGCAGCGAACCTGTTCGCCGACGACAGCCACTGGCGCGATCTTGTCGCCTTCACCTGGCACATTGACACGGTTAGCGGGCGTCAAAACATCGAGGCGGCATTTGCCGAGCGCTTGCCAAAGGTCAAGCCCAGCCGCTTCCGCCTAGCGGAAGACCGTACGCCGCCGCGCGTCGTCAAACGCGCCGGAGTCGAAACCATCGAGTCCATGATCGCCTTCGAGACTGCCAGCGGGCGGGGCAGCGGCATCGTGCGGCTGATCGCGGACGCGGCCGGCAGTCTCAAGGCCTGGGTGTTCTTGACCACCCTCGACGACATCAAGGGGCATGAGCAGCGCATCGGCCCGCGCCGTCCACGGGGCGAGGAATGGTCCGGTGGCTTCGGCGGCGAAAACTGGATGGACCATCGCAAGAAGGCGATGGCCTATGAGGACCGCGAGCCTGCCGTCGTCGTAGTCGGCGGCAGCCAGTCCGGGCTCGGCATCGCGGCATGCCTCAACATCCTCGGCGTCGATACCTTGGTCATCGACCGGCACGAGCGCGTGGGCGATGCGTGGCGCAAGCGCTATCACAACCTGACGCTGCACAACGAAGTGTATGTCGACCACCTGCCGTACATGCCGTTCCCGCCGAACTATCCGGTTTACATTCCGCGCGACAAAATCGCGAACTGGCTGGAATTTTACGCGGACACGATGGAGATCAACATCTGGAACTCCACCGAGTTCACGAAGGGCTCCTACGATGACAAGGCCGGGCGCTGGACCCTCACGGTCAAGCGGGAGGACGGAACGGAACGCATTCTACGGCCGCGGCACGTGGTGTTCGCCACCGGCGTCAGCGCCATCCCAATCATGCCGAAGATGCCCGGCATCGAGACGTTCGCAGGCGAGATCATGCACTCGTCGCAGTACAATAACGGCAAGGCATGGAAAGGTAAGAAGGCGGTCGTTCTCGGAACCGGGAACAGCGGCCACGACGTTGCGCACGACCTGTGCATCAGCGGTGCCGATACCACGATGGTGCAGCGCAACCCGACACTCATCGTCAGCCTCAAGGAGGCACAGCGCGTCTACGAACTGTATCAGGAGGGCCTTTCCACCGAGGAATGCGACCTGATCGCCACTGCTTCGCCGTTCCCGGTCCTGCTCAAAGGCTACAAACTCACGGCCCAACTCTGTAATCAGGCGGACCAGAAGCTGCACGAGGGGCTCGCGGCCCGAGGCTTCGTTCTCGACAATGGCGGGCCGGAGGATGCCGGCTTCCAAATGAAATACCTGACGCGCGGCGGCGGCTATTACTTCAATGTGGGCTGCTCGGATCTGATCGTCGATGGGAAGATCAGCATCGCGCAACATCGCGACATCGATCGTGTCGTTCCGAACGGCTTCCTCATGAAGGATGGGCGGACGATCGAAGCCGACGTGATCGTCGCGGCTACCGGCTACAAGAATCAACAGGATGTCGCCCGCCATTTCATGGGCGACGAGATCGCCGATCGCATTGGCCAAGTATGGGACTTCGACGAGCGCGGCGAGCTGATCAACATGTGGCGGCGCACCGCGCAGCCGGGCCTCTGGTTCGTTGGCGGCGGGCTGCCGCATGTGCGAATTTACTCGCGGTTCCTCGCCCAGCAGATCAAGGCGGTCGAGGAGGGTCTGATCAGCGCCACCTATGACGGCGTCAAGGCCGAGCCGATGCGCGTCAGGGCCGCCTGACGCGCGCGCCGAAGCGGAGGCGGACACATCAAGGCTCCGGCGCGAGGCAAGACATGCCCTTGCGCCGGAGCCCTTTTTATTCTGTTGGCGCCCCGCTAAGCCGCCTCGCTGTACATGATCATCATGTGGCGCATAGGGTGGTTCATCGGCATTTGCGGTGAACGTGAGGGCTCTCCATGACGATTGATTTACCGCGATCGGCGCGCGTGGTCGTCATCGGTGGCGGTGTCGTCGGGTGCTCAGTTGCGTATCATCTGGCGAAGCTCGGCTGGCGCGATGTGCTGCTGCTCGAGAGGAAGCAGCTCACGTCGGGCACGACGTGGCATGCAGCGGGTCTCATCGGGCAGCTTCGCGCAACCGCGAATATGACAAAGCTCGCGCGCTATGGCGCCGAGCTCTACGGAAACCTCGAAGCCGAGACTGGCGTCGCCACAGGCTTCCAGAGCGTTGGATCACTGTCGCTGGCATTGACCACGGAACGGCTCGAAGAGCTACGGCGCGGAGCGTCGATGGCTCGTGCGTTCGGCGTAGACGTCGAGGAGATTTCCGTCGTTGAAGCCTCCCGGCGCCATCCCCTCGTCGACATGACGGGGGTGCTCGGCGCGATCTTCCTTCCGCGCGACGGGCAGGCGGATCCTGGCAATGTGGCGCTGGCCATGGCGCGCGGCGCCACGCAGCAAGGCGCCATCATCCGCGAACACGTGAAGGTTACGGGCATCACGCAGACGAATGGGCGCGTCACAGGAGTGCTCACCGACCACGGCGCAGTTGCTGCCGAGGTGGTGGTCAACTGTGCCGGCATGTGGGGACGAGAGGTCGGGCGAATGGCGGGTGTGCACCTGCCGCTGCAGGCCTGCGAGCATTTCTACGTCGTCTCCGAGCCGAGCGACGAGGTGCCGAAGGGCCTGCCCGTGCTGCGCGTGACCGACGAATGCGCGTACTACAAGGAGGACGCCGGAAAGATCATGCTGGGGGCGTTCGAGCCGAGGGCAAAACCGTGGGCTACGGACGGTATTCCCGGAGATTTCTGCTTCGACGAGCTGCCGGCGGATCTCGACCACTTTGCGCCAATCCTCGAAACGGCGACGCGCCGCATGCCGCTGCTCGGGCGTCTCGGCATCCGGACATTCTTCAACGGGCCGGAAAGCTTCACGCACGACAATCGTTATCTGCTGGGAGAGACCCCGGAGCTGACCGGCTTCTACGTCGCCTGCGGCTTCAACTCGGTTGGTATCCAATCGGCCGGAGGCGCTGGAAAAGCTCTCGCCGAGTGGATCGTGGGCGGCGCGCCGCCGTTCGATCTCTGGGACGTGGACGTCAGACGGACTTTCCCCTTTCAGGCCACGCGTGCCTTCATCGTGCCCCGCGTTTCAGAAACGCTTGGCCTGCTCTACGCCGATCATTTCCCCTATCGCCAGTTCACCACGTCGCGTGGCGTGCGGCGCTCGCCGGTTCACGAGATCATGGCGCGCCGTAGCGCTTTCTTCGGCGAAACGGCCGGCTACGAGCGACCGCACTGGTTCGTCTCGCCTGAGGAACACGCGCTTGGTGTCTCGCCCGAAGCACACAACACCTGGGGCCGGCCGCGATGGTTCGCCAACGTCGCCGCCGAGCATCGCGCCGTTCGTGAGCGTGTTGGCCTGTTCGACATGAGCCCGTTCGGGAAGATCCGCGTGGAAGGGCGCGACGCGGAGGCTGTGTTGCAACGGATCTGCGCGAACGACATTGCCGTCGGGCCTGGCCGCATCATCTACACGCAGTGGCTCAACGACCGCGGTGGGGTCGAGGCCGACGTCACGGTCACGCGTCTTTCGGAGACGTCATTCCTTGTCGTGACCGGCGTTGCCACGGTGCGGCGTGAGCTCGCATGGCTGACGCGGCACATGCCGGAAGACGCTCAGTGTGTCGTGCTCGACGTGTCGAGCGGCGAAGCGTGTTTCGGGTTGATGGGCCCCCACGCGCGCGACGTACTTCAGGCGCTGACGCCCGACGATATTTCCGATGCGACGTTTCCGTTCAGCACAGCGCGTACGATCGAGCTTGGGATGGCGCACGTGCGGGCGCACCGGATCAGCGAACTCGGATACGAGCTTTATGTCCCGTCCGACTTTGCGACCCATGTGCTGGAGACGCTGCTTTCCAGGAGCGAGGCGTTCGACATCAGGCTCGCCGGCGTACTCGCGATGGATAGCCTGCGCCTCGAAAAGGCCTACCGTCACTATGGACACGACATTTCGGATGAGGATCACGTCCTCGAAGCCGGGCTCGGATTCGCCGTCAAGACGGGCAAGGCGCCGGGCCGTTTCGGGCACTTCATCGGGCGCGAGGCCGTCCTCGCAAAACGGAGTGCGGGTGTGAGCCGACGGCTCATTCAGTTGAAGCTCGACGATCCCGAGCCGCTGCTTTTCCACACCGAACCCGTCCTCCAGGACGGGCGGATTGTCGGGCACATTCTCTCGGGCGGCTACGGCCACACGCTTGGTGCAGCGATCGGATTGGCGTACGTGAGCGCTGATCCAAGGGGCAGCGCAGAGGCTTGTCTCGCGCACCGTTACGATATCGAGGTGGCCGGGCGTCGGTATCGCGCATCGGCCAGTCTGAGGCCGCTCTACGATCCGGCCGGCGTTCGCGTCAAAGGCTGAGGCTTTCGCCACACTTCGCCGCTTGCACTGGGGCGACGATCGATTTTAGATGCGCGCCGACTCGACAGGCGACGCGTGCGGCCTCGGCCCTCGTCCCCAGTCCGCTTCGCTTGCAAAGCACGGGGGAGCCACTCAGCAATGATATCGCGCGCCAGGCCCATCAAGGCCGCTCTGTTGGCACTTTGCGGCGCTCTCGCTGCCACATCCACTCCCGCGCGTGCCGGTCCGGTCCTTCTCCTTGAAGCCGAGAGTGGACGCGTCCTCTACGCGGACCACCAGGACGATCAGTGGTTTCCGGCATCGCTCACCAAGATCATGACCGCTTATCTGACGTTCGATGCCTTGAAGACGGGGCGCCTGAAGCTCACCGATACCGTCGTCATGAGCGAATTGGCGCACGTGCAAGTGCCAAGCAAGATTGGCTTACCGGTCGGAAGCGAGATTACCGTCGATGTTGCCATCCGCGCATTGGTGATCAAATCGGCGAATGACGTTGCCATTATGCTCGCCGAGAAAATTGGAGGCAGCGAGGGAGACTTCGTGCGCCTCATGAACGACACCGCCAAGAGGCTGGGTATGTCGCGCACGCTTTTCGTCAATGCGAACGGCCTACCGGTGGCGGGACAGGTATCAACCGCTCGCGATCTCGCCACGCTCTCCCGCGCCGTTCTGCGCGAATTCCCCGAGCATAACGCCCTGTGGGGCATGTCCGAGTTCAGATTGGGGAAACTGCGACTGCGCTCGCATAATGGCCTACTGCGCAGCTTCGAAGGAGCGGACGGGCTCAAGACCGGCTTCATCTGCGATGCAGGATACAACGTGGTCGCCAGCGCGACACGCGATGGCACGCGATTGATTGCCGTCGTGCTCGGGGAGCCTTCGGGGAAAGATCGCACGCTGCGCGCGGCGAGCCTCCTGGATCATGGGTTTGAAACATCGGCCTGGAAGGCAGCGCTTGGCGCGCCGACGCTCGACATGCTGCCCATAGACCCTGGTGCACGCCCCGTGCAAAGCGTTCGTGAGTCGGTCGTCGCGTGGAATTGCAACGGTCGAAAGCCGGTGAAAAAAGTGTCTCGTCGGAAACCCAAGCCGCACGGCACGACCACGCGAGCCAATACTGCCGCTAAGAAGGCCGTCGAGCGGAAGCAGGCCGCTGCTGCTGGCAGCAAGTCGGCCGCGACGTCGACGCCCGCTTCGCCAGCGGCCAAAAGCGCCGCGCAGCCGGCGCGTCAGTAACCGAGACCGAAACCCGTATCGGATCCTGCCTACACGATCAGCTCTAGCGCCTGCTCGCGATAGCGGCACCCTCCATGTGGCTGCTGCCATCGCGGCTCGAGTTGCGTATCCGGTTCGGTCCGGGAGCCGTCCCTGCGATCGGTTGGCGAAAGCGATTGCGGGCCGGTTGTTTGCGGCTGCGTTTGTGCATCGCTGGGCGCCGACCTCTCAGGCGGGGTCGCGCGGGGGTCAACTTGCGCATAACCGGCAATACTCAAGCCAACGCACATCGCGGACACGAGTACAGCGAAGGCCGTCGCCTTCCGAACGCTTGATCGACGCTGCATTGCAACTGCCTCCGTGCAAGGTCCGGATATTCTGGCGGGAACAACACCCAGTCCCGCTAATCCCCGAGATCCAACGCAGATTAACCGATGCCGACGGGCACGTCTGCCGCGACCGGCGTTTCTCTCTGCGATCTTGGGAGAGCGTGCTTCGGCGCCCACACGAACCGTATCGAGACACCGGAGCTACGCGCCGTATCGCCGTGAAACGATAACCATTTCCCTATGCCGCGTTGCCGCCACCTGGGCATCCCAAACGCGGCCCGTCGAATTGGCGCCGAACTTGCTACTGCCACCCCGAACGGTGCGAAACCTCCAGTCTATCCAAGGTTTGATCCATGCCGCAGCATTGGCAGTCCAACGAGGATGCAACCCCCACGCCTCGCGAAGTGGGAGAGATGGCCTGTGTACTCGAAGGCCGTCATGGGGCTTTCGCGGCGCAGGTCGCGGATTTCTTCTCGACCCAGCACGCGCTTGGCGGCGATGCCGGGCGGTCCTGGGCCTGGGCTGGAGTTGCAGAGACGATCCGACAGCGCGAGAAAACGCGGAGCACAGAGCGTTAACTGGCGATTGCTACTGTCTCCGGACGGGCCTGCACCAGAGACTCTCCCTGCAAGAAAATCATTGCCCGCTGGCTCTCTGGGATTTCCCCCAAGCGCGCTGGCTCGAGAGGCGAGTTGATGCTCACGTCCGAAAAGCCCGCGACCGCCTGGAGCGCCCTTTGCTTGGCGGCGAGCGCGCGCGTGGGAAAGGCACTCGAGGCCATCCGCGGGAGCCGTGACGATCATCGCTCGCGCCGCGACGCGCTGATCGCCTTTCTGGTCCGCGTCGCCAGCGCCGGGATTCTCTATCTCTCGCAAGTCGTGCTCGCCCGATGGATGGGCGGTTTCGAATACGGCATCTACGTTTTCGTCTGGACGTGGGTTCTGGTTCTCGGCGGTCTGTCGAATCTCGGGCTGCCGACGCTGATGATGCGGCTTGTGCCCGAATACCGCGAGCGGGGCTCTTTCACGCTCCTGCGGGGATTGCTGCTCTGGGGGCGCCTGGTTCCATTCACTGTGGCCTCGCTCGTGGCGATGCTCGGACTATTGGCACTCCATTTCTGGGGCGCGCTTCTGTCGAGCCACTATGTACTCCCGGCCACGATTGCACTGGCATGCGTGCCGCTCATCGCCATGGGCGACGTACAAGATGGAATCGGCAGAGGGCGCGCCTGGCTTCTGGAAGGACTGGTCCCGCCCTACATTCTGCGACCACTATTCGTACTTTCAGCCATGGTGGTCGCCTACGCACTCGGCTGGCCGATGTCTGCAGTGACCGCCGCCGGTGCCGCAGTCGCGGGTACCTGGCTCGCACTGGTCGTCCAGACCGTGCTGATCAACCGGCGCCTGTCCACTGAGGTTGCGCCTGGACCGTCCGAAAGGACGCTGCACATCTGGCTCGCGACATCGCTGCCGCTGCTCGCGATTACTTTCTCGGAAATCCTGCTGCAGACCACGGACGTGCTGGTCATTTCGCAAATGATGGGGCCGGGCGACGTCGCGGTCTATTTCGCGGCCGCAAAGACCATGAGCCTCGTCATGTTCGTCCACTACGCGGTGGGGAGTGCCATGGCCAATCGTTTCTCGGCGCTGAATGCCCGCGGCGATCGCGATGGTCTCGTCAAGGTCATCCGTGAGGCTGTCAACTGGACCTTCTGGCCGTCGCTCGCTGGGGCCGCGGCAATCCTGCTGCTCGGTAAACCTTTGCTGTGGCTGTTCGGGCCGCAGTTCACCGACGGCTATCCTGTGATGCTCGTGCTGGTTTTCGGCTTTCTCGGTCGCGCGGCGGCTGGGCCATCCGAGCTTTTGCTCAACATGCTCGGACAGCAACGGGCGGCGGCTTGCGTTGCCGTGGTGGTTGCCGGGGCAAATATTGCCCTCAATCTCTTGCTGGTGCCGCATTTCGGCTTGGTCGGCGCTGCCTCTGCGAGCGCCGCGTCGTTGATTACGGGCGCCGCTCTCTACACCGCCGTCGCGCGACTTGCGCTCGGTCTCGATATCGCGATCTGGAGCAACATCGGTCGCCGGTAACGCGCCTCGACGCTTGCCTGTCGATTATTGTTTGGTGTATGGCATGCCACATACCAGAAGATGGATGGCATTTCATGTCCTCTCAATCGAGCCTCCAGATCGAGCCTATCGCCGAAAGCCTTAGCCTCAAGGCGCGCGCCTACAGGGCGCTTAAAGCGGCCATCATGGACCTCAACATCTATGCGGCGGACGCGGAGCTTCGGCTTGACGAGCGCGACCTGTCCCTGCGCTTCGGCATCTCTCGCACTCCCTTGCGCGAAGCCCTCGCCCAGCTCGAGCAAGAGGGATTGGTCAGGATCGTCGCTCGGCGCGGCATCTTCATCGTGCGCAAGACGAGGGCCGAGATCCTCGACATGATCACGGTGTGGGCCGCCCTCGAGAGCATGGCGGCGCGGCTTGCCGCGAGCATCGCGACCGAGAAGGAGATCGCGGCTCTCAGGACGCTTATCGTGTTCTCAGGGGACGAGGCGGCGGCTAATACGGGCGAATATTCGGACGCCAACATCCGTTTCCATCAGACCATCATAGGCCTCGGTGGCAATCCGCTGCTCGGCGAGCTTACCGACAGTTTGTTCCTTCACGTCCGCGCCATCCGGCAACGCACGATCTTCGAGGCAGACCGCGCGCGTCGCTCAATCGTCGATCATACTGAGATTGTCGATGCGCTCGCCGCGCGCGACGCTGACCGGGCAGAACGCCTCGTGCGCGAGCACACCATGAAATTGCGCGACCATGTCGAACGCCACGTCGACCTCGATTGACACTTAAACGGTACGTCAACAAACAGCAGACTGCGTGACGAACGCGGCGCTGAATCAGGCAAACGGGAGAGAAACAACGATGTCCGCAGAGGCACAGACCGAGACGCTGACCGACGGCTTCAACCTCGTCCTCGACGCGCTCCAGCTCAATGGCATTGAGACGATCTATGGCGTGCCGGGCATTCCGGTCACTGACCTTGGGCGGATGGCTCAGGCGCGCGGCATGCGCGTGATTGCGTTCCGTCACGAGCAGAATGCGGGTTACGCAGCAAGCATCGCCGGCTTCCTCAAGCAGAAGCCCGGCGTGTGCCTTACGGTATCGGCGCCGGGGTTTCTTAATGGTCTCAACGCGCTCGCGCACGCGACGACGAACTGCTTTCCGATGATTTTGATTTCTGGCTCATCCGAGCGGGAGATTGTCGATCTGCAGCAGGGCGACTACGAGGAGATGGATCAACTCGCCGTTGCGAAACCGATCTGCAAGGCCGCCTATCGCGTGCTGCATGCCCAGGACATCGGGATTGGAATTGCCCGAGCCATTCGTGCAGCCTGCTCAGGACGGCCAGGGGGCGTCTATCTGGATTTGCCGGCGAAGCTGTTCGCACAGACGATCGACGCGGACGCCGGCCAAAAGTCACTGGTCAAGGTCATCGACCCAGCACCGCGCTATATCCCGGCGCCCGAGTCGATCACGCGCGCACTCGACCTGCTCAAGTCGGCGAAGAAGCCGCTCATCATTCTCGGCAAGGGCGCAGCCTATGCGCAGGCCGACGCCGATATTCGCGCGTTCGTCGAAAAGAGCGGCGCGCCTTATCTGCCGATGAGCATGGCGAAGGGTTTGCTGCCGGACACACATCCGCAGTCGGCCGGCGCGGCGCGTTCGCTGGTGCTGAAGGAGGCGGACGTCGTGATGCTGGTCGGCGCGCGGCTCAACTGGCTGCTGTCGCACGGCAAGGGTAAGACGTGGGCTCCGGCAGGCATGCAGAAGTTCATCCATGTCGACATAGATCCGAAGGAAATGGATTCGAACGTCGAGATCGCTGCGCCCGTCGTTGGAGATATTGCCTCGGTCATGGGCGCCATGCTCAAGCTCATGGATAATGGCTGGGCGAAGGCACCCGCCGAGTGGACCGGTGCTGTGCGCAAGAAGTGCGACGACAACATCGCGAAGATGGCACCGCGCCTGCAGAACAACAATGTGCCGATGGACTATCACGGCGCTCTCGGCGCGCTACGTCGGATCATTGCGGAGCAGCCCGACACAATTCTCGTCAACGAAGGCGCCAACACCCTCGATTTCGCACGCTCCATCATCGACATCTACGAGCCGAGAAAGCGTCTCGACGTTGGCACGTGGGGTGTGATGGGGGTCGGGATGGGCTATGCCATCGCGGCATCCATCGAGACCGACAAGCCCGTACTCGCGGTGGTCGGCGATAGTGCCTTCGGTTTCTCCGGCATGGAGGTCGAGACAATGTGTCGGTACCAATTGCCGGTGTGCGTTGTCGTCTTCAACAACAACGGCATCTATCGCGGCACCGACGTCAATTCCGGCGGATCCGACCCTGCGTGGACTACGTTCGTAAAAGGCGCGCGCTACGACCTGATCGCGCAGGCGTTCGGTGGTGAAGCTGTCTGTGCCACATCGCCTGACGACCTTTCGCGCGCCGTCAAATCTGCGCTCGCGTCCGGCAAGCCGACGCTCATCAACGCCGTAATCGACGAGAAGTCCGGCACAGAATCCGGCCGCATCGGCAATCTCAATCCGCAAAGCGCGCTGGCGAAGAAGAAAGCCTGAGACGCGGCTCTGCCCAACGCTCAACAAACTGACACAACGGAAGGCCCACCATGTCCGAAGCTCTGAAAGGCGTGAAAATTCTGGATTTCACGCATGTGCAATCCGGTCCCACGTGCACGCAACTCCTTGCGTGGTTCGGTGCCGATGTGATCAAGGTCGAGCGGCCCGGCACCGGCGACATTACGCGCGGACAGCTTCAGGACATTCCCAATGTGGACAGCCTCTATTTCACGATGCTGAACCATAACAAGCGCTCCATTACGATCGACACCAAAAATAAGAAGGGGATGGAGATCCTTGAGCGCCTGGTGAAGACATGCGACGTGCTGGTCGAGAACTTCGCGCCGGGCGCCATGGACCGGATGGGGCTCACATGGGAGCGCATTCAAGAGCTCAATCCGCGCATGATCTACGCATCGATCAAGGGCTTTGGCCCGGGGCCATATGAGGACTGCAAGGTCTACGAGAACATCGCCCAGTGCACGGGTGGTTCGGCGTCGACGACGGGCTTCCGCGACGGGCGGCCGCTCGTCACGGGCGCACAGATCGGCGATAGCGGCACAGGATTGCATCTGGCGCTCGGAATCGTCACGGCACTCTTCCACCGGACGCATTCGGACAAGGGACAGCGCGTTACGTGCGCCATGCAGGACGGCGTGCTGAACCTCGCGCGCGTCAAGCTCCGCGATCAGCAGCGGCTCGCGCATGGGCCACTCACCGAGTACAGCCAATACGGCGAAGGCATTCCGTTCGGAGACGCAACGCCGCGCGCTGGTAACGATTCTGGCGGCGGACAGCCGGGCCGCATCCTGAAATGCAAGGGATGGGAGACCGATCCCAACGCCTACATTTATTTCATCACGCAGGCACCGGTCTGGGCCGAGATCTGCGAGGTGATCGGCGAGCCCGAGTGGGCGGATCACCCCGACTATGCGACACCGAAGGCTCGGCTACCGCGTCTCAATGAGATTTTCGATCGGATCGAGACGTGGACGAAGTCGCTCGACAAGCTCGAGGCCATGGAGATCCTGAACAAGTACGACATCCCTTGCGGACCGATCCTCTCCATGAAAGAGCTGGCTGAGGATGGTGCGCTGCGGGCGACGGGCACGATCGTCGAGGTGCCACATCCGACGCGCGGCGCCTATCTCACGGTCGGCAATCCGATCAAGCTCTCGGCGAGCCCGGCCAAAGTCGAACGCTCGCCACTGCTCGGCGAGCACACGGATGAAGTTCTGACCGGCGTGCTCGGATACTCGGCCGACGAGATCGCCGTGCTCAAGGCGTCAGGCGCGACAGAGCCGAAGAAGAAGGCGGCCGAGTAGGTCTCGACCGAGTGCCCCCTCACCGGTTACGTTCACAGCCATTAGAGGCAAGTTTGTCCTCATCCGCTTGCCCTTGATGGGCAAGGGGACGGGGTGGGGTGGCATCCAACGCGCCAGCATCGAAGGCATCCGCCGCGTCGATCCCCAACCCGGCCCCTCTCCTGCGAAGGGGCAGGGAGACACGTTGCCTCTCGTCGATGGAGGAAGACGCATGCGCATTGTCGTTCACGGTCAGGATGCCTTCGGCAAGGCGGTTCTGGAAAAGCTTCTCGAACGTGGTGAGAACGTCGTTTCAGTGTGCTGCGCGCCGGATAAACCAGGACGCCCGGAGGATCCGCTCAAGGCATTCGCGCGGGAAAAGGGATTGGACGTCCACCAGCCCACAAGCTGGAAGACGCCCGAGGCCCTGTCGCTGATGAAGAGTTTCGACGCCGATATCTGCCTGATGGCCTACGTGCTGCTGTTCATACCGCAGCCCGTGCTCGATGCGCCGCGGCTCGGCACGTTCCAGTATCATCCGTCACTGCTGCCGGCACACCGGGGGCCATCATCGATCAACTGGCCGATCGCGATGGGCAAGACGCGCACGGGCCTGACCATCTTCTGGCCGAACGAAGGCCTCGACGAGGGACCGATCCTGATCCAGAAGTCAGTCGAGATCGGGCCTGACGAAACCATCGGTGATATCTATTTCAAGAAACTTTTCCCGATGGGCGTCGACGCCATGATGGAGAGCCTGGACCTCGTGAAGGCCGGCGTGATCCTGAAGCACGACCAACGGCTTTCGGACGGCTCCTACGAGAGCTGGTTCAAAAAGGATCTCGCGCAAATCGATTGGTCGAAATCCGCGCAAGAGGTGCACAATCTCATTCGTGCGACCGATCCGGCGCCGGGAGCCTGGGGCACCGTGGGTGGCGTGAAGGTCGATCTATTCGAGCCGCAGAAGATGCCGGGCGCCTCGGGCGAGCCGGGATCCATCCTCTCGATCGACGACGGCGGCATGGTCATCGCGGCAAAGGACGGCGGCATCCGCATCAAGCGTGTGCGTCCTGCGGGCGGCAAGAAGGGTGCGGCTGCCGAGTGGGCCAAATCAGCCGGCATCGGTGCCGGGGCCAAGTTCGAGGCTGCAGCGCCTAAGCCGGCCTGATCTTGGCAAGCCACTATCTAGCCGACTAGGCTGTCGTCACTACTGCGTCCCGCAGCGGGCATCTCGGTGCTGCGCCGGCGGGACATCCCAAATTGACTGCTTCAATCCGCCCGTGTCCAAGGTCGCCGCTTCGGCGGAGACGACGCCCCAGACGTTCACCCCGAGGAGCGCCGCAAATGGCTGTGAAGTCAGACATCGAGATCGCACGCGAAGCAAAGAAGAAGCCGATCCAAGACGTAGGCGCGCGGCTCGACATTCCGTCCGAGCACCTGCTTCCGTTCGGCCACGACAAGGCGAAAGTGACTTCGGAGTTCTTGAAATCGCTCGCAGGCAAACCAGACGGCAAACTGATCCTGGTGACGGCAATCAACCCGACGCCGGCCGGCGAAGGCAAGACGACGACGACCGTCGGTCTCGGAGACGGCCTCAACCACATCGGCAAGAAGGCTGCGATCTGCCTTAGAGAGCCATCGCTCGGGCCGTGCTTCGGCATGAAAGGCGGAGCGGCTGGCGGCGGCTATGCGCAGGTCGTGCCGATGGAGGACATCAACCTGCATTTTACAGGTGATTTCCATGCCATCACGTCGGCGCACAATCTGCTGTCGGCGATGTTCGACAATCACATCTATTGGGGCAATGCACT